>CAUDQR010000009.1 GCA_958451615.1 uncultured Collinsella sp. | reverse complement strand
GCCGCGCGGCAAGGAGATATATTGCCAGACCGGAGGGGCGCCGGGGGCGGGAATCTGGGCGTACACATTTCCTACACAATTTGGGATCCGACTAACGTTTGCCAGCCGTTAACTACCGCTCGCCGAGCATCTCTTTATATAAGGCAGTCTCATGGTTAAAGCGGATACGTTCCCCTAGCTAAAGCACAGCCAGCATCGAGCAACTCATCACGTTCTTCCACCGAGAACCCCTCGGCGTAGACGCGCACCACTGGTTCGGTCCCGCTAGGACGGACCAGCAGCCACGTGTCATCCTCGAATGCTAAACGCAAGCCATCCATATGACTAACGTTTTGCGGCACCTTGCCACAAATCGACTTGGGGTTTACGCCCGGCAGCAGGGTTCGTAACGTTTCGGCATCTTCGGCCTCAAGGCGCAAATCGCGTCGACCGTAACTCGTCTTACCAAAACTGTCCTCGAGTTGGTCGACCAGAACGCCCAAAGGCGCGTCCGTCTTTGCCATAAGCTCACACAGAATCAGACAGGCGAGGATTCCATCGCGCTCGGGCAAATGCGCGGCGATGCCGATACCACCGGCTTCCTCGCCGCCTATGAGGACGCCACCCTTCTTCATCTCTGCCGCTATATATTTGAAACCGACTGGTTTGACGGTCACGCGGCAGCCAAGCGCCTCGGCAATGCGACGCACGAGCGTCGAGCACGAAAGATTGACGACGACGCGTCCCTCCAAATTACGAAATTGAACCAAGTCGCCCAAAACGAGCGCCATGATCTGATGCGGATGTATATATCTGCCGCGCTCGTCAACCGCGCCGATACGGTCGGCGTCGCCGTCGGTCACCAGGCCAGCGCAAGCTCCGTCCTCGATAACCGTATGCTCGCAAGCGTCCACCCACGGCTCAACGGGGTCGGGGCAGATATCTTCTTGGTCAGGCGCCTGCCCGGCGTGAATCTCGTGCACCTCAACGCCAAGCTCGCGCAGCAAGTCGGCTAGATAGCCCTGGGCTGCGCCGCCCATGGGGTCAACAACCACGCGCAGGTGCGCGGCGCGGATGGCTTCGGCATCGACAAACGATGCCACCGCTTGCATATAGTCAGGAATGATATCCGCGGTGCGATATTGCCCCTCGATCCCCATTGGCTCGGGAGCCATGGTCTCTTCGAGCTCTTCGATGACATCCTGGTTGGCGGTCGAGCCGTCACCCATGCGAATCTTGAGACACAGATAACCCTGCGGATGATGGGACCCCGTCACCATGAGCGCGCCGCACGCCTCACCGTCATAAGCCGCCGCCCACGTAAGGGCAGGGGTCGGAACAGGTCGCGAAGCGAGCACGGCGTCTAGCCCGTGCGCTGCTAGCACACCCGCCGCAAGCTCAGCGAACTCGCGCGCCAGGGGCCGAGTGTCGAACCCTATATATACCGTTTTGCCCGGATTGGTCTTTTGCCACAACTCGCCGACGGCATCGGCGATACGGGCAACGTTATCGGCAGTGAAGTCCTCATCGACGCGAGCGCGCCAACCGTCAGTTCCAAAATGAATTATCGCGCACACGCGCAGACACCTCACAGTGTTTGGATCATGGTACGCATGAGGTATACCCGCGATACACGCTCGGCAACCTGCCGGCACCAGCATTCACCATTTGGGCAAATGCTGCCGAGGACATGCAGGCAATCAAAACCACCCCTAAAAGGGGTGGTTTGCTCTTAGGGTATAACCCTTGGATTTCCGGCACGCGTCTAAAGGCGCCGGCCCTCACGGGGTTCGGGCCGCACTGCAGGTTGACCCGTGACGGGCCGGTCAAACCGGCGCTATTTGCGCCCCGGCCCCCTATCGAAGGGGTCCTCGTACTCCTTGACGCTCAGCCGGTCGAGCGCGATGTCGGCCTTCTCCTGCTCCCGGATGTACTTCGCGATCGTCGCCTCGTTCAGGCCGACGGTGGAAACGTAGTAGCCCTCGGCCCAGAACTTCCTGTTGCCGAACTTGTACTTCATGTTCGCGTGCCTGTCGAATACCATCAGCGAGCTCTTCCCCTTCAGGTAGCCCATCACGCTCGACACGCTGTACTTCGGCGGTATCGCCAGCAGCATGTGGACGTGGTCGGGCATCAGGTGCCCCTCGATGATCTCTATCCCCTTGTACTGGCAGAGCTTCCTGAAGATCTCCCCAAGGTCGGACCTTATTTGGTTGTAGATGACTTTGCGCCTATACTTCGGCGTGAACACGACGTGGTACTTGCACATCCACTTCGTGTGCGACAGGCTGTAGGCCTTCTGGGCCATACGCCACCACCGCCCTCTCGACTCGGATTCCTTGCGGCCTGAACAATCGCAAGTGTCCGGCGAGGGGGCGGCTTTGTAAAGCCGGTTGTCCCCACCCGCATAGCGGGTGGTTTCTGATGCGGCGCGCTGCGCGCCCCGCACAGGCTAAAGCCTTTAAATAAAAAAACCGCCCCGTATGGAGCGGTTTTGCCCTTTATATATCGAGCGCCTCGGCCATCGCTGCCGTAGTGATTGCCGTGGTTCCACAGCAACTGCCCACCATTGCGGCGCCGGCATGTCTCCATTCGATGCATGCGCGCGCGAAAGCTTCGGGGTTCTCGTGCCATACGGGGCCATCCTGAGTCTGGACCGGATCGCCCACGTTGGGACGCACCGTGACGGGAGTAGTCGCCGATGCAACCATCCTGGGCACCGCCGCGTTCGCGGCCGCAAGCGAACAGCAATTAACACCAACCGAGTTTGCGCCGTGTTTTTCGGCGTACAAAACGGCTGCCTCGATGTTGAGGCCATCGCCCAACAGGTCGCCCTTATCGTCAACGACAAAACTCACCAGAACAGGCATGCCGTCGGCGGCATCTCGGGCGCCGGCAAGCATGGGCTGCAAATTACGGATAGACGTCACCGTCTCGATCAGCAGACCGTCAACACCAGCATTGAGCAAGGCGTGCGCCTGTTCGCGCGCAATGCCTCGGATCTCACGAAACTCGGCCGAGTCCTCGGCAAACCACTCAATACCGATCGGACCCATCGAGCCCAGCAGCAGCTGAGGGTGCGCCTGGCGGGCATCGTCGACGGCCCCGCGATTGACCTCCGCCACGGACGGCGCAATCTGGTCGTGCTTGAGGGCATAGCTTGATGCCTGAAAGGTATTGGTAATGAGTACCTGCGCGCCGGCGGCGACATACAAGCGATGGATACGAGAAACGGTCTGCGGCTCTGCCAGATTCCAAAACGCCGGTGGAATATCGGCGGCGTCGTACTCACTCAACAGAACACTGCCCATGGGGCCCTGCGCCAACAAGGTCTCGCTCGACAAGCGGCGCGTAAGTTCCTCGGCACCAAAGCGATTGTAATAACTCGTATCCATATATATCCCGCTATTCCTCGACGCTGATTCCCTGCTTTTCGAGATAGGCGAGCCAGCGGTTCATCGTGTCCTCGGATAGCGCATGCTCCATCATGCAGGCCTCGGAATCGGCTCGCTCAAATTCGACACCGAGCTCCTGAACCAAAAACGTGCGGACGAGGCGATGACGGTACCAGATAGCCGTGCCAACCTCGCGGCCGCGATCGGTCAGGACTACCTTGCCGTAGTGCGATTGCTCGACAAGCTCGGATGCCTTGAGCGCCGAAACCGCTTTATTGACCGATGCCTTGGAGACGCCAAGGCGCTGCGCGATGTCGACCGATCGCACGCCGTTGGTTTCCCCCTCTTCGCTTTCAATGCGAACCATGCACTCCAAGTAGTCTTCGTTCGCCACCGTCAGATGTAGTTCGCGCGAGCTATTTGTCGTATCCATGATCTTCCGTCCCTTCTGCATTCAATGGCTGATTCTACCCCATCCAAGCGTCGCGGTATGCCGTGGCATACCGTGCTAGAGTTCTTGTTGCACACGACGACCAAGATTGGAGCGGTCTTTATGGAAAACACCACCACGAACCCCGATGTCCTCGAGCGCTTTTTGCGCTACGTCCAGATCAACACGCAGTCCGAGGATGCAAACTGCGACCAGGTACCCTCGAGCGTCGTTCAGTTTGACCTTGCCAACGTGCTGGCTGAAGAGCTGCGCGAGCTTGGTGCGGAAGATGCCCACGTGACCGAGCATGCCTATGTCTGCGCGCATATCCCCGCAAGTGCGGGCGCTGAGGACAAGCCCGCCCTTGGCCTGATCGCCCATCTCGACACCACCGAAGTTGCACCGGGCGCCGGCGTGAAGCCGCACATCGTACACTACGAAGGCGGCGACCTGGTCTGCGGCACGGTTGACGGTAAGCCCGTTGCCATGAGTACCGCCAAGCTTCCCGCCCTGAACGACCTCGCGGGTGAGGACCTGGTCTGCAGCGATGGCACCACGCTGCTGGGCGCGGACGACAAGGCAGGCGTCGCCGAGATCATGTCGCTTGTCGCGCGTATCGCTCAGGACCCCTCTCTGCCCCATCCCGCACTCGGCATTTGCTTCTGCCCTGACGAGGAGATCGGTCACGGAGCCGAGCTGTTGGATATCGATACCTTTGGCTGCAAGTACGCCTACACGGTCGACGGCGGCCCCATCGGCGAGCTGGAGTGGGAGTGCTTTAACGCCGCCGAGGCGACCATCCGCTTTGAGGGCCAGTCCATCCACCCGGGCGACGCCAAGGGCCGTATGGTCAACGCAGGCAATCTGTTCTGCGACTTCAACGCGTTGCTCCCCTACGTGCAGCGCCCGGAGTATACGGAAGGCTACGAGGGCTTTTATCACCTTGAGGGTGTATCTGCGACCGTCGATCACGCCACGGCGCGCTATATCGTCCGTGATCACGATGCCGCCAAGTTCCAGCAGAAACTCGACCTTATTGATGCCGCCGCCTCGATGCTCAACCAGCGTCTGGGTGAGGAGCGCGTGACGGTCGAGATTAAGCAGCAGTATCGAAATATGGCCGAGATCGTTCGTGACTATCCCGAGCTTATTGATGTTGCCAAGGAAGCCTACCTTGCCTGCGGCGTTGAGCCCCAAGTGCTGCCGATTCGTGGCGGCACCGACGGCGCTCAGCTGTCGTTCCGCGGTCTGCCCTGCCCCAACCTTTCCACCGGCGGCTATTGCTACCACGGCGTCAACGAGTTCGTCCCGGTCAGTTCGCTCGTCAAGATGACCGACGTGCTCCAGGAGCTCGTCGCCCGCTTTGCATAAGCCTGGCTGCACAAGTCAAAAAGACGAATCGCCCCGTCCTCAACCAAGAACGGGGCGATTTTTTGCTGCAATGAGAACAGGTTGACGCACGCCAGCCTCTTAACGCAAGGAGTGTCCCAAACTGCCGGCACAAAAGGAACGTCCCCAAGTGCCAAGTGCATCAAGAGTGTCCCCTTTGACCAGTCGTTTAAGAACGTCCCCAATGACTAACGTCGCAGGTTGAGGACGGGCAGCGAGCGGGTCGCATTTGAGACAAGGTGACGTGAAATCAAAACCACCCCTAAAAGGGGTGGTTTGCTCTTAGGGTATAACCCTTGGATTTCCGGCACGCGTCTAAAGGCGCCGGCCCTCACGGGGTTCGGGCCGCACTGCAGGTTGACCCGTGACGGGCCGGTCAAACCGGCGCTATTTGCGCCCCGGCCCCCTATCGAAGGGGTCCTCGTACTCCTTGACGCTCAGCCGGTCGAGCGCGATGTCGGCCTTCTCCTGCTCCCGGATGTACTTCGCGATCGTCGCCTCGTTCAGGCCGACGGTGGAAACGTAGTAGCCCTCGGCCCAGAACTTCCTGTTGCCGAACTTGTACTTCATGTTCGCGTGCCTGTCGAATACCATCAGCGAGCTCTTCCCCTTCAGGTAGCCCATCACGCTCGACACGCTGTACTTCGGCGGTATCGCCAGCAGCATGTGGACGTGGTCGGGCATCAGGTGCCCCTCGATGATCTCTATCCCCTTGTACTGGCAGAGCTTCCTGAAGATCTCCCCAAGGTCGGACCTTATTTGGTTGTAGATGACTTTGCGCCTATACTTCGGCGTGAACACGACGTGGTACTTGCACATCCACTTCGTGTGCGACAGGCTGTAGGCCTTCTGGGCCATACGCCACCACCGCCCTCTCGACTCGGATTCCTTGCGGCCTGAACAATCGCAAGTGTCCGGCGAGGGGGCGGCTTTGTAAAGCCGGTTGTCCCCACCCGCATAGCGGGTGGTTTCTGATGCGGCGCGCTGCGCGCCCCGCACAGGCTAAAGCCTTTAACGAAAGGGCGCTGACCTTCTGGTCGCGCCCTTGAAGTTGAACGTCAGATTGTCCAAATGCGGCCCGCGCAGCGTCAAGCGGTTACGCGGTTTGGTAAAACCGCGTAACCCTAGTAGTTGGCTTCGTAGCCGTTGCCGTCGCCGGTGGGCTCTTCGTAGTAGTCCGAATCGCTCGAATCGCTTGAGTCATCGGAATCGTCAGAGCTGACCGATGAGGTTGCGGTACCGTTTGCGTAGTCGTCAGACGTGTTGTTGTTCAGGTCGCCGATCGTAGAGCTGGAACCGTCGGAAAGACCCATGGTGTTGGGACCCTTGGGATCCTTGCCGGCATCGACGCGCTCCATCATTTCCTTGAGTTCGTCCTCGTAGACAAAGACGTAGCTCACACCGTCGATCATGGTGCTGTCGTCGGCGTACGAGGGCAGGTTGGCCGAGTAGATACCGTCGACATCCATACCGCGCATGGCATTGACCGTAGCCACGATATCCTGAACGCTCATATCGGTTACGAGCATATCGGACAGCGAATTAACCAGGCCAAAGATCTTCGTGGCATCGAAGTTATTGAGAATCTGGTTGGCAAGGGCGCCAAGCACCTGACGCTGGTGGCGCATGCGCGTGTAATCGCCGTCGGCATAGGTGTAGCGGCAGCGGGCATAGGTAAGGGCGGTGGCACCGTCCATATGCTGCTGGCCAGCGGTAATCTTAATATCCAGGTGCTCGGGGTCGTCAACATCATCGGTTGCGTTAATGTCGATACCGCCAACCGAATCAATCAGCGCCTGCATACCGTCGAAGCTGACCTCGGCATAGTGGGAAATCTGAACACCGCACAGCTCGTTGACCGCCTCGACCATGGCCTCGGCGCCGCCAACGGTATGGCAGGCGTTGATCTTCATGGTCTCGCCCTTGTACTCGACCTTGGTGTCGCGCGGAACGGAAATGAGCGTCGCCTGCTTTTGCGTGGGGTCGATGCGTGCCAGGATAATCGAGTCGGCACGATACGTATCCTCGCCCGGACGGCCGTCGGTACCAAGAAGCAGCACGTAGAACGGATCCTTTGCCTCATCGGTGTCAACCAGAACCCGACGCAGATTGTCGGTAATGACATTAGAATCGCCGAGCTTGCCCATAATGGTGGCAAACCACAGGCCGGCAGCGGTAGTGGCACTCAACAGTACGCCAAGCACGACAATGAGCGCGACGTGACGAATCGTGTGGCTACGACGACGTTGGCGAGCGCGCTCGGAATAGCGAGCCACGTTATCGCGACTGTAGATCTTGGCCTGCGCACCAGTTGAGGGTCTTCGGGTGGTGGTATCTGCGAGGGGCTTTTTATTAAACATAGGCAACCTGTATTAGTAGATGACGGGATCGGGGACGGTAGCATGCTCGACATGCGCGCCGAGCGCCTGCAGCTTTTCGACAAACTGCTCGTAGCCGCGCTTGATGTGATGGATAGCCGAAACCTCGGTCGTCCCGTCGGCGATCAAGCCCGCTACGACGAGGGCCGCTCCTCCGCGCAGATCGGGCGAGGTAACCTGTGCACCCGAGAAGCCCTTGACGCCATGAATCATGGCATGATGGCTCTCGATACGAATGTCGGCACCCATGCGCACCAGCTCAGAGGCAAACATAAAGCGATTCTCGAAGATGTTTTCGGTAATAACAGAACTGCCGTCGGCAAGGGCGGAGAGCACCATAATCTGCGCCTGCATGTCCGTCGGGAAGCCGGGGAACGGAAGCGTCTGGATGTCGACCGGCTTGATACGCTCGGCACGGTTCACATGGACGCCATCCTCGACGCGCTCGCAGTCGATACCCATGAGCTCCATCTTCTTGAGCACCATGCCCAAGTGAATGGGGCAAAAGCCCGTGACATCGACACCGCGATCGTCGGCCATCAACGCACCGGCAACGATAAAGGTACCGGCCTCGATGCGATCACCCACCACGCGATGGGTAACAGGATGCAGCTCTTCCACGCCCTCGATAGTCACGACGGGCGTACCGGCGCCAACAATCTTGGCGCCCATCTCGTTGAGCATGTTAGCGAGATCGACGATCTCGGGCTCGCGGGCGGCATTGTCGATAACCGTGGTGCCCTGTGCGCGCACAGAGGCCATGATGAGGTTCTCGGTCGCACCGACGCTGGCAAACTCGAGCGTGACGGTGGTACCGCGCAGACCTTGGGGCGCATTAGCGTTGATGTAACCGTGGGCGGTATCGAACTCAACGCCCAGGGCCTCAAGACCAAGAATGTGCATATCGATCTTGCGAGCACCCAGGTTGCAGCCGCCCGGCATGGCAATTTTGGCGCGATGGAAGCGGCCCAGCAGGGGTCCCATGACGGCGGTGGAAGCGCGCATCTTGGCAACGAGCTCGTAGGGGGCCTCCCATGAATCGACCTGAGAGGTATCAATCTCGAGCGTGTGCTCGTCGAGAACATCGATCGTAGCGCCCATGCCCTTGAGCACCTTGCCCATCACGTGGACATCGGAAATATCGGGCACGTTCTGCAGCGTCGTCTTGCCCGGCGCCAGAAGCGTTGCCGCCATGAGTTTGAGCGCGGAGTTCTTGGCGCCCGAGACGGGCACGGAGCCTCCGATGGCGTGGCCACCCTCAACGCGGATAATATCCAAGGTCTACCCTTTCAAAAAGCATGCCCGGGGTGGCTGGGCCATCCCGGGCATGATGTGTTCGCAAATGGTCGAACGCTAAATCGTTTGACTATTGGGCAAGCTTGAGCTTACACCATGCGATTTCATTATAGAGGTAGGCGCGGCGTGCATCATCCTCCGACAAATTACCCAGCTTCTCTTCAAAACCTTGAATATCAGCTTTAAGCTTGTCGGCATCGACGGTCGCCAAATCGCAAGCGCGCTCGGCGAGAACGGTCACGACATCGTCCGCAACCTGGGCATAGCCGCCGGCCACGGCAAACGTGTGGTCGACAGTGCCCATGGCCTTATCGGAAACGCGAACGTAACCGCGGTCGATCGTGCAAATCTCGCTGGAGTGAGCAGGCAGGACGCCAAACTCGCCATCCGTGGACGGAATCGACACAAACGCAGCGTCGCCCTCATAGGCGCAGCTCACGGGGCACACGATGCGGATACGCATAACCTACTTCTCCCCCATCTTGCGGGCGCGCTCGCGCACGTCCTCAATCGTGGAAGCATAGCGGAAAGCCTGCTCGGGCAGGTCATCGGCCTTGCCGTCGACAATCTCGGCAAAAGAGCGGACGGTATCCTCGACGCGGACGTAGACACCGGGGTTGCCGGTGAACTTCTCGGCGACGTGGAAGGACTGCGAGAGGAACTGCTGAATCTTACGGGCACGGTTGACCGTAAGGCGCTGCTCCTCGGACAGCTCGTCCATACCCAGAATGGCGATGATGTCCTGAAGGTCGGAGTACTCCTGCAGGAGCTCCTGGACCTTGACGGCGACACGGTAGTGCTCCTCGCCAACGATCGAGGGATCGAGAGCGTCGGAGGAAGACGCAAGCGGGTCGATAGCCGGGAACAGGCCGAGCGACGAAATGCTACGCGAAAGAACCGTGGTGGCATCGAGGTGAGTAAACGTCGTGGCAGGCGCCGGGTCGGTCAGGTCGTCTGCGGGGACGTAGACAGCCTGGACGGAGGTAATGGAGCCCGTCTTGGTCGAGGTAATGCGCTCCTGGAGGTCGCCCATCTCGGTTGCCAGCGTGGGCTGGTAACCAACGGCGGACGGCATACGGCCCAGCAGTGCGGAAACCTCGGAACCCGCCTGGGAGAAGCGGAAGATGTTGTCGATGAACAGCAGAACGTCCTGGCCGCGATCGCGGAAGTACTCAGCGGTGGTAAGGCCGGCCAGACCGATGCGCAGACGCGCTCCGGGCGGCTCGTTCATCTGACCATAGACCAAGCAGGTCTTGTCGATAACGCCAGACTCGCTCATCTCGAGATAAAGGTCGGTGCCCTCGCGGGTACGCTCGCCGACGCCGGTGAACACCGAGGTGCCGCCGTGCTCCTGGGCGAGGTTGTTGATGAGCTCCTGAATCAGAACGGTCTTGCCGACGCCGGCGCCGCCGAACAGGCCCGTCTTGCCGCCACGGATGTAGGGCTCGAGCAGGTCGACGGCCTTGATGCCGGTCTCGAAGATCTCGGTCTTGGTGGTGAGCTCGTCGAAACGGGGCGCTGCATGGTGGATGGGGTAGAACTCCTCCACCTCGGGCATGGGCTTGCCGTCGACGGGCTTGCCCATAACGTTCCAAATTCGGCCGAGCGTCTTGGGGCCAACGGGCATCTTCATGGGCTCACCGGTATCGGTGGCGATGAGGCCGCGCTGCAGGCCGTCGGTCGAGGACATGGCAACCGTGCGGACGACGCCGCCCGGAAGCTGGCTCTCGACCTCGAGGATCGTGCTCAGATGACCGATCGGGGTCTCGGCCTCGACCGTGAGCGCGTTGTAGATCGGGGGCACCGCGCCGTCAAACTTGACGTCGACGACAGGGCCGATGATTCGCACGATGCGACCATCACCGGCAGTCGTCTTCTTGGTGGCTTCCTCGACCGCAAGCTTTACGGTGTTATTAGCCATTACTGTTCCTCCAATGCTGAGGCTCCGCCGACGATCTCGTTAATCTCGGTCGTGATCGAAGCCTGGCGCACGCGACTATACGTGCGGGTAAGGGTCGAGATGATCGCGGTGGCGTTTTCCGTCGCGGAGTGCATGGCCTTGCGGCGTGCACCCTGCTCGGCAGCCGCCGAATCGATCAGGGCCTGGTAGATGACCGTCAGGATATAAGACGGCACAAGCTTGCCGAGAACATGCTCGGGAGAGGGCACGAACTCGAACGTGGACGAGATGCGCTTAGGGGCGTCGGTCTCGTTCTTACGCGGACCGTGGGCCATAGCGATCATCTCGGGATCGAGCGGCAACAGATGCTCGACGCGAAGCTCCTGATCCACGCGGTTCTTGGCGTGGTGGTAGACAAGCTCGACACGGTCAAGCTCACCGGCACGATACGCATCGCAGATATGAGAGGAGATCATGCGGGCCTGATTGAAATCGGGCTCAGAGGAGTTGCCCTCAAAGTGCATGACGACGTTTGCGCGGTCACGGAAATACGTGGCCGGTTTGCGCCCACACGCGATGATCTCGCACTCGATGCCGTCGTTCGCCCAAGAAGCGGCGAGCTTTTCGGCCGTGCGCTCCACCGTCGTATTGAAACCGCCGGCAAGGCCGCGGTCAGAAGCAATGACGACAATCAGGCCACGCTTAACGCTCTCATGCTTCTGCAGCATGGGATCGGTGCCCGAACAGGAGGCGTCGCCGGCGACCGTCAACATGACGTCGGTCAGCGCCTCCTTATAGGGCTCGGCCTGCTTGGAGCGATCGAGGGCACGACGGATCTTGGCCGTAGAGACCATCTCCATCGTGCGCGTGATCTGCTTGGTCGTGGTAACCGAGGAGATTCGCTTCTTAATGTCGCGAAGGTTGGCCATGGGGCTTAGTTCTCCTCTGATCCAGAAACATCCGAATGGTGCTTGGCCATGAACTGCTGCTTGAAGTCGCCGATGACGCGCAAGAGCTCAGCCTTGGTGTCATCATCGATCTTCTTGGCGCGAACCTTGTCGAGCAGCGAACCAAAGCCATTGTCCATGTACTCGATGAGCTCGGCACGGAAGGGCAGCACGTCGGCGATCTCCAGGTCATCCAGGAAGCCCTCGTTGCCAGCGAACAGCGTAACGATCTGCTCGCCAACCTCAAACGGCTTGTAACGCGGCTGCTTCAGGAGCTCGGTCATGCGAGCACCATGGGTCAGCTGCTTCTGAGTAGCCTCGTCGAGGTCGGAGCCGAACTGCGTAAAGCCAGCGAGCTCCTGGTACGAAGCGAGGTCCAGGCGAAGGTTGCCGGCAACCTGCTTCATAGCCTTGGTCTGAGCGTCGCCACCGACGCGGGACACGGAGATGCCCACGTCGACTGCCGGGCGCTGACCCTGGAAGAAGAGCTCGGACTGCAGGTAGATCTGACCATCGGTAATGGAAATGACGTTGGTCGGAATGTAGGCCGAGACGTCGCCGTCCTGGGTCTCGATGATCGGCAGTGCCGTCATGGAGCCGTAACCGTTCTTCTTGGACATCTTGACGGCACGCTCGAGCAGACGAGAGTGCAGGTAGAAGATGTCGCCAGGATAGGCCTCGCGTCCGGGCGGACGATGCAGCGTCAGCGACATCTGACGGTAGGCCACAGCCTGCTTGGACAGGTCGTCGTAGATGACGAGCACGTGGCCGCCGGGGTTGGTCTCGCTGGCGGGCTTGCCGTCCTCGCCGTTGTACATGAAGAACTCGCCGATAGCGGCACCGGCCATAGGCGCGATGTACTGCATAGGGGCGGAATCGGCAGCGGTGGCCGAAACGATGATGGTGTAGTCGAGCGCACCGTGCTGAGCGAGGGTCTCGCGGATGTTGGCAACCGTGGAGGCCTTCTGGCCGATGGCGACATAGATGCAGACCATGCCCTTGCCGCGCTGGTTGAGGATAGCGTCGATGGCGATGGCGGTCTTACCGGTCTTACGGTCGCCGATGATGAGCTCACGCTGACCGCGGCCAATAGGCACCATGGAGTCGATAGCGAGCAGACCGGTCTGAACCGGCTCGCACACCGGGGTACGATCGATGACGCCGGGAGCCTTGAACTCGATGGGGCGACGGTGCGTGGCGACGATGTCGCCCAGGCCGTCGATGGGCTGGCCGAGCGGATTGACGACGCGGCCGAGCATGGCACGGCTCACGGGGATATCCATAATGCGGCCAGTGGTGCGGCACTCGTCGCCTTCCTTGATGGAGTCGACGGCACCGAACAGAACGGCGCCGACCTCGTCACGGTCAAGGTTCTGGGCAAGGCCGAAGACGGTCTCACCGGTATCGGAGCTCTTGAACTCCAGAAGCTCGCCTGCCATGGCGCTCTTGAGGCCGGAGACGCGCGCGATGCCGTCGCCTACCTCGTCGACCGTTGAAACCTCATGCGTATCGACCGTCGCGGAGAGGCTCGTGAGCTGCTCCTGCAGTTTCTTGGCGATATCCTGGGCATTGAGGGTTTCGGACATTAGGCTTCACCTCCGTACGAATTAGCAGAGTTTGCGAGGGTCTCCTGCGCGATGCGCAGCTGCGTCTTGACGGAAATGTCACGACGCTCGCCGCGGGCCTCGAGCACCAGGCCGCCCACGATAGACGGGTCAACCTGCTCGATAAGGAATACCTTGCGGCCGAAGTCCTGCTCGCATTTCTTAGTGATGGTTTGACGCAGCTCGTCGTCGAGCGGGATCGCCGTGGTGACGGTCACGCCCACTACATCCTCGTCTTCCTCGGCAACATACTTAAAGGCAGCTGCCACCTTGGGAAGAAGGTCGAGCTGGTCGCGTTTGGACATGGTGTCGAGCACGGCGATGATCTCGGGGCTGGCAGAAGCCAAGCGCTCGATCATCTCGAGGTCCTCGAACACATGGTTCTCGGCCTTAGCGGCTTCCAGAAGGGAGCGCGCGTAGGTCTCGAGCACCTTGTCCTGATAGCGGCTAGTCGGCATTCAGGCTACCTGCTTCCTGGATGTAGCGCTCGATGAGCTTCTTCTGCTCGGCATCGTCCTCGAGTGCCTCGCCCACGATCTTGGTGGCGACGGCAACGGACAGGTCGGCGATGGAGCTCGCGGCACCGGCGTAAATGGACTTGCGCTCGTCCTCGACGGTCGTATGGGCCTTGGCGATGATCTCCTCGGCCTCCTTGTGAGCAGCCTCGATGATACGGGCGCGCTCGGACTCGGCGTCCTTACGGGCCTCGAGAACGATGTCGGCAGCCTGACGACGGGCGTCGGTGACGATCGAGTCGGACTCAGCGCGCTTGGCGATAGCCTCCTGCTTGGTCTTCTCGGCCTCGTCGAGGCTCTCCTCGATCTTCTTGCCGCGCTCCTCCATGGTTTTCATGATGCCCGGCAGGGCGACCTTGGCCAGCACGATCCAGATAATCAGGAAGGCGATAAGCGCCGGGATGAACTCCGCCATCTTAGGGATGAGGATGTCCGCACCGGCAGCGCCGTCCTCGGCGAACGCGGAAACCGGCATGAGCAGCGCGGCCGCGGACGCGGAGAGTGCGATCGCGCTCTTCTGGGATGAAAGATTCATACTTGACGCTCCGTGCTATTTAACGATCAGCGCGACAACGAAGCCGATCAGAGCCAGAGCCTCGCCGAAGGCGGAGCCCATAATGAAGACGGTGAACACGCGGCCCTGGACCTCAGGCTGACGGGCCATAGCACCCGTAGCACCCAGAGCAGACAGGCCGATAGCAAGACCAGCGCCGATAACACCGAGACCGTAACCGATAACTCCCACGATTCCTCCTTTGTCGTGCGTGTCTTATTTCACGCAGGATAACCTTTTTATAACTGCCGGGCTCCATGGGTACGGGCACCGGCGGTTTAACGAATTACCTTACCTTTAAGGCGCGAACGGAAGACTACTCCTCCTCCGCGACCTCCTCTGCCTCGGAGACATACACGGCGGTAAGGACCGTGAAGACGTAAGCCTGGATGGCGCCGACCACAAGCTCGATCGCATAGATCAGGATGAGGATGGCAAGCCAGGCCAGCGAAGGCAGGGCGCCAACGGCGTGGGCCGCGGAAACCTGCTGAAGCAGCGGCTGCATGAACATGCTCGCCATGATGGCGAACGAGCCCATGACCACGTGTCCTGCGAACATGTTGCAGAACAGACGGACGGCGAGCGTGATGAGGCGCAGGAAGGTCGAGAAAAGCTCGACGACCCACACAAGCACGTTCATCGGGAAGCTCACGCCCTGCGGAGCGAGGCTCTTGATGTAGCCGATCACGCCGTGAGCCTTGCATCCGTAGTAGATGAAGTACACGAAGGCGAAAATGGCGAGTGCGGCGGTGGAGCCGATTGCGCCGGTGCCGGGCTTCATTCCCGGAATCAGGCCGATCATGTTATTGATCAGGATGAACAGGAAAAGCGAGCACAGGAACGGGAAGTGCTTCTTCCAGTTCTCACCCACGACACCCTCGCCGATATCGTTCTCGACGTACTCGATGATGTACTCGAAACCGTTGACGAAGAAGCCCTTGGGAACCAGGGTCTGCTTCTTCTTGAACACGGCCAGGACGATCAGGAGCACGATCGTGGAGACGATCAGCCAAAACGAGTACTGCGTGATGCCGCAGCTCAGATCGCCCACGACAGGGGTGGAGCTGAACTCGCTGACCAGATGATTAATCTCATCAGGCAGCTTTTCAAAAATTTCCACGACTTACCTTTCGACCTCATGAGGATCTCGCAGCGCCTTGGCGACACGAACCGCGCAGGCGGCCATAAAGGCCACGAAGCCGATCGCCTCGCCCAGGAGGAACATGCGAAATGCCTCTCCGAACAACACAAACACAACCAAGGTAAAGACGAGCAGGGCGATTGCCGAGACCGCCAGACTCACCATACCCTTGAGCATGTCCGCATTCTGTTTATCGTCAAGAACCGGCTTGAGCGTAAAGACAAAGGGAAGGAAGGCAATTGCGCCCGCGATGGCGCCTGCAACGATAGCGAGCAGATCGGCTATCTGAAACACTGGCGTCCTCACTTTCCTTTTTAACGCTTCACAGAACAGTTCCCGCCAAACATTGGTGACTATTGTACGAGCCAATCGCTAAAGTACAACCGAAAAAGCATCGGTTAATACGCACCTGTTCGTTTTCTTAAGACCTTCTTTATGCCGCAGGTACGGTAATACGTTTTTCTCGAACCCTGCAGGGCAAAACGTCCGTTAACAGGAGTGCGCGCGGTCGCCTTTTGTTCGTCCGCGCGCACCGTTTCTTCGTATTTGCAGCCGCGGCCGTTTAGCCCAGCGACTAGAGCGTGCCGTAGATGCGGTCGCCGGCGTCGCCGAGGCCGGGAACGATGTAGGCAGCCTCGTTGAGATGGTCGTCGATGGCGCAGGTATAGATATGCACATCTGGGTCCTTGTCGGTCAGCGACTTGAGGCCCTCGGGAGCTGCGACGATGCACAGCATGCGAATGTCCTTGACACCGCGCTCGCGCAGGTAGCTGATAGCCATCTCGGCCGAGCCGCCCGTGGCGAGCATGGGGTCGACGACCAGGCAGATACGCTGGTCGATGTCCTTGGGCATCTTGCAGTAGTACTCATGCGGCTCGTGGGTGACCTCGTCGCGCTCCATACCAATGTGGCCCACGCGGGCAGAGGGCACAAGGTCGAGGATGCCGTCGACCATGCCAAGACCGGCACGCAGGATGGGGACGATGGCGAGCTTCTTGCCGGCAAGCTGCTTAAACGTGGCGGTGGTGATGGGGGTCTCGACCTCGACGTCCTCCATAGGCAGGTCGCGCATGGCCTCGTAGCCATCAAAGAGCGCGAGCTCACGCACGAGCTGGCGGAACTGGTTGGTGCCGGTCTCCTTGTTGCGCAGGATCGACAGCTTATGCTGGACGAGCGGGTGATCGACAAGCGTCACACGGGACGCGTCGTAGGTGACGGTCATGGGTTGATTGCCCCTTTCGTTGCGGCCGCAAAACGGCCTTGCTGACAAGGCGCATGGCGATGTTGTTGCCGCGCGCCGTGCATAAGTTTAACGGTTTGTTGTATCGAGCAGCTCGTCGCAGCCCTACTGAGCGGTGTTGAGCGAACGCTTGACGGCATCACGCCAACCAGCGAGGTTGCTCTCACGGCGCTCGGCGGACATGTGAGGATGGAAGACTTTGACGATCTGAGCGTTTTGCTCCAGCTCCTCCAAATCCTCCCAATAGCCGACGGCAAGGCCCGCCAAGTACGCGGCGCCGATCGCCGTGGTCTCCACCGTCTCGCACTGCAGCACGGGGATATCCAGCAGGTCGGCCTGGAATTGCATGATGAACTCGTTGCGCGAGGCACCGCCATCGACGGACAGGCGCTCGATCGAAAGCCCCACGTCCTGCTCCATGGCGCGCAGCACGTCATAGCTCTGGTAGGCCATGGACTCGCAAGCCGCACGCACAATGGTCGCGCGACTCGAGGCGCCGGTCAGGCCGCACACGATACCGCGAGCATGCGGGTCCCACCAGGGAGCGCCCAGGCCTGCGAAGGCGGGAACGAAGTAGCAGCCCTCGTTGTCGTTAATCGAAGTGGCGAGTTGCGCGGACTCGCTCACGCTCGAGATGATGCCCATGTTGTTGCGCAGCCAGTTCATGGTAGAGCCTGCGGCAAAGATAGAACCCTCGAGCGCATAGCTGATCTTGCCGTCAGCGGCGATACCGATCGTGGAGACCAGACCGTTCTTGGATTCGACGATCTCGTCGCCGGTGTTCATGAGCATAAAGCAACCCGTGCCATAGGTGTTTTTGGTCTGGCCGGGACGGAAACAGCAGTGGCCGAACAGCGACGCCTGTTGGTCACCCGCCACGCCCATGATGGGCGGCATGTTGGTCATGATGTCGCTCGCGACGCGGCCGTAGTCGCCCGAGCTCCAGCGAACCTCGGGCATCATGGAACGTGGAACGTCAAAGAGTGCCAGCAGGTCGTCGTCCCAATCGAGCGTATGGATATTAAAGAGTGCCGTGCGGCTGGCATTGGTGTAGTCGGTGGCAAAGACCTGGCCGCCGGTGAGGTTGTAGATGAGCCAGGTGTCGATGGTGCCAAACATGAGGTCGCCCGCCGCCGCGCTTTCGCGTGCGCCGTCGACGTTGTCGAGAATCCACTGCACCTTGGAGGCCGAGAAATACGGGTCGAGCGTGAGTCCCGTGCGGGAGCGCACCAGCCCTTCTGCGCCCTGCTCGACAAGCTCGTCGATCAAAGGTGCGGTACGGCGGCACTGCCATACGATAGCGTTATAGATCGGCTGACCGCTCACGCGATCCCAGACCACCGTGGTCTCGCGCTGGTTGGAGATGCCGATGGCAGCAATGCGGTCGGAGTGGATACCGCTCTTAAACTGGACTTCCATCATGACGGCGATCTGGCTAGCAAGGACCGCCATGGGGTCTTGCTCCACCCAGCCGGGACGCGGGAAGCTGGTTTTGACGCTGCGACGTGCCTGCGCGACGATGCATCCGTACTCGTCGACGATGGTCGCAAGTACCGAGGTGGTGCCGCAGTCGAGCGCCATGATGTAGGAACCGCCAAAGTCAAACGAGGCATCTTCCATGCCCAGGCTGCCCAGATTCAACGACATCGCTTAAACCTTTCTATTGCATCGGGTCGGACAGGACCCGTTCGATCTCTGATGCGGGAAGTGCGCCTTGGCGCAGGATCTGGAGCTCGCCGTGCTGAAACGACACGATGGTCGAGGCGTCGCGACACGGGGTCTCACCGGCGTCGACGGCAACATCGACCCCCTCCAGGATGCGACCCTCCACCGTGATAAAACTTGCCGGCGCGGGCGCGCCATGCGTGTTGGCGCTGGTGCAGGCAAGGGGGCTGCCACAGGCGCGAATGAGCGCCTGCACCACGGGCGAGGCCGAAGCGCGAAGTGCCACCGTGTCGTCGGCAGCGCGCATAAAGGTCGGCACGCAGGGGGCTGCCTTGACCACGATAGTCAGGGCTCCCGGCCAGCATCGTCGCGCGAGTATGCGGGCATCTTCCGGGATATCCACGCCATAGCGGTCGAGTGCTTCGACGCCATCGACCAGCCAAGCGACGGTTTGCGTGAGTTCACGTTGCTTGAGAGTGAAGATACGGCGATAGCCGGTGCCGAGCGCAGGAACTGCGGCGCCATTGACGGCAGCCTGCGGATCGCGCGGCCACGATGGGAATTCGCTTGTATCTTGGGGCACGGCGTCCGAGAAGGCGTTGACTGCCACGGCGACACCGTAGACGGTCTCGGTCGGGATCAAAGCCAGGCCGCCGCGGCCGAGCACCTCGGCCGTGCGCTCGACGGCAAGCCGATGCGGCTCGCGCGTTCCCTCGTATACCCGATAGACCGTCTGCATGTGTATGCCAGCCCCTTACGCTCTGGTGCAAGTTTGTTTACTGTGGGGCATTCTCGCACGAAACGTTCAACCTATTTGCCCAGAGCGCATGTTGGTTTGGTGAGCGGCTCTAGTAGTCGGTGAAAGTGAGGGGGGTTATTGGACTGCGACGAACTTCTTTGGCCTGCCGGCGTGGCGTTCTTGGGCGGCGTAGCGCTCGATGCTGTCTATCGTTATCATCCGACGGCCGTCGACGAGTTCAACATCGAGCTTTCCGGCTTTGACCAGCGCGGTAATCCGCGGAGCGGAGACTTTGAGGTCCAGCGCTGCGTCTTTAAATGTTCGGCACGCCGCTTCCCGAGCGTCCTCGTGGTCGATTTCGACTGAAAGGGCCACGACCTCGGCCGAGCGTTCGTACCCCGCCGGAGTCAAACCGTTGTTGAGGTCGTCGGCCAAAAACGCCATCAGTGCCTCGGTGGCATGGGCAATCGCGTCTTCGCGCGTATCGCCATCGGCAAAGGCGCCGGGAATCTGCGGGAAGCTGGCGCAGTAACCGTCGTCTTCTTTTATGAGAACGCAGTCATAGGTAAATCGCTGCCTCATTTTGCCTCCAACTACCGTCCAGCTTGGCGACGAATACTTGCCCACGTGCCCTTCTTTGGTCGATCACCACCAGAGCCGTTCACGGTGACAACACGATCGCTAGAAACATACTTAGCATGACTACCGACTTGCGCGACCTTCACGAATCCATCGTGCTTGAGTAGGGCAATGATTTCCCGAAAGGTAAGAGGTTGCATGGACCGACCTCTTTCAGCCGTCCTAATTATAAACTAATTTATAATTTTTGTTAACCAGTTAATAAATATTACTGGCGCTGCTTGGGCTTGGGCTCGGTGACGATGGCTCGGACGATGCGGGGGCGATCGGTAAGGTCATGGACGATACGCACGTCCGAAAGGCCTGCCTGGCGACAGAGCTCGGCCGCGGCATCGAGGGTACCCTCGTAGAGCTCGCAGGCAAACAGGCCGCCGGCGCGCAGCATGTAAGGCGCCGCGTTGAGCAGGCGGCGGAAGATATCGAGGCCGTCGGCGCCGCCCTCGAGCGCCAGGTCGGGCTCAAAGTCCTTGACCTCGTGCGGCAGCGAGCGCATGACGTCGGTCGGGATGTAAGGTGGGTTGGAGACGAGCACATCAAAGGTGCCCCACTCTTCGCGGGGAATGGAACTCACCAGGTTGGTGAGGCTAAAGGCAACCTCATCTGCCGTGAGGCCGAGGGTGTCGCGGTTTTTGGTGGCCAGATCGATGGCGCGCGACTCGATATCGGTGGCGGTGCAGGTAACGTGGCCGCGGCGCTCCCAGGCAAGGGAGAGCGAAATGCAGCCCGTGCCGCAGCCGACCTCGAGAACGCGGGCAGCGCAGGGCTCGGCTGGGGCAGGCGCAGCGGTATCCTGAGCTAAAGCCGTCTCCTGGTCGGCACCCTCGATGGCGACGCCGTATTCGTCGAGCTCGGACTCGGCGGCTTCCGCGGCTTCGGCTTCTGCTGCCTGCGCGGCGGCTTCCTCGGCCTCGCGATCGGCCAGTTCCTCGGCATAGGCACGGCTGCCCAGTACGTCGCCGCCTAGCGCCGCCTCATCGGCAGCCGTCAGATTAGCGGCACGGCGCTCGGCAGTCGCCCGTTCGTCTGCCAGCGCGGCCTCGGCCTTGCGTGCCTCCTCGACCTCATTGTTCCAAGGCAGCTCAACACGCTGACGGGCAGCAGCCTCGGGGCTCAGCACCTCGGCATCCAGATAATTGAGGACTTCCTCGACGAGCATCTCGGTTTCGGGGCGCGGAATGAGCACACCGGGAGCGCACGCGACGTCAATCATGCGAAACTGCGTGCTGCCGGTGATGTACTGCAGCGGCTCGCCTTTGGCGCGACGAACGACGGCCGCGTGCATGGTCTCGAGCTGGGCCGCGTTAAGCGTCTCGTCCATGCGCATATACAAGTCGATGCGCGCCAGGCCCGTGGCGGCGCACAGCAGCCACTCGGCGGAAAGACGGGGATGCTCCTCGCCGCGCTCGGCCAGGTACTCCTTGGTCCACTCGAGACAACGCTTGATGGTCCAGATCTCGTTTGCCATGGGGCCCTCCCCTCTTAAGCGCCGGGCGGCGCGCGAATGTCGGAGCAGATTGTAAGCGAGGCCAGCGCTTGGCAAGGGACGATTGAAGGCGATTATCGAGAATCAGCCCAGAATTTTGCTTGGAGCCTGCCTAGAGTGTTCATTCGTCGACGTCTAAATCTGCATCCGTCAAGCTTTTGGCAAGGTTGCCCCAAAACTGACCAATATCTAACCAAGAACTTGCCAAATCACTTGACGCGCGACCCATCAAAAATCGCCCCGCGACTTCTTGGACAATTTTTCGAGCAATATTTTCGATAGCAGATATATGCCGTCAATTACCTTAAGCAGGTAAGCAGCTCAAATGCCATAACAGCCGACTGAATAACATCTCAAAGCAATGTCCCCAATGACTCCCTACGGATCATTTGACAACCAAGGAAACGCCAATGTTTTGGCAATGCCAGCGAGCGACGTCCAGAGCGAACAAGTTGGCATGAAAAAGGCAAGGCATAGACCTTCTGGTCATGCCTTGCCTTTTGAATGACAAATTGTCGCTCTGGACGGCGCGCAGCGTCGGCTGGTCCGCCGTTCGGTAGAACGGCGGAACTTAGACTGCCTGTGCCAGCTTCTCGGCACGCTCGGCGGCGGCGAGCGCCTCGATGACGGTGCCGAGCTGGTCGCCCAGGAGGACGCCATTGTAGGTGGAGTTGAAACCGATGCGGTGATCGGTCACGCGGTCCTGGGGCTGGTTGTAGGTACGGATCTTCTCGGAACGGTTGCCGTGGCCGATCTGGCTCTGGCGCTCAGCACCGAGCTCTGCCTGCTGCTTCTCGAGCTCCATCTCGTACAGACGGGCACGCAGCATCTGCATGCAGACTTCGCGGTTCTGGATCTGGGAGCGCTGTTCCTGCGACTGCACCACGGTGTTGGTGGGCAGGTGGGTGATGCGCACGGCGGAATAAGTGGTGTTAACGCACTGACCGCCAGGACCGGAGGCGCAGTAGGTGTCGATACGCAGGTCGGACTGGTTGATCTGGACGTCGATCTCCTCGGCCTCGGGAAGCACGGCGACGGTCGCCGTGGAGGTCTGGATACGGCCCTGGGACTCGGTCTTGGGAACGCGCTGGACGCGGTGCACGCCGGACTCGAACTTCATGACGGAGTAGACGCGGTCGCCCTCGACCTTGAACTCGATGGACTTAAAGCCGCCGGCCTCGCTGGGGCTGGAGTCGAGCACGGTGGTCTTCCAGCCGCGCGACTCGCAGAAGCGCTGATACATCTTGTACAGATCGCCGGCAAAGATGGCCGCCTCGTCGCCACCAGCGGCGGAGCGAATCTCGACGATGGTGTTCTTGTCGTCGTTGGGGTCGCTCGGGATGAGCATGTACTTAATGTCTTCCTCGAGCTGGGGAAGCTTGGCCTCGTTTTCGGAGATGTCCATCTGGAGCATCTCCTTCTCATCGGCATCGGTAGTATCGTGGAGCATTTCCTTGGCAGCCTCGATGTCATCGAGCGCGCCGATGTACTCGCGCGAGGCAGCGATGAGGTCGGACTGGTGCGCGTACTCCTTGTTGAGACGCGTGAACTCCTTGATATCGGAGGCGACGGCCGGGTCGGAAAGCTTTTTCTCGAGCTCCTCGTAGGCCTTGATGATCTTTTCGAGCTTGTCGCGCATGACGGGACTCCTTTATATGCGTGAAGGTGAAAATCGGCAGAATTGATGGGGCGCACGGCGCCATTGCGGGGGTAAGTCCAGCTAGAGCATGTCGATCTTCAGATACATGCGCATCCCTTCGCGTATGAGGTACATAGTTGCGGTCTAACCCATACATGATAGCGTGCGCAGGCAAACCTGCATATAACCCGCACGGAATGAGTGGACGTAGCCGTTGGGTACGTTCCTTAACGACTAGTCGTTTAAGAGCGTCCCCAACGGCTAACAAAGGGACTGTCGCTTTGTCAGATTCTAGAGCGTGTGGAGTAGGGCGATGAGGAAGCGTACGCCCTGGAGGTAGGCGCGGCGGGTGATGCGCTCGTTGGTGCCGTGGATGCCGCGGTCGCATTCGTCATCGTCGACCACAAAGGCGGAGAAGCGGATGCACTCGTGGCAAATGCGCTGGTAGTTGGCGGCATCGGTTGCACCAATCACGGTCGAGGGCACGATGCTCATCGGCTCTTGGCCCACCGCAGACGATCCGTTTTCCTCCGTCGGCTTGGGATCACGGAAATAGCGGGCGGCGATGGCGCGGACGGCCTCGAGCCCCGGACCGCCCACGCGCGGGGACGGCGAGGGCTCGGAGCTGCCGGGGCCCAGCTCGACCTCGACTCGGCCGGCGAGCCCAGCGGTGGCAACGGCCTCGCGGCAGCAGGCCACGACATCGGCCACGCTCGTACCCTCGAGCATGCGGAAGTTGATATTGACCCACATATCTTGCGGCATTACGTTGGCACCGGTACTGCCGCCCTCGATTTGCGTGGGCGCACAGGTGGTGGTCACAAGCGGGTACAGCTTTTTGCTGGCAAGGCAGTCGCGCACGATGGCATCCTTGCTGGCAGCAATCTCGTCTGCGGTATAAAGCCCCAGCTCGACGAGCTGCGCGGCAAGCAGATCGGTCACACGCGCCGGCCACTCGATATCGCAAATCGCGGCAATAGCGCGGCTGAGCACTTCGAGCGACGTGCCACCGTAAGGGTTGGAAGAATGCCCGCCCTCGCTCTTCGTCCTGAGCACGATATCGGCATAGCCCTTTTCGGCCAGGTCGGCATGCATAAGCCAGCCCTCGCCCGCGCCGTACTCGGCAGCCGGAACGATGCGGTAGTCGCCCTCGTCGATCAGGAACTCGAGCTCAACACCGCGCTCCTCGAGCACGCGGCCGATAGCTCCAGCGCCGTACTGCGTGGTTTCCTCGTCCTGGCCAAAGGCGAGCAACAGCGAACGCTTGTGCTCCCAACCGTGCGCCAATGCATACTCAACCGCCTCGAGAATGCCTGCGACCTGATCCTTCATGTCGATAGCGCCGCGGCCCCAAATGTAGGTGTCGTCCACGTGCCCGCTAAAGGGGGCGTGCGTCCAGTCGGCCTCGGTACCCGGCACCACGGGGACCACGTCCATGTGGCCCATGAGCATAACGGGATTGAGAGCAGGGTCGGAGCCGACAAGCGTCACCAACAGCGAGTGGTCGATAAGCTCGACCTCGCCCGCCGCAAACACGCGCGGCCAGGCCTGCTGCATATAGGCGCGCAGGTCGTCGAAGGGCTGCCAGTCCACCGCCTCGGCATCCATGCTCGAAATGGTCGGAAACGACAGCACGCGGCCCAAGCGCTCGCACGCGCTGACCTCGTCTATATCTGCAAAATCGTCCTCATGCGCAAAGAAGCGCCAAACCTCGGCCATGACATCCTTTCGATTGTGACGACAAAGGCCGCCCCACGGGAGCGGCCCTGCAACGTAAGCGTTTGCGGTCGGTTATTTGTCCTCGAGATAGCGAGAGAGGAACTCACGAGTGCGCTGGTGTTTGGGGTTGCCGAAGAGCTCGGCCGGCGCGGCATCCTCGAGCACCACGCCCTTGTCCATAAAGACCACGCGGTCGGACACCGTGCGGGCAAAGGCCATCTCGTGCGTGACGACGACCATGGTCATGCCGTCGGCGGCGAGCTTGCGCATGACCTCGAGCACCTCGCCCACGATCTCGGGGTCGAGCGCGGAGGTCGGCTCGTCGAACAGCATGATCTGCGGATTCATACATAGGGCACGAGCGATGGCCACGCGCTGTTTTTGACCACCGGACAGGCGGCCAACGGCGGCGTGCGCGAACTTTTCGAGTCCCACGCTCGTCAGATGCTCCATCGCGACCTTCTCGGCCTCGGCCTTGCTCATCTTTTTGAGCGTGACGGGCGCGAGCGTGCAGTTGTCGAGCACATCCATGTTGTTGAACAGGTTAAAGCCCTGGAACACCATGCCGATGTCCTCGCGCAATTTGTTGATGTTGCAGCGCTCGGCCGTGAGGTCCTGGCCGTGGAACCAGATGTGGCCCGCGTCCGGGGTCTCGAGCAGGTTGAGGCAGCGCAGGAAGGTCGATTTGCCCGAGCCCGAGGCGCCGATGATGGTGACAACCTCACCGGAATTGACGGACAGGTCGATGCCCTTGAGTACCTCGAGTGAGCCAAAGCTCTTGCGCAGGCCCTCGACGCGGATAAGCGGCTCTTGTTTTTGCACGGCTGCCGCAGTGCCGGTAGTGGCGGTATCTGCCATGATGATTCTCCTCGTCTTGCGCCTAGTTGGAGCTGGGCAGCGTGGCAGGGGCCTCGGCGCCCAGCTTTTTGCCAAAGGCTTCGAGCAGGCGGCTCGCCACGAGTGTCAGGATCAGGTAGACCACGAGCGCCACGCAGTAGACCTCCATCTGGCGGTAGTACACGCCGGCGACCGTGGTAGTAGCGTACATAAGGTCGAACACGCCGATGACCGAGAGCACCGACGAGTCCTTAATGTTGATGATGAGCTCGTTGGTGAGCGCCGGAATCGCGTTTTTAATGCCTTGGGGGAACACGACTTTGCGCATGGCCTGCCACTGCGACAGGCCCAGCGAGCGCGCTGCCTCGGCCTGGCCGGGATCGATGGACTCGATGCCGCCGCGCAGGACCTCCATCATGTAGGCGGTGGAGTTGAGCGAGATGGTGACGAGGCCGGCGGTGAAGGTACTCCAGATCTGGTTGGCCTGAGCGGTCTCGAAGCCCATGCCGCGCAAAACGGTAAAGCCCGCGTAATAGATGAGCAGGCCCTGGACCATCATGGGCGTGCCGCGCACGATGGTGGAGTAGATGGTCGCAAAGCCGCGGCCGATGCTCTTAAAGAAGCGCACCAGGTCGTTGTCTACGCGGTCGAAGGTCTGAATACGCAGGAACACAAAGAGCAGCGCCAGGAAGAATGCGATGACGGTGCCGAAGGTGGCAAGCGCGATGGTGATCTCGATGCCACGGATGAAGAAGTCGCCGCTCTTGTAGGTCATGTAGACCAAGCTCGACAAAAAGTCGCTGGGGTTGGAATCCGAGACAATGCTCACCTGCACCAGATCGATAAACGACATGACGCAGCGGTCGACAAAGAAGATCGCCGCGATGACGACCACGACATAGCTGCCCAGGCGCGCGCCGCGACGGAAACGCTCGGATGCAAACGGTGACTTTTCGCGATAGTCGCTCCAGTGCATAACCTTGGTGACGAGCGCTGCCGCCGACACGACGATCCAGGCCCAAAGAATCGCCCAAAGGCAATCCTGGAAGATACCGGTGGGGGCTAAGAAGCTCAGCGGTGTGGGGTTGCGCTGGCTAAACGCCAGGCCGAGCGCCGCGATGACGCTCGTGCCCAGGTATACATAACGGTGGTCGGCCTTGATAAAGGAGGCCAGACGGTTGATGGCTTTCATGCTGCCTCCCTATGCCGGCTGACGGTCGAGGCACGCGTCCCACATTTGGTCGCGCTCCTCTTGGCTAATGCCCTTGAGTGTCTTGTCGATGAGCTTAAGCAGTTTGTCCGAGCCCTTGCGGCAACCGACATTTGCCGTGACCTCCTGCTTAAAGCCCTCGCCCTCGGCAAAGTGGATGGGGACGATACCGGGATTTTGGGCCATATAGCCCTTTTCGTTCTCAGTGTTGTAGGTCACGGCGTCGCACGTGCCCTGCAGCAGATTCGAGAACACCGTGGGGACCGAATCAACCGGGTTCTTGTGCACAACGCCCGGAATCTCGTCGATGACGGTATCGAGCATGGTGTCCTTTTGGCCGAGCACCGTGGCACCGCTGAAGTCGCTGAGCTTGGTGGCGTTTTGGTAGGGCGAGCCCTCTTTTACGAACAGGCCAAAGTAGCCAATGAAGTACGGGTCGGAAAAGCCGACGGACTCCTCGCGCTCGGGCGTGGCGCTCATGCCGGCGATGATGAGGTCAATCTGGCCGTTGTTGAGCGAGTCGATAAGGCCCGAGAAGCTCTGCTTGACGGCAACGGGCTCGCCGCCGAGAGCCTTGCAGACGATCTTGGCGATCTGCACGTCGTAGCCATCGGCATAGGCGCCCTGCACGTTGTCGATGGGGATCGTGAACTCGCTGGCCTCGGAAACCTGCCAGTTGTACGGGGCGTAGGCCGCCTCCATGCCGATGCGGATCTTATCCTTGCCGATCACAGAATCGGACAGGTCGTCGCGACCGCCGCCCGTCGTGGACTGAACTACTTCCAGCGTGGAGGGACGCTGGCAGCCGGCAAGTGCGCCGGCGACGACAGAAGCGCTCGCAGCGAGAGCGCTACCCAAAAAGATGCGACGGCTGCATACCGGCTGTGGATGCGCGTCGCGTTGATGGGGAGAATGCATAATCTGCCTTCCCTGTTGAATCGTATGCTGACGACTTAACAGGATATACGCCAGCGACCAGCAGCGCAGCACAAGCTCGAAAAATTAATAGACACACGGTAGTCATTGGGAGCGTCGATGTTTTGGCAATGCCAGCGGGCGCCACCCAGAGCGAACAAGTTAGCAAGTAAAATGCAAGGCATAGACCTTCTGGTCATGCCTTGCCTTTTGAATGACAAATTGTCGCTCTGGGTGGCGCGCAGCGTCGACCGGTCCGTCGTTCGTTAGAACGGCGGAACCTCTAGAGCAGGGTAACGCTAAAGCTGCGAACGTCCGTCTCACCCGGTGCCAAGGTAATGGTGTTGACCTTGTGCTCAAAGACGTCGTCCTCGGTGTCCATGGTGGTGTGGCCGGTCCAGGGCTCGAGCGCCACAAACGGGGCGTCGTTGGCGGCAGACCACACGCCGATGTACTTAAAGCCCTCAAAGTCGATCTTGACGCCGTGGCCCGACTTGCGGCCGCGCAGCGTGAGCGTGGAACCCGGGACATCGGTGAACATGATGGCATCGTTATCGAAGCTGCGGTGCGTGATGGGCAGCACGTCCGAGTTATCGGGAGCCTTGTAGCTGCCCTCGAACGTCATAAGACCGTCGGGCGTGATGATGGGGGCCTCGTTAGTCCAAGCCTCGATAAACGCCAGCTCGTAATCCTCGAACGCCTCGTCTTCGGCACCGGGGGCGGGCACGTTGAATGCAGGATGACCGCCCACCGAGAACGGCAGGGCCACGTCGCCGGTGTTGGTGACGGCAAAGGTCTGCGTGAGCGTGGCGTCGCCGGTCAGGGCATAGGTCATGTTGAGCTTAAAGTGGAACGGGAACGCCTTGAGCAACTCGGGCGTGTCAGTGATCTCGTACGTTACCGAGGAGCCATCCTCCGAAACCTCGACCAACTTGTGCTCGACGATGCGAGCGAGTCCATGGCGCGGCATCTCGCAGGTGCCGGCCGCAGATGTCGCCATGTTGTTGCGCAGCGATCCCACGATGGGGAACAGGATAGGCGCATGCTTGCCCCAAAAGGCCGGGTCGCCCTGCCACAGATACTCGTTGCCGTTGAGGGCAAGGCTCGTGAGCTGGGCGCCCATGGAATCGATGGCCGCGGTGAGGCCGCCGCGCTTGATGGTAGTGACGGTGGACATGCTACTTCCTCCAATAGTAAACAACGGTGTCGAGGGCTATTGTCCCACTCTTGGCGGCGGGGTTGAGCGACAGGTGCAGTTATTGAGCAATAGCGTAAAGGTCAAACCCGCCCTGCGGCGTGCTATCGACCGTATCGGGCGCCTGTGAATTAAAACTCACCGGAACCATGCGCTTTGAGGCACGGTAACGCGTGCCGTCGGTGGCGACGGGCGGCTCATCGACCGTGAGCTCGTAGTCGCCGGGCTTGAGCTCGATGCCGTCACCTTCGGAATTGACGTATTGGTACTCGTCGATCGCTTGCCCCTTGAGCGTGCGACCCACGATATGGACGAGCATCTGGCTGTCGCCGCGCGCGGTGTCCCACGTCGCGCCGTCCTTGACCTCGACCGATACATGCACCGAGCGCGTGCGGCTGAGCGATTGTTCGACGGACATCTCGACCTTGGCGGCGTCTTGGCGCTGCTGCTCGACATGACCCCAGATGCTGCCGATCGCCGAGCAAGCGATGACGCCGGCCATAAAGGCGATGAGAATGGGGCCGAGCGGAGAGCGACGGCCCGCGTCTTCCTCGCGAGCCAGGTTGGGGCGATGGGTGGGGGCGGGCGCCTGGGCACCCTGCACGGGCACGTCGAGTATGCTGAAGGATGCCGTGCTGCCGGGGTCGATGGTATGGCGCGGCTGTGGGGTCTTTGCCGGCGAGATCGACATATCAGCCGGCTCGCCGAGCGTGGCCGTGGCATCGGCCTTCGCCTCGTCGGCCTCGGCCTGGGCCCAAGCCTGTTCAAAGGTTAGGGGTTCGGCGGCATCGGAGGCGGCTTCAGGCTCGACACCGGCATCGTTGCCGGTCTCGTCCTCGTCGCTCGACACGTCACACGGCGCGGGCTCGTCCCACTCTTCGTCCGGAGCCTCGCCCTCGCTATACCACCATTCAAAGTTATCGATATCCATACGGGGCGCCCCTTAAGCCTCGCAAATAAACACTTGCTAGCCTTATACCCCCAGATGACACGGGAGCTCGCCGGCACAGACAGGAAAAGCGTCACAACATTCGACGCTTTTCCTCGTTTTCGAGATTTTCATCGAATGTTGTGATGGTTTGGGCGGCAGCCATGCCGCGAATGTGACAAAGGGACTGTCCCTTTGTCACATCTGGAGGGTAACGGGGATTTGGATGCAGCAGAAGTCCTCTTGGTGGGACTCGTCGTAGCTCGTGGTATCGAGGTAGCAAAAGTCGAAGGCGTTGCCGATAGGCTGGAGCGCGTGCTCGTCCATGCAGGCAACGATGGCGCGGATGCCCTCGGGCTCGTATGGCATGCCCCAGCGGCTCATGCACAGATATGTGCCCTCGGGCAGTACCTCGATGCCAATCTCTGCCAGCTCGGCGGGATCGCTCGGCAGCAGCTCCTCGGCACCGCGCGGCAGCACGGCAAAGGAGCCGGCACCGGCGATGGGGTCGTCGGAATGCAGCGCCTCGCGACGCAGCATGGCGCCCCAACCGCGCATGGGGCGCGTGCCCGTCAACGTACGCATGCGCAGGATTGCCCGCATGAGCGTGGGGTGCAGCATCGAGCGGCCGCGCTCGATATCGGCCGGGAACTCCTCAAAGACCACGTAGCGGCGCTCAAACTGTTTGAGCTCCGGCTTGCCCTCGCGCTCGCGCCAGTAAACCGCCTCGTCATAAAAGCTCAGACGCTCCCGCACGCTCGCGCGCTCGGCTTTGAGCCCGACAATCTGATCATCGAGTGCCTGCACCCGCGAGCGCAGGTGATCGGTCATCTCGCCGATGTCGAACGTCGAGGTCAGGCGGTCAATCTCGTCGAGTTCGAGCCCCAGGTCGCGCAACATGCAGATCAGACGCATGAGCGGAATCTGCGTGGGCGAATAGAAACGGTAGCCCTTTTCGTTAACCACTGCGGGTTTAAACAAACCGATCTTGTCGTAGTAGATGAGCGTTTGGCGCGAAACGTTAAACAGGCTCGCCATCTCGCTAATCGCATACATGCCCGTCTGCATAGGTCCTCCCGACACACCAAAGCCCGCCGCCCACGGGGGCAGCGGGCTCAAACACTACTCGTATCCTACCCTAAAGGCACCTACGACCAGCGCTTATAGTTTGCACATGACACGCCGACGGCCTCGAGCGCCTTGGCGGCGATGTGATGCACCGCGTCGTCGAGCGTGGCGGGGCCGTTGTAAAACGTGAGCATGGGCGGCATGAGCATGACGCCCGGTACGCGCGCCAGGCGCGCCATGTTGTCGACATGAATGGCGCTGAAGGGCGTCTCGCGCGCCATGAGCACCAGGCGGCGCTGCTCTTTCATCTGCACGTCGGCCGCGCGCAGCAACAGGTTTTCGCTGTAGCCGCTCGCGATGCCGGCGAGCGTCTTCATGGAGCAGGGCGCCACGATCATACCGTCAACCGGATAGGTACCGCTTGCGATGGCGGCGCCGATATTTTTATTGTCGTAGACCACATCGGCGTGCGCGGCAAACTCGTCGAGCGTCATGCCGAGCTCCTGCTCGATGGTGATCTCTCCCCCGCGCGTGACGACAAGCGCCGACTCGGCACCGGCCTGACGCAGGCATTTGAGGCACTCAAGACCCAGCGCGGCACCGCTGGCGCCAGACACGCCAACGACAATGCGACGGGGACGGACAGAAGACTCAGGCATGACAGCTCCTTACTTAGTTACTCGGTAGGGCTACGTACTAGAAAGCAAGCTCGGCGGCCCACTTGTCCTGGTCGATCTCCATGAACTGCGAGCGGATGAAGTTCTTCTTAAGGTTGAACGGAACCGTGAAGTCGAAGATGGCCTTGCAGGCGATGCCGTGCTCGCGGATCGAAGGATCGAACGCGGGGTCGTTGGACGGGTCGAGCACGTGGCAGTGGCAGCCGGGGATGGTGATGAGGTCGACGTCGGCCTGGAAGCGCGTGGTCATGGCCCACATCACGTCGCTCATGTCGAAGATGTCGACGTCTTCGTCAACCAGAATCACATGCTTGAGCTCGGAGAATGCCGAGAAGGCGAGCATGGCGGCGTTGCGCTGACGGCCCTCGTCATTTTTGCTCGACTTCTTGAACTGCATGATGGCAACGAACTTGCCGCCGCCGCAGGGAGCAGCGTGGACGTTGAGCAGGCGGCCCGGGATAGCGGTCTCGACCATCTTGTAGATGGAAGCCTCGGTGGGGATACCGGCCATGGACACGTGCTCGTGCGAAGGGCCGATGCAGCTCTCCATAATGGGGTTGACACGCGTGGTGACGGCGGTGATCTTGATCACCGGGCAGACCTTGGCGCCGCCGGTGTAGCCGGGGAACTCGGGCATGGCGTAGCCGTGGCCGTTGACGTCCTCGTTGATGGTCTCGTCGTGCATGAGGTAGCCCTCGAGCACGTACTCGGCATTGGCGATGCACTTCTGCGGAACGGTGACGCAGTCGGCAAGCTCGACAGCGTGGCCGCGCAGGGCGCCGGCAATTTGCAGCTCGTTGAAGCCGAGCGGTGTGGTGGGAGCCTCAAAACCGCAGCACATGTACACGGCGGGGTCCAAACCGATGGAGATGGAGATGGGCATGTCTTCGCCGCGCTGGCAGTACTCGTCAAAGAACGCGCCCAGGTGACGGCTGCCGGGGGTAATCCACATGGCAAGCTTATCCTTGTCGACGCAGGAGAAACGGTGGATGGTCACGTCGGACTGGGAGCCGTCGGGGCTCGTGCCGTAGGCGAGGCCCATGGTGATGTAGGGGCCGCCGTCGACGGGCGTGTTGGTAGGAGCGGGAACGATCTTGCGCAGGTCAAAGCCCTCGTCGGTCGCCTTGTACACGACCTCTTGGCAGTCGACGTGCGCACCCTCGGCGATCTGCTCGGGCGCGATCAGGTTCTCGAAGCGCTTACCGATCTCGAGGCCCAGGTGCTCCTCATCCAGGTCGAGCAGGGCGGCAACGCGCTTGCGGCTGGCAAGCATGCCGATGCAGACCTTGGCGTCGTCAAAGCCCTTGACGTTGTTGAAGACCATCGCCGGACCCTCTTTGGTCGGACGCATAACGGTGCCGCCGGCACCGACGTGGCGATAGACGCCCGAGACCTCGGCATCGGGATCGACCTGAGTGTCGGTCTCGAGCAGCTGGCCCGGCATCTCGCGCAAAAAGTCGAGCGCGGAGCGCAGGTCGTGGATCTGGGAAGCATCGGTAGTGGACATAGCATGCTCCTTTCGGGAGAGTGCCCGGCGGCGAGGATGCCGCCGGGCTTGGTAACGTAATGGGGCCGCAGCGCTCATAGATGGGGCGCTCGGGCACTCGCAGTTCAAGCACTCGGCTAATTACAGCCAAGCACTCGACTGCTTACATCAGGCCAAAGAGGTGGAACCAGGCGGCCTCGACCAGCACGACGATAAAGACGACCGCGGTGAGGGGAATACCCATGCGCATGGCCTCTTTGGAGGTGTAGCCGCCGGCGTCCTTGCCCTCGCCGATAAGGATCGGCAGGTTGTGGAACGGCAGGATGTAGTGGATGTTGATGGACGTGAAGACGATGAGCGCCACGGCAAGCGGGCTTACGCTGGAGCCGGCCGCGAAGCTGATGAACGCCGGCACGCACACACCGAGCACGGCCATGACCGAGCCCATGAACATGTGGATGATCATGGAGAGCGCGGCGACGAGCAGGGCGAACAGGAAGATGTTCTCGGGCACGGAGCTGGGAAGCACGACGTCGGCGATCCAGGCGTTCATGCCGGTGGCGCCGCCCACGGAACCCACGGCCATGGCGGCCGTCAGGAACATGAGGGACTTGATGTCGACAGCGTTCCAGCTGGCAGGAGTGAGGACCTCGCCGATGATGGGCATGGCGAGTGCGACGCCAATGGCCAGGGTGACCCAGCCGATATAGTCGCCCGAGACGGTGAGCCACAGCGCGATGGCGATGACAAGCCACACGATGGTGCGGATCTCCTTGACGGAGAGCTTGCCGAGCGCGGCCTGCTTGGCCACGATCTGCTCGCGATCGTAGACGAGCTCCTTGCTGGGCTTAAAGAGGAAGAGGCCCAAGAACAGGGTGCACAGCAGCGCGACCAGCATAGGCACGCTCATGTACAGGAACCAGTCGACAAAGGACGGGCTCATGCCGCCGGCCTCGGCGCTGTACTGCGCAACGAGCGGGTTGAGTGTGGAGTCGCCCGTCAGGAAGAACATGGAGCCCGGGGCAGCAGCGGCAAACACGAGGAAGCCGAGCTTACCCTTGTCGTCGTCACCGTAGCCGGCGGACTCGGCGATGACCGAGACGACGGCGAGGATGAGGAAGGCGCGGGGGAACGGATGCGGGATCAGCAGCGACAGCACAAAGGTGAGCGCGAAGATTGAGATGATGAGCGACTTGGCATCGCGCACGAACTTGAGCATAAACGCATAGGCGATGCGCTCGCCCAGGCCCGACTCCTTGACCGCGCTGGCGATGAGGTAGGCGCCGATGACGAGCCACATGGTGGCTTTGGTCCACGAGCTAAACGTGGAGGCGACCGTCGCCGAGATGCTCGCGACACCCGTGTCGTCCACGCACACCTTGAACAGAACGAGCAGCGCGCAATAGAGCAGGCCCACAAAGCCCGGCTGTGCCACGCCACACGCCCAGAACACCACCGTGGCGAGCGTCAACGCCAGACAGGTCTGACCGCCGACCGTAAGCTCGACCGTCGAGCTCAGCTCCGCCAAAGGAAGAAACTTCACCAGCAAAAAGACAACGATACCCAGCACAAAGCCAATTTCGCGCTTGGTGATCTTAAACGCCTTCTTTTCCGCTTCCATCTCCCCACCTTTCTTGTTGGGGGCGCTCCGGATTCGCGGCCACGTTGCCACTTAAAAAGGGGCGCCCGTTATCGGACACCCCTTACGTTGCGCTGTGTTGTGGCAATACAGTCAAGCGGGATTTTTGGATGAGAAGCGATCCTCTGGACAAAAAGCGTCACAACATTCGACGCTTTTCCTCGTTTTCGAGATTTTCATCAAATGTTGTGACGGTTTGGATGTGCCAAAGGGACTGTCTTTTTTCACATAGCGAGGGCCGTACGGATGGATGGGTCGCTGAGGGCCTCGCGGAGCCAGGGGGCCAGCTGCTCGGGGTGACCCTGCAGGTAGCCTTTAAGCTCGAACGGGGCCACGCGGCGCACTTCCGAGATCTCCTCTTGGTTGATATGCAGCTCGCCCGGCTCAACATGGGCAAGGAAGACCTCGCACCACTCGCACTCGCAGCGGCCGTCGCCGTGGTCCTCGCGATACACCACGCGACCGAGGTGCTTGAGCTGATCGGGCTCGCGCGTAACACCAAGCTCTTCGTTGATGCGACGCGCCGTGGCGGCGACAACGTCTTCCCCGGGGAGCGGATGGCCGGCACAGCCATCGGCCAGCACCCCGCCCCACAGGCGTTTGAGCGGACTGCGACGACAGAGCAGCAGGCGCGCGTCTTCGCCCTGGCCCTCGACCAGAAGCGTCAGAAATGCCTGATGCAGGATTCCCTCGCCGGTATGGGCCTCGATGCGGTCGACGTGGCCGAGTGCCTCGCCGGTCGCGGCATCGACCGCCACGACCTCGGCGCCTGCGCCGCCCTCATCCCAGCCGGCGCGCAGAATGCGGGCTGCAGCTTCCTCGAGCGCGGCGATGAGCTCCTTGGTGGTATCGAGCATGCGCCGCAAGTCGTCCGCGGTCGCGTTCTCCACATGAAAGCCCGTGCTTGCAACGACCGGCACGCCAAAGCGCGTGGCCAGCGCCGCCGCGATATCGTGCGCCGGGATCTCGTCTCGATGACACGGAACGGCCAGGATGCTCACCGTCGCCGTACGGCCGGGCTCGGGGCGCGGAATGGCCTGCGCCGTGGCGCCCAGGTGTGCGAACTCCGGCGAGCAGGCGTACACCGCCATGCCTCGCGGCGTCACCGTCAGCTGGGCCTCGAGCGCAAACTTGCCCTCGCCCACCGCAACCTTTGTCGTATGCATACCCATGGGATCTCCTGTCGCCCGCGATGTACCTGAGACCATCTTCGCCTGTATTGCGACTATACAGGCAAGCACAGCCTGCGACAAAGGGGGCAGGCACCTGACACATTCTGTTAGAGTTGCAGGGATTGAATCCCGCTTATTCATGCGACATTGGAGTGACAACCTTGACCGCCGCAACCACGTCTAAAAGTAAGTCAACCGCCGCCGCGCTCTCCCCCGCGCGCACCAAGCTCTGCCTGGCGCTGCTCGTGCTGTTGGGATTCTCGCTCGGCTGCTCCGAGTTCGTGGTCATCGGTATCGAAAGCGACTTGGCAACGGAACTCGGCATATCGCTTGCCACCGCGGGTCAGCTCATCAGCGTGTTCGCGCTGGTCTACGCTATCGCCACGCCGGTGCTCGCGCTCAGCACGGGGCGGTTCCGCCGCTACCAGCTGCTCGTGTGCTACAGCATTGTCTTTGTGCTCGGCAACCTGGTCATGGCGTTGGCGCCCAACTTCCAGGTACTGTTTATCTCGCGCATTGTCCTGGGCTCTGTCTCGGGCGCACTGCTCGCCGTGGGCGTGACGTACATCCCCGAGCTGCTGTCCCCGCAGCAAACTTCGCTTGCCATCTCGGTGGTATATGGTGCGTTTTCCGTGGCAATGGTCTTTGTCACTTCGATTGGCAAGTTCGTGGCCGACACGCTCGATTGGCACATGGCCATGTACGGCACGCTGACCTTTGCCGTTCTGATCTGCGGAGCGCTCGTGGCGTTTATGCCGCGCGCTGGGCAAACCGACGAGCCTGCCACCTTTCGCGAGCAGGCGGGTCTGCTGCGCGAGCCGAGCATCATCACCGGCATGCTCATCTTTTTGTTTGGCGTAGGCTCGGTCTATGTGTTCTACGGCTACGTGACGCCTTATCTTGAGCAGGTGCTGGGTATGGGCACCGTTCAGGCGAGCACCACGCTTATGGCCTACGGCGTGTTCTGCCTGATCTCGAACATCCTGGGCGGATGGATCGACGCACGTTTTGGCATGAAGGCACTGCTTGTGACGTTTGTGCTGCAGGCTGCGGCGTTGCTCGGGCTGTTTGCCGTGGGCGGCACCATGCCGCTCGCGCTGGTCTTTGTCTTTAGCTTGGCGCTGCTCATGTACCTGTTCTCGGTGTCGTGCATCACGCACTTTATGGACGTGGCACGCAGCCGCCACCCCAAGTCGATGGTACTCGCAAGTTCGGTTGAGCCCATGGCGTTTAACGTCGGCATCTCGTTTGGTACCGCAGTGGGCGGCGCCGTGGTAAACAACGTTGGCATTGCGTACGTGGGCGCCGTGGGCGCCGCGTTCTCGCTTGTCGCCTGGGCGCTTACGCTGGTGACGATTAAGTTGGCTCGCTGGGAGCGCAAGCGGGCAAGGGCGTAGGCGTAGGCGTAGATGCGATACTCGAGCTCGATGATGACGATCGAAAGGAAACCGTATATGCAACGCGTACTGTTTATCTGCCACGGCAACATCTGTCGCTCGACGATGGCTGAGTCGGTGTTTACCGAGCTCGTGCGCCGCGCTGGGCGCGCGGGCGAGTTTGTCATCGATTCCGCCGCGACTTCGACCGAGGAGATCGGCAACCCGCCGCATCATGGCACGGTCGCCAAGCTGCGCGAAGTCGGGATTCCCGTCGTTGCGCACCGTGCCCGCCAGGTGCGTCGCGCGGAGTATGGCAACTGGGATCACATTGTCTATATGGATGCTGAGAACGCACGCGGTCTGCGTCGCATCTTTGGCGACGACCCCGACGGCAAGATTTCGCGCTTGCTCGATTGGACTGATCGCCCCGGTGACGTGGCCGATCCCTGGTACACCGGTAATTTCGATGCCACCTACCGCGACGTGCTCGACGGTTGCACTGCCATGCTCGAGCAGCTGTAATCGATGAAATGCAGAGTTTTTAGAGCCACAAATCGGATGAAATGCAGAAATTTGACCTTACTCGCACGCAGGACAACGACGATAACGCCTAAGCACGGGCATAAACGAGATCGGGATTCCCATATACAAATCGAGCGTGGATTTTCTCCCACTTTGAGCGCGAAATTGCGTCCAAAACGGGAAAAATCCACGCTCATTATCTCGGCGGGAGAAAATCCTCGCTCGACTACTCGTCGACGATCTCGGCGAGCCAGACGTTCAATGTATCGACCTCGGGGCAGCAGAACTTTGCCGTGCCGGGCTCGTTGCCGGGCACGGTTCCGCCGTAACGCAAGATGTCAATGTAAGGAAAGCCCACATGGCAGGCCATAGCGCACATCTTGCCGCGGTCTCGGTCAAAGTCAAAGACATCGCCTGGCTTGTGACCATGATGGCAGCGGCACGTTCCCAACTGGTCCACGCAGCGAATGCGGATACGCGGACGCTTGCCACGCGGCGCACCGAGCGGCTTGCTCTCGCCTGCAGGCTTGGCGCCGCCCTCGTCAGCGTTACTCATGGTCAATCACATCCAGGCAGGCCTCGATGGGAAGGCCAGCCGACTTGTCCTCTTGGTCGGCATTGCGCTCGATAAGCTCGGCCACCACACGCATGGCATCGGCCGTGGCACGCTGGAGGCTCCAACCGTTCATCACGCGGCCCATGAGCACGGCCGAGAACGTATCGCCCGTACCCGGGAAGTACACCGGGATCAGCTCAAACGGAATCTCAAAGTATTCCCCCGCCACATGGTCGTAGCCGATGACGGCACTCGCCCCATCGACCTTCGCACTCGTAATGACAACCGACTTGGTGCCCAACGCGAGCATGGCGTCCACGAGCGTGCGGGCCTCATCGGCCGTAATCTCTTCGGCGATAGGCGTATCGGTGAGCAGGCACGCCTCGGTATAGTTGGGCACCGCGTAGTCGGCGCACTCGACCAAGCTGCGCATGAGTCCGATGGTCGACTCGGGCACGCCGGCATAGAGCTTGCCGTTATCGCCCATGATGGGATCGACGAACACCCTGGTGCCCTTTTGAGCGCGGCGGTGGCAAAAGTCCGAGATGATGCGCGTCTCCTCCTCGGTCACGATAAAGCCGGTCGAGATAGCATCAAATTCAAAGCCGAGCTCCTCCCAGATAGCGAGGCTCTGGCGCACGTACTCCGTGGTGTCGTGAATGTAGAACTTGGGATAGTTGAGCGTATCGGAAACGAGCGCCGTCGGCAGGTTGTGGATGCGATAGCCCATGTGCGACAGTACCGGCAGCATGGCCGAGAGCGCGACCTTGCCGTAGCCGCACATATCGTTGATCAGCAGCAGCTGAGTGTTCTTCATGAGTGTCCCCCTTGGGTCGGGCGCGGCGCGATGTCGCCATAATGCGACTAAGTGTAGCGCAGTGCAATCTAAGTCTTGCCTTCGGATGTAAGACCAAGTTTGGGCGTAATTTTGTTCTTAGAGTTTTTCTGACGCTTCTTATTGCAGAAACTTGGCCTTAGAAGGCGCTATAAAATTCTAAGAACAAGTTTTGGCTCAAATTTGTTCTTAGGATACTAACGATGCTCGCACCCATCACACCCGGACGACAGGGAAACGTCAGGCACAACCTTTCAGGAGCCCTCGCCTATGATTCGTTTAGACCCGCCAATATGGATTCATTCTTTCCAATCAATTTATCCGCTGATTCCATGCGGCTTGTCTCCGATTGCCGCGCCATACTCGGCGAGGTTGAGGGCATGTCTCGCTTTGTTCCGAACATCGACATGTACCTTTCTATGTACGTTCGCAAGGAAGCGCTCTTGTCCTCTCAAATCGAGGGTACGCAATGTACGTTCGATGATGTTCTTGACCCGTCAAACGAATCCAATGCGAGCCGGGACCTAACCGACGTCGTCAACTACACTCGAGCGGTGCAGCAGGCGACCACGCTCATGGAGGAACTGCCACTCTGTATGAGGCTGCTCAAATCCGTCCATGCCACATTGCTTGGAAATGGCAGAGGCTCCGACAAGACGCCGGGCCAGTTCAGGACGACTCAGAACTGGGTCGGACCAAACGGCTGCACGCTCAATGAGGCCCCGTATGTCCCTCCCAACACGGAGGATATGAAGGAGGCACTTGGCGACCTCGAGCTTTTCATCAACGAGCGTGACGACATCGATCCAGTCATCAAGGCCGCTTTGGTGCACTACCAGTTTGAAACCGCGCACCCGTTCCTCGACGGCAACGGACGCCTCGGGCGTCTGCTCATCCTCCTTTCGCTCATACATGATGGGGCGCTCACCAAGCCAGTCATCTACCCCTCGTATGAACTCAAACGACACAGGAGCGAATACTACGATTGGCTTATGCGCGTAAGGCAGAGAGGCGATTTTGAGGGATGGGTTTCGTTTTTCAGTACCTGCTTGCTTGCAAGCGCACGCGAGGCGCGGGATTCGATGCGGAAGCTTGTCGACCTCCATTCGGAAACCGAAAGGCTGATTCGCGAAAAGGCGGGAAGGGCTACGACGAACGCCCTTATGCTACTCGACCTTCTCGAGGGCAATCCGATCGTCGACACCGCCTTTGTGTCTGAACGAATGCAGATTAGCAGATCGAGCGCAAACAACCTTATATCCCAATTTACCGATTGGGGCATTCTTGTCCAACGTGATACGAGCAGGAAACGATACCGCACGTTTTCATATGAGCCATATCTCGCCATCCTCCGAACCGGCGACGAGCCGCTCTAAGTCTCGGAAAGCCAAGGGGCGAGACCGGCAGCTGCCAGTCTCGCCCCCTTAATGAACCTATCGAAAACTCCGGGATACGCCGTGGCCCGCTGAATCTACGCTGCGAAGACTGTCCAAGATTCCCCTGGCACCGGCACCCCAGCACTGCCACAAAATCGATTCGGTACCTTGACAATCAGTTAGGTACCTCTAGAATCACTTAGGTACAAAACAATTTCTCTACCTAACTAAAGAAAGGAGCAACACCATGTGCGACGAATGCATCGACCTCTGCCCCCATACGCCGGGCGGCGACCCCATCGAGCCTGCAGATTCGCCCGAGGCGCAATCGCAATCGGATGCACTTGCCAAGCGCATCCTGAGTGGCCTGGGCTTTTGCGGCCATTACATGCATTTTCATGGCGGAGGCGTGTCCGGCAAGGCGCCCATCATCTGCCTGCTGGCCAAGCAGCCCGGCGGCGAGATGTCGCAGCAGGAGCTCGGCATGCACTTTGACCTCAAGCCGGGATCGCTTTCCGAGATCCTGTCCAAGCTCGAGCTCAACGGCCTCATCGAGCGCAGCCGTAACCCCAAGGATCGACGGCAACTCACCATTCGCCTGACCGAAACCGGCCGGGAAAACGCCCGCATCGACCAGGCAGCCCGCATCCGCTTTAGAGAACGGGCCTTTAGCGCGCTCACCCACGACGAGCGCGAGGACCTCGCCGAAATGCTCGATAAAATCCGCGTAACCTGGGAGGAACTGGATGATTAAAACCCTCATGGGAAGCATCCGCGACTATATGAAAGTCACCGTTGCCACGCCGTTGCTCGTGCTTGGCGAGGTGCTCTGCGAGATGCTGATTCCATTTATCACCGCCAACCTGATCGACGCCATCAAAGACGGCGCCACCGTAGCCGAGATGCTTCCCACCGCAGGCTTTTTGGTGCTCATCGCGCTGACGTCACTTGCTTTTGGCGCCGCGGCCGGCGTCACCTGCAGCCATGCGAGCTGCGGGTTCGCCAAGAACCTGCGTCACGACCTGTTCTACAAGATCCAGACGTTCAGCTTTGCCAACATCGATGAGTTCTCGAGCTCCTCGCTCGTCACGCGCCTGACCACCGATATCAACAACGTGCAGCAGGCCTTTATGATGATCATCCGTATCGCCGTGCGCGCGCCGCTGGTATTGATCTTCGCCTTTACCATGGCGTTTATCATGGGCGGCAGCGTCGCCATGGTCTACCTGGTCATCATTCCGCTGCTGGGCTTTGGACTGTTCTTTATCATCTTTAAGGTGCGCCCCATCTTCTCGCGCGTGTTCCACAAGTACGATGCCCTTAACGAGTCCGTCGAGGAAAACGTCACCGGCATGCGCGTGGTCAAGAGCTATGTGCGCGAAGACTTTGAGAAGGAGAAGTTTGCGACCGCCGCACGCGACGTCCAGATGGACTTCACCCGCGCCGAGAAGCTGCTCGCCTTTAACAACCCCATGATGAACATCTGCGTCAACGGCGCGTTTGTCGTCATCATCTACCTGGGCTCCAAGCTCATCATCACGAGCCAGGGCACGCTGTTCGACGTGGGCCAGCTCTCCTCGACCTTTACCTATGGTTTCCAGATTCTCATGAGCCTGATGCAGCTGTCGATGATCTTTGTCATGGTGACCATGGCCGACGAATCGGCACACCGCATTGCCGAGGTGCTGGCCGCCGAGCCCACGATCGCCGATCCCGCCGAGCCCGTGCTCGAGGTTGCCGACGGTTCCATCGACTTTGACCACGTGAGCTTTAAGTATTCCAAGCATGCGAAGCGCCAGGCGCTCGACGATATCGACCTGCACATTACGAGCGGCGAGACCATCGGCATCATCGGCGGCACCGGCTCGGCCAAGTCCACGCTCGTTAACCTCATCGCCCGCCTGTACGACACCACCGAAGGCGCTGTGCGCGTGGGCGGCGTGGACGTGCGCGACTACGACCTGGACGCGCTGCGTCACCAGGTCGCCATGGTGCTGCAGAAAAACGTGCTGTTTAGCGGCACCATCGCCGAGAACCTGCGTTGGGGCGACCCGAACGCCACCGACGAGGAAGTCCGCGAGGCAGCGCATCTGGCCTGCGCCGACGAGTTTGTCGACGGTTTCCCCAAGGGCTACGACACCTGGATCGAACAGGGCGGCTCCAATGTTTCGGGCGGTCAGAAGCAGCGCCTGTGCATTGCACGCGCCCTGCTGCGTCGCCCCAAGATCTTGATCCTGGACGACTCCACCAGCGCCGTCGACACCAAGACCGACGCCAAGATCCGCGCAGGGCTGGCAAGCTATCTGCCCAACACGACCAAGCTCATCATCGCCCAGCGCATAAGCTCCGTACAGGACGCAGACCGCATCATCGTCATGGAGGGCGGCCGAATCGCGCAGATCGGCAACCATGACGAGCTGCTTAAGACGAGCGAGATCTACCGCGAGACCTTTACCTCGCAAAACAAGATGTCTGCCGAAGGTACGCAAGACGCCGACGACGTCTCTGGCGACGCGAACACGGCGGCAGACAACACCGACATGACCGCAACGCAAGCTCAGACCCAGGAAGGAGGCGAGGCACATGAGTAAGGCAACGACCGCCGAGCGCGCGCTCAACCGTAAGGGCGGCACCATGTCGCGCCTCATCAAGACGCTCTTTGGCTTCTATCCCGTGCTTTTGCCCCTCGTCGTCGCCGGCGTGGTGCTCTGCGCCATCATCAACTCCATCGGCGCGACCTTCCTGCAGAGCGCCCTGCAAATTATTGGCGAATCGTGGCAGTCGGGCGATTGGGAAGCCGCGCAGCCCAAGATCGCACAGCTCGTGACCACCCTCGCCTGCATCTACGGCGTCGGCGTCCTGTCCTCGCTCTTCTGGAACCGCGCCATGGCTATCGTCACGCAGGGCTCGCTGGAGAAGCTGCGCGAGATGATGTTCAACCGCATGCAGGACCTGCCGATCCGCTACTTCGACACGCACCAGCGTGGCGATATCATGAGCCACTACACCAACGACATCGACACGCTGCGTCAGATGATCAGCCAGTCGCTGCCCAACCTGCTCATGACGATCATCATCATCGTCACGGTGTTCTTTATCATGCTGTACTACAGCGTGTGGATGTGCCTGGTCATCATCGCCGGCGTCGCCTTTATGACCTTTATGACCAAGCTGCTCGGCTCCAACTCCGCGCGCTTCTTCATTGCGCAGCAGACCGAGCTCGGCGTGGTCGAGGGCCATATCGAGGAGGTCATGAACGGCCAGAAGGTCGTCAAGGCGTTCTGCCACGAGTCTGCCGCCGAGGCCGATTTTGACGAGCGCAACGAAAAGCTCTTCGAGGTCTCCCAGAAGGCCAACATGTACGCCAACATCCTCATGCCCATCCTTATGAACCTGGGCAACCTGCTCTACGTGCTGGTCGCACTGGCGGGCGGCATTTTCCTGGCGCTGGGCGTGCCCAACCTGAGCATCTCGGGCATGGCGCTGTCCATCGCCGTCGTGGTGCCGTTCCTCAACATGACCAAGCAGTTCTGCGGACAGATCGGCCAGATCTCGCAGCAGATCAACGCCGTGGTCATGGGCCTCGCCGGCGCCGACCGCATCTTTGAGCTCATCGACGAGAAGCCCGAGGCCGACGAAGGCTACGTGACGCTCGTCAACGCACAGGTGAACCCCGAGACTTGGGAGTTCGAGGAGGCTGACCACCACACCGGCATGTGGGCATGGAAGCATCCGCACCGCGCCACCGGCGAGATTGAGTACGTACCGCTGCGCGGCGACCTGGTCATGGACAACGTCGACTTTGGCTACACGCCCGACCACGAGGTGCTGCACGGCGTGTCCGTGTTTGCCAAGCCTGGCCAGAAGGTCGCGTTTGTCGGCGCCACCGGTGCCGGCAAGACGACCATCACCAACCTCATTAACCGCTTCTACGACATTGCCGATGGCAAGATCCGCTACGACGGCATCAACGTCAACAAGATCCGCAAGGCAGATCTGCGCCGCTCGCTGGGCGTGGTGCTGCAGGACGTGAACCTGTTCACTGGCACCGTGATGGACAACATCCGCTACGGCAACCTGGATGCCACCGACGAGGAGTGCATCGCGGCGGCCAAGCTCGCCGGCGCGGACGACTTTATCACCCGCCTGCCCGACGGCTACGACACCATGCTCACCGGCAACGGCGCCCAGCTGTCGCAGGGCCAGCGCCAGCTGATCTCGATCGCCCGCGCTGCCGTCGCCGATCCGCCGGCAATGATTCTGGACGAGGCCACGTCGAGCATCGACACCCGCACCGAGGCCATCGTGCAGGAGGGCATGGACAAGCTCATGGAGGGCCGCACGACATTTGTCATCGCGCACCGCTTGTCCACCGTGCGCAATTCCGACGCGATCATCTGCCTGGACCACGGCCGCATTATCGAGCGTGGTAACCACGACGAGCTGATCGCCAAGCGCGGATACTACTACCAGCTGTACACGGGTGCGTTTGAGCTCGAGTAGGACCAGTTACTGACGGAGGGCGCCCCGGGGGCGGCGGGGTAATTCCTCCGTGCTCAAACATTCTCGCTGCGCTGCGAAACTGCACGCGGAGGAAATACCCCGCCACCCTCGGGGCGCCCTCCTGCGCGCAATCAGCCCGTTGTTTAGAACGGAATAAAGTTAGTGAGGCCCTGGCCGTTTGGCCAGGGCCTCGTTTTGTAAGGAGCTAAAAAGCCCCGTCCCAAATTATCTAGTTGAGGAGTTGGGCCATGGCGTTGATGAATTTTTGCACTTGGAGGGTGGGCTCGAGCGGGTAGTGCAAGAAGACCGGCACCTCGCGGCCGCATAGGAACGGCACACCCACAAAGGCCGGGTGCACGCCCGACCACGCTCCGCAGGTGAGCACCGCGTCACCCTTTTCCTCCGCATCGTTAAAGAGCGCAAAGTCAAAGCTGTCCACGTCGATCACGTCCACGCCGCCGTCGGCCAAAAGATCGATACGCAGACTGTCCATGGCGTCGTTGCCGTGGCGCAGTACGCGTAGACGCATGCCCTCCAAGTCGGCGACCGTGATGCGCGTCTTGCGCGCGAGTCGGCTTGTGCGGGGCACATCAATATAAAACGGCACGTTGACGATGCGGAGCTTTTGGCAGGCGTCGCCCCAACGCGGAGTCGAAAAACTCGACTGCACCACATCCACCTCGCGACCCAGGCTGCGCATGACGGTTTCACGCTCGTCATAGAGGTCGCTCACCGGCACAATCTCAAAGCGCAACGACGGCTCAAGCTCGTGCACGTCCGTCCACATCGACAGCGTCTGGCGCCCCGGGCACATCATCGACACGCCCAGGCGCACGGCACCGCCATCGCCCGCCGCGCGTCGGGCGCGGCGCAACGCGTCCTCGGACTGGCGCATGATCGAGCGCGCATCGTCCACCAGCAGAGCACCCGCCGGCGTCACCTTGACGCCCGAGTGCGAGCGCTCGAACAACGTGATGCCAAACTCGGCCTCGAATCCCGACACCTGTTTGACGAGCGCCGGGGTCGACACGCGCAGTTTTGCCGCCGCGCGCGAGAAGCTTCCCAGCTCCGCGGCGGCCGTTATGGCCTCGAGGCGTCGATCGTACACGTCAATCTCCCGTTTCCAGACGTATGGACATGCGCTGCCGAAGGGGGTCGTTTTGGCAGGTCACACACTCAACTAAGGACTAATTGTTTTGCGAGCTATAAACCAAAGGTTTACGCCATTCTAACAAATATGCAATTCACCTGCACAGATTCAAAGCATACGATAACCAGCGAAAACCACGTGGGTCGAGTAATGGGAGCGGCCCACAGGGAGGTACAAGAAGGGAAATTCCTATGAGCAACTGGCTTAAGCTCGAGGGCGATGTCTGCGCTGTGACCGGCGCGCTCGGCGGCATGGGCGTCGAGATCTGCCGCGAGTTCGCCCGCAACGGCGCCAACGTCGTCCTGCTCGACCTGGATGAGGAGAAGGTCAAGGCCGCAGCCGCCGACCTCGACGCCGAGTTTGGCATCCACGCCGAGGGCTACAAGATGAACGCCACCGACGAGGCCGAGGTTCAGGCCGCCGTCGACGCCACCATCGCCGACTTCGGCCGCGTCGACGTCCTCGTCAACACCGCCGGCATCCTGCGCTTCGCAGCCATGGAAGACCTGCCGCTGAGTGACTGGAACGAGGTCATCAACGTCAACCTCACCGGTTACTTCATCACCTCGCAGCGCTTTGGTCGCGAGATGATCAAGGCCGGCCAGGGTCGTCTGGTGCATATCTCGACCGTTGCCAGCCACTCCCCCGAGACGTTCTCGGGCGTATACAGCTCCACCAAGGCGGGCGTCAACATGATGTCCAAGATGCTGGCTGCCGAGTGGGGCCCCTACGGCGTCCGCTCCAACTGCGTCGAGCCCTGCTTTGTCAAGACTCCCATGTCGGCGAGCTTTTACGCCGACCCCGAGGTCGAGAAGAGCCGCAGCCGCCTTATCGCTACGCGCCGCATCGGCGAGGTCAGCGATATCGCCAACGCCGTCATGTTCCTGGCGTCCAGGCGCTCGGACTTTACCACCGGCGACGCCATCAAGGTCGACGGCGGTTTCTCCAATATGATGGGCGACCTCACCGCCAAGCCCGGCGGCCGCCGAGCCTTTGCCGACAACTACCTTAAGAACAAGGGTGTCGAGCTTTGGTCTGACGAGTCCGGCGTCGCAAAGCCGACCGACCAGTAAACCAGCCTGACAGGGAGGCCCCGCGGACGTGTCCGCCCCTCCCCCGCATCGATCAGAAAGAGTCCAATGGCTTCCACCAACTCCAACAAGGGTCGCGCCGTCGTGCTTTCCACCGCGTGCGTCACCATGTTCTTTATCAGCTCCATCGCGCTGTATTCCGTCGTGAGCAAGAACCTGCTCGCCGTCTACCCCGAGTGGTCCAGCGCCCTTACCTGGGCTTTCCCGGTCTTTCAGACCATCATGGCCGTGACGGGCATCTTCGCCGGCCGCATCTCCGATAAGATCGGCCCCCGCAACGTCGTGATCGCCGCCGCCGTGTGCTACGGCCTGGGCTGGTTCATGTCTGGCACCGTCACCGAGCCGTGGCAGTTCTACCTGTGGTTCTCGCTCGTCGCCGCCATCGGCAACGGCCTGGGCTACAACCCCGCGCTCACCACCGGCCAAAAGTGGTTCATCGACAAAAAGGGCCTCGCCTCCGGCATCACCCTGGCCGCTTCGACCGCCGGCCCCGCCGTGCTGTCCCCGGTGCTCGCCTCGCTGCTCATCCCGAGCCTTGGCATCTTTGGCGCCCTTAAGGCACTCGGCGTCATCTTCTTTGTGACGATCGCCACCTCCGCCCTGTTCCTGAAGGCCCCCGAGGCCGGTTGGCTGCCCGAGGGCTTCGAGGTCCCCAAGGGCGGCGCGCACGCCGGCACTTTCGGCGACCTCACCCCGGGCGAGATGGTCAAGACCCCGCGCTTCTGGGTCCTCATCGTCACCTTCGCCTTTGCCGCCACCGCGGGTACCCTGCTCGTGGGCAAGGTTGCCTCCATCGCCGCCGTCCAGCTCTTCGCCGACCCCACGAGCGCCGCGGCTGTCGCCCTCGGCGGCGTAGTCGTCTCCGTCAACACCTGCGCCAACCTGGTCGGCCGTCTGTCCTTTGGCCAGATCATCGACAAGCTCGGCGCCTACAAGTCGCTGCTCATCAGCCTGGTCGTCACCATCGTCGCACTCGTCATCATGTCTATGAGCTTTACGCAGAGCATGTTCTTTGTGGCGCTCGCCCTGCTTGGCTTTAGCTTTGGCGCCCTGCTCGTCATCTACCCGCCGCTTACCGGTGGCGCCTTTGGCACCAGCAACATCGGCGTCAACTACGGCATCATGTTTTTGGGATACGCCGCTTCTACCTGGATCAGCCAGCCCATCACTGCCGTGCTGTATCACGCCGAGGCCGGCAGCGCCGCCTACCAGCAGTCCTTCTACGGCGCCATCGTGATCGCCGCCATCGCCGTCGTGCTCACCGTCTACATGATGGTCTCCGACAGCAAGAAGAAGTCCGCCTAGTTTTGCTTGACGCGGCAAGGGCCGTCCTCTTACCGCATTCCACCGGTCACCAGTATTAAGGAGTCGAAATGTCTGAGCTCAACCCCGTCCGCATTGCCGTTATCGGCGCCGGCGCCATGGGCCGCAACCACATCCGCTTTGTCACCGAGGAGCCCGAGGCCGAGCTCGTCGCCATCGCCGACGCCTTTGAGGGCGCCCGCGCCACGGCCGAGGCCGCCGGCGTGCCGTTCTTTACCGATCCCGCCCAGATGATGGACGAGGTCAAGCCCGAGGCCGTCATTATCGCCACGCCCAACGATCTGCACCTGGGCGTTGCCCGCGAGGCCATCAAGCGCAACATCGTGCCGCTGGTCGAAAAGCCGATCTCCAACGACCTTGAGGATGCCCAGGCCTTCGCCGCCGAGGCCGAGACCGCCGGCGTGCCCGTGCTCGTGGGTCAGCACCGTCGCCACAACCCGTTTGTGAACAAGGCCAAGGAGATCATCGAGTCCGGTGAGCTGGGCAAACTCACCGTGTCGAGCTTCCACTACATGATCTATAAGAACGACGAGTACTTCGATGTCGAGTGGCGCCGCAAAAAGGGTGCCGGCCCGATCCTGGTCAACCTGGTGCACGACGTCGACCTGCTCCGCTACCTGCTGGGCGAGCCCGTTGCCGTCCAGGGCATGCAGTCCAGCGCCGCCCGCGGTTTTGAGACCGAGGACTCCGCCGTGGTCAACGTTCGCTTTGCCGATGGCGCGCTCGCGAGCATGACCATCTCTGACGCCACCGCCAGCCCCTGGAACTGGGAGGCAACCGCCCGCGAGGACCCGCAGTACCGCCCCTTCGACGCCGACGCTTACTTTATCGGCGGAACTTTGGGCGCCCTGTCGCTACCCCGCCTGCACCAGTTCTCCTACGACGGCGCCTCCAACTGGCACAAGCCGCTGCAGATGGAGATTCCGGCCGTCGACCCGGCGCTGCCGCACAAGATGCAGCTCAAGCACTTTGTAAAGGTCGTCCGCCGCGAGGTCGAGCCCGTCGTGACGCCGGCCGACAACGTCAAGACGCTCACGCTTCTCAACGCCATCAAGGAGGCCGCCGAGACCGGCCAGCTCGTCGAGCTGTAATGCCTCGAGCGCGGGCCGGGGCACGCTGAGCCCCATGCGCGCCCCTCGGTCCGCCACCGACAAGTCCCTCTTCTTTGCCCCGCGAGCAGCCTCCTGCCCGCGGGGCATTTTGCTACGTTGCCAATGATTTTTCTGGAGCGAGGGCTATTTTGCGCCTCAGCTTGGTTCGTTCGCCACGAAATGGGCCTATCTACTACGTTTAACCGATTGCCCTCAACCATGCCAAATTTCGAGAAATGAAAACCGCAGGTAGACAGGTTGCGCGTTCTCGGAAAACCGTGGATGGTCGACCCATACGGTTCAAACGTAGTAGATAGGCCGTTTTCATGGCGCGGCCCCAAAACAGTCTTTTGGGACGGGTGGTATCCTTGGTAGCCCTGTGCCGCAAACGCACCTCAAACGCAAGGAGTTCCATGGATCTTATCGCCCAGCTCGCCCGCGAGCTCAACCTTAAGGCCGCCAACATCGAGGCAGCCGTCAAGCTCATCGACGAGGGCAACACCATCCCCTTTATCTCGCGCTACCGCAAGGAAGCCACGGGCGGCATGGATGACGTCGCCCTGCGCGCCCTCGACGAGCGCCTGTCCTACCTGCGCAATCTTGAGCAGCGCAAAGAGGACGTCATCCTGCTCATCGACGCCCAGGGCAAACTCACGCCCGAACTCGAGCAGCAGATTCGCGAGGCCACACAGCTCCAGCGTGTCGAGGACCTCTATAAGCCCTACCGCAAAAAGCGCATGACCCGCGCGCAGAAGGCCCGCGAGGCAGGTCTGGAGCCGCTTGCCAACATGATCATCATGCAGGCCTCAGCCAAGGGCGGCGCGCTCGACGCCGCCGCGGAATACGTCAACGAGGAGGCCGGCTTCGACACACCTGAGAAGGCGCTTGCCGGCGCCGCCGACATCGTGGCCGAGACGGTGGCCGAGGACCCTGAGAACGTCGCCGACCTGCGCGCCTTTACGCAAAACACCGCCGACATCGTCGTCGAGGCCACCGACCCCACCGAGAAGACCCCCTACGAGCCGTACTACAGCTATGATGAGCCGCTGCGTCGCATCCCCAACCACCGTGTGCTGGCTATCGACCGCGGTGAGCGTGAGGGCAAGCTTCGCATACGCGTCAGCGTCGACGGCGCTGCCGCTACGGCGCGCCTCGGCAGCCGTTGGCCCCGACGCCAGGGCGTCTTCGCTCCCATCTTCGATGCCGCCATCGCCGATGGTTACAAGCGCCTCATGGCCCCCTCGCTGGAGCGCGAGGCCCGCGCCAAGCTCACCGTTCGTGCCCAGACCGAGGCCATCAACGTCTTTGCCAAGAATCTCGAGGGCCTGCTCTCGGCACGCCCCGTCCGCGGCGCCCGCGTGCTCGCGCTCGACCCGGGCTACCGCACCGGCTGCAAGGTCGCCGTCATGGACGAGACCGGCAAGCTACTCGACCACGGCGTGGTCTACCCCACCAAGCCGCGCCACGACGTCGCCGGCACCAAGCGCGAGCTCGCCCGCCTCGTCAAGAAAGACGGCGTCAACACCATCGTCATCGGCAACGGCACCGCCAGCCGCGAGACCGAGGAAGTCGTCTCGGAGTTCATCTCCGAGCAGGCGCCCAGCCTTCGCTACACCATCGTCAACGAGGCCGGCGCGTCGGTGTACTCCGCCTCCGAGCTCGCCAGCCAGGAATATCCCGACCTGGACGTCACCGTACGTGGCGCCATGAGCCTGGGCCGCCGTCTGCAAGACCCGCTGGCAGAGCTCGTCAAGATTCCGCCCCAGTCCATCGGCGTTGGCCAGTACCAGCACGACCTTGACCAGGCCGAGCTTTCGCGCACCCTGGGCCACGTGGTGGAAGACGTCGTCAACCGTGTGGGCGTCGACGTCAACACCGCGAGCGCAAGCCTGCTGGGCTACGTGTCGGGCATTACGCCGAGCGTAGCCAAAAACATCGTGGCCTACCGCGAGGAAAACGGCGCCTTTACCGATCGCCGCCAGCTCAAGAAGGTCCCCAAGCTGGGACCCAAGGCGTACCTCAACGCCGCAGGTTTCCTGCGCATCAGCGGCGGCAAGAACCCGCTCGACGCGACAAGCGTCCACCCCGAAAGCTACGAGGTGGCCACGGCCGTCCTGGAGCGCGCCGGCGTTGCGGCAAGCGAGCTCAGCCGCGGCGGCGTGCCCGACATCGAGCGCCGCCTGGGCAGCATCTCGGCGCTGGCAAGCGACCTGGACTGCGGCACCCTGACGCTCATCGACATTGTCAACGAGCTCAAGAAGCCCGGCCGCGACCCGCGCGACGACGCTCCCGAGGTTGTCTTTAGCCGCTCGGCGCTTTCCATCGACGACCTGGAGCCCGGCATGGAGCTCAAGGGCACGGTGCGCAATGTCGTCGACTTTGGCGCCTTCGTCGACGTGGGCGTGCATCAGGACGGCCTCGTGCACATCTCCAAACTGGCCAACCGCTTCGTCAAGCACCCAAGCGACGTGGTGCGCGTCGGCGACACGGTCAAGGTGTGGGTCGAAAAGGTCGATCGCGACCGCAAGAAGATCTCGCTCACCATGGTGCAGGGGAAATAAACCGCCAAAGCAAGGGTACCCCCTGTAGCAGCGTGCAAAATCGCGAGTATTCTGCAATTTCCGCCGCTCCGAACGCCCCTCAGAGGCAATAAAGTCACAAACAGCCCCCGTTTTAGCGTCGTCAGAGCCAAAACGGGGGCTGTTCCGTGCTTCAACCAGCTGGTAAAAACCTTTACCTTGCTGAATACTCTCAATTTTGCACGTCGCAGGCGGGGGTACCTTTGCCCGCGGCAGGATATGGAAGCCGAGTGCTAACTTGCCGGCAAGCTCGTGTCGGCAGCCCCGGCCTTTCCTTTACCTAGCGCGACCCTCGCGAAGCGCGTGAGCGATAGGGAAAGGAAAGGCCGGGGCGAACAACCCGCGGCGCAGCCAGTGTTCGCGTTACGGCAAGATATGGAAGCCCAAAGCGGCGATATCCTTGGCAAAGCCGCGCACGGTGTCGAGCGAGACCTCGTACGGATCGCGACCGATGTTCTTGCGCTTGGCCAGGATGCTGTTGGGCACCGTGATGATCTGGCAACCGCAGGCCTGCGCCTGGTAAATGTTGATGAGCTCGCGCGTGGATGCCCACAGGACCTCGCAGTTGGGCTTGGCGGCGGCCGTCTTGACCGACTCCGTCACAAACGGAATGGGATCGACGCCGGTGTCGGCGATGCGACCGGCAAAGAGCGAGATGATGGACGGCGTCTCGGCGTCAACGGCCTCGACCATCTCGTCGACCTGCGTAGGCGTAAAGATGGTGGTGACGTTGACCTTGATGCCGTCGGCCGAAAGCTTGTGCACCAGCTCGGCGGTGGACTCGCCCTTGGTGGTCACGCACGGAATCTTGACGTAGACGTTCTCGGCCCAGGCAGCAATCTCGCGGGCCTCGACCTCCATGGTCTCGACGTCGTCGGCAAAGACCTCAAACGACACGGACACATCGGTGATGTGGGCCAGGACCTCCTTGGCAAACGCGCGGTAATCCGTCACGCCGCCCTTCTTCATAAGGGACGGGTTGGTCGTGAAACCCTGAACGTTGCCGCTCTCGTACATGTCGAGCATGCCCTCGAGGTTTGCACCGTCAGCGAACACCTTGATTGCCATCTGCCTGATTCCTTTCGTTAGCATACGGCCGATAAACTGCTAAACACTTTATCTACGTTTATCAAGGCGTGAACTGCGGTTTTTTATCTTCTCGGCGAACGGTTTTGCAGATTTACCATTTTTATATCGACGCCCCAGCGGCAAAACGTTTTTGCCGATCATTGCGTTTGATTCCGTTCACGGAACAGAAGCAGCGCCTCGCCGGCTCATATTCACAATCGCTCCAAAGCAAAAAGCGGTGACGCCTCGATTGAGACGTCACCGCTTCCGTGTAGGAGCCGGTTATCGGAGCTCCGCCCGATTAGGGCTTAACGTATGCCTGGATTACTCTTCCTCAACGTGATTGATCACAGCACCCTTGGTGTGGATGAAGTTGGGGACGAAGGCAACGACCAGAAGGACAGCGAGAATCGCGTAGACACCGGTGGTACCGAAGGCCTCGGCAGCGCGGCCAAGCGTAATACCAATGACGGAGAAATCGAAGTCGCCGAACGTAGTGTTCTTGAAGCCAAAGACGTCAAGAACGGGCAGGAGCAGGGCCGGGGCAAAGGTGATGAGCAGGCCGTTGACGAAAGCGCCAAGAGCTGCGCCCTTGCGACCGCCGGTAGCATTGCCGTAGATGCCTGCGGTAGCACCGCAGAAGAAGTGAGGAACCATGCCCGGGATGATGAAGATGCCCAGGGTAGCGCCCACGATGAACATACCGACCACGCCACCGATAAAGGAAGCGACAAAGCCGAGGATGACGGCGGTGGGAGCATAGGGGAAGAAGACGGCGCAGTCGACGGCGGGGATGGCACCGGGGATCAGCTTGTTGGAGATGCCCTGGAAAGCCGGGACCAGGTCGGCAAGGATCATACGAACGCCGTTATAGACGATGGTGACACCAACGGCAAAGGACAGGGCACAGGTCAGGGCATAGACAATCACGTTGTCGCCGCCAGCGGTCTTGGTGACGACCGCAGGATCTGCGATGTAAGCGGCGAAAGCGGTAACCAGGTAGAAGAAGGCCATGGTAAGAGCCGTGGAGATGGTAGTGTCGCGCAGGAAGGCGAACTTCTCGGGAACCTCGATCTTCTCGGTGCTGTTCTCCTCGGCGTCCTTAGCAAAAAGCGTACCGACTGCAGCGGAGATGTAATAGGCGAGTGAACCGAAGTGGCCCATGGCGATCTCATCGCCATCGGTAACCTTCTCGGTGAAACGCTGACCAACGGCGGGAAGCATAGCGCTCACGAGGCCCAGGAACATGCCGCCCACGATGACAAGCTGGACATCCTGGAAGCCAGATGCCTGCAGAACGGCAGACAGCAGGCAGGCCATAAACATGCTGTGATGGCCCGTCAGGAAGATGTACTTAAACTTGGTAAAGCGGGCAATGATAATGTTCACGACATAGCCGAGAATCAGGATCATCATGGTCTGAACGCCGAGGACGCTCTGAGCCATCGAAACAACGACCTCGTTGTTGGGCACGACGCCGGTGATGTGGAAACCGGTCTCGATGAAGGTACCCAGCGGAGCAAGGTTCTCCTGAACAACAGCGGCGCCGGCGGACAGCATGATGTAACCAAGAATGGGCTTCAGGGTGCCCGTCATCACCTTGTGGGCAGGACGCTTAAGCGCGACAAGGCCCACAAAGGCAAATAGACCCATAATCCACGCTGGCTTGGTCAGAATCGATTGGATAAACTCAAGTATGGGAAGGATGGCTTGCATCTGCGCTTCCTTTCTCTCTAACGTGGGCGCGTTTCCCTCTTCCACAGGGAACCGCCCTTTTTTGTGCCGCTTTAGGCGTTAGCGGCGGCCGCCTTGATTGCCTCGAGGGCGTCTTCGCGGATCTTCTTCTTGTTCACATAGCTGCGAACGATCACAACGTTGCCGTGGAGCTCGGGGGCGAGTTCTTTAACGGTGATGAACAGATCCGGATTTGCGGAAGAAGCACCGTTCAGGTCCATAGACTCAACGTCGGCCTTGATGCCCTCCTCCTCGCAAAGCTCCTCGACTTTGCCAGCGAGCATCAGGCTGGACCCGATGCCGTTTCCGCATACGGTGATGATATGCATGGCAACCTTCCTCTCCTACACGTGACGGTTTTCCGTCTATCCAAAAGCGGCGACGCATCGCCGTGCCATTAAGGCCTAAAAGAATGAACGCATGGTCTCCAAAACCTGCTCGGGCGTATCGCATGCGCTGAGCTTGGCAACGCAGTCCTCGTCCTCGAACATCTGCGAAAGCTCCGCCAAGCAGCCAAGATGAGCCTTGGGGTCGGGTGCGCAAATACCCACGAGCACGTGAACCGGATCGAAATCCTCGTGTCCAAACGCAATGGCAGGGTCAAGCGTGACGATACAGATCCCCGCTTCACTCACATTGCCATCTACCTGAGCGTGGGGCATGGCGATGCCCTCTTCCAAGACCATATAGGGGCCGAATTTGTGAACCGATGAAATCATGGCGTCAACATAGCTCTGGTCGCATTTGCCAGCGTCTACGAGCAACTTACCGCATGCCTTGATCGCTTCCTCCCAGTCGGAGGCCTCGACGTGGCAGGCAACAAGCTCGGGCTTAAGAAGATCGGTCAGCATGCTCGTCCCCTACTCCTCGGGCAGGATATGAAAACCAAGCGCCTGAATGTCGCGGGCAAAGCCCTTGACCGTATCAAGCGAGTACTCAAGCAAATCTTTCCCGAAATTCTTGCGCTTGGCAAGAAGGGCATTGGGGACCGTAATGATCTGACAGCCAACGGACTCCGCCTGGAAGATATTGAGGACCTCGCGCGTAGACGCCCAGAGAACCTCGGCAGCAGGCTTAACGGCAGCCTTCTTTACGGACTCCGCCATGAGGGGCAGCGGATCGACGCCGGTATCGGCAATGCGACCGGCAAAGATGGACAGAATAGAGGGGGTCTCAGCAGAGACGGCATCGACAAACTCGTCGACCTGCTCGGGCGTGAAGATAGTGGTGACATTCACCTTGATGCCGTCGGCAGAAAGGCGCTTGACCAGCGCGGCAGTGGACTCACCCTTGGTGTTGAGCGCCGGGATCTTAACGTAGACGTTGTCTGCCCAGGTTGCGATCTCGCGAGCCTCGGCTTCCATACCCGCCTCGTCGTCGGCGAATACCTCAAAAGAGACCGACACATCAGTAATGTGCTCAAGAACCGTCTTGGCAAAAGCGCGGTAGTCGGTCACGCCGCCGGCCTTCATAAGGGAAGGATTGGTCGTGAAGCCCTGAACGTTGCCATTGTCATGCATGTCAAGCATACCCTCGAGGTTAGCGCCGTCGGCAAACACCTTGATCGCCATGTTCGGTCCTTTCTCATCTAACACTATTGCTATCGAAAGCCTTCTTCTTTGTTTCAAAAGCTTTTCGGTTTTCTTTTATAAACCATTTCAAAAGCTATCGAAAGCTCAATTGTCAACTTTCCGTGAACGGTCGAATATCGGGCGTGAACGTACTTCTTTTGGGCGGCACCTTCAGAATGAGACTCTTTATAGCCCGTTTACGTGCGAACTATCTGCTACGCATGCATTTGTGACATGCCATTCCGTTCTTTTGATTCATTCGAATTTGCCTTGTTCTTTTCATATCGATACGTTATATTTCGATTACGAAAGGCGCATCTTTTACCTTTTGTTCAAAAGGAGCGGCATATGGCATCTACTTCAGACCTTTCACCGGCCGAGCGTCAGCGATTTATCATGAATTGGCTGGCCGAAAAGCCAAATATCTCGGTATCCGACATCGTTCGCCGTTTTTCGGTTTCGGAAGTCACCGCACGACACGACCTCATCTCGCTGGAATCCGAAGGCAAGCTGCGTCGCGTACGCGGCGGAGCGGTATCGCTTTCTCGCTCCAACGCAATCTCGTATCCCGAGGAGCGCATCAATGTCCAAGTCGAGGCCAAGGAAGCCATCGCCGCAACCGCAGCAACTCTTGTTGATGATGGCGATGTTCTGGTAATTGATATCGGCACCACAGGCTTTTACTTCGCTAAGGCCCTCATGGACAAGCGTGAGATCACCATTATCACCGGCGATCTTGCAATCGCGAACTACGCCAGCTTCAATCTCCCCAATGCTTCGGTAGTGCTGCTGGGCGGCTCCGTGCGCAAGGGCCACCTCTATCTCGCGGGCGCACTAACGCTCGACTGCATGAGCAAACTACATGCCGACAAGGCGTTTGTCAGTGCCGACGGATTCCACCCCGACCACGGTTTTACCGTCGAGCACGACTTCTCGGCCATGATCAAGCATATGTACCTTACCAACTCAAACCAGGGCTACATGATGGTTGACCAGGGAAAGTTCAACAAGACCAGTTTTTATCAGTCCGCGCAGATCGATGACCTCGACGGCATCATCGTTGATGGAGACGACGAGGGCATCATGACGGCGGCGATCGAGAGCAGTCGCAGTCATCCCAAGCTCTATATTGCAAAATAGCTCAAATGGCCGGGTCGCCCCCACTGCGGGCGACCCGGCCATTTATTAAATCAACCCAAAATGCTGCATCGCGGTGACGGTACCGTCGTGTGCGACATCGTCGGTCACGTAGTCGGCGACCGTCTTGACCTCGGGCATGGCGTTGCCCATGGCGACAGCCGTCTCGACGGCAGCGAGCATGCCCAGGTCGTTGCCCGAATCGCCAAAGCCAAAGGTGCGCGCATTTCCCTCGCGGCCCAGATATGCCAGCGCTCGCGCCACGCCCACGCCCTTGTCGATGCCCTTGGGGCTCAGTTCGCGATTCTGACCACCGGTGTTGCACAGCTCAAACTCGCGATCGATAAAGCCGTCGTCGTTGGCTACGCGAGCCAGGTTGCACGCGTTAATGCACACCTTGCCCACGCGCAAGCGGCCATCGACACGCATCTGATCAACGCCATGCACCACGCCGGCGCCTAGCAGAAATGACTGTTCGACACCAACTGGCTCAAGTGAATAGGTGGCACCGTTCGTCTCGAACAACGCCTCGCCGCCCGCCACAGTAATGCGACGCGCGAGCTCCTCAACAATGTCCTCGTCAAAGCAATCCTCATGCACCACGCGGCCCTCGACCTCGAGCGTGGCGCCCGCCATGGCAACGACGCCCGCGGGGTCGAGCGCACGCAAGCTATCGGCGATGAGCCACAGGGGACGACCCGTGCAGATAAACGCCTTGTGCCCTGCGTCGCGCAGACGATGAAACGCCTCGATCACCGTCTGCGAGGGACGAACCGCCGAAAAGTCCTTATCGGTCATATCGTCGGGATCGAACGACGTCAGCGTGCCGTCCACGTCAAAAAAGAGCACAGCGGGTTCGGGACACGCATCAATCATATGGGTTCCTTTCGAGGATAAGGGCAAACGGAGCATCCATCATATAATGGAGCGACGCAACCAGAGAGGTCACCCATGGAATTTTACGCAAGCTGCCCCGAGGGCTTTGAGTCCGCACTCGCCGATGAGCTTAAACGCCTCGGGCTTTCGCATGTCCGCCGCCTGAAGGGCCGCGCTACATTTGAGGGCGAGCTCGAAGAAGGCTACCGCGCCTGCCTGTGGTCGCGCCTGGCCAGCCGCGTGTTTGTGGTGCTCGGGCGCTTTGGGGCACAGGATGCCGATGAGTTGTACGACAGCGTTTACGACATCGCCTGGGAGAACATCGTCCGCCCCGGCGCCACCATCGCCATTACCGCCCGCGGCGTGACCGAGCAGCTGCGCAACACGCGCTTCTCGGCCCTGCGTGCCAAAGACGCGCTGTGCGACCGCCTGGCCGAGACCACGGGACGTCGCGCCGATGTCGATGCCGCCGACCCCGATGTTCACCTACTGCTTTCGCTGCGCCAGCGCCGCGCGAGCATAAGCCTAGACCTTTCGGGCGACCCGCTGTTCAAACGCCTACCGCCCGCAGCGACCCGCGCCGGCGAGGGCGCGCACGTGCTGCGCCCCGACTACGCCGCCCTGGTGCTGGCGCAGGTCGGCTGGACCGCACTATGCGAGCGCGAGCTGACGGCCGACGATTACGAGAACGAAGCCCTTCCCACGCTGATCGATGCCTCGTGCGCCGGCGGCGGTCTGCTGCTGGAGGCCGTGAACATTCTGACCGACCGCGCCCCGGGCGCCGCACGCGAGCGCTGGGGTTTTGAGGGCTGGCAGCTGCACGATGCCGCCCTGTGGGAGCAGCTGCTTGCCGAGGCGCGCGAGCGCGAGGCGGCAGCGCGCGAGCGCCAGGCGCGCATCGTGGCCGTGGATGTTGACCCCGCCGCCCGTATGACCGCTGAGCGCATGGTTAAATGTGCCGGCTACAAGCGCTTTGTCGATTTTTGCGCCGCCAAGTCCGCCACCGTACTGGACCACGCGGGCGCTGTCGCCGGCGCCGCCGTGGTCGCGGATACGACCGAGACACCGCTTTCGCTCATGCACGACGCCATGACGCTGGTCGGCGAGCTGCGCCGCGCGCCCGAGCTTGCCGCGGCGCCGGTCGCCGCGCTCACCCGCGACGGATTGCTGGCCCGCGCGCTCCACACCGAGCCCGAGCGCTCGATCGCCGTCATGCCCAACAACGAAGAGGCGACCGTCGAAGTCTGGCCTTCGCTCGACCACGCCGCCGCAGCGTTTGAGGCTGCGACCAGTGCGGATGCCGAGGCCGAGGCTGCGGATGCCAACGAAGTCAACGATGAGGCCGCCGTTTCCGCCATGCCCGAGCCTGCCGCCATGCTCGACCTGGGCGACGGCAAGCCGCTGCCCGTGCTCATCCCCGAGTCCGAGCAGTTCGCCAACCGCCTGCGCAAGAATGCCCGTCTGCGCCGCAAGTGGGCCAGGCGCGAGGGCGTGAGCTGCTACCGCGTCTACGATGCCGACCTGCCCGACTACTCCGCCGCTATCGACCTGTACGAGGGTTGCCCGCAGACGCCGGGCCGCTGGCTCGTCATCGCCGAATACGCCGCGCCCAAGACCATCGACCCCGCACTGGCCCAGGCCCGTATGCTCGACATTCTGGCCATCGCGCCGCGCATCCTAGATGTTCCCGCCGAGCATGTGCACGCCAAGGCCCGCATGCGTTCGCGCGGCGGCTCGCAGTACGGCAAGCAGGGCGCCGGCAAGGGCGGCTCGGGCGAGCGCGCCAATATCGCGCGTCGTCGCCTGCCGCTCATCGAAGAGGGCGGCCTCACCTTTGCCGTCAACTTTGACGACTACCTGGACGTCGGCATCTTCTTGGACCACCGCGTCACCCGCAACCTGGTGCGCGAGCACGCCAAGCAGGCGCGCCGCTTCCTCAACCTGTTCGCCTACACCGGCACTGCCACCTGCTACGCGGCCGATGGCGGCGTCGAGGAGACCGTGACGGTCGACCTCTCCAATACCTATCTGGACTGGGCCGAGCGCAACATGCGCCAGAACGGCCTTGTGGGGCCTCAGCATCATTTTGTGCGCGACGACGTGCTCGCCTGGATTCGCGACCAGCGCCAGACGCGCAACCGCTGGGACCTGATCTTTGTCGACCCGCCCACGTTCTCGAACTCCTCCAAGATGGGCCGCCGCACCTGGGATGTCCAGCGCGACCATGTTGAGCTGTTGGCCGGCGTATCGCGCCTGCTCGCGCAGGGCGGCCATGCCATCTTTAGCTGCAACCTGCGCGGCTTCCGCCCCGAAACGCGCAAGCTCGCGCGCGTGGGCGTGGTGCTGGAGGACATTACGGCGCAGACCATCCCCGAGGACTTCGCGCGCAACCAGAAGGTGCACCACTGCTACATCGTGCGCCGCCTGCCCATCGAGGACGCCATGGCCGAGGTCGGCTTTAGCGCCGAGGAAATTGCCGAGCGAACCGAGGAGCTGCGCAACCCCGAGGCCCGCAAGCGCCGTGCGGCAGTACCCGCGCACGCGCAGGCCGGCAACGGCAAGTCCAACTTTGCCGGCAAACCCTCCCCCGCCGGCAAGCCCAAAAAGAAGAAGTTCTACGCCAGCAAGCCTAAGGGCAGATAACAAAGTTGCGGTGGAATACGGACTGTTTTGCCTGGAATTAGGCAAATTTAGACCGTATTTCACCGCAACTCATATTGGGATGGTGGTTGGCGATCTAGCCTTGGGTGACCAGGCGGTAGCCAATGCCTACATGGGTTTGGATGTAACGCGGATGCGCGGGGTCGGACTCGATCTTCTTACGCAACGTGCCCATAAAGACACGCAGGCTCGCCAGGTCGCTCTTGGTCGCCGTGCCCCAAATCTCGTGCAAGATAAACTGGTGCGTCAGCACCTTGTCGGCGTTGTGCGCCAGCAAGCACAAAAGTTTGTACTCAATCGGCGTCAGATGCAGCTCCTCGCCATCCATCGTGGCGATGCCGGCATCAAAATTGATATGCAGCTCACCGGTATCGAACGAGCCCTCGGAGGCAACGCCGCCCGTTTGCGCATACGAAAGGCGCCTGAGCGTCGTGCGAATGCGCGCGAGCAGCTCCTCGACCGAAAACGGCTTGGTCAGGTAGTCGTCGGCGCCGGCATCGAGCGCGCGGATCTTGTCCGCGTCCTCGCTGCGTGCCGAGACCACGATGATCGGCATGCCCGACCACGCGCGCACCGACTCCACCACCTTGACGCCGTCCATATCGGGCAGGCCCAGATCGAGCAGCACAATGCTCGGCGCCTGCGACGAAGCGGCGGCGATGGCGGCGTGGGCGGTCTCCACAGCCATATGGCGCAAACCGTGCGCCTCGAGCGCGGCGACGATAAGGTTGCGGACGGCGGGATCGTCCTCAACGACCAAGATGAGCGGTTTCACGGCAGAGTTCGGCACAGCGCTACTCCTTATCAAACGAAACGTCGGCGGCGGGAAGCTCAATCGTAAAGACCGAACCGTGAGGGTCCGCCGCGGTAACCTCTATGCTACCGCCATGTGCCAGCGCAATGGAGCGGCAGAGCGAAAGCCCCAAGCCCACACTGCGGCAGCTGTCGGCCAGGCCATGGTTGGCGGTGTAGAACGACTCAAAGATCCGCTCGCGGTCCTCGGGCGCAATGCCCGGGCCATCATCAGCAACCGAGCACGCCACGCATCCATCATGGACGCCAATCGAGATTACGATATGCGAGCCCGCGGGCGTATAGGCGATGGCGTTGTTCACCAGATTGACCACCAGCTGCACCATCAGGCGCGCGTCGACGTTGACGAGCGCCGGCTCATCGCACGCCACCACCTTAAGGTCGTGCTCGCGCACGGCCGGGTTCACGTGGCGCAGCGCCTCCTCGACGATATCGTCCATGAGCTCGAGCGTGGTCGACAGGCGCATACCGCCACCCTCGAGCTTGGTGATGGCGAGCAGATTCTCGACAGTGGCGTTGAGCCATTGCGCGTCCGAGCGAATGGATAGGAGCATGCCGCGGCGTGTCTGGTCGTCGAGCACGGCCGTGCCGGTCGAGCCCTGGTCGAGCAACACGTCGGCATTACCCGAAATACTGGTGAGCGGCGTACGCAGGTCGTGCGAGATGGAGCGCAGCAAGTTGGCACGCAGCTGCTCGTTTTTAGCGAGCACCGCCGCTTCCTCGCGGGCCTCCATGGCGCGGGCGCGATCGAGCGCCAGCTCGCCTTCGCTCACGATGGCATCGGCAAGCGTCCGCTCCTCGGGCGTCAGCGCATCGGGCTCGGCGACAATGGCGAGCACCCCCACCACCGAGTCGGGATCACCCGCGCGCACCATGGTGTCGCCCGAGTGCACGGTCAGGTATATGCCAAAGAACGCCGAGCCGCCATAGGTGGCATCGAGCGGCGTTCCCACATAGGCGGATGCCGAGAGCCGTGGCGGCATCTGGGGCGCTAGCTGGTGCACCGGCGCGGCATCGCCCACGGCCGTGTACATCGTGCGCGGCAGCAGGTCATCGTCTTCCGGATCGGCGCTATACCACACGACCGGACAGTCCGAAAGACGCGCCAGTTGCGTTGCCATAGCATGCACAATCTGTTGCTGATCGCCGCACCGCTGCAGCATGCGGTTGGTCTCGAGCACCATCTGCGTGCGACGGTCGCTGGCGGCAGCCTGCGCCAAGGCGCGGCGCAGGGCCAGCGCAATCGAGCTCGACACGAGCGAGACCACAAACATGATAAAGAACATGCCGGGATAGACGCGGTCGATGAGCGACAACGAGTAGCGCGGGTCGACAAACAAATAGTTGTAGAGCGCCACGGCAGCAGCCGAGCTCAGCAGGCAATACAGGCGGCTCCAGGTAAAGAATGCGCACAGCTGCACGGCGAACACATAGACGATCATGATGCTCGGCGCGAGTCCCGGATGGTCGAGCAGCGCGCCCACAATCGTCGCCGCGGCCAGCAGCCCCGCCGATACGCAGGCGTCATACAGAGGGCTGCGACGCGTCAGCGTTGTGCGCCGCCACCAAAAGTTCTCGGCAATATCGCCGTCCGCATGGACGTCCATCAGCGCCCCGCCCCTCTCTCAAAAACAAAAACCACCACAAAGGGGACAGGCACCTTTGTGGTGGTTTCCCCTTGTGGTGGTTCCAAGTGTATAGCCTTGCAGTCTACGGGCGCTCGTCGGGAGCCAGGCGCTGCATCTTGCTCACGGCCTTAAACTTGGTGAACAGCGGCACGTACTCAAAGCTCACGTTGGAGTTCTCCAGGCCGTACCAGCGCGCGGGGGTGCCGGCAGCGCGGCGGATGATGTACTTGAGCGTGATGGCCGTACGCTCGCTGGGCTCCACGTCGCTTTCGGGCGCCAGCAGCTTGCGGATCATGACGAACTTAAACGTACCGATGTTGCCCGGATCCTTGTAGACCGAGTAGTCGTGCGTCTGCGCCGGCAGCTCGCCGCTGGCAGCCAGGTCCTGAACAACCTGGCGCAGGTAAGCATTGACGCGCTGGTTGATCTTATAGCCCAGGTACAGATGCACGCGGAATACGTAGTCGGTGCCGAACGTCTCGACCGAGTAGGCAAAGGTATGCGGCTCGTCCATGGTCTCGACGTTCACGAACCACCAGGCACGAGCGCGCTTGGGGTGCTTGTCCAAAATCGAGTAGACGATATCGCGGTCGATATAGTCGGTGTTGGTGTCCTTGGTCAGGTACACGATGTTGTCGCTCACGAGCTCGTAGCGATCGTCGTCGCGCAGGCGCTTGAGCTGCGGCAGATAGCTGCGCAGCGGCAGCAGCGTAAACTGGCGCTGCTCAACCGCCGTGCCGTTGTACCAGCACACCATGATGCCCATGATGAGCGCGGCCATAAGGATGGTGAAATAGCCGCCGTGGAAGAACTTGGTGAGCGAGCTCACAAAGAAGAAGCCCTCGAGCATAAGGAAGAAGGCGGCAAAGATCCACGGCGCGACCTTGAGATTGCGCTCCACGTGCAGATAGAAGAAGAGCAGCATTGTCGTGCACATCATGGTCAGGGTAATGGCCAGGCCGTACGCGGCCTCCATGTGCGCCGAGTTCTGGAACAGCAGCACCACGACGACGCAGCCCACGAGCATGACGTTGTTGACCATGGGGATGTAGAGCTGGCCCTTGGTCTCGGCAGGATAGAAGACCTGCATATGCGGCATGAGGTCCAGGCGGCTGGCCTCGGACACCAGCGAGAATGCGCCGGTGATGAGCGCCTGCGAGGCGATGATGGCCGCGACGGTGGAAAGGCCGACGGCAAAGGGGCGCAGACCCGGGGCGAGCATCTGGTAGAAGGGGTTGAGGTCGGCGATACCCATGAGCTCCGGGTTGCCGGCGTTGTTGATAAGCCACGCGCCCTGGCCCATGTAGGACAGCAGCAGGCAGCACTTAACGAACGGCCAGGTGGCATAGATGTTGCCGCGGCCCACATGGCCCATGTCGGAATAGAGCGCCTCGGCACCGGTGGTAGCGAGGAAGCAGCTGCCCAAAATCATGATGCCCGCATGGTTGTTGGGGCTCAGCAGAAAAGCGATGCCACGCAACGGGTTGAGGCACAGCAGCACCGCGGGATACTGGCAGACAAAGAACAGGCCCGTGCCGCCCAGGAACAAAAACCACAGCGTCATGATGGGGCCGAAGGCGTGACCGATCTTGGCCGTGCCGATGCGCTGCACCAAGAAGAGCGCGATGATGATGGCAAGCGTGATGGCGACGACACGACCCTGGTCGTCACCGAGCACGGCATGGACCGCCGGGATGGTGCGCAGGCCCTCGATGGCCGTGGTGACGGTAACGGCAGGCGTCAGGATGCCGTCGGCGAGGAGCGCCGCGCCGCCCAGCATGGCGGGGATGATGAGCCACTTGCCGCAGCGCTTGACCAGGCTGTACAGGGCAAAGATGCCGCCCTCGCCGTGGTTGTCGGCGCGCAGCGAGATCAGCACGTACTTGACGGTCGTTAGCAGCGTGACCGTCCACACGACAAGGGAGAGCGCGCCGAGCACGAACTCCTGCGTGACGCTTCCGATGCCGCCGTTGCCGGCAACGAGCGCCTTGGTTACATACATGGGGCTGGTGCCGATATCGCCATACACCACGCCCAGCGTGACGAGCATCGCCGAGATGCTCACAGGAATCGCAGCGTGCGAGGCTACTTCCTTTGCCTTTTGTTCCATAAGCCGGTTTCCTCCCAATTTTAACGTTCGACGGGATTATATGTAATCAGCCCATATTTTAATGGCACCGTTTTCCCAGCTAGATAAACATTTATGCGGCCTTTAGGCCACCGCGGCGATATGGAATGTGACAAAGGGACGCCCCCTTTGTCACATTCGTCATTTTCCGAGCCAGTTTTTGAACCACCACTCCATAGAGCGGCTCATCTCGGCCATAAAGGGGCTCGTGTGCTTACGGGTGTAGATGTCGATGACGCGCTCGCCCACCTCGCGGGCGTGCGGGCGAAACATCGCATCCATCTCGGCCACCTGCGCATCCATCGTCGCGGCGTCGGCGCGACAATAACGCTCCTCGTGCACCAGGTTCACCACGGGATGCGCGATTGCCGGGCGCTCCTTACGGGGCGTGCCGATGATGAGCATCGACAGCGGCATGGTATAGGCAGGCAAGTCCAGCAGTGCGGCAACTTCCTCGGCGTTCTCGACGATATCGCCGATATAGCAGCTCCCCAGCCCCAGAGATTCGGCGGCGACCACGGCGTTTTGAGCGGCGATCACGGCATCCTGCGCCGCGATGGCAAAGTCGCCCAAACCCGGCGCGCGGCGGGGCGCCTTGCCCACGCGCTCGACAAACTCGGGTTCAAAGCAGCCCACGTGCTCAAACAGATCGATCCACTTGGCATAATCGACCACAAATATAAGTGCCCAGGGCGCCTTGGCGATCATGGGCTGGTGATCGCACAGGTCGGCCAGACGGTCCAGCGTAGCCTGCTCGCGAATGCTCACGATGGAATACATCATCATGGCGCCCGCCGACGGTGCACGACTCGCCGCATGCAAGATCGCCGCCCGCTGCTCGTCGGTCACCGCCACGGGACGGTCGTTGTCATCGCGCGCAAAAGCGCGCGTGGACGAACGGTGCTCCAAAATGTCCAGTACCGCGTTGCCCGTAGTCTCGACCGGATAGCCGTACGTATCCACGCCCGCAGCTCCGTCGCCGCCCATGTCCGCCTCGCAAACCTGCTCGCTCATCGCCCTACCCTCGCCATTTCTTTAAGAAGCCTTTACGTTTCCGTGTAATTCCCGTCCATTATCGCGCAGGTCGCCACTACATTGCGCCACACCGCCACACGCGCGCGTTAATATGGCTGGTTGTTGTGCGCAGCCACCAATCGCTGCGCATATCTTGGTAACAATCGGGTAAATCCCCGCTTTCGTAGGTTTTAGTTTGTGAGGAGTCTCAGCATGTTCGCTGCCGCCATCTCGCTCGTCGGTCTTGCGGCGACCGTCTACCTTGTCTTGCGCGAGGCCAAGGCCATTTGCGCAAAGTCGGGCACCGTTGCCAAAAGCGCTCTTGGGTGGAGCGTCGCCTTCGGCCTGTTCCAGCTCTTTTTGACCATTTGGGGCGCCATTGGCCTCGTCGCTCAAAACGAGCCGCTCGCCTTTGTGATGCTCATCCTGACCAACGCCATTCTCACCGGATGCGCTTGGGCCAGCATCGCCCGCGACCGCATCGCCCCGCGCGTCTTTGCGTTCGCCTCGGCCGACGCTCCCGCCCCCACTGGCAAGCTCGCCCGCCTGCGCGGCGCCTTTGTGGGCAAACCGCTCGTCGCCGCCGTCTTATGCCTGCTGCTCGCCGGCGTCTTTGCGCTGCTGGGCATGGAGGTCTCGTCCAACCACGACTTTACCTGGGTCTACCCCCTGTGCATCCTGCTCGAGTGGGCCATCATCACCGTGCTCATGGTCGGCCTGTTCTTCCTGTTCCAGCGCCACGGCGCAGCTCCCGCGGTCCTGGCCTTTGCCCTCTTTGTCCTGGGCATTGCCGAGTTCTTCGTCATCACGTTTAAATCCATGCCCATCCAGCCGGGCGACCTTTCGGCCATCTCCACCGCCGCCGCAGTCGCCGGCACCGGCTACACCTTCTCCATCTCGTTGTTCTGCGTGCTGTCCATGGGCTTTACCGCCATCGCCATGCTGCTATGCGAGTACGCCGGCCTGGTGGCACCGCACCGTCAGAAGGGTGCCGTCAACGCCAAGCGCATGCTGCTCATCAACCTGCTCGTGGCGGTGCTGTGCCTGGGCGGCGTGACCGCGCATGTCACGCTTATCGACTACTACAACACCCTCGGCATCACCGTCTACACCTGGCGTCCGCTCGAGAGCTACTGGCGCGAGGGCTATCTGCCTGCCTTTATTAGTGCAGCACAGTCCATCAAGCCGCCCAAACCCGCCGACTACTCCGTCGACGATGCCAAGGCCACGCTCAAAAAGTACGCCAAGGCCTACGACAAGTCCGACGCGGCCAAGAGCGACGAGCGCGCCGCCGCAAAGGAGCAATTCGACAGCGAGAAGCCCACGGTCATCGCCATCATGAACGAGACCTTCTCGGACCTGTCCATCTACCAGAACATGCGCGCCGGCTACGAGGGTCCGCAGTACTTTAAGAGCCTGTCCAACTGTCTCAGCCGCGGCAAGCTCTATGTGAGCGCCTACGGCGGCGGCACGGCCAATACCGAGTTTGAGTTTATGACCGGCAACTCCATGGCCAACCTGGGTTCGGGCGTGTACCCCTACACCATCTACAACATGGAGACGACCGAGAATCTTGCCGAGCAGTTCAAGTCGCTCGGATATTCCACCACGGCCATGCACCCCAACCACGCCACCAACTGGAACCGCGAGAACGTCTATAAGGACTTTGGCTTTGACCAGTTCCTGTCCATCAACGATTTCCAGGGCGCCGATACCCTGCGCGGCATGGTGACCGACCAGGCGACCTACGACAAGATTCTGGAGCTGCTCAACCAGAACGCCGATCCGCAGTTCATCTTCGATGTGACCATGCAGAACCACTCGGGCTACGACACGGGCCTGGTGCCGGTCGACAAGCAGATGCACCTGAATATCGACACGACCGATCTGGACGCTAAGACCGTCGAGGACGGTACGCTCTCCGATGTCGATGAGTATGTCTCGTGCATCGAGCAGTCCGACCAGGCGTTGCGCTACTTCCTCAACGCCTTGAGCAAGCTCGACCGCAAGGTGGTCGTGGTGTTCTGGGGCGATCACCAGCCGTTCTTCCCGTCCAAGTTCAATGACAAGTGGTTTACCGGCGAGGACGATGCCACGCACCAGGAACGTCTGTGGCAGACCGACTACATCATCTGGGCCAACTACGACGTTGCCGGTTGCAACCAGACGAGTGAGGTCGACGACCTGTCCACCAACTACCTGTCCACCCAGCTGATGCAATTGATCGGCGCACCCCTCTCAGACTACCAGAAGGCGCACATGACGCTGCGCGAGTCGCTGCCCGCCATCAACTCCGTGGGCTACGAGGACGCCAGCCTGCGCTGGGCGCTTTCCTCCAACGTCACCGGTGACGACGCCGCCGCCGCTGCCGCCACCAAGGCACGCGAGGATTACGCCAAGATGCAGTACTACGAGATGTTCCGCGACGGCAAGAACGTGTACACCGAGCACTTCCAGACCGAGGCCAACGAGACCGACCCCAACCTGGCACCGGGTACGACCAAGATCAAGTAGCGGGGATCAAGTAACGGGGTCGGGGACCCGAATCGGCGGCAGGCGGAGGTACGGGAAAGGTCTGCTGCTCAAACAGTCCTGCGCAAGACGGGGGCCACATTAAGTGGCCCCCTTTGCGTGCGGAACTCGCGACAGACCTTTCCCATGCCTCCGCCTGCCGCCGCCCCTCACCCGTTGCGGGTTGAGTGGGCTGATAAGAAGCAGCGCTCGCTACGGAGCAGCTTTGAGTCAAAAAAGCCTCGAGAATTTCGAGGCTTTCACGTTTGTATTATCTCGAGCGCGAGGCGACACGCCTACTCGCCCAGCACGGCCTTCTTGGCCGCCACCGCCATATGGTCCAGATCCTCCTTGGTGGGATGGTCCTTCGCGGCAACCCAGTTGTCGAGCAGCATCTTAAATCGGGCGTTTTCGGGATCTTGCTCAAGCATGGCCTCGTAGCGCTGCTTGACCGCGGGGCCCATCTTGCCCTGGCACATCGCCCAGCCCGCAAGCTCGGCATCCTCGGCCAAATTGGACGATACGCGGTCGATAATCTGCTGATAATAGCTCTGGTCGGCCCCAAAGCCGCAGGTGCCAAATAGGAACACGCGCTTGCCGTGCAAGGCGGAGAGCAACGCCGCGACCGAAGGCGTGCACGCGCCCTTGTCGCACCAAAAACCGACGAGCACCGTGTCGGCCGCGCAGGCGCCCTGCGCCTCGAGCGCAACCTGATCTGCGTCCGCATCGTCGCTCAACGCCGCGGCATGGACAAACTCAACGCCCGCAGCCTGCAGAGCGCGCTTGATCGCACCCGAAACCATCCTGGTATTACCGCTCTTGCTGTTAACCACCAAAGAGCACGTCATAGTCACGTTGCCTCGTTTCCCCCAAAACTATAGCCACTAATGCAATTTATTAAAAGCATATCTTAGTACTATCGACGCAGATGTAAACCATCTGCCGCTAATCGGCAGCCCCTACTGGGCCCTACTGGGCAAACTGGCTACGATAAAGCTCGGCATAGAAGCCGCCTGCCGCTAGCAGCTCGTCGTGTGTGCCGCGCTCGATAATCTGGCCGTCGCGCATGACCAGAATGCAGTCGGCGTTGCGGATCGTTGACAGGCGATGCGCCACCACAAAGCTGGTGCGACCGGCCATGAGCTCGTCAAATGCCGCCTGCACCTGCAGCTCGGTACGCGTATCGATGCTCGACGTTGCCTCGTCCAGCAGCAGAATCGCCGGATCGGTGAGCATGACGCGCGCGATGCACAGCAGCTGTTTTTGACCCTGGCTAAACGTGCCGCCGCCCTCGCCGATCACCGTATCGTAGCCGCCTGGCAGCTGCACGATAAACTTATGTGCATGAGCGCGCTTGGCGGCCTCGACAATTTGCTCGCGCGTGGCATCGGGGCAACCGTAGGCAATGTTTTCGGCCACCGTGCCCTCAAACAGCCAGGTGTCCTGCAGCACCATGCCAAAGGCGCGGCGCAGGCTCGCACGCGTGTAGTCACGCGAGGAGCGACCATCGACCGCGATGCGCCCAGCATCGATATCGTAAAAGCGTAGCAGCAGGTTGATGAGCGTCGTCTTTCCACAGCCCGTGGGACCGACGAGGGCAATGCGCATACCGGGCTTGGCGTCGATGCAGATATCCTGCAACAGTTTGCGGTCGGGTACATAGCTAAAGTCCACATGCTCAAACGAAACCTCGCCCTTCGGGGCGGCGAGTTCAATGGCATCCACAGCGTCGGGCTCCTGTTCGCACGCATCGAGCAACGCGAACATGCGGCGTGCCGAGGCGTACGCGGTCTGGATCTGCGTGATGACGTTCGTGACCTCGTTGAACGGCTTAGTGTACTGGTTGGCGTAGGACAGGAAGATCTGCACGCCGCCCACCGTGAGCGTCGCGGGCACGCCTGTAATCACGCCTGCGCAGCCGATCACGGCGACCACGGCGTAGATGATGTTATTGATAAAGCGCGTTCCGGGGTTGGAAAGCGAACCCATAAACTGCGCGCGCTCGCCCGCCGTATAGAGCTCGGCGTTGAGGACATCGAAGCGCTGTTGAGCGTGCGGGCCGTAGGCGAAGGCGTCCACGAGCTTTTGCTCACCCACATACTCCTCGATATGACCGCCGAGTTGGCCCTGGATGCGCTGTTGAGCAGTGAAGCTCTTATTGGAAAGCTTGGCGATGGCACCGGCCGCAAAGATGGAAAGCGGCGTGACGAGCACCACCACAAGCGTCATGGTCAGGTTGATGGAGAGCATAAATGCGAGCGTGCCAACAATGGTGATAACGCCGGTAAAGAGCTGCGTAAAGCCCTGCAGCAGGCCGTCGCCCACCTGATCGACGTCGTTGACCACGCGGCTCATGAGGTCGCCGTGGGCATGGCCGTCGATAAAGCTGAGCGGCATGCGGCTGAGCTTGTCGCTCGCCTCCACGCGCATGTCGCGCACCGTCTCGTAGGACAGGCGGTTGACGCAATAGCCTTGCAGCCACTGGAAGGCCGCGGCCCCCACCACGACGAGCGCGAGTTTGGTAACAAGCGGCAGCAAGGCGTCGAAGTCCACCTGACCCGCCGCGACGATGAGGTCGATGCCCTCGCCAATGAGGATGGGCGTGTAGAGCTGCAAGATCACCGAGATGGCGGCGCTCACAAACGACGCCGCAAACGAGACGCGGTGCGGACGGACGTAGCCCAGTAGGCGGCGAGTTACCACGCTCACGGGGTAGCGCTCGGGGTCGCCGGGCTGACGCGGGCCATCACCCAAGTCGCTGAGGCTATCGTTGCCGGACACGTTGGCCGTCATCGTGGCGACCGAACCGGAAGAAGTATACGGATTCATTTAGCAGCCCTCCTTTGCGCAAGTGGATGCCGGAGCAGCCGGGGCGGACGCGGGACTTGGGACGGACACGGGCGTCACGCTCCCCTGCTGACCCTCGAGCTCCTCGCGACGAAGCTGCGACTGGCAAATCTCGCGATAGAGTTGGCAGCTTGCGTACAGCTCGTCGTGCGTACCCAGGCCCGCGACCGAACCGTGGTCGAGCACGCAGATCATGTCGGCATCGCGCACGGTCGAGACGCGCTGGCTCACGATCACCGTGGTCAGCGGGAGCCCGCCCGCGGCGGCACCGCGTACGCTGCGCTCGCGGATGGCGTGGCGAAGCGCCGCGTCGGTCTTAAAGTCGAGCGCCGAGGCGGAGTCATCCATAATCAGAAGCTGCGGCGAGCCCACCAGGGCACGCGCAATCGTCAGGCGCTGGCGCTGACCGCCGCTGAAGTTCTTGCCTTCCGCCTCGACCGGGGCGTCGAGCCCCTGCGACTTGTTGCGCACGAACTCGCTCGCTTGCGCCATATCGAGCGCCGCCCAGAGCTCCTCGTCGGTCGCCGACTCGTCACGCCAGGTCAGGTTGCTGCGGATGGTGCCGCTCACCAGTGACGCGCGCTGCGGGACGGTCGCGACCACGTGGCGCAGCTGATCGAGCGGCCAGGCGCGCACATCGGCACCCATTACGCTCACGCTGCCGGCGCCCGTGTCGTACAGGCGCGGAATGAGCGAGACGAGCGTGGACTTACCGCTGCCCGTGCCGCCGATAATGCCGAGCGTTTTGCCCAGCGGCAGCTCCAGGGTCACGTCATTGACGGCGTTGGCGGCGCCCGCGCCAAAGGAGAAGCTCGCATGGCTCAAGCTCAGCGCGGGGACTGGAGCAGCGCCACCCGCCAGTTCGCTCGGCTCGGGCAGCGCAACCGGCCGGTTGCGCTCGTCGGTAATGCTCGGCACGCAATTGAGCACCTCGTTGAGACGCGACGCACTGGCGCTCGCCTTGGTAAAGACCACGACCAGGTTGGCGACATACACGATGGAGGTCAGGGTCTGCGTCATGTAGTTGACGAACGCCATGACCTGGCCCTGCGTGAGCTCGCCCAGGTTGACCTGGACGCCGCCCACCCACAGGATGGCGCACACGCCCAGGTTCATCACCAAAAACGTGACGGGGTTGAGAATCGACGAGAGCTTGCCCACCGCGATTGCGACCCGTGCCTGGTCATCGGCCGCCTGGGCAAAACGCCCGCGTTCGTGACCCTCGCGCACAAACGCCCGGACCACGCGAGCGCCCGAAAGTCCCTCGCGGCAAATAAGCGCGATGCGATCGAGCTTTGCCTGCAGCTGTTTGTAGTACGGGATGCAGCGCGCCATGACAAACCAAAACACCAGGCCGATGGCGGGCGTGCAAATCAAAAAGATCATGCCGAGCTTAAGGTCGATGGCAAGGGCCGCGACCATGGAGCCCACCGCCAGGAAAGGCCAGCGGATGAGCATACGCACGCCCAGCGCCACGGCAAGCTGCACCTGGTTGACGTCGTTGGTAATGCGCGTGATGAGCGACGGCGTGCCAAAGCGATCGAGCTCAGCATAGCTCAGTTTATTGATGTGCTTGTAGAGAGCGCCGCGAATGTCGGTGCCCATGCCCTGCGAGGTGAGCGCCGCCATCTTTTGGCAGACGAGCGTAAACGAGATGCCGATAACGGCCATGGCGGCGAGCACCATGCCGTAGTGAACGACGGCACTCACGTCGTGCGCACCGATACCTTTATCGATCATCTGGGCAATCACCAGCGGCGTAAGCAGGTCGAAGATCACTTCGATCAGCTTGCATGCAGGACCAATCACCATATACCGGCGATACTTACCACCAAAACGCCTGAGCAGCTCAATCATAAAAAGGCGCTCCCTATCATCATCTCTCTTCAATCTGATTCATGATAGTACGGAGAGCCCTGGAGATGCGTAAGCAACTCGTTACAGAAGAATCTTGGATGGCGGTAGAAACCGCCTATGTTTAGGCGCGGTCAGCGAGCGCTACCTAGAGCGAACAAGTTGGCATGAAAAAGGCAAGGCATAGACCTTCTGGTCATGCCTTGCCTTTTGAATGACAAATTGTCGCTTTGGATGGCGCGCAGCGGCGAGCATTGCGCGGTTTGGTAAAACCGCGCAAAAAAGCGCGCTCGATGGATTCGGATGCCCGACAGAGGCTCCTTATGGCTGCTTCCTTCCGGACCTGACCAGATTCGGAACATGTCGTCATCCGAACCCATCGAACGCGCTAGGCGCTCGGTATATCTTACCTGCTCCCGTCCAGCAGGGCAAGTGGGGCGAACCCATCGGATGGATTCGCCCCACTCGTGCACATCGCTAGCGGCGCTTGCGGTACAGGACCGCGCCACCCGCGACGGCCAGCGCGCCGATGCCGGCCATGGCGCCGAGCGCCTCAACCGGCAGGCTGCGGTCGCCGGTGTCGGGCATACCGCCCTTGGAGCCGTCGCCGCCGGAGCCTCCGCCGGAGCCGTTATCGGAACCGCCGCCCGAGCCGCCGCCCGGCGTGCCGGGGTTCTCGGGGTTCTCGGGGGTGCCGGGCTCCTCGACGTAGCTGTTGGTGAAGACCGGCGGCATGTTGGCGTCGCCCTCGTAGGAAACCTTCGCCGACAGGTAGCCCGTCTTGGTGCCGCCTGCTGCCTCGTCGCTCACCGTGACGACGATCTTGTGCACCGCCTTGTCGTAGGTCACGTGCGCCTGCCCGTCGTCGACCTCGCTCACCGTGAAGGTGTAGGTGCCGGCCCGCTTGAAGGTCAGCGCATCGAACACGACGCTGCCGTCGGCGGTATTCTTGGCGGTCGACATGACCTTGCCGTCCCGGCCCTTGAGCTCAAAGCCAAACTGGCCCGCCTTGAGCTCGGCGCCCTTGAGCACCTTGGCGGCGCCCAGCCTGAGGGTGACAGGTGCGGCCTCGTAGCCGTTGGTGAACGTCACCGAGTCGTCGCCCGTGGGATTGCCCTCGGCATCCATGAGCTCGTGCTTGACGGCGAGCGTGCCGTTTTTGGCATCGGTGACCGTCGTGCGCACGCGGTACGTCGTCTTGTCGTACGTCACGCCGCCCGCCGTGCCGGCGACCTCGCGCAGCTCGTAGCCGTGCGTGCCGGGCGCGGTGTAGGTGACGGGGCTGAGCGCGACCGTGCCGTCGGCGGCGTTCTTGCCCGTCGCCACGACGCTCTCGCTGCCGTCAGCGGCAAGCTCGACCAGCTGGAACTCAAACTCGCCCTCGGCCAAATCACGGCCCTCGAGCTTCTTGCTCACTTTGATCTGGTCGGTGACGGAGCTCGGCGTCGGGTTCACGCCGTAGGTGTTGGTGAACTCGAACGCGCCCCTGCCCTCGGGCGTGCCCTCTGCGGGCAGGACCTTCGCGACAAGCGTGCCCGCGGCGGTGTCCTCGACCACCCTGACCATGAAGGTCCTGGTTGCCGTCGCGTCATTGACCACGCCGTCGACCGAACCGGACTCGCTCACCCGGTAGGTGAACGTCTTGGTGCGCAGGCCGCCGCCGTCGATCTCGACGTCATCGAGGTCGCTCGGCTGCTTAAACGTGACGTGGCCCAGCGCGACGTTACCGGCGGCGTCGTTGGCCGCCTCGGTCACCGTCTTGCCGGAGGCGTCGATCGGCGCGGGCGCGCCGTCCAGCGGCTCAATCTTAAAGGTGTACTTGCCCGCAATGTCGGCCTGCGTGAGGCCGAGTCCGGCTTGGCTAAGCGCCAGCGTCTTGGTGCCCGCGAGATCGACCCTCGCCTCGCCGGCGCTATAGGCATTCACAAACGACAGCGTGCTGTCGGAGCCCTCGGGGTAGGTCACGGCCACATCCAGCCCGCCCTTGCCGTTATCGGTCACCTTGACCGTGATGCCGAAGCTCGACGTGGCCGCCGTCACGCCCGCAGGCAGCCGGTCCGTACCGTCCTCGGAAACGGTATAGGGAATGACCCAGGAGCCGTCGGCGGCCTTGGTGGCGGTACCGTCTCCCGCCATCCGCTCGAGCGCGTCAGTAGTGTAGGCAATAGGCGAGAACGCAAGTCCCGCGGCCTCGCCGTCGCCGGAGGCCTGGTTGGTCGCGGTCGCGACCACGTTGCCCCGGGCATCGCGGACGGAGAACGAGAACTCGCCCGCCGCCGCGGCGCGACCCGTCAGCGTCTTGGTGGCGTTGATAGCCGCGCCGCCCTCGCCGCCGAGCGTTCCGGTGGCCTCGTAGGAGTTCTCGAACGCGACTGTCACGAACGCAGGCGTCGCCGTGGCGTCATCCGCCGTGGAGACCTCGCTGCGGGCGACCTCGACGCCGTCCTTGGCAACTGTGGTCGTGACCGTGAGCTTGCCCGTCGCGGCGTCGTAGCCGGGCGCGATGGTCACCGTGCGCGGCGCGGTGTCGTTGGTGTAGCCCTCGCCGCCGAGCTTGGTCTCGGTAACGGTGAAGCTGTAGGTCTTGCCCGCATCGGCGTCGGTGAACTTCACGTCGCTCTCCGCGATCCTGCCGATGAGGTCGACCAGGTCGGCCGCACCGTCATCAGCCGCGGCCACGGCGTAGGCGTCCTTGCCGGTCTTGAGGCCGAGCTTGGCGGCCGTCTCGGCGTCCGCGGTCACGGTGAAGGCGAACTGCCCCGCCTCCATGGCGCGGCCGGAGAGCGTCTTGGACAGGCGCACGCCCGCGCGGGCCGAGTAGTCGAGCTCGGTCGTGTAGGTGTTGACGAAGTCGCCGCCGCTCGCCTGCGCGATTGCGGGCGTCGTGGCCGTGAGGTTGCCGGAGCCGTCGTCGGTCACGGTCACCGTCATCGTGGCGGCGTGGCCGTCGTAGGCCACACCGGCGATGGCGGAGCCGTCATCGGGCCTGACCTCGCGCACCGTGTAGGTGAAGGTCTTGGCGCGCACGCGCTTGCCGCCGACCTCGGCGAACCCGGCGTCCTTGATGTCGTCGAGCGTGTAGCGGATGGGGCCGAAGTCGAAGGCGACCCTATCGCCCGCCTTGGTGCCGGCGGCGGCCGTCACGCTGACGGTCTTGGAGCCGTCGGCAGAGCCCTCGGGCATGGGGGCGCCGTCCTCGCCCGCGAGCGCGAACTGGAAGCTGTCGCCCTCCGCCCAGTCGCGTCCCTTGAGTGTCTTGGTGAAGAGTCCCGCGGTGGAGACGTCCCTGCCCTCGGTGGCCGTTCCGTACGTGTTGGTGAACGCGACGGTCGCGCCGTCCTCGGTCACGGCACCCTCGGCCTTGGAGCCGTCAGCCCCGTTAACAGTAGTCGTGTAGCCCTCGGCGGCATCCTCGGTCACGGTGTAGCGCGCGCCCACGGGCAGGCCGTCGATGGCCTTCTCCCCGCCGTCCTTAAGCGTGAAGGTCGTCTTGCCGTCCGTGAACGTCACGGCGTGCTCGCCCTTGCCGAAGATGCCAGAGACGGGCTCGCCGTCCCCGTCGGTCAGCGCGACCGTAAAGCCGAACTCGCGTTGGCTGTCGCCGCCGACGACCGTCTTCTTGACGGTGAGGCTGCCCTCGCGGGACACGCTGTTGTGGGTCGTGTTGGTCTGGGATTCGTTCTCCCCCACCTTGACCGTGGCGGTGTTGGAGATGTCGTCGACCACGGCGGCTTCGGCGGAGACCTTCACGTCAAAGCTGAGCGTGCCCGTGGCGCCCGCAGCCTGCTCGCCGAGCGACCAGGTAAGGGTGCGCGTCGCAGCGTCGTAGGCGGCACCGTCGGCAGAACCCTCAACATAGTTAACGCCCTTGGGCAGGACATCGGTCACCGTCACGTCGGCCGCCTGCGCGGCGCCCCTGTCGTCGACGCTGTTATTGGCCCAGCCGATGGTATAGGTGAGGATATCGCCCACGCCCACCGGCTTGCCATCCACATCGACCTTGGCGCCCGAGGCGTTCGCCTTGGTGACGGTCTTGGTGTTGTCGTGCGGCGTGAAGGTGTTGGTGAAGGTCTTCTTGCCCCGCTCGTTGGAGATCTCGGCCTTAAGGCCGGCACCGGTCTGAGTCACCGCGATGTCGAAGGTGTAGGCATGCGCGTCGTCCTCAATCAGGACATCGCCGCTTGCTTTCTCGGTCACGGTCGCGTGGTAGGTGCCCGGATTGGTGAAGCTGAGCTCGCCAAAGGAAACCTTGCCGTCCTTGTCATTCTTCGCCTCGATTGGGTAGCCCTCGAGGACATTGCCCGCACCGTCGGCGAGGGAGAGCTCAAAGGCGAACTCCCCCTCCTGGAGGCCGGGCTTGCGGCCGCCCGCGAGCACCTTGGTGAGCTCGGGGACGGACACCGTGGCGGGGGCGGGGTCGAAGGTGTTGGTGAAGACGGCGGAGGCGACCTGATCGGCCGAGATGGAGCCATCGGCCCTGGATCCCTCGGCTCCGTTCACCGCGGCTTTGTAGCCATCGGCGGCACGTTCGGTCACCGTGTAGGCGGTTCCCGCGGGCAGCCCCGTGATCCTCGCCGTCTGGCCATCTTTGAGCTTGAGGGTCGCCTTGCCGTCCTCGAACGTCGCGTCACCGTAGGTGCCGGACACTTTGTTGCGGCCTGCGGCATCGGTGGCCTCAACCACAAACTTAAATATCTTGTCCGCGTCGACCGCCAGGCCCTCGCGCGCCACGACGGTCTTGGAGACGTCGAGCTCGCCCGTCTTCACAGTGTTGGTCACGGTGAAGCCGCGCTCGGCGTCGCCGGTGACCTTCGAGCTGTAGCCCTCGACGGGCACCTCGGCCACGGCGTAGTCGATCACGGAGCCGGACTTGGAGTACTTGGGCAGGCCCTCGAAGGAGTGCTTCCAGCTATTGGACTTCGACAGCTCGGCCGACTCGCCGGTGTCCTTCCCGTCGGCGAGCAGGCGCACGGTGGCCTTCTCGGCCGCCGGGCCGACCCACTTCTTCTCGACGGGCACCGAGACCTTGGCCGTGGAGGTGTTGGTCACGGTGAAGCCGCGCTCGGCGTCGCCGGTGACCTTCGAGCTGTAGCCCTCGACGGGCACCTCGGCCACGGCGTAGTCGATCACGGAGCCGGACTTGGAGTACTTGGGCAGGCCCTCGAAGGAGTGCTTCCAGCTATTGGACTTCGACAGCTCGGCCGACTCGCCGGTGTCCTTCCCGTCGGCGAGCAGGCGCACGGTGGCCTTCTCGGCCGCCGGGCCGACCCACTTCTTCTCGACGGGCACCGAGACCTTGGCCGTGGAGGTGTTGGTCACGGTGAAGCCGCGCTCGGCGTCGCCGGTGACCGCGGAGTCATAGCCCTCGACGGGGTCCTCGGACACGGTGTAGTGCGCGCCCGCGGGCAGGTTGGAGAAGACGCCCTTCCAGTCGTTGGACTCGCTCAGGGTGATCGAATCGATGACGGTATCGCCGTTCTTGAGATTTACTTTGACCTTATTAGGATGGGGAATCCTGGGGTTCTCCCAGACCTTTTTGATGGGAATGTCGATGTTCTCGGACTTGCCGATGATGACACCGCCGTTGGCGCCGATGCCGCCTCCCCGCTCGGCCGTATTGCCAGAGATCGTCAGCGACGTCTGACCGCGGCCGAGGTTATACACATCCTCGCTCATCACAGATTTAAGCGCGACGTTCGGCGTGGCGTCGGTAAAGGACAGGGGCTCGCCGTTGCCACCGTCGGGAGAGAATCGCGGGATTTCGGTGTTTGTTTCCGCATAAGTGCCTTCGGGGTTAAACAGCCCACCGTCTCTGTACCAGCTGACCTTTCCGCCGCCCGGAGCGCGGTTGGCCAAGGTCAGTTTGTATTTGGCGTCTTTGAAGCCGGTGAAGACGAGGTCGTCTCCCGCCTCATCGGCCGAGTTCCTGGCGATCAGGCCACCGTTCTGGACGTAGACCTTGGCATCTCCGGTCGGGCAGAACCACATGCCGCCGCCCTGCTTTTTCGCATGGTTATCAACAACGAGAGCGTTTTCGATATGGAGCGTGCTATAGACGAGATACTCGTTGCCTTCGCTATATACGCCGCCACCCATATTCCGAGCAGTATTGTCCTTGATCTCGCCCGCACTGAGCTTGACGTCATCTGAATAGGTATAGATGCCTCCGCCGGCGGAAGCGGAGTTACCCGATACGGAGCCACCTTTCATAGTGAAAGCGGTATGGTCCCTACCACCCTGCTGCAGGCCGCGATCGACCACGCACACTCCGCCGCCTTTGCCATCAGAATACGCAATATTGTCCTCGATCTTGCCGCCCTTGAGGGTAAACTCGGCATTCCCTTCGACGTGCACTGCGCCGGAGGGAGTTCGATTCCCAAGCTTATAGCCTCTGTTGCGCACAAGCTGACCACCGGTCATCTCAAAGGAGGCTCTCTGGTTACGAGCCTCGCTGTACATGACCACCGCGCCGCCCTGATAGCCGGCGTTATCCTCGATACTGCCGTTACTCATCTCAAGGTGGGCATCGCCCATCAGCATGATGCCGGTAGACGAAAGGTAATTACCATCGCCGTCTGCGGAGAAAGACATGTGATTCTTACGGATAACGCCGCCCTTCATGACAACATGAGCGCCGTCTTTCGCGTGGACAGCGCCGCAATACGCGTCCTTAAGTTCGCACTGCTCGATAACGCCGCCCGTCATGGTAAGCGAAGCCTTGTCTCCCGACACGTCGATGACACCCGTATTGACGGTGTTCGCAGCGCCGTCGCACACAACGGCCTCGTCAGAGAGCACAACCGCTCCCCTGCTAGAAATAATGGCGCCCTTGTTGTAGCGACCACTCAGGGACACTTTCCCCGACAGCTCGAGGGATGCCCCCTCGGCAACATTGACCAGTACGGAGAAGCCGCTTTTCTTTGCCAAGATGGTATAGGGCTCATCCGACGTGATCTTAATCATCTTCCCGGCAGGAATCGTGAGCGTGGAGCCAAGCTTCACGTGCTTTTTCAGGGTGATGACGGTTTCCTTGTCATAGGGGGCCTCGTCGACCAGATCCTGAAGGGTCTTGGTGCTGTCATCGCTCACGGTACCGCCGACGCCGTCATCGATGGACTCGCGCGTGTAGACGATATCGACGCCAAAGAACGGGAGGTTCTCCGAGCCTTTGATGTCGTCCATGCTGTTTTCGATTGTGATCTTTTTAACCGTGCTGCCTTCAAACATACCCGAGGGTATTTCGGTGAGGCCGCGCCCGATCGTCACATCCTTCACGCCACCTACGCCCGAGAAGGCCGCCGTGCCAACGGAAGTCACGGAATCCGGAATGGAAAGCTGCTCCGGCAACGTGCCGTAATAGAAGGCGTAGTTGCCAATTGTCTCAAGTGTCCTGGGAAGCTGGACGGCGACGTTGCTCTGGATAAAGGCCCACTCACCGATACTCTTCAGGCTGTCGCAAAGCCCCACGATCTTAACCGGTGTGTAGCAGAACGCATTGTCCGGAATGTTCTGAAGCGAGGACAGATCCACGGACGCCTGCAGATTTTTGCACTCGTAAAAAGCCCCCCAGCCCATCTTTGTCACCTTGCTTAGATTGGGCACGCTCACCAGGCTGGCGCACCCCTGGAAAGCAGAGGATCCGATGCTCTTCAATGTGCCTGGGAAATCGATCCCAGTCAATCTCGAGCAAGTCCGAAACGCCCCATCCCCGATGGACTCGATTTCGCTCAGCGCGGTGACGGACGTGAGAGAGGTGCATCCGTCAAACATGTGCGAGGGGATCTTGGTAACCGAAGCGGGCAACGACACGCTTGTCAGAGACGTGCAGTCTTCGAACACGCCCGTTATGGTGTCGGAGAAGGCGACATCTTTTGGAAACTCGATGCTTGTGAGGGCCGTAGCCCCCTCGAAGGCGCCCGAGCCCGAAATCATTTTGAGGGTGGAGGGTAGATTGATCTCCGAAAGGCTGCTGCAGCCATTGACCATCATGTTGGCGCTAATCTCCTCGACGCCCTCATCAAAATAGAGCTTTTCGAGCGAGCCAGCGTTTTGCAGCGAGCAACCGAAGTTCTTGATGGAGCCAGGGATATGGAGCTCCTTGACCTTTACGAACTTCCGGAAATACCATCCGCGCACGTTTTCGAGCGTGTCGGGAAGCGTCAGCTGCTCAACATTCTCGGCCACGATACCAGACGAGAAATAAAGTTTGGTGACTTTGTAGGTCTGGCCACCATGCTCGATGGAGCTGGGCACACTCACCACGGTCACACTGTCGTCGGCAACAATACATGTGATTTCCGCCGTGCCCTTATCCGTGGTCTCGCACGAATAGGTCACGCCGTCCTGGGTGATCTCAAACTCCTCCGCAGTATACGCAGCCCGCGATTCCGTGGCCGCATATGCGACACCGGCCGTCGCGCCAACGGATAAACATCCGAAGCCGAGAACCAGCGCAAGACAGAGAGCGACGACTCTCTGCCCCCCGCCGAAAACTTTCCTCTCCAATTCCCTTCTCCCCCTCTGGTGTCGCCTTCTCTTCCCAAGAGCGATCTATTGATTAGGACAGTTTAAGACAACATTATGCCCAAAGAGATCCATCATGGAGATAATCCACGTCTTCGCCCGAAATGATAATTAATTGGCAGGATTAATTGGCGAACAACTGAACGAAGAGCAATCTACTAATGGCACATCAATGGCGGCGTCAACACCTGAAGTGCAAAAAGACTGCTTTTCTAGATGCGGCCGAGGTCGCAGGATCGAGCAGCCGCTTCACCGGCACAGATGAGGTTGGTTGCGGCTTCTTGCGGATCGAGTGCCCGCTCCAGGTCCATGGGCTTGCGACAGATCGGAAGCACCAAGTCGACGCCCTGCCCATACACCGCATCCAGGTTGTCAGCGCGACCGCCCACGACAGCGGCTACCGGCTTGCCATATCGCTTCGCGCGACGGGCCACACCCACCGGCGCCTTGCCGGCGGCGGACTGCTCATCCATATTGCCCTCGCCCGTTATGACGAGGTCGACATCGCGCACGCGCTCGTCAAACCCCACGAGGTCGAGCACCGTCTCCACGCCCGAGCGCAACTCGGCACCGAGTGCCAACAGCGCTGCTCCCAGACCACCGGCGGCACCGGCGCCGGGCACACCGAGCACCGAGCCAAATGTCCGTGCACCCTCGGATGTGCGCAACAGCCCCTGGGCTCGAGCTCCGGCAATCGCAGCGTCGAGCAAGCGACCGTAGCCGACCATCCAGCTGTCGCACCTGTTCAGCGCCTCGGCATCATCCGCCGGCAGACCCTTCTGTCCGCCGAACACCGCAAGCGCGCCGCGACGCCCTACGAGCGGATTCTCGACATCCGAAAGCACAACGATACGAGCGCCATCCAAAGCCTGCAGCGCTGGCGCCAAATCAACGCTCGCCACCTGCTCAAGGCCGGCAAGACCGGGGGCGACATCGCAGCCCCGATCATCGACCACACGCGCGCCCAGCGTCTGCAGCATGCCGGCGCCGCCGTCGTTGGTGGCGCTGCCGCCCAAGCCAATATAGATAGTCTTTGCACCTGCGCGAACCGCATGAAGCATCAGTTCGCCCACGCCATAGGTCGAAGCCGCAAGCGCCGACGACTCCGTGCAAGGCGAATACCCAATGCCGGCCGCCTCGGCCATCTCGATGACCGCGGACTCGCGCTCGACATCAACCAGCATCCGGGCAGGCACACGCTCGCCCAAGGGACCTGCAACCTCGCAGGTCACAAGCTCGCCACCGCAGGCGGCAACGGCGTCGAGCGTTCCCTCGCCGCCATCTGCCAGCGGCAATGTGCACACCTCGGCATCGGGCCAAACGCGGCGCACGCCTTCGGCAACCGCCGCCTCCGCCTGCGCACTCGACACGCTGCCCTTAAAGGAATCAATCGCCAACAGCACACGGCGGGGCCGGCGGCACGCGGCACCAAAATCGACCACCTCAACGGCGATTTCTTCGGCACACGCGAGCGCCTCGGCATGAGCGGCATGTGCCTCGAGATCGGCCCCACAACCGCAGCCAGTACCATCGGTGCCACGCAACCCACTAAAATAGCCGCTCAACACCTCACGACACTCGTCTGCCAGCACGCCAGCCGTCACGTTAAACCGATGATTCAGGCGCGAGTCGGCATTCAAATCGTATAGGGATCCCAACGCGCCCGCCTTGGCGTCGCTCGCGCCATACACGCAGCGCCCCACGCGCGCGTTAACCATAAGGCCTGCGCACATGCAGCAGGGTTCCAACGTCACATAGACCGTACAGTCGGAAAGGCGCCAGCGACCGAGCGACCGAGCGGCAGCGCACAGGGCCGCGAACTCTGCATGAGCCGAAGGATCCTGATCGAGCTCGCGCCGATTGTGCGCCCTCGCGACGATCTCGCCGTCGCGCACCACTACGGCTCCGATGGGTACCTCGCCCACCGCCGCGGCGGCTCGCGCCTCCGCCAGCGCCTCGCGCATGAACTTCTCATCGATTTCGGTGATCGTCATCGTTCGCCTTCCCTGTTGCAAATTCAAAACGATGCTATCATTACGACTCACGGAGAGATGGCAGAGCGGTTGAATGCGGCGGTCTTGAAAACCGTTGAGCGCGAGAGCGTTCCGGGGGTTCGAATCCCCCTCTCTCCGCCACTTCTAGTGATGCACCGGTGTCATGGTCCGCTCAAACAGCGCATCGACCACGTCGGCCATCTCGGGTCGACGCTCAAGATCGTGGCCCGATTCCCACCATATCGTGAAAAGTCGAATAATACCGCCGGCGACAAACTCAGACGTCGTCTCGAGTGACACGGGGGCCAGGGCATCCTCGGCAAGCACGTTCATCACACGCTCGCGGATGGAGCGGGCAATGCGGTCGCAAATAACATTGGTCAACATGCCCGACATGCTGCTTGCCAAAATGTTATCCATGAGCCGCTCGTGCGTCAGAATCAAATCCATGGCATCGTCCAAAATCGCGTGCCGAAGCGCGCGCACGTCCTCGGCAGATACCGCGCCGGCCTCATCGGGCTGTTTTTGCGGCAAACCCGACATAAGCTCATCGATATAAAAGGCAAAGTAATCGTTCTTGTCGCGAAAGTGCTTGTAGAACGTCGTGCGGCGAATCATGGCGCGGTCGCACAACATGGCAACCGTCAGGTCCTCAAAACGATGCTCCTCGAGAAGCTCGGTAAAGGCATCGAACAGGGCACGGTAGGTTTTCTTGATGCGAAGGTCCACTGGTATCGCCATCCTCAGGGCAAAGACAACACTCGTCAATCTGTCGCATATCTTACACCTGTACCTCGCGCGCTTTGCCCCAGTGCCAACCCCACCGAAAACATAACGCTTACCGGAAAGCTCGGCACGGCAAAACGTTGCGGGTATACTAGTAGCGTTATACCAACGGCAGCTGGCGCATGCCGCCGCGGCCATTCGAAACGGAGACATCATGATTACCGTCATCATCGGCATCGTTGTTGTCATTGTGATTGTCTGCGCCATCGCCGGCATCTACAACAACATGGTCACCAAGCGTAACCGCATCGATAACGCCTGGCAGAACATCGATACGCAGCTGCAGCGCCGCAACGACCTGATCCCCAACCTGGTCGAGACCGTCAAGGGCTACGCCAAGCACGAGCAGGAGACGCTCTCCGCCGTGATCAGCGCGCGTAACACCGCCGTCAAGGCCACTACGCCCGAGGCCAAGATGGAAGCCGACAACGTGCTGACCGGTGCGCTGCGCCAGCTCTTTGCCGTAGCCGAGGCCTATCCCGATCTTAAGGCAAACACCAACTTTACGCAGATGCAGGCATCACTCGAGGATACCGAAAACAAGATTAGCTATGCACGCCAGAGCTACAACGATTGCGTGCTCAGCTACAACAACGCCATTCAGACGTTCCCGGCTGTCATCTTTGCCGGCATCTTCCAGTTTAAGGAACGCCAGGGCTTCGAGGCCGCCGAAGCAGCCCGCCAGGCCCCGACCGTCAAGTTCTAGTAGTTTGGCAGCGCATCCTAAATCGGCTATATGCATAAACCGCCCCGTCGAATGCATACTTCGACGGGGCGGTTTCCTTTTTCGCGAAGGTCCCCCTTTAAGCGCCGTGCATTTTTAGGAGTATTCAACATAACCAAGGGCTTCGGGCGCTACGATAAATGCCAAAGACCGCGAATATCCCTGCAAATCAAACGCTGTCAGCCCATAACCCCGCCCATCATTCGTAGAAAACATCGAGAAATCCCGATTTTTTTGCCCGAGGTCGGTATGCAGGGGCCTTCGGTTGCAGAATACTCGCAAAAATGCACGTCGCCATCACCCCCACATGGCGCGAACCAAAACAAAAGCGCGGCCTAAAAGGCCGCGCGCCATCTTTAATTCAGATCTATATTGCCCGTAACGGCAGCGCCGAG
>CAUDQR010000008.1 GCA_958451615.1 uncultured Collinsella sp. | reverse complement strand
GAGCCTGAGCGGCTTGCCGGAGCGCGCCTCGCCGGAGACGTCGAGGCCCTCGACGGACCAATTGACTACTTTATATTTTGAAGTGCTCGATATGTAACCATTAGAGTCGACAACATCGGCATAAATTTCATATTCACCAGCTAATGGCAAAGTCCAAGTAACAGACGGGCTGGTCAAATCTTGGCCAATTACACCCCAATTTGAGCTGTTCCAATTGGCTCGGACTTTATGCCAAACAAATTTGTACTTAAGACCATCGGTCTTACCGGTAACATTCACGCCAACCTTAATGGAAGATCCAGCACGCCCCAATTCTTCAGAGAATGTAATTCCATCAATGGAATAAGGATGCGGAAACTGCGCAATAATTGCAGCAGCATCAGCCTCGCCAAGGCGACGGCAGCCGTCATCAGAGAAATAGTTGGCAACATCGCCGGAATTCGAGATAAAGCCGTGTTCAATCAAGATGCCAGGGATTCCCTGTTCACGGGCACATCGGATAACAGCGAACTCATCGCCTACTTCCATTTGGAATACGCCGCGGTACGAAAGGCCCATAGCGGCAAGATTGTTCATAACCTTATTTGCAAGTTCTACAGAAACCTGTGTGCAATCAGTGCCATTCGCAGTAGGAGCATAAACCTCAGCACCATGAGCGGCAGGAGATCCGGAATTAATATGGAAGCTAACGAAAGCCTGAGCGCCTTGATCGATGCAGCGCTGAACACGATAAAGATAATCGTCACCTGAATAATTGCCGTATTGCTCACGAGCAAGAACTACCTTGAAACCATAGGCTTCAAGCTTATTCTTGCACGCCGTTACGATTTTCCAAGTAAGATCGGCTTCGCTTTTGCCATTTCCCTGCGCGCCAGGATCAGAACCGCCGTGACCCGCATCGAGAGCAATTACACCAACATTGCGTGCAGAACGAGTGGCATAGGTAGAAACACCATCCGGAGAATCGGCGCACTCCAACGCCTGCTGAATAGACTGGGCCTCAACAGCATTTCCGTCCCCATCTGCATAATAAACGGATGTTCCCTCGGAGTTCACAGAGCTATCTACGACGGTGAATGAATAATCTCGATTAGAAAGATCAATCTTATGCTCAGCCCCATCTCCCTCTAGATAATAAGAAATCGAAGTGAGGAAATAAGTATTAGCTTCGAGTTTTGCGCCAAAGGTAAAGGCGGCAGAATTATCAGCCGTAGCAGACGCGTCGACAGAGCCCTTTACGCCGTTGGCACTCACATAGCCAAGCGCAGCAGAGGAAAGAACTTCGCCGTCATTAGGCGTAGCAAAAGCAATGACTTGATTGGATCCAGAGGGAAGGCTTGGGTAGGCCAGGTAAACGTATTGAAAGTCCGACTCGACCGAATCGACCTGTTGCTCGGTCTTGACATCGCTTTCAGTTGTGCCTTGGCTCAACGAGTCGATAGTCTCAATATCCCCTTCAATCGGTGATTGGTCAACGGTAGCCTCGCTGCTTTCAGCATAGTCATCGCGTGCAGCCACTCCGTCATCACCTGCAGAAGCCACATCCGTCACAGCTTCAGCGGGCTGCGCCTCGTTCAACCCGTAAGCAGCAACTACAGGACTCATCAATGACGAAAATGTCAGAAGAGCAGCCAAAGAAAAAGAAGTTGCAGCACGTAAAACCTTTTTCATATTGAATCCCCAGTCAAAATGAATATCCATGTTGCAACATTATCCATCAATTATCTCTTCTTTTGAACAATTGTCATAGAAAGGATTCGTGTTGAATCAAGGTAGCAATATTCAACGCCTTCGAACGTGAACCAGCCAACATTTTTCATCTGAGAAAATCCTCATACCTATATCTTATAAAGGCCTCATCAAACTTAGTTAATAAGAACTAACAAACGGTTCGAAATACTGCTCCCTTATCTCATGTGCAAACATGCGATTGTCTATTTCTATTAATTCCTCTTCGCATATCGGACTACAGAAAGTTTGAATATCAGCCTGCTGCGAAAGGGGGCGCTCAACGATGCTCTCACATCTAACTATAAGCAGAGCAGCACTATTTCCTAAACGATCCAACGAAGCATCGAATTTATAAGGCCCATCCCCCCAGAGTATTGCGACCGTACCGACATCCGCAGGTCGACCGCCAGTACGGTCGTAATACCCCGCTCCGACGAGAGCCCGGAACGTTGTGTTTCGTCAAAAGGATTTGAGCAGTCTGAGCATCGGAAGCGCGCACGCTTTTTGAGCAGCTAGCCCTCCTGCATGAGGGCATGGCGGACGCGGTAAGACTCGCCGCGGAACTGACTGGCCGCGCACGAGGTAATAAGGGATGTCCATGACCACCACGGCGTAGCGGAATAGCCTTAGGCGCAGGGGGGGGGCGCTGACGCAGCCCTCCCTCTTACACCACAACAAATCGCGCGAACAAATTATCTTTCGAAATGCCCCCGTAGATATGGCAATCACCAACTCAGGAGTCTACTAGCACACGATTCAGCTAACAAATAATGACTACACGGCACTATTAACGGATAACTAGCACTGTTCATCTACAGGAATGTCCAGTTTATTCGCCGCGCAAATGCAAAGTTCTTTATCCTCTTGAGACATCCTGCTCCCAAGAATAACTCGTAATGGCTTGCACGGGCGTTGTACATAATTCATCTCAAGCTCATCTGGCTCGGGTACAAGACGGGCACGATATTCGTTCTCCCACTCAAACGCACTGCCCTTTCTGTAAATTGCCCGCAGATCACTAAGCATGTCGTCGCTGCCCACATTAAGACCAAGCATCCTAGCAGCAGTCCAAGCAATTTGAGGGTCGCAATTAAATGGTTTGTCATCATATAAAATTGGCAATATTTCAGTACGCATTCCGTTAGCAATATTGCAATTGCGAATAGCTTCTCTGTCGTAAGCAAGAACGAAACCCGCTTGGCTTTCGGAATATACATTCCACATATTCGAATCGCTAGGATTGTCTGTTAGGCACAAAATGCGGCAACAATTTCGACAGCTATTCTGATGAACTGGAGCAACAAATCCTCCAACAAATAAACGCAAGTTTTTAACAGCCGAGCGAAAAAGGCTAACTCTCCCCTCATCGGATAGCATCTCGAACTCATCAATTCTTGCTGGATTTAAAGGAGTCCCCAGAGCCCCTAAAACACACGCAAGTCGTCTAAAATCAATTTGATTTATTTTCTCTAACGCTTGTTCATCATCATTGAGATAACTTTCGATTTCATCTATACCATTCCAGTTATAGATCGGCACCGAGTCGCGCTGATCGCTGAAAACCCTTGGATGAGAAAACGTAACAGTTGCGTTTTCTAGGTCGGCAAAGGCGTATTTAGTTGGAGGTCGATAGCGGTAAAGCATTCGCGGGACGAGAAAAGACGATAGAGCTTCCAGTTCCTTCCCTGCGGAAACAATGGAAGCGCCATCGTTTTGCTTGGCAACGAGATTAGCCAGCGTCTCCCGATATGTTTCTTTCTGTGTCAAGCTTAGCACCATGCAATATCGCTTCCCAATCTAGCTAAATTAGATGCAGTTGATTTAATCCAGTGCAAAAAACTGAATGCACATACGAAGCAGAAGTCATGTCTATCAACCACCAGAAAATGATTCCGATTGGAACGTACCGGAAATCGTAAAAGCTGCAAACGATATATCGATATATCTATAATAGTCTGAGATGACTAGCGATGAAAACATATAGCTATCAAGTAATCTTATCCTCCGATGAAGACGCCAGCTATGACATCGAATTCCCCTCTCTGTCAGGTGCTTTACCAATGACGGAGCGCCGCAGAGACTGCAGAAGCAGTCGAGTATGCAGAAAAGATTTATATGGGCGCGTCAATTAAAAAAGTATCTGTTAAAGAAAGTTAATCCAACGACATTGCCGCCCCTTCCAGTAACCCCAGTACAGCTGCAAGGTGCCCCTAGGTCATCTCGCACATTCTTGTGGGTTCCGTCCGAAACTGTACCCCAAACGCGTCGCACCTATGACTGTCGGTGTGCCTTGTCAGCCCGGTCAACGAGAACCAGTTGAGGAAGCGGTTGAGCATGCGCGAGCTCACCGCGCAGAACGGATTCCGATTCAGGCACACTCGCCAACACGGACTCCCCGCCCGAGCCAACAACGGCATCGACCGGATAAACTACAAGGTCAGGCAAAGGGTGATGTTCGCCAGCACCTTCATCGATGGATACTCGGCCCCATGCTCGTCACAGCAAGGTTCGTGCGCACCGTCGAGCACGAGCGGATAAAGAGGAGGTATCTGGAAATGACCACGTCGGAAGAGACCGACGAACTGAAGACAAGAATAAGGGCTAGGGCATCGGACAGAGCGAGACTGGCTCAATCAATTATCGAAAGAATCTTGGCGGCACCTACAACCACTCGGAGAATTTAAGCATTTAAAAAATCACATTAATTTGAGCAAATGCAGTCATCAGGTCAGAAAAGTAACGCAGTAGCAATGCAAGCGCTGAATATGCAAGGAGCGAATCAAAATTGAAAGATAAAAACACCACAATCCCCTTTGGAGCCGATGAAATTATGTACTCATTCCTCAAATCAAACGGCGCTCCCTTAACAGATAGTGAATTGAAAAGGATAAAACATACTGAATCACTGAAGGATTTAATGGCCCTTGGCTATATTCGACATGAGCACTCAAACGTTTTCCTGACATTGCAAGGCAGAATGGCTCTTCGACAATTTGACGAAGAACATAAGAGTAAATCTAACAAAGAATCCGCAAACGTTTTCAGTATTATCATTAGTGTACTGGCAATTTTAGTATCTATGCTAAACACAGTTGCGGGATTAGTTAAAAACGACGCACCCGTCAATTATGCCTCAATCAATTTATTCACTAATATGCTTAGCGCACTTGAAGTACTGCTAATCGGATTTTTTGTCTCTGAAATTATATTGCCCTCGGTAAAGTACTTTAGATTCCACACTGTAGCTCGAGTCTTATTTGGAACGATGGCAGCGGTACTATTATATTTTATTGTTCAACGCTTTGGATAGCAGATGGTACCCCATCCACCCTAAGCTGCGAAAGGCTTTCACGGACCTCAACACATGGTACATCGCTTTTAGTGGTCGGGTCCAACCTCTCGTGGACCCTGTTGACCCGCAAAAGGCGAACGTACCAGTCGAGGTAGGCCTGCAGTTACTTGGGAAACATTCTCGTAAAGCACCATGGGGAGTGTCTTTGCCACGAGCAGAGAGCTGCTGCCCGAGGGCGGCGGCGATCCTCGAGAAGGCCGAGCCGGACGCGCTGGACCACCTCGACTTCCCGCCAACCCACTGGAAGCGCCTGCGCACCAACAATGTCCAGGAGCGGACCAACCGAGAGATAAAGCGCAGGTCGCGCGTCGTGCAGGTGTTCCCGTCAACGGGCTCGCTGGTGCGGCTCGCGAGCGCGGTCATGTGCGAGCAGGACGAGATATGGCAGGAGTCCAGATACTTCTCGGAGGCAAAGATGAGGGAGCTCTACGACGAGGGCCGCACACGTGGGATCGACGGGACGGTCGACTGGGAGCGGCTGGAGGCGGAGACCAGGAAGAAGATCGAATCCGGCCTCGAGCTTGCGGACAGGATCGAGGCGGCATAGGATATCAACCGTGTTCCAGGTTCCCGGACGCCGGGCCGACTCGTTTCGGATCGGGCGCTACACCAACTTTCTCGACACTACCCTCGAAAAGATTGACTACAAAGGTCACCTATCTCAAATTGACGACTAAGATCATCTGACATTAGCGGGATGCCTTCTCAGAGGATAATGCCAAGCGTTTGCGCTAAAAAACGAAGAGATTCTCGAATACAAGGCATTCATCAACGAAGAACGCAACGGAAAAGGTCGCCATGTATTTTGCCGAGCCAACTTGGAAGGCAAAATTGCGTTAATTGATGCCCGGGGAGTAACGACAAATTACGATGAATTAATACCCAAGCGCCCATCCGGAACTTTGTTTTATGACAATCCCTCCGGGCGGGCGTTCGTACGTGCGCCGGAACGCCCGGGATACGGCGCACGGCGCGCTAACCAGGGATGGCGGGGTCGAGAGTGAGGCGCACAGGGCAAACCTCAACGACCCAGTCCGCCTGGAGCGGATGGAGATGATGGACGACCTGTGTTCGAGGCTTAAGCCTTACCTTTGGCGCTACACGGGAATGTCGCTGCAAACCCCAGCTGCATCTCGCCTGGCGCGTCAGCCTCTTCCGGGTCCACCAGGCGTGCGGTAAATGGGACCCGCCCGCAAAGATCGCGCGCCATGTCCTGATGACCGACGCGACTTACTGCAGCTTAAGGTAGGTACGCCACCACCTGTTATCTAAACTGTTAAATCTAATCCAAAATGTTCTCTCTTGAGTCCTTTGCGTCTCGCCAAGCCGAAAGGAACATTCTAGAAAATTCACTTTCTGTTAGCGTCAAGACGTCCTTCACGCAAAATCCTTTTAATTTGCCCGAAAGCCCAAAGCGTGCCTTTTTCCTAATCGAGTCGGAAATCAGCTTTGACGCCGGCTGATTCGTCGGCTCATTCTTGTTTCCGTTGTACACCAAAACAAAAACGCAATGCTCGCGAAACCATCTTGTTCTCTCTCCCCATAAATCCGAACAGATCAAAACGCTATCCTTGCATTTCTCAATGATAGCGTCCCTCTGGCCAAGATTGATGCCGAGTTCTTCATCAATCTTTGGATTAAGCCTCTTTCCCAGACCCTCCGTCAGACTACCGTTTTTGAATTCAATTAGATATAACGTTTCCCGGTCACAATATAGTGCATCAGCAGAGCGCGGAAGATCCATTCGTCTATTAACTCTTTTGCAGTAGCTCTCGGTAACGGAGTCAAAATTAACAATAGGGAAGTCGTCATCCACCAGGGAAGACTCCCCATCTTTAGATGTTTTGGATACTGAGGACATGCAGTCCTTTAGAATACAGGTTCTGCAACGGACACACTCATCACCGTCATCATGCACCTCGGGAGTCTTCGGATGCGGGCAGGAAATGCACAAGTCGCTACTCAAGACCGCACTCCTCCCTCTCAAGAATATCAAAAGGAGCTGCTAACTTCTCATAGGCCACTTCCGTTGAGCGGGTTATGTTGGTCAAACGAGAGCGTCCATCGGCGCAGGTTTCCGCAAGATAGTATGAGCACAATCCATCGATTCCGTACTTTTTAGAATACACTTCGATCGCATTCAAGAAATATGGGCTATGGGTACTCATCAAGACATGCATTCCGAGCTCCTTCTGGAGCAGCACGATTATCTCGGCAAAGGCAAGCTGCCATGCGGGATGAAGATGAATCTCAGGCTCATCGAGGATAATGGTTCCTCCGGCTTCAAGCGCCCCAGACTTCAAGAGCACCTTCATGATAGCGAACGTCTTCAAGCCGGCAGAAAGGTTGCCTGGCTCTAGCCCTCGAACAAAACCCCCTTCAAGATATATAAGGTGATCGCGACTGCCGCTCTTCTCGAAATGACCCGGACATAAGGAGACGACTTTCTCCATAAGGACGTTCAGGTGCCGTTCCATTGCAATTTCGTCGAATAGCGAGGACTCTTTGTCATCGTTGCGGATGGTAGACCTAATCAGGTCTTGGCGAAGCTCCTCCTGATGCCCAAGTAGAGTTCTGGAACGAAAAGCGGAGCCGTAGGGGCCCGCGAGCGAGTCAATCAGGAACGGATCGTCTAGATAATGTGCCCTGAATCGCAAGGTTCTTCTGTCGCACACCTCCGTCACCTCATCACCTGCGATTGAGAAAAGCGTAGAAGAGTCCTTTATCTGGAGCTCGACTCTTCCGGATTCATCGTCGAAAACAGAATTTATCTGGCCGTTGAACTCGCTTCGGAATCTGTTTGTCGCAATTGCACGGAACGCTTCGTCATCGGAAATATCCATGATCTCGATAATTTGATCTGCGACTCCTGCCACACCATTCGTGAAATCGGATTCAATTTCACGAGAGATTTCCTTCCCGTAATAGTCCTTTATCTCATCAATTAGTTCATCTCTCGTGTACTTACCCGAAAAAACCCTATCGATAAAATCGGATATTCTTCCGGCACTTCGCCTGTGGCGAGGCGTGGAACCGAAAGGACCGCCTATATAAGCCTTTCTGAGAGCACGCTCAACGCTATAGCGCCTCATGCGATCGATTTTATTTTCAGAATCGGACATACTGTTGAACGCCGCATAGAGAGCTTTCCCGACCGTGCTTTTTCCCGTTCCGTTCTCTCCTGCGACTACGGCAATACCATCAATTTCAACATCAGCCTCAGCAACTCTACCGATGTTTTTCACATTGATTTTCATTTCATGTCACCAGCTCTCAACTTGATATATACAGTGCTTAGATTATCGCACAGAGAAATTGGCTTCTAAGGGACGCCCCTAATGAGGAGTGCACAAAAGATGCCATTTAATTAGGCTCTGTTAGACCGGGATTGACATAAATCCGATGTCACCGCGACGGGCTATCCTTCATTAAACGTCGAAGGAGCCCCAATGGATGCAGGCGACCTGGTTCTCAACTTGAAGATAGGTCTTGCGAAGCTCAGCAAGTCCGAGCGCCGCCGCGCAATCGAGTCGGTGCGCGACGTCATCCGTGCCGCCACGTTCGACGATGCCGCGGGGGACGGCTACGAGATGGAGCGCTGCCCCCGCTGCGGCTCGGTCGCCATCGTGAAGAAAGGCAGGTCCGGGAACGGCGGGCAGCGCTACCTCTGCCGCGACTGCGGCAGGACGTTCTCCGGCTCCACCGACCGGATCCTCGGCACGAGCAAGCTGCCCCGCGAGACCTGGATGGCCTACGCCGAGTGCTTCGCCCTCATGCTCCCTCTCCGCGAGTGCGCCGGCCGCTGCGGCGTCTGCCTCAAGACCGCCTGGACCATGCGCCACAGGCTCATCGAGTGCCTGAAGGAATATTCGCCCGAGTTCCATGTGGGGCAGGGGCAGGCCTGCGAACTCGACGAGACGTACTTCCCCGAGTCCTTCAAGGGCAACCATTCAAAGGGCTCCTTCACCCTGCCGAGGAAGGCTCGCCACCGCGGCAAGCAGGTCCGCAGGCGCGGCCTCTCCCGCGAGCAGATCTGCGTGATGACGGGCATCAGCGACACGGACGCCACATTCTTCGAGGTCTCGGGGCGCGGCGTGGTCTCGCGCAAGCGCGCGATGGCTGCTCTCCGAGACCGTATCTGCGCAGGCGCGGTCGTCGCCACGGACAAGGCCACCGCCTACATCGACGTGCTTTCCGACCTCAAGGTCGCCTCGCATGAGTCCTATGATTCCAAGGACCGCTCGGAGGGCACCATCAACCGCATCAACACCGTCCACTCGCTCCTCGACTCGTTCATGGCGCGCTTCAAGGGCGTGTCCGCCAAGCACCTCGCCGCCTACCTCGACTGGTTCCGCTGGTGCCGCACCTTCATGGCGGTCGACTCCCGCACCGCGGAGTCCACGGTCGCCCGCCAGCTCGCCAACGGCACCTGCTCGACCCGCATCCGCGACATGTTCAACGTTCTGCCGCCCTATATGGACTACTGGGTCTCGCGGGCGGCATAGTCCGATAGAATGGCGGCGTAAGAGCAGGAAGGCAGGAGGAGCCGCCATGACGTCGAACGTGCCCGCGACCACCATCAGGATCGACCCGGAGGTCAAGAGGGAGGCGGTCGCCGTCCTCGACGAGCTGGGGCTCTCGATGTCGGGGGCCGTGAACGTGTTCCTCCGCGCCGTGATACGCGAGGGCGGCATGCCCTTCGACGTGAGGCTCGGGCCCGCCGAGAAGGCCGACGGGGATGGGGCCGGCTCGCTCCAACAGCCGCGATAGATTAACTCGAGGGCAAGAGAGCAGCCGGTCGTGTCAACTCCGGTCTAACAGAGCCTTTAATTATGCAAAGAAAGGTAGGGCACTTCTAAAACCTGCGGCTACCAAAAACTGCCTTGACGCTAGGATTTTCAATGTTAATCAAACTGTTCCCAATTGCACAAACAAGATCATCTATCTCATCCTTTGAGAAGCAGTCAATATCTTCCATTTGCTTCAGCTGCTCATAAATGCTGTCAAGAAATTCCTTCTTCGTTAGGCTTTTGTCGAAATACAGATCTTTATTCTCTTCTCGTACTACTGGATTTTCAGAGTTTCTAATAAAATAGAAACAGTTACGAATATTGTTCCCGTGAAGAAACACGTCGATAAAATCGGCGTCTGACATGTTATTTAATGGCCCTGGATCACGCACGTAGAGAAACGACACCGCCTCTCCAGCAACAAATCTATCATAGGATTCACAATATTCACCGCGAAATAAACCGGGCCGCATGGTCAAGTTATGAATGCACGGCTTTATTTTGTTAATAAGCTCTTTTCTGAAATCATCAGATGAATTATTCATGGGCACCCTCTCAGCCCTTCTCCTATTAACGCTTTTATTAGCATCAGCAACCAGCACTGTTAAACAAGTACATAAATAAGATCGCAGAAGCCATTGCTAGAAACACGCTCGCCAATGAACCCAACAAATACACCTCAGCAAAATCCTTGTCACTTTCCAGCTGCTTAAAGCGCGCGATACTTTTTGCAGTAAAGATAAATGCTATAGCCGAATATTGGTTCAGCAGAGAAAGCGCCGCGACAATCAGCCTTTCAAATATTCCAATCCACTTGCCTGAATGTGCATTTGATGTGCCGGCCGACTGCTCTGTACCAGGGTTTCGGAGAAATTGGAGGACCTTGGCAATAACGATGCTGCAGGGGCGCCCGCAAAAGCACAATGTCGAAACCCAAGTGAGCTCAACTCCACGGGCGCCCAAGAGATTCGAAGCAACTGGCCGCATGACCCAGAGGTGACAGCATAGAACGCTCAACATAAACAAAAGTACAATATGCAGCACCTGATCGATCAAAAAACTACCAACCGGCGAAAGATCAAGCCCTGCAATCTTTCTTCTCAGGCTGCCATCGATAAACCAGTGTGAAAGAGCAAATACCGTAAAGGACGCAGCCGTGGCGGCTACACTCGCCTCGAACAGAAGAGCTACTGTTGCCGCGGCGCCGGCCGCGTAAATTAAACAGTGCAGACCAAGGGCAATTCTATTGCTTTCCTTCTTATCTGCCATCTTATTCGACTGAAAATAAAAGTCGAACAGCATGTGGAATAGAAGGAAACACCCGAACACTCTCATGACGGCTCCACTTCATTAAGGAAATGAACGGCGAAAGCAGCCAGCTCTCTTTCTCTTACAACATTCGCGAGTCTAAGGCTTTTCTCGAGCCCCTGCCTCGTCTTCCCCATCGCAACACCCATTTGTCCCGCAAGCCCTACTTGACTAGCTCTGATGCTATCTACGTTGAGGTTGAGTGAGCTGCCCAACGCCACTGGCGCGCAATCGCTCGGATTGCTTTTGGCACCATACTTTTTGCCTATACGTGTTTCGAAGAGCTCAGTATACCTTTTGCTCAAAGTCGCGTCTGTGCCCTCGTGCAGCATTAGCGGCCGCAACAACTCAACAACCTCGCAGTAATTACGCTGCGACTCGTTTCTGCGATCGATTATTTCCAGACAGCCCGCCGCGCACAGCTCTTTCTCACGCGAAACACCCGAAGCATCAATGATCTTCAAATTACTGTACTTATCTTTTTCGGACGCAGCAATTGCTCTGCGTGCACGATGGTATGCCGACCCGTCTTGCTCCGTCGACAATGCAGACTGCATCCGAGTTTTCCATTCTCCAACTCCGATACCGCCCCTCAGATCAACCGTCTGGACGAGTATCTTGATAAATCTGTATGCCAAGAAAGCACCAGCCGTACTACGAAATAGACCCTGCAATTCATCGCCCGCACTAAACATAAGCGGCATTTCGAGCTCAGTTTTAAACAGCTCGTTTGTGCAGTCCATTGCGTTCGCAAGATCCTCCTGTGCGCTTTGCCTCCTACTGTCCGAAAGATGTCTCGAATGTCTCATGTCCACCATGAGAGCCGAATAGCTATTGTTCATCCAGCTTCCTTTCCTCATGGCGATTATAGCAACTAATTTAGTTGCTTTCATTCATTTGCAACGGTTTTAGTTTCTTCAGAGCATATGCAACCAAAATCGTTGCTTTGCAATAGGGTATAATTCTTCCAAGTCGCCTAGAGAAAGTGTTTGAATGCTGACCGTAATCGTGCCTACTTACAATGCCGAGCCGTATCTTTCTCAGGCTATAGGCAGCCTATTAAACGAAAAAAATATCGAACTGGAAATCCTCGCCATCAACGACGGATCCACCGACAACTCGCGCGCCATTATGGAAGATTTCGCTGCGCGCGACTCACGCGTTCGAGTGATTGATAAGGCAAACCAGGGTTACGGCGCAACCTGCAATCTGGGCATTCGCGAGGCAAAGGGCGACTGGATTGCCATCCTCGAGCCCGATGACTGGATCGAGCCCGGAATGTACTCCGACATGTTTGCCTTTGCCAAGCGCGAATTTGGCGATCCGAACAAGCTCGATATTATTGAGACCCCGTATTGGATCATTCGCAAGCCCGATACCCCCCAAGAGGTCAAACTACATTGCGCATATCGCGGTCGCATTAAACCGCCTCGGCAACCGTTCACCATTCACGACGCTCCACACCTGCTGGCCCACCATCCGTCCATTTGGACGGCAATCTATCGTCGCGACTTCCTGATGCAAAACAATATCTGGTTTAAGGAAATCCCCGGTGCGGGCTGGGCCGACAATCCATTCCTCGTCGAAACGCTCTGCCAGGCAAAGGCCATCGCTTACTGGCCCAAGCCGTATTATTGCTACCGCGAGGAAACACCCGAAAAGGCGGCCGCCCTGGCAAAGCGTGACCCCTTGATGCCGTTTAATCGCTGGAACGACATGGTCGATATTCTTGAGAGGCTCAACGTCACCGACCCCGCCGTCTGGACACCGCAAATCACACGCGGCTTCACCTATATGGGCATCATGATTGAGCACACAGGAATTGACGGTCACCCCGAAATTGAGCGGGCCATCCACAAGATGTTCGAACGCATGCCGCAAGAGCTGGTATTTGCCAATCCTCGCGTTACCCCTGCGGCCAAAAGGCTCTATGCCGAGTATATGGGCATTGCCAATCCTAAAATCAGCTACTGCGCATACGCCAAGGACCTCGTGGGAGAGGGCTTGTATAACGTATGGAACAAGGGGCCCAAGCAAACTCTAAAAATGATCACATCGCACTTTGGTTCGTACAACGCACGCGCTGGAAAATAGTCTGATGGGCAGCAAAGCAAGCAGAAATACCTCCATCGAGGCGCTGCGCTTGGTCGCGGTCGCCGGGATTGCGATATTCCACACGTTTCAATGGACCTTCCAAGCCGTCTGCACCGGCGTGCCGGAATACGCATCGCTTGCGGCTTTCCCCTATTCGGGACTACTGGGATTCATTAACCTGCTGGGCTGTTGGGCCAACGAGATCTTTTTTATGATCTCGGGGTACTTCCTTATTCCCTCGGCGGTACGCGCCCTCCAAAACGGTTCGTCCGCGCGGGGCCTCACGCTCAAATCACTTGAGCGCCTCAAGAAGATCGTCTTGCCCACGCTCTTTTATTGCGCAGCTTGTCTGTTTGTCTCGATGTACGTCTATCCCCTGCCCGAAATCTCACTACACGAGATCGGCTGGCTCACGTTAGGCATCGAGTTTATCTGGGTCTACGCCGCCTCCGTATTGCTCGTCCCAATGATTGCGCTGATACGACAGCGAATCGGCAGCAAAAGGGCCCCGTTTGTCGTAGCACTTCTCGTGCTCGCAACATTTGGAATCAACTGCTACATCGCAGCGACGGCAAACGAAGCGGCCGGTATCGTTTTGTGGCGCAAGCTCATGAGCGCCGTTACCTACCTGGTCGCGTTTATTGCAGCTGGAGAAATGCGCTTTGTCCTCGATTGCCACGGCAACGCATCCGGCGCTCAAAAATCCAAGATCGCACTCATCGGACTCGTTGCCGCCACCATCGTGCTCGAGCTCCTGCTATCGACAAATAGCCAGTACAACACGCTCTGGAAGCTCTCCTACAAGTCCACGTCCGTCATATCCTTCATCTTGGCCGCTGCTTCCGTTGCCGCCGCAGCGCTCCATCAGCTGCGCCACGAAGTCCCAGCTGCAGACAAGACAATCATGTCTCTCGTCGCAGGAACGCTCGCTTTCTACGCCGTACAGTCGTTTACCTGCAATGTCTGGCGACCCATCTTTGACAAAGCAATCTACACCATGGCGGCAGGCTTCCAAACGGGAGACCCCCATCCAGCCGCCGCCATGTTGCTCGGAATCCTTATGAGCCTTTGCCTCGCGCTTGCCCTGCTCCTCATAGATATCGTTCGCAGGGCCGTGGTCGACGCCATCAAGGCCCGCATGAGCAGCTAGGCGGCCTTCCGACTCCGCAAGCCACGAAGTGCACTTACACCCGAAGCAAATAACATCGCAAAGACAATCGCCCAGTTCTTGCAGCCAAATACCGGAATATGAACGATCGCATGGTCATGCATAACAACGAAATAACCCAGAACAACCACCAGAGGCAGTACCATGAGCAGCGACTGGATCAACACCTTATGACGGCGACCGTCTTGCGCGCCACCCCGTATTGAGCATACGAATACGGCAATCCAGATCACCAATACGGCAGCAAACGAAACAAGACAAACGACGTTCGAGATCATCGCATAACCAGCAGTTGAGCAAATGGCGAACAGCTGCGGGCTCATGCAATAAAACTCCTTCAAAATCTGAGGCCAGTCAGCTTGGGGCAACAGTGACGAAGCCCCATGCGCAGACCAAAGGCCCATCTCGCCCAGAACGTTCGAAAAGACCTCGTTCCAACCCAGTACAAATGCCGCGACAACCTATTTCATCGCCCAGGTAAACACAAACGAAAGCCCAAACCCAAAGAGCGCCTGCATCATCGTGACGACGCAGCGCTTGGGGCGCTCACCCTCGGGGAGCGCAATGAAGGCGAAAAAGCAATGCAGGGCGACAACTGCAGCAGGGATCGTTAAAAAGTCAAGAAACGAAAACACGGCGCCCGTCGCTATCGACCAAAGGACAAGGCGGCTTGTAAAAGCATATGCGTTCGGAGCCAATTCCAAACGAAAGTTCATGCAAGACATCATGATGAGCGCCACAAAGAACGAGATGCACAGCAGTAGATCACCGATAAAATTGAAAAACAGATTTGTCGAGAACAACAGGATTGCAAGGAAACCCAACGTCAATGGCTTTGAAAATCGCTTCCGCAAGGCAACGTAAGCGCAAGCGGAGCCGGCAATCGCCAGGGCAGCCGCAGGCACCACAACAACATCGATACCGCCAATAAACAGGCAGACATTCGTAAGTAGCTGCCATCCATGCCAATACCGGTAGTACTGCTGATGCGTAATCCCGCCGGCTTTCGTAACGTCATCAATCTCGGCAACAGTCATCGTCTTAAACGGAGAACCTTGGTCCTTTTGCCGTGCGACTTCAATGATAAAACGATTGTTATCAAAGCAAACAGGACCAGCTGCAACACGGTGGTCGTAGACATACATGTTAGACAACAGGGCCGAGGACTCCGAACCCTGCGCATGCGACTCGATAACGGGCCTCGGCAGGCAATTCGCAGCGGAATTGTTCAGGACAAAGACAAGTTGAAATGCCACGAACAGCAGCAAGGATTTGGCGGGTAGGGTGTCGGCAAAGGAGGCTAAACGAGTTTTATTCACAGGGCATCCAAACAGAAAGATCGCGTCCACAGGAATCGGCACCTATGTAATACCACAATGCGCGCTTGCAACCTCGCCACGCTCACGCGTCAACCAAGCTTGTAGCAAACGTTCTTGGTGATTAGCGGAACATTACCCGCGGGCGCCCGCCTACGCTTACAATAGTCGTGTCCCATGGGACACGTTGTTTATTCCGCAGGGCCGATATGCTGCCCACGCGAAAGGATATTCTCGTTCATGACTTCCACCCTTCCCGCCCCCATCGATAAGCTCGCCATCGTTGTCGTTACGTACAAGCGCCAGGAACTCCTGGCCAACCTGTTCGACTCCATGACCGAGCTCACGGCAACGCCCTGGCGCATCGTGATTGTCGATAACGAGAATTCTCGCGAGACCGAGGCCATGTGCACCGCATTCAACGAGCGCCTGGCCAGCCTGTGGGGCATCGACACCGAGCAGCCCGACGCGCAGGGCGGCACCGACCGTGTCATCTACGCCCCGCAGCTCGAAAACGGCGGCGGTGCGGGCGGCTTCTCCGCTGGCACTAAATGCGCCTACGATCTGGGGGCCCAGTGGTTCTGGGTGATGGACGACGACGTGCTCGTCATCCCCGAAGGCATCGAGCGTCTTGCCAAGTGGACCGACCGCTACGATGTCATCCAGGGTTCGCGCCTGGACTTTGACGGCGGCGCTTTCTTTTGGCAGTACCAGCTCATCCTTTCGCTCGGCATCCCTAACCCCATCGCCAAGTGGGACTTGGGGCCCGAGGGCTACCGCACCATGAACCAACTGTGCTTTGAGGGCGGCATGTTCTCGCGCCGCGTGGTCGACAAGATTGGCCTGCCCGACGCGCGCTTCTTTATCTACGGCGACGATGCCTGCTACGGCTACGTGGCCAGCCAGCACTTCCCCGCCGCCGTGGTTGCCGACGTGGTGCTCAAGCGCGCCCGCGCCGTCTCCAACTGGGATATCGCCGGCAAACGACAGCTCAACTCCACGAGCGACACCAACCGCTACTACATCATGCGCAACCGAGGCTTCCTCGCTCGCTATATGCAGATCTACGGTGACTACCACCCCATGCTGTTCCGTCTGGGCAATGCCGCGACCTTCTGCAAGGAGTTCATTCGTCTGGCAGCAGTCGACAAATGCTTTAAGACCGGCATTCCGGCGCTGCGCCGCGGCATGAAGGACGCCCGCAAGATCGTTAAGGATCCCAACTGGAAGCCCATGCCGCCCCTGAAGGACGCCGAGTAGTAAAGGGCTTTCGCCCGCCGCTACAGTCGTTGGCACACCACGGACACACGCTGACCGTCAAAGCCAAAACCCCAACGCATGCGCCCGACGGCGGGGCGCGGCACGCGGATATCATCGATGCCGTCGCGCTCTATGTCGAGCAGCGCCTGAACCGCCAACAGTTCCAGGCCCAGGGCATCGACGCCAGGGTCGTACAACATGTTGACCGTAATGAGCGGTCGCTCATCGAGCATGCCGAGCGTGTCGGCCACGTCAAACACCCGACCGGTGGGAATCACCTGGATATCCCAGCGATCCGAGACGCCACTTCGCTTGGAGCTGGGATTGCAATAGCCGGGCAGTCCAAAGCAGAGCCCCTGAAGCGCCAGATGATAGGCTGTCGGCATATCTGATTGGCCCACATCGATGCCCAGATCGCCGATAGCACAGCTCAAAGCTTGCTTTACAGTGTCCTCGTCTCCTCGACACAGCCCGTCATGGAACGAGTCGATAACTCCAACGTCCTCAACGGCGCACTCAAACCATTCCAGAATTACAAGACGGAGCGCCTGACGCACTTCGTTATTAGGCAGACGCAGGGAACGAAGGCACGCGCCGTCCTCCGAATGCCCCGTCATATCCGTCGTAAGGAATCCAGACAGATACAGCGCAGTCCAGATATCTTCGGGCTTGGCGGCATCGACCTCCTCGGCATGCATATGCACTGGCGCCTCAATAAACCCATGCGGCTCAACCAAATCGAACAATGTGGACAGGCGAATGAGATTCCAGTCGCCGACGCATGCGCCCAGACGGTCGGCGTAACAATACAGATCCGCCCGAACGGGCGCGACGCAATCGCGATGTGCGTAGTCCACCACGCGCTCCGGGCTCGAGCAATAAAAACCACCAAACAGATAGCCCTCGAGCCACTCACGCGCGTCATCCAGACAGCCGTTGCGACCGATGCAATCCAACAGCACTTGGACTTCGTCGTCCGAAAAACCGAACCATCGATCACACCAACTCGACAACGCTGTCGCCGACCGATAGGAAACCCCACGTTGGGACAACGCAAGCTCGGCAGGACCGGGGCGCTCGCCCATAAGACACGTCAATCGCAACGAGTCGCCGGCGTCGGCAATGGTGTCGAACAGCATTCGGCTGAGCGACTCTAGGGAATCCACGCTACCGTCGTCCTTAGCGTCCAAACGCTTTGGACATACCGCGTCGTAGTCGTCTATCAGAAGAACAACCTGCTCATCGAAAGCTGCCTGGAGCAGCTTGATAAGCACGCCAAGCGCCGCATCGATCTCCTTATCGCTGGCCACCCCACGCGCCGCCCTCTCGATAAGACGAACCTCACGTCTTGACAGATCAGGCGCGGCAAGCAGCGGCAGTAATCGGGCGCACTCGCGCACGACAGCCCCGCGAATTGCTGCCGCAGCACCAGCACCATGCCTCGAAGCGGCAGCTGTAAAGTCGAGCATGATGACCGGATAACTCGCGTACTCATCACGATAGCGACCGCCGCCCGCCTGCCAAATCTGGGTACCAGCGAACAGGCTTCGATCCGGCAGCCGGCGATCAGGTCGTTCCAAATAGCACTTGAGCATCGATAAATTCATGCTCTTGCCAAAACCCTTGGGCCGACAGCAAAGCGCAACAGGTGCTTCACTGTCCAATATATCGGCAATAAACATAGTCTTATCGACGAGTAAACACCGATTGATTGCATCGGAAAAGTCGCGTGCATCAACCGGTAGAGCTGCGCTATCCGCATGATTGAGCAACCGTGCACCAAACGCATGAGTAAAACCACAATTCACCTGTTCAGACACCGTAAACTCTCCTTCTAACGCAGCACGATGCCCATTGTAGCGAGCGGGTAGAGCGCAACAATATCGACATGCAAACGTTTCGGGCAGCGGTAGCAACAGACCCCCGAGGGGGCATAACAAATCGTTGCACAACAAAAAAAGGGGGGGGGCCGATGCCGCCGCACCGGACCCCGTCCCAAACTCTTATAGAAAACGATCTGGAAGATTACTCCTCCAAGCCGTCCTCCCCAGAAGCCTTCTTCTGCTGATCGAGCTTATGCTTACCACTTACGATAGACGTAGCGCCCAGTGTGGCCAAGCTTGCACTGGCAAGGCTCGCCATCACAATCAGATCGCCCGTCTTGGGCATGTTGCCGCCCGAGGACTTGGTAGTTGTAGTCGTCGTGGTCGTGGTGGTCACCGTTTTGGAGTCATTTTGCTCTTGGACCTGGTTGTCAGCACCGCTCTTGTCGTCGTCTTCGGACTGTTTCTTTTCGCCCTCGGCCTTGCTCTTGTCCTTCTCCTCAGATTCAGACTTCTTATCCTCGTCCTTCTTCTGTTCGGACTTGTCGCTCTTCTCCTCAGAGCTAGAACCCTTATCGGATTCGGTCTTCTCGGAAGTCTTGTCCTTGGAGTCGCCCTTTGCGGCTTCGATCTTTTCCGTGGAAACCTGATCAGAGTTGCCCTTGTTCTGGGTCGAGCCGTTATTGACGCCAGCCATCAGCGAAGAGCCCAGCGTAGAACCAAGCTGCTCGGAGAAAGAAGGCTTCTTGTCCGGCGAAGCAACGGGAACGTCCGGCGCCTTATTCGAGTCATCCTTGGAAGCATCGGAACCAGGGGTTGCGTCAGAGCCGGAGCCGTTGTTAGAGCCGGTGCCAACGGACGAATCGCTCGAGCCGGTGGATGAGTTAGAGGTGCCAGCGCCGGTCGAACCAGAAGCGTCGCTGTCCGTATTGCCTGCAGAGCTTGAAGACGAATCGCCCGCAGCAGAGCCGTTCGAAACGGAGCCGTTCGAGGTAGAGCCGTTGTTGGTAGTGCCACCAGCAGAGCCATCACCGTCAGCATCGGTCGAGGGCGAATCCATCCTGTCATCGTTGGCATCGTCGCTCGAGTCGTCATTCGAATCAGGCGTCGGCGTGGGCTCGGGCTGCACGGGCGTCGCAGCGGCAGCGGCCTCGTCCTCGGCGATATAAACCAAGCAGTCCTTCAGCTCGTTGCGGTAGCGGTTCTTCCAGCCCTCATGATACTGGGGCTGGCTCGAATACTTGGTCGCCACGTTATTGACCACACTGTTGGAAAGCGCCGTCACAAACTCGCGATCAGTCATACTGTTAGAAAGGTTTGCCCAACGGAAGAAGTCCCTGCAGCCACCGGTGCCGCACATGTTGGTGATGCTCCACACCATGCCCTTAACGCAATCGGCACGGCCCGAAATATCAATGCCCAGGCCGCTCTTGAGCCACGCCTCGGTCACCGCATAGTACGAGTTGTACGCATACGCATCCTGCAGAGCCGAGAACTCAACAGGGTCGGTGTTATAAGCACCTTGGAAAGCCTCCTGCGCAATACGGCCCAACTCGGTGAGCTGGCCGTTCTCGTACATGGCATTGCTCGTGTTGGAAATCTCGCTGCCGCGATCAATCGCATCCTTGAGCATGCTGTATTTTTCGGGGTTGTAGTTGTAGGCCTGCTTCATAAACGGAATGAGCGACCATCGACGGTCGAACTGGTAATAACCCAGCGCGTTATAGCCGTCGCCATACGAAAAGCCCTGGTTATAGTTGCCATGGCTCTCGTACTTGGTAAAGTACTTCATCTCGGGGGTAACGTTAACAAACGAAACGCCCTGGACCGACCTCAGCACGCCCGAGAAGGACTGCTGGGTATAGAGACCCTTATCGATATCGGTGGCACCCGAGGCAACGCCCGGCGTGGGCTCCTCGGCGGCAGCGGGCGCGGGTGCGGTAACGGCGCCAAACGAAAGCGCCAGCGTCAGGCCCGCGACAATCGCAGAATGCTTGGGCTGCATAAAATCCTCCCTGCATTGGTGTAGTTAAAGTGCAGTTTGCAAAGATAAAAGTAAGTATTGCAGCTCGCCCGTTGTTGCACAACAACCCCTCGGTAAACGGCAACAACCCTCCGCGAAAACTTAAGGAATTAAACAAACTGGTCGTCGGGCGCCATCAGAAGCTCGCCGTATCGCTCCATCAGCCCGTCCCTCAACTGACAAAAAGCGGGAATATATACGTTCAAGATGCGCTGAATCAAATCTTGAGCGAGCTTGTTGTCATAGATATGGACGTTCGTATTGCGGTCTTTGAGCATATCTAGCCAGGCCGCCTCATCAATAAAGTCGTAGAATCGGTAGGACTCCTTCAAGATGGCACGAGGAGACCCCGACGCGGCAAGCGTGGCGCCCTCATACTCGAGCAGACGCTTAAGGAGCTTCCAGCTCAGTTCAAATTGAAGATTGAACTTATTAATCAAACCACTCTGAACAAAATCATTGTTGAGATCCTGATTGGGCGCATCCTCAAGATTCGCCAAGGCGCTGACAAAGTTCTCATATTTTTTCATACAGAATCACACCATCCCTGGCAATTTCATCGAGCAATTGACGCGATAAGGACTCGTCGAGATTGACGACATCTACATCTAAAAGAGTATCAAGACGCTCCTCGATCAAATATGACAACCGGCCGAAATCCCGGCAACCTGCTACGGCGATGTCAATATCGCTCTTAGGCAAGTTGTCACCTCGAGCGCGGGAACCAAACAGCACAACCTTCTCGGCGTCACATTCCCGAGCAAAAACTTCAATTTGCTTATACACCTTGTCGAGAGATGTCATTTGCAGCCCTATAGTTTGATGTCGAAGTTGATCTCGGGGACGGCAGCAAGGTCGGCCAACGTCACGCCGTCGACGTAGTTTTCGATCACGTCGTCCAGGCCGCGCCAGAACTTGACGGTTGAGCACAGATCGCTACGGGCGCAGCTGTTGTCGATGCCGTCGCACGCCACCGGAGCCGTACTGCCCTCGACAGCGCGCAGGATGTCGCCAGCACGCACCTCGGCCGGGTCCTTGGCCATCATGTAGCCGCCGCCCTTGCCGCGCACGCTCTTAAGCAGGCCAGCCTTCATAAGCGGACGAACCAGCTGTTCCAGATACTTCTGCGAAATGCGCTCGCGGTCGGCAACCTCGCGCAGAGCAATCTTGCCCTCGGCGTCACCGAGCGCCGCGATATAGATCATCAGTCGGAGGGCATAGCGGCCCTTGGAAGAAATGAGCATACCTACCCTCCCATCGCATCTAGGACAACATAACTAGGTTTGTTTGTCCCAAATCTTAAGTAAGTGGGACAAACACAGCAGGCTATTTTGTCCCACATCTAGAAAAGTCGAGTGGATTAGTCGGGTTTTCCCTTGACTAACGCCGAACCCATAGTAACTTTATTCCGAGAAGATTCCTAGGGTTTCGTACACCATGAGTACACCATATACAGAGAGGGACAGCATGAGCACAAATCCGCTGCTTTCCATCGAAGGTCTGACTGCCTCCGTGGACGAGAAGACCATCCTCCACAACGTCAACCTGCAAGTCGCCGCCGGCGAGACCCACGTGCTGATGGGTCCCAACGGCGCGGGTAAGTCCACCCTTGGTCACCTGGTCATGGGCGACCCCGTCTACACCGTGCAGGACGGCCGTATTGTCTTTGACGGCCAGGACATCACCGAGCTCACCACCGACAAGCGCTCGCGTGCCGGCCTGTTCCTGAGCTTCCAGGCCCCGGTCGAGATCCCGGGCGTGCCGCTGTCGAGCTTTTTGCGCGCCAGCATCGCCGGCCGCCCCGGTCTGGAGATGAAGGGCAAGGAGTTCCGCCGTCGCGTCAAAGAGCTCGCGGCCGAGCTCAACATGGATACCGCCTACCTCAACCGCGAGCTGGGCGTGGGCTTCTCGGGCGGCGAGAAGAAGAAGGTCGAGATGCTCCAGCTTCTGCTGCTGCAGCCCAAGCTCGCCATCCTGGACGAGACCGACTCGGGCCTGGACGTCGACGCCCTGTCCACCGTCAGCCACGGCATGGACGCCTACCGCAAGAGCTGCGACGGCTCCATGCTCATCATCACGCACAACACGCGCATCCTGGAGCACCTTGATGTCGACCGCGTCCACGTTATGGTCAAGGGCCACATCGTGCGCGAGGACGACGCCTCGCTCATCCCCTGGATCGACAAGAACGGCTTTGAAACCTTCGAGCGCGAGGCAGCTGAGCAGCGCACCCAGGCCGAGGCCGCCGCTGCCGAGCAGCAGGCGTAAAGGGGCGACGCAATGACCAAGAACCGCACCGAGGTCGCGGACATCGACCGCAGCCTCTACGACTTCACCTATGGCGAGGAGGGATTCGAGCGCCTCGACGCCGGCATCACGCCCGACATCGTGCGCGAGATCAGCGCCAAGAAGGACGAGCCGCAGTGGATGCTCGACCTGCGCTTAAAGTCCCTCGAGATCTTCAACCGCTTCCCGGATCCGACGTGGGGCCCCTCCATCGAGGGCTTGGACATGGACAACATCGTCACCTACGTCAAGCCCAACACCGACCAAAAGCACGACTGGGAGTCGGTGCCCGACGACATCAAGAACACCTTTGAGCGCCTGGGCATCCCCGAGGCCGAGCGCAGCTACCTGGCAGGCGTCGGCGCGCAGTACGACTCCGAACTCGTCTACCACAACATGCAGGACACCGCGTCCAAGATGGGCATCGTCTACTCCGGCATCGAGGAGGCCCTGCACGATCCGCAGTGGGAGCCGCTCATCCACGAGAAGTTCATGACGCTCATCCCGCCCACCGACCACAAGTTTGCGGCCCTGCACGGTGCCGTGTGGTCGGGCGGCTCGTTTGTCTACGTGCCCAAGGGCACTAAGCTCGACTTTCCGCTGCAGAGCTACTTCCGCCTCAACGCCAAGGGCGCCGGCCAGTTTGAGCACACGCTCATCATCGTCGAGGACGATGCCGACCTGCACTTCATTGAGGGTTGCTCCGCGCCCAAGTACAACGTGGCCAACCTCCACGCCGGCGCCGTGGAGCTCTTTGTGGGCAAGCGCGCGCACCTGCGCTACTCGACTATCGAGAACTGGTCCAAGAACATGTACAACCTCAACACCAAGCGTGCGCGCGTGGACGAGGACGGCGACATCGAGTGGATCAGCGGCTCCTTCGGCAGCCACGTGGGCTACCTCTACCCCATGAGCGTGCTCAACGGCTGCCGCGCCCGCTCGAGCTTTACCGGCATCACCTTTGCCGGCGCCGGCCAGAACCTCGATACCGGCTGCAAAGTCGTGCTCAACGCGCCCGAGACCTCGGCGACCGTCGAAACCAAGGGCATCTCCAAGAGCGGCGGCATCCAGACCTTCCGCAGCTCCATCGTGGCCACGCCCAAGGCCGAGGGTTCCAAGGCAACCGTGAGCTGCCAGTCACTGATGCTCGACGACCAGAGCCGCTCCGATACCATCCCCGCCATGGACATCCGCGCCAAGAACGTCGATATCGGCCACGAGGCCACCATCGGCCGCATCGGCGACGACAAGGTGTTCTACCTGATGAGCCGCGGTATCTCGGAGGAAGAGGCCCGCACCATGATCGTCAACGGCTTTGCCAACCCGGTCTCCAAAGAGCTGCCGCTGGAGTACGCCGTCGAGATGAACAACCTGATCAAGCTCGAGATGGAAGGAGCGATCGGATAATGAAACAGGAAACCAACACCGCTGCTACCACGCTCGAGCAAGTTAATGCGATGCCTGCTGCCACTTGGGGCTGGCTCAAGATGAACCAGACCAAGCTCGAGCTTTCCGACGAGCTTGCCACCGCTCCCGCCGAGGCCGTTGAGGTCGAAGGCCTGGACGAGCAGTTTGCCGGCTCGGCCGACGCCTTCGACGCCGCCATGGAAGCCATGGCCGAGCGCTTCCCCGAGCGCCGTGCCGCTGCCCCCGGCGACGCCGCCGACCGCGCCCGCATCACGCCCGAGACCGAGCTCGACGTGCCCGCCACCTCTGTCTACCAGGCCGGCGCCATCAAGCTCGAGGAAGAGCTCTCCCCTGCCGAGGCCTTCGAGACCGGCATGGGCGAAGCCGCCTACACCTACCTGGCCGACCACACCACCAAGCGCATCGTCATCGATGTGCCCGCATACCAGCACGCCACGGTTACCGTGCGCGTGAGTGGCGTCGACGCTGCGGCCGCCATCGCCGCCATCGACGTCGTCGCCCGTCCCCAGTCGACGCTCGACCTGCAGATCGCCCTGGACTCCCCCGTTGCCGGCGAGGGCGTCGTGGGTTCTGCGCTGCGCGTGTGCGCCCACGAGTACGCCACCGTCAACGTGACCTGCACGCAGACGCTCGACGACAGCTGGATCGCACTCGACGACACCGGCCTGTTCCTGGACGAGGGCGCACGCGTCAACGTGCAGCACACCGTCCTGGGTGCCGGTGCCAGCGCCACCGGCCTTGCCGGCGACCTGCTGGGCGACACCGCCAAGGTGACGATCGACACCGATTACCTGGGTGCCCGCGAACAGGTGCGCGACTTTAACTACGAGCTGCGCCATCGCGGCCGCAAGACCGAGTGCGAGATCGACGCCAACGGCGTGCTGACCGACACGTCCAAGAAGGTCTACCGCGGCACCATCGACCTCGTGCACGGCTGCAAGGGCGCAACCGGCACCGAACGCGAAACCGTGTTGCTGGCCAACAAGGGCGTCGACAACAAGACTGTCCCCGTCATCCTGTGCGACGAGGACGACGTCGCCGGCAACCACGGCGCCACCATCGGCCACGTCCGCGACGAGCAGCTGTTCTACCTCGCCTGCCGCGGCCTTGACCAAAACGCCGCCGAGGACCTGTTCATCCGCGCCAAGCTGGAGGACGCCGCGCTTTCCGCCACCGATGAGCGCACCCGCGCCGCCGTCGTCCGCCTGGGCAACAACCTGATCGACAACTTTGAGGAGGAGCTCGCATGATCGACACCGAGCACGTTAAATGCGATACCTGCACCGCCCCCGAGCCCATGATGCTCGACGCCAGCGACGAGGCTTCGCGCGGCTGGCCCACCGTGGACATCGAGAATAACCCCTACAAGGGCCAGTTCCCGCTGTTCCAGCAGCACCCCGAGATCGCCTTTCTCGATAGCGCTGCCACCGCGCAGCGCCCCGCCTGCGTGCTCGACGCCGAGCGCGACTTCTACCAGCGCATGAACGCCAACCCGCTGCGCGGCCTGTACTCGCTATCCGTCGAGGCCACCGACGCTATCGCGAAGGTGCGCCAGCAGATCGCCGATCTCATCGGCGCTTCCCAGGCCAACGAGATCATCTTCACCCGCAACACCAGCGAGTCGCTCAACCTGGTCGCCAAGAGCTTTGCGCCCACGGTGCTGGAGCCCGGCGACGAGGTCGTCATCACCATCATGGAGCACCACTCCAACCTGATTCCTTGGCAGCAGGTCTGCCGCGAGACCGGCGCCAAGCTCGTCTACCTCTACCCCACCAAGACCGGCCAGCTCACCACCGAAGAAGTGCTTGCCAAGGTTGGCCCCAAAACCAAGATTCTGGCCGTGGGTCAGGTCTCTAACGTGCTGGGCGTCGAGAACCCGGTCAAGAACCTCGGCAAGCTCGTACACAAGTACGGCGGCTACCTGGTCGTCGACGGTGCGCAGTCGCTGCCGCACATGCCGGTCGATATGGCCGATCTGGGCGCCGACTTCTTTGCCTTTAGCGCGCACAAGGCCATGGGCCCCATGGGTATCGGCGTGCTGTGGGGCAAGATGGACCTGCTCAACGCCATGCCGCCCATGCTTACCGGTGGCGAAATGATCGATTCGGTCACCGAGCAGGACGCCGTCTGGGCGCCCGTCCCCGAGAAGTTCGAGGCCGGCACGCAGGACGCCGCCGGCATCTTCGCCACAGGCGCCGCCCTCGACTACCTCGTCAACACGGTTGGCTACGAAAACATCCAGGCACGCGAGCAGGCACTTGTCCACTACCTGATGGGCGAGCTCATGCAGCTCGACTTTGTCCAGATCATCGGCTCCATCTATTGGGACAACCACCACGGCGTCGTGAGCTTTAACGTCAAGGGCATCCACCCGCACGACGTAGCGAGCATCATGGACATGGACGGCGTCTGCATTCGCGCCGGCCACCACTGTGCGCAGCCGCTGCTCACCTGGCTGGGCGTCGAGAACCTTGCCTGCTGCCGCGCCAGCGTGGCCTTCTACAACGACAAGGCCGATATCGACAAGTTCATCGCCGGCCTGCATCACGTTTGGAGCACGTTCAATGGGTAATCTGTACACCTCCACCACATTTATGGAGCACAACTCGCACCCCGACTACAAGTACGAGATGGACGCCCCCACGCACGAGCACGACGGCATCAACCCCAGCTGCGGAGACGAGCTCACCTTGCAGCTACGTGTCGAGAACAACGTGATCGAGGAGGCCTCCTTTACCGGCCACGGCTGCGCCATCAGCCAGGCAAGCGCCGACATCATGGCCGACCTCATCACCGGCGAGACCGTCGAGGAAGCTCGCCGCCTGGCTGAGCTCTTCCTCGCCATGATCCGCGGCGAGCAGCTCTCCGAGGAGGACCTGGAAGACCTGGACGAAGCTGCCCAGCTCCAGGACATCTCGCACATGCCCGCCCGCGTCAAATGCGCCGAGCTCGCCTGGCGCACCCTCGACGGCATGCTCGAGGGGCAAGCAAACCAGTAGCGTATGCCCCGAATCCAAGGTTTTTGATTGCCGAGCCGCCCGATACGGGCGGCTCTGTTTCTTCTAATGAGCGCGAACGCACAAAGTCCGCGCGTCCGGCACCCCGTCTGTCATTTACCACACAGCCAGACGCGAACACGGGCGTTTTCCACAGCACCAAAGGCCTGCGGCAGGGCCACGAGCACGCCTAGCATCGTCCCATGCCCCATCCAGCTGGGCTCCGATTCGCTTCGCGCCTGCTGCAGACGGGTCCCATAGGGAGCGGCGTGCATTTTTGCGAGTATTCAGCACGCCAAGCTGTGTGTATACGCATCGAAAGCGTTAATCAACGTCTCCAGGCGCATATATAGTGCGTTTTAGAACAAGCATCTTGGTCTCAGGGGCGCAAACATGAGCTTCGGGAGCGCATCGGCAGGCATAAATAGCTTCGGGGCCCGTATGTTGCAAAATTGCGACGGTAGTGGCAGCACCGCGATGCTGAAAACTCCGTTTTTTGCACGGCGCAGATGGGGGTAGGCACGGGCAAACCCGGACTGAGCCCTTATTTTATGCAAGATGGCGATTGTTCTATGCATATTAAGAAGTGCAGTTACCGCACCAAGCTTTTGAACGCTTGTTGCGGCGTATAGACGACCCCATCTGCGGTGTACAGGCGACCCTACATCACGTTTCCGCCAGTCCGCATCGCCGTCCGCGCGCGGGCACGCACAATACGAGAGACGGTACTTTTGCCAATCCCGGTATAGCGCTCAATCTGGCGCACCGTGAAACCGGCATCGTGTAATCCAACAATAACGGTATCGCGCCGCGCCGGCGGTGCGGCTTTAACCCCGCAGAGCGGAACCCCGAGACTCTTCGCCATCTTGTCGGCAAAGGCGTGGCGTTCCCATTCCGTCTCTTTCATATCGCACAGCGCTGGCTCACTGCCGTCGGGCGTCGAAAGCGAATAGGCAATAAAGCCCTCGGCAGAACCAAAAAGCTCAAGCACGCAAGAAGGATCAGAAAATCCCCTCGCGACATCTGCCGCGTCACCGTCGTAAGCGTGCAAATGCTCCGCAAAGCTGCTCCAGGGATAACGCTCGATTAGGCCAACGCCCGCCTCCTGTGGATCGGCGTGTACGGAGCGAATAGCCTCCATCACCTGCCAGTCGGTATCGAGCGAGCGCCGGTCAAAACGGTTCTGGAACAGATGGCCTGTGCGCCCCGTGCGTTTATTGAACCGCCGCGCGTACGTCAAAAGCAGCCGGTGCATCGCCGCGCTCATCGCGTCCTCGTAATCTGAAAGCGCAAGATGCACGTGATTGCCCATAAGGCACCAGGCGATAACCGTCACGCCCGCCTCGCGGCAGCAGTCGCGTATCAGTTCCAAAAACTCCCACCGGTCTTCGTCGCCCTCAAAGATGGGCTGCTTGCCCGTACCGCGGGCACAGACATGGTAAAAACCGGTAACCGTTCTCCAAACGCGCTGCATGGCGCTCCCTTCGCCGGGATCTGCTTGCCATCCAATACAGCACGATTGAAGCGTGCCATCAAAACATTCACGCAAAACAATACACTCGCGCGGCCAAAGGCAGTAAACAGGCGGCGAACGGCACCGTTGCAACAGGTCACCCCCTGCAACGCTTACAAGAGCTGACCAAAAGCTTGCCCAAGACGGACCCCCTCTACGGAAGTTCGCGACCACAGAACATAGAGTTAAAACGCTTCAATTGAAAGTTCCGCGCTTCTCGCTACGAAAACTGAGCCGTTCGCCGAATATTCCGTGCATTTCGCGGTATTATAAGGGCTGCATGTCATGTCCCTTTCGAAGGGTCGCCCGGCAATCGCCAGCCACGACCCCCAGACGGGACGCCAACACGATAGAGAGGAGAGGCATGCAGTACTCACAGGAAGTGGAGAACATGTGCCCCGTTGCCAAGGGTGCATACCACGGCCCCGCACCCATCCCCGAGGAGGGCAAGTGGGTCCAGGCTAAGGAGATTACCGACATCTCCGGTCTTACGCACGGTGTGGGTTGGTGCGCACCCCAGCAGGGCGCCTGCAAGCTCACGCTGAACGTCAAGGACGGCATCATCGAGGAGGCCCTCGTTGAGACCATCGGCTGCTCGGGCATGACCCACTCTGCCGCCATGGCTTCCGAGATTCTTCCCGGTAAGACCATCCTCGAGGCCCTCAACACCGACCTCGTCTGCGACGCCATCAACGTTGCTATGCGCGAGATCTTCCTGCAGATCGTTTACGGCCGCAGCCAGACCGCGTTCTCCGAGGGCGGCCTGCCCGTGGGCGCCTCCCTCGACGACCTCGGCAAGGGCCTTCGCTCTCAGGTCGGCACCATGTTCGGCACCAAGGCCAAGGGCGCTCGTTACCTCGAGCTCGCTCAGGGCTACGTCACCCGCATGGCTCTCAACGACAAGAACGAGATCATCGCATTCGAGTTCCTGAACCTCGGCAAGTTCACCGACGCCGTCAAGGCCGGCAAGACCCCCGAGGAGGCCATCGCTGGCGCTATGGGCCACTATGGTCAGTGGGAGAACGCTGCCAAGTACATCGACCCGCGCACCGACGAGGAGACTCACTCCGTCGCCAGCGTGTTCCCGGTTCACGAGTAGAAAGGGAGGGAAATAACTATGACTGTTACGTTCGAAGGTTACGAGCGCCGCGCTGACAAGATCAACAAGTGCCTCGCCGACAACGGCATCGCCTCCCTCGAGGAAGCTCTGCAGATCTGCACCGACAAGGGCTTCAACCCGCGTGAGATCGTCAACAACACCCAGTCCATCGCCTTCCAGAACGCCGAGTGGGCCTACACCCTCGGTTGCGCTCTCGCTGTCAAGCGTGGCGCCAAGTCCGCTTCTGAGGCTGCCGCCATCATCGGCGAGGGCATCCAGGCCTTCACCGTTCCCGGCTCCGTCGCTGAGGACCGCAAGGTCGGTCTGGGCCACGGCAACCTGGGCGCTATGCTGCTCTCCGACGACACCGAGTGCTTCGCCTTCCTGGCCGGCCACGAGTCCTTCGCTGCCGCTGAGGGCGCTATCGGCCTGGCTCTGAACGCCAACAAGGCTCGTAAGAAGCCGCTGCGCGTCATCCTCAACGGTCTGGGCAAGGACGCCGCCCAGATCATCGCCCGCATCAACGGCTTCACCTACGTGAAGACCCAGTTCGACTACTACACGGGCGAGCTCAAAGTCGTCGAGACCATCCCCTACTCCGATGGTCCCCGCGCTGCCGTTAACTGCTACGGCTCCGACGACGTCCGCGAGGGCGTTGCCATCATGTGGCACGAGAACGTCGACATCTCGATCACCGGTAACTCCACCAACCCCACGCGCTTCCAGCACCCCGTCGCTGGCACCTACAAGAAGGAGCGCATCGAGGCTGGCAAGAAGTACTTCTCCGTCGCTTCTGGTGGCGGCACCGGCCGTACCCTGCACCCGGACAACATGGGCGCCGGCCCTGCCTCTTACGGCATGACCGACACCATGGGCCGTATGCACTCCGACGCCCAGTTCGCCGGTTCTTCCTCCGTGCCTGCGCACGTCGACATGATGGGTCTCATCGGCATGGGCAACAACCCCATGGTCGGTGCCACCGTCGCCTGCGCTGTCGCCGTCGAGGAGGCCCTCAAGGCCTAATCGCGCCCGCGCGATGCTCATATAGTTGAGCTTTGGAGCCGCTACCTTTCGAGGTAGCGGCTCTTTTTGTTTACGCTGTCGCAGGGTAGCTAATGCCGATATACCAGTTGGGGCGAAATACGAGATGAGACGAGATGGAACGTCAAAGTGTCCATGACACCCACCTGCCATAATTGCCCTTTACCGATTTGCCGAGTCTTTGCGGCCCCATTGCCGATCACCCGTGCGACAATGCACCGGACGAGAAAGGAATCCGATGGAATCGACTGATGTACTGGTAATTGGATCTGGCATTGCGGGCCTTTGCGCCGCCATCGAAGCGGCGCGCACGGGTGCAACCGTCGCTGTGGCAAGCGCCGGCAAGACCATGAGTGGATCGAGCTTCTTCCCCGGAACCTGGGGCCTGGGGCTTATCGGACCCTTTAACGAAGTCGATGAGCAGGACCTCATCGACATAATCCAGACCGTCGGCGGCGGTGTTGCCGACCCTACGCTCGTCCAGACGTTTGTCCACGGCATTCCTCAGGCAATCCAATGGCTCGAGCAGGATCTGGGTGTTGAACTCCAGCGTCCGCATAGCGCCGAGAGCGCCCAGCAAAAGCAGTTTATCCCCTGCTTTGACCACAAGACGCGCATGTGGCGCGGCCTCACCCGCAAGCCCCTTGAGGACGCTCTGACGACCCGAATCGAGTCACTCGGCATTCGCCTGCTCCCCCGCCATGAGCTTATCGACCTTGTTGAGGACACGAACGGCAGAATAACCGGAACCGTGCTCTACGACCTCACCGAAAATCGAATCGTGCCCTTTGCTGCCAAGGCCACGATCATCGCAACCGGTGGCACAGGCGGCCTGTTCGAGCGCAGCCTTACGTCGGCTGATGTGCTCAGCTCCTCGCAGGCCATCGCGCTGGCGCACGGCGCAACACTTACTAATATAGAGTTCATGCAGATGATGCCCGGCTTCATCGAGCCCAAGCGCAACCTGGTCTTCAACGAGAAAACCTGGCGCTACGTACATGTAGACCAGCCGGTAGATATTGCCGACGACAAGCTGGACGACCTGCTCGAGCAGCGCTCTGGATATGGTCCCTTCACGTCACGCTTGGCCTCCCGCGCTATCGATCTCGTCATCGATCAGGCAGGTGTCGAAGGCCTGGCACTCCACTACGACTTTCCCCGCGAGGATGTCCCAGAGTTTGTGCAGGCCTTTGCCACCTGGCTGCAAGACGAGCACGGCATCGCGCCGACCGACGAGATGCGCGTGGCGATGTATGCCCACGCCGCCAACGGCGGTATCAAAATCGACAAGACCGCGTACACGGGCGTTGAGGGCCTCTACGCCTGCGGTGAGGCAACAGGCGGCATGCACGGCGCCGACCGAATCGGCGGCTTGTCGAGTGCCAATGGCATCGTATTCGGGCGCATCGCGGGCGCATCGGCAGCCCAAGCAGCGCAGAATGCACCTGAGGTGGCCCCGAAGGCGGATATCGCCCTCCCTCAGTATGGCATTGCCACAACAGATGCCGAACGCCTGACACGCAGCCTTAAGCACACGATGAGTACCTATTGCATGATCAACAGGACCGAAGCAGGTCTATCCAAGGCTCTGCAACAGCTTGAAAGCCTGCAAGACGAGGCAACGGCTCTAAATAAGCCGCATGCCAACGACAGCGAAGTCGCAGCCCTCGCCCGCCTGCAATCGCAGATTCAACTAGCACAGGAAATGGTCAAAGCCATGCGCAAACGAACCGAAAGCCTCGGATCGCACTATCGAGCGGACTAATTCGATTCTCACTTAGAGTTTAATCACAATTTCTCAACATGTATCGAGCCCTGTAAGCATGATTCCCCCAAGGAGAACACGCTTACGGGGCTTTAGCCGTGTTTTCCCTAAGGGAATCACGGTGCAGATAGCTCAGCTCCGTGCCCTTTCGGGTTCGACCGCATGCGAGGTTAACAAAAAAGCGACCAGCCTAAGCCAGTCGCTTTAACATACTTTGGGTGGGCCGTCAGGGGGTCAGCCTGCTTTGAAGGCGGCCGCTTCGGCGCTTTGCGCCTTGCGCGCTGCGCTGGTAAATGCTTACGCATTTCCTCAGCTCCGCGCCCTTTCGGGTTCGACCCCATGCGAGGTCAACAAAAAAGACGGCCAACCGAAGTTGACCGTCTTAACAATCTTTGGTGGGCCGTCAGGGGGTCGAACCCTGGACCTTGGGATTAAGAGTCTTGAACGTGATGTTATGGAGTGCCTTGTAGCAGCAAAATCGCAGGTAGTTATGTTTCCACACTCTCTCACCGCACTGAAACTGCATTGCAGAACGGATATTGACGGATACCCGGCAATGCATAAAGCCCCTCCCCGTCAGTTCATGCCGGGGAGGGGCTGCATCTATCAATTTCTAAAGTCTTTTTGGCTGCCGACGCGCACGATTGCCCATCCGAGAAGACCGGTCAGCAGTCCTGCAGCAGCGCCGACAATAAAACAGATATCAAACGGATTCATATGCACACCTATCGATAGAGTTGCTTGACGAGCGCTTGGCCGATGGCGACGTTGGTGTCGCGGCCCTGGTATCCGTCCGCACCCGATGATCCGCACGAGATACCTTGAGCGATAAGCCACTGCTGGTGTTTGAAGACCGTTCCCGAACCCATCTGTCGCGCCTGAACACCGCCGACCACGGGATAGACTTTGCATTCGACCTTGTCCTGCAGGGCGCGGACGGCATTCGAGCCAACCCCGCCCTTGACGTACTCGATTACGCCGCGGTCGCATGCCCAAAGGTATCGCTCATTCGCCGGCCATTGACCGGAGATCACGCCATCGGCAGTCGTGCCGAGCTGGCGTTGCAGCTCCTTGGCCATCTTCGGGCCGAAATATCGCGTGTCTCCGAGGCTCGGGACCGTATTGTCCGCGACTTCCGTATTTGACCCATTCAGTGTCTTGCCGTCGCCAAGCCAGTAGAGCGTGCCGTCCCATGGGTAGCTGTAGTACGCCTTGATGTTGGACTCGCGCCCGGTCTGGTCGCCCTTGGTGCCGGTGACGGTCCCCTTTTCAGAAATGGAGAATTGGGCCAAGAGGTCGCCGCGAGCTGATCCATAGGGAGAGACGCACACGGCGGTGTGGCACTTCTCGTTGAGGTAGATGTCTCCACGCTGGGCGGACTTGACGCCCATCTTACGCCAGCCGAAAAGGCCCGTCTTGAGCAGCTGCTCCCGCATGTTTCCGGTATACGAGGCTCCGAAGGTATTGACGCCGACCGCGCGGAGGGCGGTCACTACGGCCGAGGAACAGTCGCGATCGCCACCGGCAATAGTGACGGTGGTGCCGTCGGACAGACAAATCGTCTCGGTCGTTCCGTCCCCCATGCGGTTGGCCTGCGAGTATCCGTGACCGCCGCCCCCATCATGGGAGACGAGGTGTTCCATGACCTGCGCGAAGGCCTCGCGCTGTGTGATGGCCATGGCCTACTCAACCGCCTTGGCGTCATATGCGGCATGGGGCTCGCTGTACGACATGGCACGCTTCGAGTCCGACGCGCCCTTGGTGGTCGGATCGACGATCACGCCGAAGCCGGCGAGAACGGTCAGGATGATTCCGACGAGCTGGATGAGCGACCCCTGGGAGATAGGCGCCACGACTCCGAGGATTCCGAGCACCTGATAGGCTGCGCTGATTACGGTGGCGGCCAATGCCGCGAGCGTCTGCTTATTCTTGAAGCGAAGGGCCCAGTTGATTTTCATTTTTCAGCTCCTAATCTGACCCGCCGATACCGTGATGCAGGTCGTAATTCTTCTCGACGCGGTCGAGCCGGTTGAACAAGGTGATGACCTGTTGCTCGACTTTCGTGAGGCGCTCGCCGTGGTCGTCGAGCTTGCGGTTGATCTCCTTGACGCCGTCCTTGATCTCGCTCGTGTCGCCGCAAAGGCTGTCGAGCTTGTCTTCGGTCCGCTGCTCCTTGGCAGACGATGTTTTGGATACGGAGACGCGCCCGATGAAGAACGTGACAATCACAACGGCGGCCGAGAGGACCGACGTTGCCTCCCCGATGCTCAGCGCCGGCACCCTAAACCTCCTCCGCGTACTCTTCTCCGACGATCTCCTCATATTCGTCGCATGTGATCCACTTGCAGTCCACGGCTCGATGCACCATGGCCTTGGTCCAGAGGCCGCGCTCGTAGTAGCGCCTCACCTTGTCATAGTTCTTCGAGTGCGCCACCGTGGTTGCAGCCTTGACGCGTACCGCCATTACTGTTCACCCCCGACCGTCATCATCAGGTAGTCGATGTTTGCCGTGTTGGTCTCGGTTTGGCTGGGCTCGGCGACCTTCTCGCGCATCTGCTCAAGCAGCTTGTCCACGTCCGGGGCCTCACCCTTTCCGTAGGCGGCGACGGCCGCGGTGTAGGCGAGCTTTCGCGCCTTCCGCTCAACGTACTCGTCATCGTCGATAACGCCCGCGTCGTGCGCCGCGTCGGGGTCGCCGATCTGCGACAGCAGATCGCGCAGGGCGTTGACCTTGGCCATGGTGCCGTCTTGAAGCTCGTTGGGGCGCGGCATGTCTTCCTCAGTGTCCATGCGGACTCCTCTCTTGTCGGGGAATGTGTCGCCATCGTATTGGCGCCGTGAGATTGCCGGGCCGCTTCGATGGGCGCAAAGAAAGAAGGCGCGCCGCGGCACGCCTTCGATGCTTCTGTTATTTCGCGGCCGCTTCGCTTAGGCCGCTGCTTTGAGTTGCCGGTTCTCCGCTATTGCGAGGGCTTGCCTCCGCTTGAATCGTCCCTCGGGTTGGCCTGCATTGAGCACCCCCCCCCCCGCGCGAGATTTTCGAACAGGCTGCGGTACAGCGCGTCCATGGCCAAAACGCTGCGGTGCGCGTCCAGCCGCTTCATGCCGCCGCGCCAGCTCTGGTAGCTCCGCTCAACCTGCTCGGGGGTCATGACGCCATCGGCGACCATGCGGGCCATCTTCTTCAGCTTGCGGCGCTCGCGCGTGATGGAGTCGCGGCACGGCTTCACGACTATGCGGCCCGTCTCCGTGTAGAAGATGCGCTTCTTCAGCCACGTGAAGCCGCGCGACAGCTTCACCACGCGGGTCTTGCGCGGGTTCAGCTCTATGCCCAGCTCGGCGCACTTGCGCCCTATCAGCAGCAGGCACACCTGCAGGTACTCCTTGCTCTCGTGGATCAGGTAGAAGTCGTCCATATAGCGCCCGTAGGCCTCGGGGCGCAGCATCTCGGTCACGTAGTGGTCGATGCGGTTGGGGTGGGCCACCGCGCATATCTGGTTCGGCTCGCTGCCCAGACCCAGGCCCACCTCGCCCTGTGCGTCTATCAGGCGGTGCTCGAGGGCGACCACGCGCGGATCGAGCAGTGCGCCGGCCACCTGTCGCTTGACGGGTTCGTGGGCTATGCGGGCGAAGTAATCTGAGAAGTCGCCCAAAAGGATGTATCCCTCGCGCCTGTGCCGCCGCCAGTGGTCGGCCAGGTGGCGCTTGAGCAGCTTCAGGGCGTAGTCGGTGCCGCGCCCCTTGATGTTGGCGGAGTTGGCCGTTATGAGTGTCGGGACTATCGCGGGTACGAGGGCGTTCTGAGAAAGCGACTTCTGAATCACTCGCTCTGGGAAGTGCACGGCGCTGATGTGGCGCAGCTTGCCGCGCTCCCACAGGTCGAAGCGGATGAAGCCCCGGCATATGTCGCGGCCCTCCAGAAGGTCGTTCCTCGATTTGACCGCGTTTCGCAGATAGTCCTTCATATAACGCTGCGTGGAGGACTTCCACATCACGCCGCCCGCCGCCTGCTTGGAGGCCTTGCAAAGGCTGTTGAGGTCGGCCACGGCCTCAAGGGTGCACGGCTTCACGCGCTCGGCCTTGGCCTTGGCGCGCCTCTCCTCGCGGCGCTTGCGGCGCGCGGCCCTTCTTTCCTCGGAGTTCATCGAAGGCACCCCGCACGGCTCTCAGTGTGGCTCTGGCAGCCGCTTGAGGTATGGCCATGAAACGCGGCGAAGCCACGGAGCGCCGCGCCATGCAAGCAGCGTCCGGCCACCCTCGCGGGGTGCGTATTTACGGGCGCATGCCCGACGGTCGCGCCTTCCTTTCTCTTCGCGCTCTGCTTTCGGCTCTGGGGCCTACTCGGTCTGGCAATAAGGGAATCCGGGGCGGGGGCGAACCCAGACGTTCGTCGCGGAGTTGTAGTTGGCATTGCCGTTGTTGTTGACGTAGCACACGTTGGACGACGAGCCACCCATGACGGAACGCAGCCACCAATTGTACCGATATACAAGGCGGGACCGCCACCCATTATAGCGAACGAAGGCGCTCTAGCTCGGCCTCGGCCTCCGCTATGCGCTCCTCGGTCGATTTCTTGCCGGTGACGCGCACGTTCTTGCGCGCGCCCTTGAGCAGCTTGATCTCCTCATCGACCATGTTGGCCAGTGCCTCGAAGCGGTTGGCGTTCACGGGCAGGCCTATGTCCATGAGACACTGCATATCCAGCATCAGCTGCTCGCAGTCGGCTATCGCCAGCGTCAGGTACCGCTTGCGCTCCAATGCGTTGAACGAGCTGTTGGGGTAGAAGCTGTCGGCGCGGTTGACGTTGTACACGATGCTGCGCGCCGTCTCCACCGTTGGCACGGCGTTGAGCAGCCGGTAGGCCTTCGGCACCACGGACGACGAGGCCATCAGCTTGTTGACCTCCACGCGGATGGCGATGGCCTGCGTGAAGAACTTGTACTCTGAAACCTCGCGGTTTCGCTGGTAGACGCCGCTCATGGCACCTCCTGGGAAAACGTGGCAAAAAAACGGCCCGCTTCGCGGGCGAGAGGCGACCGCGCAAGGCGGTCGCCTAAAAGCAGAGTATAGAGCACTCGGCTGGCTAGCCGACGAGGAAGCCGGGGCGGGGGCGAACCCAGACGTACGCCGCGGAGTTGTAGTCGGCATAGCCGTGGCTGCTGACGTAGCACACGTAGGACGACGAGCCACCCATGACGGAACGCAGCCACCAATCGTACCGATTTCCGTTGAGACGGTGCGCCGTGTCGCGGAACAGGTCCCACTGGCAGTCAAAGCCGACGCTGTAGCCCTTGGTGCCCCACACTGGGCAGCCGTACACCTCCATCTCGGACAGCGAGAACACCTTGCCGATATCCTGCCAGCTCCACGAGTTGGAGTCGTTGAGCGCGCCGCTTGCGCTGTAACGCTCCTCCAGCAGGACGCGCTGGGTAAGCAGGTACTTGGTCAGCCCCTCGGGCAGGCAGGCCTCGAAGGCCGTCTCCCACGCCTTGAGGCTGCTGTTGAGGTAGGGGCATTTCTGGTCGGCGGTGCCCTGGTTCGTGTTGGTGGTGTTCCACATCAGGAAGCTGTCGTTTGCCACGCCTGGCACTGTTTTTGCCACGGCCACTGGGGCGGACGCCACGAACGCGATGTGGTGGCCCTTGCTGTTGTCGCCGCAATAAAGATACGGGTCGATGTGGGCCAGCAGGAAGCGCACGGACTGCTGGGCCGCGACGGCGGATGCGCTCACGAGGGGCACGTCGATGTAGTCCCCGACGCGAAGGCCCGCGAAGTTGCCGACCGCCGCTCGCTTGTGCAGCGCGTCGTACACGCTGCCGCTGCCGATCTCTCCCGCCAGGATGGTGGCGATGTTCTGCCCGCCGTACTTGCCGATTTGGCCCTGGCGGTTGTACTCGGCGTTGTTGAGCGCCGTCTGCGCGTTGCTGCGCGCGGTATCGTCGATGACGTTGAGCGACTGGCCGCCGACGACCAGTGTCTTTGCATTTGCCATTTATCCTCCTTAGGCAAGGGTTACCGTGCTGCCCGAGACCGAGCACGTGCCGCCGAACGACACCGTGTCGCCGGACACCGACGCCTTGGATGCCGGGCAGTAGACGGTCCCGTCCATGTAGATGAACTTCCCCGTCGCGTCGGCGAGCATCGTCGCGAGCTGGCCGTTCTGACGGCGCAGCTCCGCGATATCGGATTCGCCGCCGGCGCCCTGCGCCACCGAGTTCGCGATCTGCAGCGCCTGGTTCGCGGCGGCCTCGGCATGAGACGCCGCGCCGTTGGCCGCGGCGGCCGCATTGCTCGCCAGCGCAGTCGAGGCGCTTGCGGTATCGTTCGCGGCATTCGCCTTCTGAACGGCGGCGTTGGCGTTCTCGGTGGCAGTCGAGCACTTCGCGGCGGCCGTTCTGGCAGCTCCGGCGGCGACGTTGGCGTCATATGCCTGAGTCTTTGCGGTGCCTGCGGCGCTGCTCGCCAGCAACGCGGCGCTCTCGGCCCTCTTTCGCGCCGCCTCGACTTCGTCGTAGTTTGCCGGGCGGAACAGGTAGGTGGTGATGCTACCGTCGCTCTCCGTCACGTCGAGGCCGTTGATATAGTCGTCCTCCCCGACCTTCACCTCGTAGACGGCGGACCCGTCGCTGTTGTTGGCCATGCGGCTTCCCTTCCGCGGGCCTGCGCCCGCACGATAATCAAGCGATGATCCCGATCGCCGTCCAGAGCGGCGGCGACCCGATGAGGATGGCGCGCTGACCGGGCGCCGCGCCCCGACAGGACGTCGTCATGCAGATGCCGGCGACAACCGAGCCCCCGATGCGCACGTCGACGGTCCTGGAGTCCGCCGCGACGACGGTGCCGTAGGCGATCGAGACGCCGGGCGCCGAAGGGCCGGCGACGATATCGGCAAGGTCCGCGGCCAGGGACGGCATGGCGCTCACGAGGCATCACCCCTCATGTACATGCGGAGCTCGATCCTCATGGGGCATCCCATCGAGAGCTCGAGGTCCATCTTCCGGATGCAGGCGCGGGCGAGCTCGATCCCGACAGACGGCAGCCTGATGGCGCACGCCGAGTAGACGTCCGCCGACGGGTTGAAGATCGCCGTGATGATCGGGCGGCGGATGACCGAGCACTCGGTGGCGAGCAGGCTCGCCGCCTTCTCGTTCGCAGCCTCGACCGCGAACTGCGTTGCCACAACGCCCTCCTCGACCTTGACCTGCGCTACGTCGATGTACGATCCGGTCGGCGCGCTAGCGGCAAGGTAGATGTAGCCCGCGCTGTATTCCTCGGACTTGGCCGGGGTGGCCGTGAGCGACAGCCTCGTCCAGCCTGGCCCGATGGCGACCGTCGCGGTCTCTCCCCCGTCGTCCTCGCGCCAGATTGGCTGGACCCTCACCTGCACCCTCTGCGACGCGTAGAGGTAAACGGACTCGGTGTACGGCTGGCCCTTCTTGAGGAATATCTTGTCCTGGGCGATGCCGATCTCGCCGGAGCCCGACCCCTTCGTGATGCGGATCGCCTGGCTGATGCCGCCGATCGGGCACCCGGAAACGCCGACGGTCTCGATGGTCCCCCCGCCGCCGCTGCACCTGAAGGTCGCGCTGTCGTGGGTGCCGTCTCCGGCGAGCGGGTAGGAGCCGCCGGCGATGACGCTCTCCCCTGACGGGAGGTCGCTGTACTGGTACCGCTTCACGATGCGGCGGCCCGTGGAGACGGTCGACCACTCGCTCTGCGGGCTGTCGTCCGAGGCCGTTCCCCTGACGCTCTCGCCCTGGGTAGCGAAGTCGACGTGCACCACGTTCACCGCGTCGAAGTCGTCCTGCTCGTCGGTGAGGTCGGGAAGCACCCGGCAGTCCTCGCCCTCTGAGAAGGTGTGGTCGATCGGCCTCGCCGCCGGTTCCAGGTAACGCCTGAACAGCACGCGCCCGTAGGCGTCGGTCGACGCGCTCCTGAATCCTGCAGCGGAGAGCAGCCTATTGACCGCGCCCAGCTTGTTGTCCGGCGTGTCCGCCGTGGCGGCGATCCCTAAGACCCATGCCGTCGACAGCGTGTAGTCGCTCGGCTCCGCGACCACCTCGAGCCCGCACCCCTCCGCGATCGCCTTGGCCGCGGAGACCGCGTTTGCGCCGGCCGGCACGGTGTACGGCTCGTCGAAGTCGTCCTTCGCGAGGTCGTGGAGTCTGCCGTAGAGCGTCGCGATGCCGGTCGCCACCTCGCCGCTCACCGTGCGGGACGGCGTCGAGCACTCGAAGGTCCCCAGGCACACGGTGCGCGACGCGCCCGAGATCGGGTCCTCCGCGTCGAGGTAGATGCGCACGAAGTCGTTGCCCATGTCGAGCCTGCCGACGTAGTCCAGCGATGCGGACTCATAGGTGTCCGTGTCCTGGTTGCGGCTGATGCTCCCGCCGGTGAAGCACTCGATGGCGCCGGTCTCCAGGCCGGTCGACCGCGAAACGCGGGCGTACCGGTAGGAGGTCCTGAACGACGCGAGCCAGATATCATCCGACACCGTTGGGCTCCCTCCATCGCTCCCTCTTCGTCGATACGGACACCCTGTAGTCCTCAGGCGCGCACCTGGTGAGCGTCCCCGTGACGGCGGCGAAGCCGCGGTCGCCCAGATGGGGTCGCACCCAGGCGCTTCCGTAGCGGCCGAACAGGCCGCGGACGCGCAGGTAGTCGTCCTCCTCGATCGTGAACTCCATCGACTCCTTCATCGAGAGGTTGCCGCTCTCGAACCCCATGGGCAGGCCGCCGCCGACGAAGTGGAACTGGTCGCGCTCGCGCTCGGGGCTCGCCGAGTACTGCGGCGGGCCGCCCATGTTCCTGTCGCCCACGACGACCTCGGAGGCGTCCGGCCCGAAGTTGAGGGCGAACCCGTCGCACGGGCACACGGTCCCCACCTCGGTCGTCGAGGTGGTTCCGGAGGCCGCGTAGCCGCGCGCGACGTAGGAGAACCCGACGTTGAGCGGCGGCAGGCGGTCGATGACGCTCTGCCCGGACTTGAGGCCGCTCGCGAGCAGGAGCCTCGAGCCGTCCGCGAGCACGCGCTCGATATCGAACGAGGCGCACGGCGGGAGGCTGTGGACGGTTGCGCGCGTCCCCTTTATGGACATGCCGCCCCTGATGCGGATGTTGCCCTCGGGCGTCATGGCCATGGGGCCGCGCAGCTTGTGGTCCCTGACGGAGAACTCCGAGATGCCGTCGCGCACCGTGACGACGGCTGCGAGCGCGTCGCTGTAGGAGACGTTGACGATGGGCGTGGCGGGCACGAGCCAGTCGGTCGAGAACGAGCGGGTGACGGTCGTGGACAGGCTCGAGCCGCCGCGGACGGTGAGCTCGAGGACGTACGCGGACCTGTTCTCCAGGCCGGAGGCGATCTCGTGCGACCGCGCGCCCGCGGCGACCGATGTGTCGATGACCGCGGAGCCGCCGCGCAGCAGCCTCAGGCGCTGGTAGGTGATGCCGGTCTCGTCGACAGCGGTCCAGGCGGCGCGCAGCGGGAGCTCGACGACGGCCTCGCCGTCCTCCGCGGGGGTCGTGAAGAACGCCTGCGGCGGGTCGGCGACCCTGAACACCGCGTACTCCGACCACGCTCCCCATGAGGGGTCGGCGCCCTTGGTGCGGACGCGTAGCCGGTAGGTGCCCTTCGCGGACAGGGCCAGGGATGTCGTCGACGCGGGCCCGGTGATGTGGTGCGGGACGGTCTTGCCATCGGGCCCGACCAGCTCAATCTGCGCCGCCGTCTGGGCTGTCCCGTCGGGGTGGTTCCGCGTCCAGCCGATGGTCGCCGTCGACCCAGTCGGGTAGGCGGGGTCGACCCCGGAGACGGCGGGCGCGTACGGCGGGCAGATCGTCGCCACTGCGTTGGATGCCGTCCACGCGGAGAAGACGGTGTCCCCCGCGCCCGCCACGGGCTCCTCGCGGTAGGTGCGGACCTCGTAGACGACCTTCTCTCCCGCCGCGGCAGACGGGTCGGTCATGGTCCAGACGCCCGGCTCCTGTCTGTCGGCGGTAAGGGCGCGGGGCTTGTAGGTCCTGCCGCCGTCGGAGGTCGCGCGGACATCGAAGCCGCTAATCCAGAACGGGATATCGGGACCCCTGACGACCAGCGAGACCTCGCCGTCGCCGGAGCGCGATAGCGAGACCGATGCCGGTGGGGAGGGCGTCTTGTAGACGCGCACGGAGCTCGTTCTCTCCGACGTGCCGCCTCGCCAGCGCGCCCTTACGTCGTAGTCGTAGTAATTGTTTGCCGATGTCGACGTGTCGCGCCAGTTGGAGATCGTGACGCTGTTGTAGGGGTTCTCGGTGTCGCCGCCGTTGGTATGGCGGTAGACGTTGATGCCGTCGTAGTACTTCCTAGCATCGTCGTCCGGGTGGTTGACCCACTCGAGCTCGGTTGTCCCGTCGGTCGAGCGCGTGACCCTGAGGTCGGTCGGGGCCGCGGGCTCGTATGCCGGGACCTTGCCGATCCTGGCGCCCTCGCCGCAGGAGGTCGTCGCGCCGACCCCGCCGTAGCCGTTGACTGCCACGGACTCGGTGTACGCCTCGACCCAGACGTCGTAGTCGTTGTCCTTGCGCTCCGCGTCGGTGTACCCACTGACGGTGACGGCGCGCTTCCAGGAGGAGGTCGTGTAGCCGTCGCCCGACGCGCGCCAGACGCCGCCGACCTTGACGTGCAGGCGCACGCCGTAGTAGTACCAGTCTCCGAAGTCGACGGTGGCGGTCCAGTAGATGCGGGCCGTGGTGTCGTTCACGTTCGACACGGACGTGGAGAGGTTGACGGTGTAGTACGTCACGCCTCCCCTGGTCGTCTGCGCTGATGCCATCTGCTACCCCCTTCCGGTCCTGACGGTCCTCTTGAGTTCGGAGACCAGCGCCCTGAGCGCCTCCGCGACGCGCTCGTCGACCTCGAGGGCCGACCCGTCGAGGTAGATGTTGTAGACGTCGCCGCGCTGGCCCCCGAGCTTTGCCATCTGCTCGGCGATGGTCGCCGCGAACGGCTCCGAGTACTTTCGGTTGGTGAGCGGCACGATTGCCTCGGCGCCGTCCTCGCCCACCCAGTCGAGCGGGTAGCCGGTCACCGGCGCGTCGACGATGGCTCCGTGCGCGTGCATGCGGATGCCGCCATCGGCGTGCCGTATGCCGCCTGCGGCCTTCTCGTTGCGCGTCCTGTTGACGGTCACGTAGGTCGTGGTGATCGTCGCCGACCTTGAGTGGAACGGCTCGTTCATCACCGCCTGCATCGCAGACTGGCACTTCGGCAGCGTCCCGTAGCTCGCCTTGGCGGTCATCTCCTTGCTCTTGAGCTTGGTGCCGTTGAGCTTGTCCACCGAGGTCTGCGCCCTGTCGACTTCCTTCTTGTCGACCTTTGTCTTGGCGCTCTTGGACTGGAGAGCCGTGCCGTTCCAAGTCACGAGGTTGCCCTGGGCGTCGCGCAGGTCGCCGACGCTCACGTCGACGACGCCGTTCTTGTCCATCAGCTGCGAGCCGTTCCAGGTGTAAACGTTGCCCTGGGCGTCCATGAGCTGGGCCTGGTTGACGGTAACGTTGCCGTTCTTGTCGACGATGGGCTGCGCGTTGTAGTTCTGGACGGCCCACACCATCTGGTCGATGTTGCCGTTGAAGTTGCCGGCGAGCGCGGCGAGGTTGGCGGAGCCGATGCTGTTGAGCGTCTCGGTCGACACGCCGGCGGCGGCGCAGGCGTCCGAGAACGCGCCGAAGTCGATGTTCTCCTTCGAGAACGCCTTCTTGAACTTGCCGCCCATGTCCTCGAGCGCGGCCTGGATCTGGCTCGCGGCGCGGACCGTCGAGGCGGCGCCCTCGGCCATCGATACGCCCCACCCGTCGAGGTCGTCGACGATGGAGCGGGCGGTACCGTCGTAGTCCTGAGCCAGCTTGGCGAGCTGGTCGTCGCTGAGGCTCGCCAGTTGCTCGGTGTCGACGCCGAGCTGCGTGAGAGAGCCGGAGACGGCGGACAGGGTCTCGCCGTTGGCCGAGAGCTGCGCCTGGAAGAGCGTCAGCTGCGCCTGGGCGAAGTGCTCGAAGGTGCTGCCGGCCTCCTGCGAGGTCAGCGCGGCGTCTCCGAGCTTGCCGTTGAGCACGTCGATGCTCTCCGAGGCGGAGTCGAACTGCTTCTTCGCCTCGTTGTACTCCCTGCCGACCTTTTCGGTGCAGGCGAGCGCCTCGAGCTCGCCCTTGGTGAGCTCCGGGTAGGTCTTGGCGAGTTCCTTCAGGCGGTCCTGGTAGGGCTTCGTCTTGGAGGCGAGCGTGTTTGCCGCCTCGGACTGCGCCTGGTACGCCTCGGTGAGGTTCGCCGTGAGGGCGCTCACCTCGGCGTCTTTCTTCTTGGATGCGACGAGCTCGTCGATGGACTGCTTGAGGTTCTTGACGTTGCCGTCCGCGTCGACGTACTGCCCGTTCGCCACGTCCTGCGCCGAGATGTTGAGCCCGAGCTGGTCGTTGAGCAGCTGCAGCGCCCACGTGAGCCTGCCCTGGGCGTCGGTGGACAGGTCGGTCTTGCCGGCATAGTTGTCGATGATCTGCTGCGCGGTGTTGAGCTGCGCGATCTGCGACTCGGCGGCCCTCGTGTTCTCGTTCATGGCGTCGACGTGCTTGCCGATCGACTCGGCGAGCTCGTCGACGGACATGGCGGAGAAGCTGGACTTCTTGCCTACATTCTCGACCCTGCCGGCGTAGGAATCGAGCGCCGCGGTGTTTGAGGCCGCGTCGACCAGGCCGGTCGTGGCCTTGTTGAGCGCGTCCGTGCGGGCCTGCCACTCGACCTGTTTCTCGATGAGTATGCCGATGCCGGCGGCCGCGACGGTGCAGCCGATCGCGACCGGATTGAAGCCGATGCCCACCGCCTCGAGCGACTCGGCGAATGTTCCGGCGCCCCCGCGGGCGAGCTTGAACGCCTCGGTGGCCTTGCCCACGCCGCTCGCGACGCCGGAGAGGACGGGCACCGCCTTCTGCCACGCCGCGATGCCCGCCGCGCCCGAGACGATCTCGGGCGCCAGGCCCTTGAACCCGCCGTAGAGCTGCTTGACCAGGGGCATCGATGCGGAGACTCCGCCGTTGACGACCTTGAAGAAGCCGTTCACGGCGCCCTTCGCGTCGTCGAGCACCCCGGCGATGTTGTTTCTGCCGATCGCCTCGAACGTCCCGGTGACGCCCTTGGTCACGGAGTTCGACATGTTCTGGATGCTCGTCTGGACGCCGCCGGCCGCGGTCTCGGCCTGGTCCTTGAAGGACGCGAAGCTCGCGCCGCCCTGCGTGTCGAGCTCGACCATCTTGTCCATGAGCTGGTCGAGCGTGATGGTCGGGTCCTTGCCCCCGCCACCGAGCGCTGCGTACAGGTCGTTGGCGTTTGCCGTGGGGCCGAGCATGGATTTCGCCAGCTGGTCCATCTGGCCAGGCGCGGCCGTCGTAAGCGAGCGCCAGTCCTCCATCTCGGGCTTGCCCTTGGAGAGGATCTGGCGGAACTGCTCCATCGCCGCCGCGCACAGCTGGGTCGAGCTGCCCGAGGCGATGAGCATGTCGTTGAGCGCGAGTCCGACGTCGGTGGCCTTGTCGATGTCGCCGACCGTGGCGGTGATGCCCTGGACGACCGAGACCATGTCGTCGAGCCTGGTGGGCAGGGTCGACAGGCGGTCGGACATCTTGCCGATAGACGCGTTGGCGGAATCGGCGGAGTACCCGAGGGACCGCATGACCTTCGGGTAGTTGTTAAGCGTGTCGAAGCGGCTGATCGCCGACCCGACATGGGACGAGATGGAGTCCATGGCCTTCGACGTGAGCGTCGAGAAGGCGCCTATCATCGCGCCGGAGCCGGCCAGCCCCTTCCCGAACCCGGAGCCCGTGCTCTTGCCGAGGCTGGAGCCGGACTTGCTCGCCTGCCCCTCGCACTTGCCGAGCGCGGACTCGACCGACTTGGTGAGGTTGTCGAACCTGGGGACGATCAGCAGGTCCGCGCGTCCGATCTCAGCCATCCGTCACCTCCACCCACTCGGTGTTCTCGATGCGGGCGCGCACCGACGCCGCGCGCTCTGCCGCGGCGCCGGCGGCGGCCACGTCCCGCGGGCGGGGCACCCTCGGGGCTTCCGATGCCTTGCCGCCGCACAGCGCGGTCGCCGCCGCGTAGACGCTGTCCACGACGTCCGCCGTCAGGTGCTGCTCCTGGGTCCAGCTGCGCTCCGGGTGGAGGGCCGCCACGGTGAGCGACCCGTCCGGCAGCGTCCTCACGAGGTCGTACGCCTCGGCGGCGCCGACCTCGTCGTAGCAGCAGCCGTAGTAGGCCCTGAAGTCGTGCCTGAGCAGGGGCAGGTGGCGTTCCTCGAGGTCGGCGAGCTCTAGAAGTTTTTTAGTTCGGCCGAGTAGAGCAGCTTGTTGTAGGCGTAGCCCAGCGCATCGTCGTCCTGCGTGCCGTCGTCCTCGGTCACGGCCTCCATGAGGCTCGCGTACTGCTCGTCGCCGAGGAGGAAGCGGAACGCCCCGTCGAGCTCCTCGGTCGTGCGGTCCTCCTTGTTCATGGCGTCGATGAAGCGGCGGTCGTGCGCTCGCTTGACGGGAATGCTCATGGCGATGCCGAGAACGGTCAGCTCGGCGCAGCGTCCTCGCTTCTGCTCGATGAGCTTCGCCTTGTCGGCCGCCGTCTGCGCGGCGGCGGTCGTGAAGCCGAGGACCTTGGCGTATGCCTCGAGCTCGCCCTCGTCCATCATTGCCAGGTAGTCCTTGTTCATCTTTCCTCCTAGGTAAAGGGCCGCCCCGGCAGGACCGGGGCGGCGTTCTCGTTATGGCGCCGTCGCCTACGCTGCGGGCTTGGCGCGGTAGATGTCGAACAGCGGCTTGTCCGCGGTCTTGAGGACCGTGAAGGTGAAGCCGTACTGGACCAGTCCGCCGGGCTTGTGCTCGACGTCGTCGCAGGAGTCGATGGAGACGCGCGGGATGACGGTGCGGCGGAGGTTGCCAGTGTCCTCGAGCTCGTCGATGACGAGCGGGACGCGCACGTCGGAGTTGGCGACGGCCTTGATGTGGCTGAACGTTCCGTCCTCGTTCGTCTCGACGTTGTCGGCGCCGTAGCGCAGCTTGGCGACGGAGGAGCGGACGGACTCGATGAAGACCATCTTGTACTGGTGCTTCTCCTCGGAGACCTTGGTGAGCACGATGGACTGGTGCCAGCCCTGGAACTCGTTGACCGTCACGCCCTTGGAGGCCGTGAAGCCGTCGGGCGACAGGTCGCCCAGCGACACGAGGTCGGTGAGCGTGGAGATCTTGGTCATGGCGTCGGCCGGGAGCGTCGGCTTGGCCTTGAAGCTCGTGTACACGCAGCCGCCCTCGACGGGTGAGCCGGTGGTTACGAGCGAGGGGTCGATATCGGCCGCGGGGGTCGCGTCCTCTGACGCGAGGGCAATCTTGGCCTCTTCGTTGTTGGATGCCATTTATCCTTCTTTCGGTTGGTATGTCTTCAGTCGGTACAGCGCGTACCAGCGCGGGGACCGGGCGAGGTAGTCGTAGTCGGTCCGCATCTCGAGCTCCTCGCAGGCGCAGAAGCCCCGCGCGAACGGCAGGTGCGACATCGCGTCGCCCACGAGCTCGGCGAGCTCCTCGGCCCTGGCCTCTGTCGGGGCCCACATGATGACCTCGACCTGCGGCGAGTCCACGAGCGCGTCCTGCCGCGCGCCCCCGCACCGGCGGACCACCACGACGGTCCCCGGCCGTTCGGCGGGCAGGTCGACCCGCACGGGCACGCCGCCCAGGGAGGACTCGAGGATCGCCCTGAGCTCGCCCATCACGTTGAGTCTCGGCACGTTTCCTCCTTAGAGCAGGTGGTCGAGCGTGTGGTTGCGGTTCTGGTCGTAGGCGCCTGCCGGGGTCGCGGCGCTTACGACGCCGAAGGTGTCGCAGGAGCCCGACTTGACGACGCCCGCGTAGGGGGCGCTGTCGAATGTCCCCGGGTATTTCTTCTCGAGGGACCTGCGGTAGCCTGACGGCACGTGGTGCGATGCGGCCTCGGCGTTGGCCCTCGCCGCGAGGCGGGCGGTCTCGGTCGCCACCCAGGCGCGGACGCCCGCGCCCTTCGTGACGGCGATGACTCCCGCGTCGCTGTGGACGAAGCGCCCGAACTTGATCTTGTCAGCCATGGACCCTCCCCGCCGTCGCCGTCATGTTCCACGCCGTGGGACAGGGGTTCGTGATGTCGGGGGAACCGACGACCAGCAGCGCGGTGTCGGGGTCGGCTGGCATGCCGCGCCCCGTCAGGGCGATGCGGCAGCGCGCCAGCGGCGGCCCCGCGTACGTCTTGGGGAACGCGATGGAGTAGCTCGCCTCGATGCCGTCCGGCCGGGCGGCATCCCCCACATCAGAGCCCGCCAGGGGCCGCACGAGGCACCCCGTGACGACGGTGGCCTCCCACTCGACGACAGGCTCGCCCATGGCGTCCCTGCCCGTCTCCGTGCTCGACAGCACCGTCACCTCCTCGCCGATCACGGCCTGCCCCCGTAGCTCGGGCACACGGTGCCGATGCGCTGGCCGCACCCGAGCAGCCTCTTGAGCGCGGCGAGCGTCGAGCGGTCGAAGTAGGCCGTGCCGCTCGGGTTCTGGAAGGTGAAGCTCCCCTGGAACCCGTTGGCCGTGAAGCTCGACTGCGAGACGCCGGTGAGGTCCTCCACGCCCATGGGCGCGCAGGCCGGCTGGACCAGCTTCTTGCGGGCCGCGTCGGTCACCAGGTCGCGGGCAAGCTCGCGGGCGTCGCCCGTCAGGGAGCGGTAGCGCGGTATGCCGAGGGTCGCGCGGAGCTTCGCGCTCTGCCGCGACAGCTCGGCCGCGACGCGCTCCTCGTCGGTCACCGCGTCCCCCGTGTCGATGCGGTACTCGTCGACCGTAGCGAACGCGTAGTCGTCCACGTCGGCCTCCTTACTTGGTCGTGATGGTTCCCTTCACGATGTAGTCCTTCACCTCGGGGAAGAACGTCGCGCAGGCGAGCACGTTGGTCTCGACGGACACGTGGTCGTACGCCGGGGTGTGCGCGACGCCGATCAGGCCGGAGTCGGAGACCGTGTACGTGAGGCCCGAGGTCGCGAGCTCGCCGAAGTCCACGCCGAAGATGCGGATGTTGTCGGCGGGGGTGGCGATCATGGTTCCCTTGGCGACCTGGTTGGTCAGGAAGACGCCCGAGAGGCCCAGGAAGTTCTCGAGGTAGGTGAGGCCGAACAGGTTCTGGTCGGTGATGGTCGCGGTGCCGAGGTAGTCGGCGGCGTCGTCTCGGTTGATGAAGTGGACGACGCGCTCGGCGGCGTCGCCGTTGGTCTCGAGGGTGTTGCCGAGCCTGGCGTCGACGGCCGCGGCGCATGCCTGCAGGCCCTTGCCGGTCGCCGTGCCCGTTCCCTTGAGCAGGAAGGAGAAGAACTGCGAGACGATGCTGCGGCGCACGAGCGAGGCCATGTGCTTGTCGGTCTTGAGCACGGCGTTGACGTAGCCGGACTGCTGGATCGCCTTGTGCGTGGTCATGCGGCGGTACGGGAAGGCCTCGGCCTCGCCCACGGGCTCGTAGGTGGCGGTGAACTTGGACAGCGCGACCTCGTCGCCCTCGACGTAGGACGTGCCGGAGCTGGAACCCAGCTGGACGGCGGCGTCGCCGGTGGCGGATTCCTTGGAGCCGTCGGTCTTGGAGTCGTTGAGCTCGCCGGTCACCTTGAGCATCTTGAGCGTGGTGCCGGCGGCGATGGTCTCGGCGCCGAAGATGCCGAGGACCTCGAGCAGGCGGTCGAGGTCGCCCTCGAAGTTGCGGATGAACTCCTGGTCCATCGAGGCGTTGATGGCCTTGGAGTCGGAGATGTTTGCGGGTACGGGCATGCTTGCCCCTTTCTTACTTGTAGAGGTCCATGTGCGCGGCGCGGGCCATGATGCGCTTGGCGGGGTCCTTGATGGACTCGATGGACTCCCTGTTCACTTTCTTTCCTCCACCGGATCCGCCCTTGTCGAGCGGGTAGCCCGGCTGGCGCGACTCGGCGAAGTCGGCGACGGCCTTTGCCGATGCCGTCATAGACTCCTCGTCGTCGCCGTGGATGAGCGCGGCCGGCACGCCGGTGGCCTGCGACACGCGGGCGAGCGTGCGTTCGCGCTCGCGCTCGGCCTCGGACGCGGCGAGGCGTCCCTTCAGGTCGTTGAGCTCGTCGTTGAGGGACTCGACGGTGGGCGCCTGCGCGCCCTGGGCGTCCCACAGGTCGGCCTTGCCCTTGTTCTCCTTGGCCCGGGCCTCCCACTTGCGGGACTCCTTCTTGAATCGCTCGGCCTCGGCCTTCCAGTCGATCGCGGGCGGCTCCTGCGGCGCGCCGGGCTCTTGGCCGGCGCCGGGTTCCGCCGGCGCGGCGGGCTGCGGGGGCTCGACGGGATCGGTCACGTTGTTGGCTTGCTGCTGGGTCGGCATCTTGCACTCCTTCCGCCCCGTGCGGGGCTCGCTTCGCGCCCCGTGCGGCGGCGCTGGCGGTCTTTAGGCATGGAAAAGGCCGCCTCCCGTGCGGGCTGCGGCCTCGTGTTCCTGCCGGCGCGTTGCGTGTCTTCGCCGGCGACGCTTGATGGCGCGTCGCGCCCGCCCTCCCACGGGGCGTCCTCACTTGGCCGAGAGCCTCTTGCTCACGCCCGCCGCGGTCTGCGCGAGCGACTTGGCGTAGGGGCTCCCCGGTTGGAAGCCCATTGCCAGCCCCGCCCTGTTCGCGGTGGCCATGCGGGCCTTGAGGTCGTCGGGGGACGATGCCCCCTCCATGTACCTCTGGATGTCGCCGATGCTTCCGAACCTCTTCCCGTCCACGAATGCGGCGACCACCTTGCCGCCGCTGCGGCGGGCGCGCGATCCCGTGCGATGGGAGCCCCATTCGGGGTGCTTCGCGCGGTACTCGTCGTAGAGCGCCGCCGGGTCGTAGCCGTCGAGCGCGGGGCTGTCGGAGAAGTCGGCGACCGGTATGCACCTGCAGCTCGGGTGGCGCTCGGCGCCGGCTGTCGCCGAGCTCTTGAAGACGAAGCCGCGAGAGCCGATCATCCGGCACCAGTCGCACGCGCCCGCGTGCGGCACCAGCGCCCAGCGCGGGTGCGCGGGGTCGGCCATGGCGTTGCCCTGGATCGTGGCGTCCGCATAGCCCATGGCGCGCTGCACGGCGGTCGCCGCGAGCGCCGTGGCGGCCGCGGAAGTCCGCAGCGCCTCGTCGACGTCGCTCGCGAGGAGCCCGCCGTGGCCGGGGTCGAACTGCCGCGGCTCGTATCCCTGCGCCGGGCCGGCGCCCGAGCGCATGGCGGCGTAGAACTCGACGGCCGCCGCCGCGGCGAACGAGCCGAACTTGGCCACGAGCGCCGCGTAGGTGCGCGCCAGCGCCCGGTAGAGCTCCTCGCCGTAGAGGCCCGCGCACTCGTCTATCGCCTGCGCGACAGCCGCCTGCAGCAGGTCGGCGTTTATCCCGAGCGCGCGGGCGTAGCGGTCGAAGTCCCCGCGCGGTATCACTCCGCCTCACCGCCGGCGGGCGGCAGGGCCGCGGCCTTCGCGGCCTGCGCGGCCATCGTGTCGGCCATGGCGTTGAGCGACGCGATGGCGCCGCCCTGCTGTTTTTCGCGCTCCAGGCGGTCGATGGTCGGCTGGGACAGGCCCACGCCCTCGTAGTAGACGCGGGTGCCCAGCATGCTCTCGTCCGCGGCGGCGAGTTTCGTCCACGCGTCGGCGCGCGCCGCGATGGTCGGCATCGAGGGGTCCTTGAAGCACGCCTGGACGGCGCGCTGCTCGTCGGTGAGCCCGGATATCGGGACGCCGTCCTTGACCGCCATCATCATCTGCGCGACCGTCTCGAGCGCCTCGGCGTTGTGCTCGTTGATCTGCTCCACCTCGAGGATGAGCGGGTCGTTCGCCGCGCCCAGGGCGTCCGAGGACGTGTAGGTGTTCGACAGCACTCCCAGCTGCGCCAGCGGCACGTTGGTCGCGCCGGAGAACCGCTGCGCGTCGTTCTCGAACACGCGCGTGAAGTTGTCGGCGGTCGGCGCGGCGAACTGCCCTACGGTCGGGACGTCGCCGTCCTCGTCCTTGGTGATGGCGAGGAACGACCCGACGTATGCGTTGAACTTGGCTATTGGCGACGGCACACTGTCGCCGCCCTCGTCCTCGTCTTCGTCCCCGTCCCCGTCCTTCACGGAGAAGAGGTCGTCCTTGGCGCCGAGGATGTATCGCTGTGGGAACGTGAAGAACTCCGCGCCGACCTCCATGCGCAGCACGTCGCGCATGGCCTTGTCGACGATGCCCCGGACCTCGGGCGTGAGCATCGAGTGGCCGAGCGGGCGGTCGGGGTCTGGGTCGTAGGTGAGCACCTCCATGAGCGGCCGCCCCATGGGGTTCGGCTCCACCTCGCAGTCCCACTCGTAGGGGCCGCCGCCCGATCCGGTGCGCACCAGCGTGAGCACCGCGTCCCGGAAGTGGCACACGTAGCGGGAGGCGTTGCCCGACCGGTCGACGTCGGCGAGGACCACGCCGCAGCGGATGCGGCCCTCGTCCTTGTCCCACAGGCAGCAGAACTGGTTCGCGCTGAACACGCGCACCATCGCCGCGGGCTGGCCCGGCCTGCCCTTCATGACGGTCATGGCCGACACGCCGTAGGTGAGGGAACTCGAGCACGCCTGCCGGTAGAGCGACCTCAGGCGGTTCTTGCGCACGAGGCGCTTGAGGTCCTGGTCCTCCGCGCCGTCGAAGACGAAGCCGTCGAAGACTGAGCGCACGGAGTGCGCCTTGACGGCCTTGGCGCACCACCCGGTGACGCAGTCGACCTTCTCGAGCATGGGCGGGATGGAGATGCCGAGGCTCCTCATCTCGTTCTTCATCTCGTAGTAGCGCTTGAGGACGGTGTTTCGCGCCGACACGTCGCCCCAGGTGTCGAACATGTCCTCCACGGCGGCTCGGTACGGCTCGGGGGCGGCGTCGAGGTTCGGCGTCTCGACGGAGGTCCCGCGCCCAATTCTCTGGATCACAGTGTCCTCTGCTTCCTGCGCGGGTTGCGCTTGGTGTTCCTCGCGCCCCACAGCGCGAGCGAGCAAGATTCGAGTGGCTCGGGCGGCACGGTCGCGTCCTCGGGGGAGCCGAAGCCCCACCCGCCGCGGGACCCGATCTTCCTGCGCACGCACTTCCTCGCCGACTCCTCGAGGGTCGGGTCGTAGGTGTGCGCGAGCGTGCCGTCGTTGAGGGCGTCCACGAAGCCGACCGCGGCGGCGACCACGTCGCGCGTCTGCGGCCTCACGACGTAGCCGCGCGGCGGCTTCATCTCCGCGAGGCGGTCGATGAGCGCGTCGGCGCCCGACATGCCGTCGATGACGACGACCGACGCGGTCGCGCGGCGGTCGTAGAGCCACTTGGCGAGCTCGCGGGCGCCGCCCGCCGTCGTTCCGACCCTGATGAGCTCGACGGCGGCCTTGCCCTTGAGTGCGCGCTGGCCGAGCTTGCAGCCCGACAGCGCGTAAGTCGACCCGTCCCTCGAGAACTTCACCCCGAAGGCCTTCTTGCCGCGGTACCGCCCGCCGATGGCGTCGATGAGCGCGCCGTCCCACGATGCCCGCGGGATGGCCCTCGTGAGCATGGCGGCAGGGCTGAACCAGCCCAGGCGCTCGTGGGCGAAGCCGGTGATCGAGCCGCCGGCGAACTCCGTGCGGGTGAAGTCGAGCGACAGGATGATGCCCATGCTCGGGTTCGATTCGTAGATGAGGTCCACCACGTCGTCGAACGTGGCGTCCTGGCGCGGGCACTCGTCGGTCGCCCACGAGCACCACTCGGTGTTCGGGATGTCGCCGGCCAGGATGGCCGCGCGCGTGCGCGCGAACACGGTGCCGGGGCAGTCCTCGTTGGGCGGCGTGCCCGTGTAGATGATCTGGCGCTCGCCGGTCGCGGACGCGGCGAGCGTGTACATGATGGCGTCGTACTGGGAGTCTGTGAGCTCCTGCGCCTCGTCGAACACGACGAGCTGGATGTCATCGAAGCCTCGGGCGCTTCCGTTGGTGCGCGCCGAGAACTCGATGGAGCCGCCGTTGGTGAGGTAGATGGCCTCCTCGCCGTTCGTGCGGCGGATCCTCTCGACGAGGCACGAGAGCTCGGGGTGCTCCTTGTCCGTGAAGTAGCGGACGAGTCGGTTGAACGCCTTCTTTGCGGTCTTCACGCGGTGCGCGGTGTGGAGGATGTGCCAGCCGCAGACCGCCAGGCGGAACACCTCGTATATCTCGATGACGGCGTTCTTGCCGTTCTGGCGCGGCACGTCCAGGCCGCACGTGACGTAGGCGGGGCGGCCCTCGGCATCGCACGCGCACCAGTCGGACAGAACCAGGGACTGCCACTCGATGGGCTCCATGCCCAGGTCCCCGCCCAGCTCGGCGGCGTCCTCTCCCTCGGAGTAGGCGACCTCGCCCACGGCGACCCTATACCGCGGCTCTTGCCTTCCGCGCCTCGTGGCGCTCGGCGATCGAGAAGAGCTTGGTCTGGACGTTCCGGACATCTGGCGCCCCCTCGTGGCCGTCGGTTATGCCGAGCTGCTTGTTGAGCTGCCTGATCTCCGCCGAAGCGGTCTTCAGGGTCGCTATCTGCGGGAATGACTTCAGGTCCCCCATGTCGTTCTGGTAGGCGGTCTGCTCGCCGAAGCTGTCCAGCTCGTCCTGGGCGAGCTCGACGATCTTGTACCACTGGCAAAGCAGCGCGAGCGTCGGCGCGTCGGCCTGGGTGAACGAGCGGCCGGCGGTGAGCTCGTCCCACTTGGCGCTCTTCACGGGGTCGCCGGCGACCGCGGCGGGCTTCTCGATGGGCATCCGCCACCTCCAATCGGCATAAAAAAGCCGCCCCTTGGGACGGCTCTTATAAATCCTGAATACCCGCAGTCTATCTGAATTGCGAGAGCATCTCGGCGTACGGGCTCAGCTCGCGCGGCTCATAGATAATGTCGCCGCCGTCTTCGGTGCGGTAGTTTCCCGGCGGGAGGTACTTGCCGTTGGGGAGCAGGCAGAGGTTCCCGCGCCACTTGACGCCCTTGGGCATCATCGCCGTGCCGAACTCGTCCTCGTCAAACTCGAAATCGTAATCAACGTCGTATGCCATCTGGCATCAACCCCTATCACGCATAGGTGCCGGTCTTCTGGGTCACGAGAAGTCCGCTTTTCTTCGGTTGCTTCTCATAGCTGATCTCAATGCCTATTTTAGCAAACTCCGAGGTGTAGGCCTTGTTCATAGCTCTCCACATCGCGATTTCGCTCTGGTATTTCCTGCTCATGACCGAAGCGTCGGCTCGCTTTGCGGCAGACTTGACGGCCTTGCCGCTCACGCTTTTCGTCACGATCGCGGAATAGGTTCCCTCATTCGACGTCGCGACGATCCTTTTGACGCGTCCTCCGCTCCTGTTGTTGGCCGAGGCGATGTATTCCAGGTCGCCGCCGGAAAGCGGGCCTCCCCATTTGCGGCCGTCCGAGCCGCCATGAGGATGGTTATGGATAATCGTCGAGACGCCCTTTTCATGGGCGACGGCGGACAGCGGTGCGACCCTGGTCGACCCTTCATTACCAGTCGACCCCAGCGCATGAACATATCCCGCGTCATCGATATAGGCCGAGTGCTCGTGCCTATTGTCCATCAGCTGCTCGCGAAAGCGGGCTATGGCAGACTCCACCGTCGTTCCTCCAGCAGTGCCCTTGTTCAGGGATGCGACCGCGTAGGCTGACAGTGTCGATCCGTCCTTGGCTGAACGCTTGCCGGAGTAAGAGTATGAGCCCCTACCGCCCACGGAAACCGCCTCCCTTGTACTCGACGACCTCGCAGGCGTCGAAATCGAAACCTATGTCGCCGCCGTAGAGCAGCACGCGCGCGGGCTCCAGGCGGCTCATGGCCTCCGCCATGCCCTCGCGCCAGACGGCCAGGGCGCCCTCGTCCCCCTTCACGCCGACGGTCGACACGGCGACGGTCGAGCGGCGCGGGACGCCGTCGAACGCGAAGCGAAAGCTCCGGCGCTGCGCCCACGAGAGGGTCGGGACTACACGGAGGCCCTGCTCCTGCCACCAGTGGCCGAGCGCCTGGGAGCGGTAGCGGTTCCACCGCTGCATGGCGTCGGGCATGTCGAGGTAGAGCGAGAAGTCGGGCGTGAGCACGCAGTCGAAGCCGCGCAGGCACTCGAGGTAGGCCGCGGGGCGGGCCCACACGCGCTCGAACTGGTAGTCGTCGATGAAGAAGTGGCAGCAGCGGCCGGCCTTGTCGGCCTCGGGCGTGCTCTTGGCGTAGTTGAACCCGATCATGTCCGCCGGCCTGGCCATGCACCGCTTCATGCGGGGCATGCCGTCGCGGCCGCAGTCGGACCGGCTGACGAGGCGCAGGTTGTACGCGTCGTCCGTCCTCAGGCGCTCGTGGCCGCAATCGAGCCGTTTGCTTTTGAAGTCCAGCCCGAACCTCGACATGTCGAAGTCCTTGAGGCTGCGGACCTCCTCGCGCAGCATCGACTTATTCCAGGTCGCCACCTCGCCGGTCTTGTTGTCGGCGATGCGGAAGGCCTTGATCTGCTCGTCCGTCAGGTCGTCGCAGTACTCGATCTTGGAGTCGGGAATCTCGTCCCACCCCAGGCTCCTGCACGCCTCGACGCGCGTGTGCCCCCATACAATAACCGGGCGCTCGCGGCTCTCCAGGCCGATGGTCCCGCGCAGCCCGAACTCCTTGATGGAGTCGGCGACCACGGGGACGGCGGAAGCGTTGTGCCGGGCGTTGCGCTCATATGGGACGATGTCGTGTATCTTCACGTACACACCCGCCTAGTTTTTCTCGGTTTAGCTGCTGTTTTGGCTTGACTTCTGTAAAAAATCGTATTCGGGGGTATTGCGGCCCTGGCGCGGGATGGTGGCCTGTCCCCTTCCGGCAAAAGACCCCCGTGGGGTCGAGCGCCGGGGCGCATCCCCTACCATGAGGTCGTTTGCCGCGGCTGTTTCTCGGGCACGGACGGGGGACTAATAAAGGGAATACGTTCGGACTTGAGCGCCTTGCACAGCTCGACGAAGGACTCAGGAGAGTTCCACGCGGCGAGATGCTCGCGGAGGGCGCGGCGTACGGCCGACACCTCGGCGACACTGCGGGCGCGACGCCAGTTGTTGCAGCAACGGTGCGCGGCGGCGACGTTGTCGCGGTCGAAGGGCGATCCGCCGCGGCTGACCGGGACGAGCTCATCGCACTCGAAGGCCCCGGGGTTGCCAGGCGGCATCCCGTAGTCTATGGGTAGCCCACATATCCAGCAGGGCCTGCCCTGCGAGCGGAGCCACCGCACGACATGGCGGCGACGGGCTCCGTTGGCCTTGCGCGGGTTGCCCATCCCCTACCACTCCACCGGGGAGCGCCCTCGGTTGGACATGCACGCCTCGATGCCCCCGTAGCGCAGCGCCTCCAGGCGCACGCCCCCGGCACCCCCAGGTCGGCGGCGCGGCGCCGCCGTGACCCCCAGGGCGCGGCGGAACGCCCACGCCATGACCGTGTCGTGGCGGCGGGCGGATCGCGCGATGTACTCTCGGCTGACCACGGGCATCATCCCCTATTGAATTAAACGCAATAGAAAGGCCGGAGTCCCTGAACTGCTGAAGGGAACTCCGGCCACTCATCTGTGCTTCCACGCACATCCGACCCGCACACCGCGCGGGCGGCGCTGCGAATCGACACCCTAGTTATATCCCAGAAGAAACCTGCAACGGTCTGCAATTGTGTGCAATCGTCTGCAACTATCTGCAATTGTCTGCAGAAGTGTGCAATCGTCTGCAATTGCATGCAGTCCCATAAAGACAAAAGGCCCCGACCGCACATGGCGATCGGGGCCGACATGCTGACACGAACCAGCCATCCAATTATATTGCCGCACGGCCCACGCCAGCCCTTGCGGTGGCGATGCCCACCATATCGACCCAGTCCAGGGCCGATGACATATCTGAATGCACCGACCTCACCGACACCCCCAGTGTCCCCGCGATCTCCTGCAGGGTGCGGTCCTCGCAGTAGCGCAGCTCCAGCACGTCGCCCCAGCGCTTGCCTGGGTTGGCCGAGCGCACGCCCGCGCAGAGCTCGCGCCCACGCTCCACCTCGTGCCGGAGCTCGGACAGCTCCGCGCCGCTGCGGCGCTCGTAGTCTATGCGGTCGTCCGTCGAGCGCATGAAGTCCGTGCCGTGCGCGCCCTTGCCCACGGCGTCGTAGCGCTGGGCGCGCACCTGCTCGCGCGCCTGCATCGACTGGATGACCGCCAGCCTGCGGTCGATGCCGCGCTGGGCGGCCCGTACAGTCTCCAGATATTCCCGTGCATCCATGTGACCTCCCGCGTGGTACCATGCTCTACGCCACATAGAGGATGCCGGGAGGCGTCTTTGCCAAAGGCCGCCGGCGCTCCAACGCCAGCGGCCTTAATTATATATCTACCTGCGGAAACTCAATATCTCATCGCGACCTCGCGCCGCATGGCCATGATCTCGTCGTGCACCGCGCCCGAGCCTGCCAAATAGCGGTCGACCCTGTCGAGCTTCGGCTTGGCGCCCTTGCGGCGGGCCTCCTTCACGCGGCGCAGGTCGTGCTCGCGCCGGCACGCCTCCGAGCAGTACTTGGCGTGGGGCGCCTTCGGGATGAAGACCCTCCCGCAGACCGCGCAGTTCCTCTCCTGCACGTCCCACATCACGGTCATCTCGTCGACCTCCTGCACCTGCGTGCGAGGCGCGTCTCGATGCTCTTGCGCACGCGGCGGTTCTCGGCGAGCATCCGCCGCAGCCTCTCGAAAACTCTCATCGGTTAGCCTTCCTCGACCTCTTGAGCGCGCGGGCCCGGTCGCGCTCCAGCGCCCGCGCCCTCCGCTCCGTCTCCCCGATCTGCGCCGACGTCACCCGCGGCGCGTCCGCCCGACCGTGCGTGAGCGCCCGGCGCGCGGGACCCGACACCAGATCGGGCACCGTGCGCCAGGCGGTTGCGCGGAACAAGTCGATCGCCGAGCGGATCACCGGCTGTTCCAACTGTCCGCGAGCATGGCCACCGCCTGGCGGAACGGCGGCAGGTCCATGCTCCCCCACGCGACGCTGTTCGACATCCCGCAGGCGGGGCACCTGACGCTCAGCACGTTGGGCTTGGTCAGGGAACGCTCTCGCACATCCTCCACCTTGGGCTCCGCCCCGCACTTGGGGCACGCCTTGAACTCGGCATCGTTAAAGGTCACAGTTCTCTCCCGTCTCTCTGAAAACATCTCCCGTCGTGCGCCATCTCGAGTACGAGTCCATCAGCATCGCCCAGAGCAGGCAGAGCGTCGAATCTTCTCTCAAACTTCCTGTACCTCGCATACTAAGGTCGTATCTCAGCCGAAGGGAGCCTCCGCTGTCGGGGCAGTAGACTTGCACGCCCAACGGCAGGAGCATCTTGTCGTGCAGCTCGTCAGCAAGGTCGCGAGGGCACACAAGCCAGTTATCGTCGCCTCGGAACGTGAGGCCGTGGCCGCTCTTGAAGTCCGCCATGCAAGACTTGACCTCAACGAACACGAACCGCCCGTGCTCGAGCTTCATGTTTCGTCCTCCGACGCCCGGAGAAAATGCCATGAAGTCGACCCTGTGGTCGGGGTCCACCCATACCTCCCGCGCGACGAGGGCGAACTGCCTGCGGAGCTTCTTCTCCACCTTCTCGGACAGCTCTTCGGTCACATCCCTGCGGCTCATTCGCCCTCACCTACCAGCCTGCTTAAAAGACGCTCCATGCTCTCATCGCATATTTCGAGCGTGGCCGCCTCACCAGCCCAGACCTTTCTGCCTGCGACGTTGACGAATGAGATCTTGTCCATGTTGACGACGTACCTGTAGCCATCGTCGTCGTATAGCTCAATGAAATCTCGGCTCATTAAAGCTCGCCCCCATTCCAGCCGTCGGGCATGTCCTCGATACGGCGTTTCGTCCTATACGTGCGCACGGTGGCAATCTCTAGCTCGAACGTGCGCTTGCACTCAGGGCACTCAACCTCTTCATCGTCCTCGTCGTAATACCACGGGTCATCGATGGAACTCTCGCAGTAGGGGCAGGTCAGGCGTTCCTCAGCGCACTGCTCGTTCTCCCATTCCCTCTCGATACGGGCCTTCCTTAGGCACTCGTCACATATCGAGTACCCCGACTCTCCGAGAATGCCAGCCATCGGATGCGAGTACTCCCTATAGTTCGGAGTCGGCTTCCCGCACCAAGAGCAGGTGTACATCTTTGGCACTTCACTCACTTCTCGCTCCCATCCTTCTCACCATCACCCTTGCATAGACGTTCAACACGGCTCCAGATGTCGCCAGTCATCGTGAGGGTGCAGGCGTCGGCAAATCCAACGAGCTTGCACTTCCCGTCCTTGTCCTCATGTCCACGACACAGGCCCCTGGCAACGTTGTAAACACAGTAAGGACGCCCGCTGCGCACGCCTTGTTGAACGGCCTCATAGAGGTCCTCCAGCACCCTCTCGTAGCTGTCGGGACGATGGAGGTAGTAGCTGTCGACGTACACTTCCATGCCCTGGTCGGCGATATAAACGTCCGCAGTCCACCGCTTAGACCAGGTCGAGAACCTGTACGACTCCACTCTTATGACGCACCCGTCCTCGTCGTATAGAACCTCGGTATCAAGCGGGACGCGGTTCCCCTCCTTATCGACGGGGCCCAACGGCACCAATTCCCAGTCTGGCGTCATGGAGTTATCGACTATGAAATGTTCCCCCATCACTCGTCACCACCATTCTCTGCCTTGATCTCCGCCAGCCCGAGCTGCTCGCACACGACGCTCTCCTCGTCCCACATCCACGAGTACATCTCGAAGACCTCTTCCGAGTCGTCGATTACGACCTTCCACGGGTCGACCTCCTGCAGCCGCCCGTCTCTGCGCATGACGACCGCCACCGGCCTGCGGGTCGGCCCCGCGGCCTCGTCGGTCGCGGAGATGCGGCGGTCGAGGCACGTGAACGTCCTGTCGAACAGCCCGACCAGCAGGGCCTTCTCGTAGCCCGTCCTCGAGCCCAAGCCGAAGTCCTGCACGAAGCACGGCGTCAGGTCCCTAGTCAGCATCGCCCTCACCCCTCAGCTTGCGGATGCGGGATGCAATGTCCTTGAAAGCGGGTTGATCGCAGTTGGAGTAACGGTCCGCCTCGCATGAGGAGCAATCGCACATGTCCTTCCGGAAGTAGAAGCAGGGCGAGTACTCGGAATGGTTCGCCCCTTCATCCAGGTCCTCCAGCAGCTTCTTCCAGCTGTCGGGCGCTTTGAGATACAGCGATGAGACGGCAATCAGGTCATTGTTGAACGCGTAGCTAATAAGCCAACTGTCCATGTGTGGGAGGCGCGCGAAGAACCTGACCTTGTAATGCTCCCCGCGAGGACCGTACAGATCTGTGGTATCAAACGGCACGCGATGCCCGTCCTTGTCGACAGGGCCCGGCAGTACCACATCCCCGTCCGGTGTCATCACGCTGTCGGCCACGAGACGTTCCCCCATCACTCGTCCACTCCTTTCTCGTGGACCTCCGCCTGCAGGAGGTCCCGCAGGGTGCCGATGCGCTCGATGGCGTCGTCGGGCGTGTGGCCGTCCCACTCGGGCGCTCGGTCGAGCACCCTGCACGGGAACATGTCCCAGTAAGGCTCGACGTCGTAGTGGTAGGTGGCGGGGCCGGCGGGCGTGTCGATGCCCACGATGAACATGCCGTCGTACATCGTCCCGTCATGGTGGTGGAGCGACTTCCACGAGCGCCCGCGGAACATGGCCACGATCACCGAGAACAGCACCGCCCGGTGGTGGTAGAGCTCGTCGAACGTGTGGTACCCGTCCGACGTGGAGCCCGTGACGGGCTCGGGGCTGATGAGCTCGGCGAGCTCGAGGACCTCGCTCTCATCGACGTTTACTATGCCGCCGACATCACGAGACGGATGAAGCCCAAGTGCATGCAGGACATCCTCCCCATCTGCGACGCACGCGACAGTCGGCCACGCGAAGGGGTTTTCCACAGCCTCGATTTCGAGATGCCGCAGGGCTCCCTTGGCCTCCTTGAACCACTCGTTCCTATCTCTCATTTCCCGCTCCATTCCTTCACGATCTCCTTCTCCTCCGCGACCATGATCAGCGCCTTGTTGAGGCATCTCCTCGCCTGGCGCAGCTCATCGCAGATGTCGCACCCCTGTCGCAGCCTGTCGCACTCCCCGAGCGACCTCTTCGCGTCCTCGAGCCTGCCGACGGCGAGGTCGATCCAGTCGGCGGGTCCGCACACGTAGCTCATCGCGACTCACCCCTCACGCCGAAGACCTCCGCGAGGATGTCGCCGGGCGCGGCCACGAACGGATCCGCGCTGATCGGGTCGTACATGACCTCCAGGTAGTCGGGATAGCCGACGGTTATGCCCACGGTCCGGACCTTCACCTCGGTCTCCTCGCCGTCGCCGGCGGAATCGTCGGGCTCGTCCACGGGCAGGCACTGGTAGCCCCAGATCACGCTCACCTCGTGCTCGTCCAGGATGGTCTTGGTGCGCTCGATTCGCATCCGGTAGCCGTCCACCGGCCTCGTGTCGTAGGTGTCGTCGGCCCAGGGAATCCGGTGCCTGTCGAGGGCGTCTCGGTAGGCCCTCATCACCGCTGAGATCTCGGTCAAAACCTCTCTCCTCTCCTTCTCAAAAGAATTAGGTGTTCTTTGCGCCGGGAGCCTCCCCGACGGCGCCGTCTCCACCGTCTAGCGGCGGGAACCAAATCGCCTGCTGCCCCAGCTGCCCCGCCGCCGTTGGCACACCATTGGCACACCCGCGCTTCGGCTTCCCGCCCTTCGGGTCCTCGCCCTTCGGGTCCTCGCCCTTCGGGTCCTCGCCCTTCGCGAGCTTGGCGATCTCCTCGTACAGGTCCTTCTCGCGCTGCCGGCGCGCAATCGCCGCGTCGCGCTTCTGGATCTTGGCCAGCAGCACGGCCTCCCTCCGCGACATGACGTTGGTCATGTAGACCTTCGTCAGGCTGAGCGGGCGGCCGTGTGAGGGGTCGGCCTTCTCGTTCCTGAGCATCTCCATGAGGGTGATCATGACGCCTCCGCTATCTGGCGATCGAGCTCGGCTATGAGCTCGTCATCGGTCTTCACGGGCTGCCACACGGCGGCGCGCTCGACCTCCTGGGAGGTCTGCCCGCCGCGGGCCTTGCGGTCCGCGTCGAAGCCGACCTGCTTGCGGCTCCAGTTGCGGGCGAGCGCCCACACGTCGGTCACGGGCAGGCCGCTCGGCAGCGTCCACCCCTGCGCGGCGTAGTGGTCGAAGAACTGGCGGGCGTCGCCCCGGAGGCAGTTGGCGGCGAAGTACGCCTCCACGTCCTCGGCCGACGGGGGCTCGAAGTCATCGGGTGCTTGGCGGGCCGCGCTATAGCCCGCTAGGGCTATCTCCTTCTCCTTCTCTTTCTGTTGGCTACCCCCTCGCCCGCTGGGTCGGCTACCCCCTTGGACACCCCCTTGGCTACCCCCTTGGGTGGTTGCGATGCCGCCTGCCTTGGCGGCCCTCGCCTGCCCCCCGAGGCTGCCGTTGACCATGGCGTCGATGCGGCCCCTCGCGAAGGTGAACGCCGCCATGGTGGTGGGCTTAAGCTTTGGCTCGATGCCCTCGTAGCCGTAGCGCAGCATCGCCCACGCGAGCGCCATGCCCTCCCTGTCGCCCAGGGCGCGGCAGCCCTCGTAGAAGTCCCTGTTGAAGTTGAAGTTATTCATCCGTATCACCTCCGCAGATCGAATCGGTAAAGGCCGCGGCGGCGGCCTGGTCGCGGCCCGGCATGACCGAGCCGTAGATGTCGAGCGTCGTCTTGACGCTCGCGTGCCCCAGACGCTCCTGGATGGTCCTCATGTCGAACCCGTTCATGAGCAGCCATGAGGCGTGCGTGTGCCTCAGGGAGTGGAACACCGTCTCCTCCGGCAGCCCCAGGTCCCTCACGAGCGACTTGAAGCGGCTCGTCACGGTGGACGGGCGCGCGATGCCGCCTGCCGGCCCGAAGGTCACCACCAGCGCCGCCGGGCCCTTGCGCGAGAGCCACGTGTCCTGCCACTCCAGGTGGCGCTGCAGCTGCGCCTCCACCGCCGGGGCGAGCGCCACGTTGCGCACGCGCCTGCCCTTGGTGTAGGCCTGCCGGTGCAGCTCGGGGTGCTCGACCGCCTGTCCCACGACGTGCAGGTCGTGCAGGGCGCGGCGCCAGTCTCGGCGCTGCAGCCCGCAGACCTCCCCGCAGCGCAGTCCCGTGTTGAGGGCGAGGTAGACCGCCATGGCCTCGGTGCGCCGCGAGATGTTGGCGCCCGAGGCGGATCGCGAGGACATGGCGGAGACCAGCGCGCGGGACAGCTCGTCGGTATCGCACTCGGACAGCGCGAAGGGCTCGACGGGGTCGGGCGAGGGCGCGGGGACGTCGAGCATGATGTCCCGCCCCAGCGCCGGCTGCCACGAGCGGTAGGCGCCCTTCAGCAGCGCGTGCATCTTGAGCAACGTCTTGGGCGACAGCCCCTTGCCCGTCCTTGGGGCGAGCAGCATACGGTAGGCGGCCGACACGTCCCAAGGCTCAAGCTGGTCGTAGGGCAGGCGCCCGATAGTCGGCTCCACCATCGTCCTGACCACGCTGCGGTACGTGGCCACGGAGTTGTCGGACAGGCCGTTGACGGGGTCGGAGATGTACGTCTCGAGCATCGAGGACAGGCGCTTGGAGCTGTCCCGGGCCGACGACGGGTCGAACGTGGCCGCCCACCTGTCGCACTCGACCTGGGCCTGCTCGCGCGTCAGCTCCGCGTCCCACGACCTGTACGGCCTGATCCGCCTTCCGGTCACGCGGTCGGTGCCCATGTAGGGGCGGGCGAACCATCTGCCGTCCGCCCCGCGCTGCACGACCGCCCGGCGGTCGCTAGATGTCTGCATCGACGCCCAGCTCCGCAGCCATGTCGCGGATCTCCCTGCGCGCGTCCAGGTCGGTGGTCTGGATGCTGTCGGCGTGCCCATGGGGGTTCGCGCCGAGCGCGGCTATGAGCACGAGCTTGCGCGCGTTCCTGTCCGGGACGCCCGCCTGGCTGAAGGCCGCGCAGAGCGTGTCGGTGCACTCGCAGGCGAGCGCGAACAGGTCGCTGATGTCGGTCGGGCCCACGAAGCAAGAGTCGCCGGAGCCGTCCCCTTTGGCGGTCGCGACCGTCGCGCAGCGGCACTCGAAAGCGCGGACCTCGCCGCACGCCTCGACCGTCACCCTGACCTTCTTCTCGCTACTCATCCTTCTCCTCCTTGGCGCTCGCCTGCACCCTCTCCATGAGCCATACGTCCTCCTCGCCGGGCTCGAAGCCCGCGGAGCAGAAGATGTCATAGTGGTCGAGCCACGCCTCCGCGTCGTCGCCGCCCCAGCGGTTGTTGAGCTGGGCCATGTCCTTGGCTGCCGCCATGAGCCAGCAGCCGGCCTCGTACTCGCTGGGCCTGCAGGCCTTGAGGTTGCGGGCGAACTCGTCTCGCACGAGCCCGAAACGCCCCTCGTTCTCGGGGTGGCTGTCGCCGCCCATCGCCATGAGCAGCGCGGGCGGGTCCTCGCGGCCCACGCGCACCTCCATCATGAGGTCCTTGGACATGGCGAAGGCGCCGGACGACACGAAGCCGATCAGGCTCCTGTACAGTTCCTCGAGCGCCGCCTTCTCGCGCTCGGCCTCCTGCTCGGCCCGGATCTCCTCCTCGGTCTTCTCGGGCGCGGCGCCCGAGCCGTCATCCGGCTCGTAGAGATCCCAGTAGCTGCCCTTCCACACGGCGACGGTGCCGGCGGCGAACTCCTTCCCCTCGAGTTTCTGGGCGGCGAGGCCGACGTTGACCCAGTCCGTGTAGTTGAAACCCTCGGGCTGCTCCTTCACGACCGGGATGCCCGCATCGCCGAAGGCGTCGTAGTCCTCGGCCTTGGCCTCCTCGCGCTCGACGCGGCGGCGGATGCTGTCGGCCTTGCCCGCCCAGCCGTCACCGGCGGCGAGAACCGCCTCGACATCCTTCTCGTCGTCGAAGGCGCTCGCGGCCTCGAGCTGATCGAGCGTCACCTGGCGACCCTCGATACTCCCGCGCAGCCTGCGCGCCGCGCGGATCTGCCCGGCGGTGACTCGGCTCGCGCGCTCGATGCGCTGCTCGTCGATGCCCAGCACGAGCATCTGCTGCACGCCTCGTGCGCGCTCGGCCTCGGTCAGCTGGCGCTTGTCGTCGGTGGCAAGCATGGCCACAAGCTCGTTGGCCTCGTCCATGCTCTCCGCCACCAGCGCGGACACCTCGCGGTCCTCCCCGTAGATGGACGACAGCGCGCGGTAGCGGCGCTCGCCGTCCACGATGCGGTAGACGTTGCCGTCCGCCACCACCACGGGCGGGTTCAGCGGCTCACCGCCGGTCGCCTCGATACTGCGGGCCAGGGCGCCGATGTCGCCGAAGTCCTCGCGCGGGTTCTGCTCGCTCGGGCGGATGTCGCCCAGGCGAACCTGCCTCTTCTCGAATTGCATGTCATTCCTCCTAGTAGTACATCCCGCTCGGGGCGGTCCCCTCGATGGCGCCGGCGACGGCGATCAGGCCGATGAGCGCCACGGCGCACGCGACGCTGCGCACACGCTCGGGAAGCGACTCCCACCACTCGCCGAGCCTGCAGCCGGCATCCCAGATAAGGTCGCCCATCACGCCACCCGCCTCGGTCGGCGCGCCGGCACGCAGTCGGGCGACGGCAGCGCCGGCACCGCCCCGCGCGCCATGATGGCGGCATCGATGTCCTCGCTGCGCACCACCTCGCGCGAGCTGTTGGGGTTGAGCGACGGGTAGCGCGGTATCACGCCCTGCATGACCATCGCGCGGAACGTGACGTTGTCGCAGCAGGCGTAACGCGCGCCCTTGGCTATAGACATCCACATGGCCTTCTCCTTTCATTCGTTGAGCCAATCCCTTGCCGGAGGGCCGCGCCGATAGATGCGGCCGGAGGGCGCTCCCCCGCCAAAGGGAGCGGTGCCGCCGCCCCGCCAAGTCGGCGGCGGACACCTTATGGGTCGGATGTAGGGAGTCCGGCCCCGTCGCGCCACAGGCCCCGTGGAATGGGGGCGGTGCGGAACCCGTGGCGCGACGGGGGCTGACTCCGCCGTCAGCGGCGCATGAGGCCGAGCCCGACCCCGAACAGGAACGCGAAGGAAAGTGCGAGAATGAAACCCATGGAAACCTCCTTGGAAGGGAATTGAAGATGAACAGAGCGCTCAGGGCGGCAAAGGAGAACATCGACCTGCTGGTCACCATCGCGGGCGCGGTCGGGTTCGGCTCGGTCGCCGCGATGGCCGAGGACGCCCGCCAGATGATCGCCGAGCACCCGGCCTCGTGCCTCCTCCTGACCGGCGCCGCCGCGATGCTCGGGTACGCGACCGCGCGCATCGTCACCGTGAGGGGCGCCCGGGCAAAGCGCCGGAGGATGGACGAACGGCTCTCCGCCGTATTCCTCGGCATGTCGAGGAGGCGGAAGGAACTGGTGTCCCGCGCGCTCGACGAGGGCTCCGTCAGCCTCTCCCCACTCGATTCCGACGCCCTCGCGCTGTGCGAGCTCGGTATCTTCGGGATGCCGCCAGTCGGCTCGATACTCTCCGCGACCGACTTCTCCGTCCAGCCCGCGGTGATCCGGGCGATTATCGAGCACCGCCCCGAGTGGCTCGGCTAGCTCACCCATAGCGACCCGACCACCCACGCCGCGATGAACGGCAGCGCTGCGGCAAGGCAGCAGCGCGCCAGGCCGTAGGCCCCCTGGCCGATGCACATCCAGCCGGCGGCGTCCATCACGACGGCCGAGGCCAGCAGCGCCCGCCTCACCCCCGTCATTCCTCTTCCTCCAGATCCTTCATGGGCACGCCCTACCATTCCTCGTCGAAAGAGGGCACGCGCACGAGCATGTCGCCGCTCCACCGGTAGCCCTTCCCCTTCACCCTGACGGTTGCATCGCTGAAGGCCGAGTAGGCCCAGCCGTGGAGCTCTCCCAGCTCGGCCGTCGAGGTCTCGACGAAGTCGATATCGAGGTCCTCGGGAAAGAGAAACTCCGCCCGGATCCTGTGCCTGAGGCTCTCCTCCGTCTCGTAGAGGATGCCGTCCCTCTCCCTGAACGCGAACACCTGGTCGATCATGACCTTCTCCTTTCAGCAGTTCGTTAGCGAGCCGCGGCTACGCAGCCTCGTCCGTGTTCCAGCCCATCAGGTCGTTGGGCGGACAACCGAGCACCTGCGAAATAGCTAGAAGCTTGTCGGCTCCGGGAATGTAGTCGCCGCTCTCGTACTTTGCGAAAGTGCTGACGTTCACTCCGACCTTGGAAGCGACTTCAGCTTGAGAAAGGTCAGCTCGGGCGCGTGCGGCGCGGATGTTTCCCGCCAGCTCCTTACTGAAATCCATTCGGACCTCCTTTGAGACGTTTTTCTGTCTGTCAAAGTTCATTATGAACAGTTTTCTGTTCGTGTCAATCGAATTAGCAACATTTTTTTGCGTAAAGACATTTTTTTGTTTACTATTCACTTAACTTAAAGAAAGGAGCGAGGATGAACCTTCGTCTACGAGAGCGCCGAGAAGCCTTGGGGCTAAACCAGAAAGAACTTGCACAGAAAGTCGGCAAGTCATTCCGAACGATTCAATCATGGGAGCGCGAGGAGAGCTACCCGAACGCGGAGCTCGTCGGTGCGCTCTGCGAAGTTTTCAACACCGACCCCAACGACCTCCTCGGCTGGTACGAGGAGCATCCCGAGGACAGGCCGGCGGCGCCGGCGGGCGCGGAGGGCGAGCTGATCACCTGCTACCGGCAGAGCACCGAGAAGAGGCGCTCGAAGATCCTGGAGACGGCACGCGACCAGGCCGAGCTGTCCCAAGCTCAGCCTGCAGCGCCTGAAGGCGAAGGGCTGGAAGCGGATCAAATAAAGTCAGCGTAGGCAACGGGCACCAAAACGCCAGCTACTCCCCCATTTACGTAACAACACGAAAATGGGCTGATCGGCTTGACCGTGCCGAGGACAAACGGTAATTTGGACAGCGGTATTGACGCGGGGACCCCACGGGGCCCGCGTCCAATAGAAAGGCGGCTGTCCCCGAGGACAGTCGCCTTTTTCATTTAGGAGTACAAGCCATGGATAACGCAATCGACGAGCTCATTGCGGAATGCGAGGAGATCCTCGCGGACCCCGATTCCTACAATCTCGTGAGCGAGGCAAAGAGAATCGAGTCTGCGCTAGAAACGGTCGTGCCCAAGGTCCGCGTGGGCCTGAAGATGTTTCGCGCGTCGGTCGCCGGTCATTCGTCATACGGAAGAAGGGATGCCGCCGAGGACATAAGGCGGCTCCAGTCGAAGGCCAGGCTGTATGCCGACGAAAGGCGCATGAGTTATGAGATTGAGAAGATGAAGTCCTCGGCAGCGGGGACAAACGTGAAAGTCGAGCAGCACGCAGACAGCAACGCAACATCAAGCTCGAGCTCCTCGTCCTCATCTTCCCTGAGGGCATCCGTCGACAACTTGATGGAGACGGTCGCCGCGGACCGGATGCTCACCACGGAAGACAAGGACATGCTCGCCGCATGCCTCGTTCAGATGGAACTGGCAGCAAAACGCGGCGACCAGGCATCGCTGGCCGACCGCATGATCAAGGGATTGGAGATAGCGAAGAAGGGAGGGGAACTAGTGGCCGGTATCCTCGCCGTCGGCGGGAAGATCGCAGGGCTCCTCTAGACGCCCATGTACCCGATGAGGACCCATTGCCCGGTCTGCGGGCACCTCACGGCGCGCACGTCGTATTCGGATGCCAGGGAGTATGCGCATGGCCTGAGCGTCGCAAACGGGACAGGGCCCGCAGCGTCGTCCTTCACTCCAAGGGCGACGACCCTCACGGTGTCTCCGCGCTCCTGCGAAACGAGCTCGTACCCAAGGCTCAGCGGAATGCCCGTGAGCCCGTCGTAGATCATCGTGTCGCAGGAACCGTCCTCGTACGTATATGCGCCGACGCTGCAGCGAGCCATGGGTACCTCCAGGAGCGTAAGTGGTGTTCATAACGATTATGACCCGCGGCGCGGCAGGGTTTTTAGGTTTTTCCGAAAAAACCTCCAACGGCGCAGGCTCAGAAAACCCAGCCGCTGATTAAATTAAATCCTTAATCGCGCTAATCTTTTATATACTTTATTACTTAGCTGTGCTAATATTTAATTGTCGAAAGGAGTTAGGCGGTGACTAAGAAGAGGGACCTCGAGCGGGAGCTGACCGAAGCGGGCTACGTAAAGCTCAGCGGCACCGGCGCCAAGCACGACAAGTTCCGCCGCGGGGACGTGACGGTGACAGTGCCCAGGCACCGGGAGATAAAGGAGACGACCGCGAGGGGAATCAGGAAGGAAGCGGGGCTGCTCTAGCCCCGCCCCTCCCCTTCGCCGCAGGAAAGGAGACCACCATGATCGTCATGCAGGAGTTCGAGGTCTACCCCGACCCCGAGGGCGGCTACGCCGTGGAGCCGTGCGGGCTCGCCGGGGCAACCGAGGGCGATACGTACGAGGAGGCCGTGGAGATGGCCGTCGACTGGCTGCGTGTCCACGCCCTGGCGGCGCTGGAGCGCGGGGCGGAGTTCGAGGGCGGCGGGCTTGGCCATGCGCCGTCCCACGGCGGCACGATCGTCACCGTCGCGACCAGCGTCGAGCTGTCCGACATCCCGGCCGTGACCGCCGCCGAAGCCGCCGAGATGCTCGGCGTGAGCACCGCGCGCGTGGCACAGCTCTGCCGCGACGGGAGCCTGAGCAGCTGGAGGGTCGGCAACACCCGCATGGTGTCGCGCGACTCCATCGAGTACCGCATCGCGGCCAAGCCCGGGGCGGGCCGCCCATGCAAGGCCGCGGCGGAGGCGTAGCCCCAGCAGGGCAGGCTCGATATCTAAACAAAAAGCCCCGTGCGGCAATCTTGGCGGATCCGCACGGGGCATGCCCTCCGGCAAATAAGGGAAAGGCAGGACCATTATATGGCAACCAACGATACTTCAAGGTCAAAACTCGGCTCCAAGCGCGAGGTCGCGCCCGGCAAGTGGGTGATCCGCGTGCAGGCGGGCTTCCGCGCGGACGGGCGCGTGCGGCGCGTGTCGCGCACCGTATACGGCAACGAGACCGAGGCCGATATCGCCATCGCCCAGCTCGCGCAGGAGCTGGGCGTGTCCCAGGCGGCGCACGCGGGCGTGACGCTCGACATGTACTACTGGGGAGTTTTCCGCGACTCCCCCAGCAACCGCGGCAAGCCGCGCTCCAAGGCAAGCCTGCGCGAGTACGACGGGCAGATGGAAAACTACATCTCCCCCGTCCTGGGCTCGACGGACATCTCGAAGATAACGCACGACATGATGCGCAGCTGCATCGAGCGCTCGGGCGCGCCGGCCAAGACCAAGACAACGCTGCGCGCCGTCATGCGCCGCGCCTTCGACGACGGCTGGGTGTCGGTGGAGCCGTTCCGCCGGCGCGTGATCGCGCCCAAGGCCAAGCAGGCGCCCGTGGAGCCGTGGAGCATCCCCGAGGCCGCCGAGGCTCTGCGCAGGCTCGCCGCAAGCGACGACCGCGCCGATCTGGTCATGAACGCCTACCTCATCCTGGGCCTGAGCGGCCTGCGCAAGGAGGAGGCGCTGGCGGTGCGCCCGTGCGACCTCAAGGTCACCACGACCTACGACTTCGCCACGGGCGCGCCGACCGTCTCGGAGTACATCGAGGTCTGCCGCGCCTACACGGACGAGGACGGCATCAAGGAGACCAAGAACGCCCATTCCGTGCGCACCGTGCCGGTTTTATTGGCAGGCCGCGAGCGCCTGCACCAGATCATGGACGGGTTGCGCCCGTCCATAACCGTCGAGGGCGGCACTTCGGTTACGGAGCAGGTTCGCGAGTGGAGCGGGCAGCGCATCGTCAACATGCGCGGCGACAACCTCGTGCGGGCCTGGCGGCGCATGTGCGTACGCCATGACCTGCGGTATATCCCGCCCAAGGCGCTGCGCCACACGTCCGAGACCATCATGGCGGCGACCGAGGTCGACCCCCTGAGCATCATGGATCTGCACGGTCATACGGACCTGGGGACAGATTACCGCCATTACATCAAACCGGGTCTGGCGGAGCGCGAGAAGGCCGCCAGGCAGGTCTGGCGCGCCCTGCAGATCGTCGAGGGCGGCGGCGCTGACGGCGGTTTTAATGGCACCGGTCGCAGCGCCGAGACGCTCTAAGTTGCGTTTTCTAGGTCCGCGAACAGCGAAATGCATAAAACGCCCCCTGCCGCGCATAAACGGCAGGGGGCGTAAAACGCGGACGGTAACGGACGGTTATGATTCGGCTTCTCGGTAAACAAAAAAGGCCAGCGCCGAAGCGCTGACCTGTGCGTTCTTTGGTGGGCCGTCAGGGGGTCGAACCCTGGACCTTGGGATTAAGAGTCCCCTGCTCTACCAACTGAGCTAACGACCCAAAGCTAAAGTCCGTCGTAGCGGACTTTAGAGGAGATATCGTGTGGTGGGCCGTCAGGGGGTCGAACCCTGGACCTTGGGATTAAGAGTCCCCTGCTCTACCAACTGAGCTAACGACCCGATATCAACACGAAGCAAGAACTGGGGTGGGTAAAGGGACTCGAACCCTCGACCTACGGGACCACAACCCGTCGCTCTAGCCAACTGAGCTACACCCACCGTGTCCTGTGCGCTTCGCGCTCGACTATTATTGCAAGGAACGCCACGCGATGCAAGCCCCAATTTTCAAGAATTTTGAAAAGAGTTTTTCGAGCGCGTTTCGAGCAATTCCCACCGGTTTCATAGGAGTAAACTTGCCCCACTGCAAATGCTCGAAAGGACAAGCATGAAAGAACTCTCCAATCGCACGGCAACATTTACCGATTCGGTCATCCGCCGCATGACGCGCATCTCCAATAAGTACGGTGCCGTCAACCTCTCGCAGGGCTTCCCCGACTTCGATCCTCCGGCGCAGCTGCTCGAGAGCCTCAGCGCCATCGCGACCGACCCCAAGCCGCTCTATCACCAGTACTCCATCACTTGGGGCTCCCAGGCCATGCGCGAGGCGCTCGCCGCTAAGCAGGAGCACTTTATGGGCATGCCGATCAACCCCAACGAGAACATCGTAGTCACCTGCGGCTCCACCGAGGCCATGATGGCCGCCATGATGACGGTTACGAACCCCGGAGACAAGGTCGTCATCTTCTCGCCGTTCTACGAGAACTACGGCGCCGACACAATCCTTTCGGGTGCCGAGCCCATCTACGTGCCGCTCAACCCGCCCACGTTCGACTTCGATCGCGAGGTCCTCGAGGCGGCCTTCCGCGACAACGATCCCAAGGCCATCGTCCTGTGCAACCCTTCCAACCCCTGCGGCAAGGTCTTTACGTGCGAGGAGCTCACCTTTATCGCCGACCTCTGCAAAAAGTACGACGCCTACTGCATTACCGACGAGGTATACGAGCACATCGTCTACGCGCCCCACGAGCACGTCTATATGGCCACGCTGCCCGGCATGTTCGATCGAACCATCAGCTGCAGCTCGCTGTCCAAGACCTACTCCATCACCGGCTGGCGCCTAGGCTACACCATCGCTCCCGCCGAAATCACCGAGCGCATCAAAAAGGTCCACGACTTCCTCACCGTAGGCGCCGCCGCTCCCCTGCAAGAGGCCGTCGTCACCGCCCTCAACTTCGACGACAGTTATTACCAGGAGGTCCTCGACCTCTACACCGCCAAGCGCGACCTATTCTGTCAGGGACTCGACAGCATCGGCCTCACGCACAACGTGCCGCAGGGCGCCTACTACGTGATGATGGACATCTCTGAGTTTTGCTATGACAGCGACCTCGACTTCTGCGAGGACCTAGCCTCAAAGGTGGGCGTGGGCGCCGTGCCCGGCTCGAGCTTCTTCCGCGAGCCTGTCAACCATCTGGTCCGTTTCCACTTTGCCAAGCGAGACGAAACGCTCAACGCAGCACTCGAGAACCTCAAGTCCCTGCGAGATAAAATCAAGCCGCGCGGGTAGAGACGGCCCAACAACTAAAAGCACCAAAGAAACCTCGCATCGTCCGTTGGGCTGCAAGGTTTCTTTTTATAGCGCTTTCTTAGTTTTTTAGGGCGCTATACTTTAGAGGTGAAGTAACTCGCCCAATAGAGAGGGACGCTATGGCAGAGCAGCAGCTTATCGGAGCGCTCGAGGCCGGCGGCACAAAGATGGTGTGCGCCACGGGCTATGCGGACGGCACGGTCCTGGAGCGCGAGCAGATTGCGACCACAACCCCGCAGGAGACCGTTGAGGCCGTCAACGCATGGTTTGCAGACAAAGGCATCGCCGCCCTGGGCATCGGAGCTTTTGGCCCCACCGCAGTCAACCCCGCCTCGCCCCAGTACGGCAAGATCTTGGAGACCCCCAAGACGGCATGGCGCTACTTTGACCTGCTGGGCACCATTCAAAACGAGCTCGACATTCCCTGCGGCTACGATACCGACGTCAACGTCGCCTGCTTGGGCGAGGTCACCTTTGGTTGCGCCCAAGGCCTCACGGACGTGGTGTATCTGACCATCGGCACCGGCGTGGGCGCCGGCGTGCTTTCGGGCGGCCAGCTCGTGCACGGCATGATGCACCCCGAGGCCGGTCACATCCTGGTCACGCGCGACCCGCGCGACACCATTGGCGAGCACAGCGGCTGCCCCTTCCACGACAACTGCCTCGAGGGCCTCATCGCTGGCCCCGGCGTTAAAAAGCGCTGGGGTGGCAAGAGCGCCGGAGAGATGGCCGATGACCCGGAGGCCATGGACCTGCTCGCCGGCTATCTGGCGCAGGCGCTCATGACCTACATCCTGTGCTACGCACCGCAGAAGATCGTCATCGGTGGCGGCGTGGCCGACCACACCCCCATCGTGCCGCTCGCACGCAAGAAGTGCGCCGAGATGCTCAACGGCTACATCGTCACGCCCGAGATGGCCGACATCGATAGCTACATCGTCAACAACAGCCTCGAGGGCAAGCAGGGCATTATGGGCTGCCTGGCCCTGGGCGCACAGGCGCTTCAGTAGCAGACGCACCCACAGGACGTGGCGCGCCCGGCAAATCCGACCTACGGAACGACGCCACCACGCCTCATATAAGCTCTCAAATAAAAAAGGCCGCCTAGGACCAAACAATACGTCCTAGGCGGCCTTTTTGGCGCACATCAGCGACCGTAAGAGATATCGGAGCACAACGCCCGTTGCCGCACCACAGCAGTCGATCATCACATCGGTGATCATGCCGGCGCGTCCCGGCACAAAGAGCTGAATCGTCTCGTCGATCGAGGGAATCATCAGCAGGAACACCGCCGTGGGCAGCAGCACGTCAAAGGTGCGCCGGCCCTCAAAATCAAAGGCGTGCGTTGCCAAGATGCCGAGCACCATATACTCGGTAAAATGCGCGCACTTGCGAACAACAAAGTTGGTCACCCATGCATATGGGAGTCCCACGCCGCGCAGGAAACCGCGGATAGCTTCCATGACCGTTAGGCTCAGCGAACCCGACCCCGAGCCGGGAACCAGCGAATTGCCCCAGATCAAGAGCGCCATCAGGCAGGTCACGACCGCCCATTTTCGATTGATCTTAACCATGCAGAAGTTATGCCTCCGCGCGGAGCGGCGCGAAGCTGGCGGTACCGCCCTCGATAACGCTCAGATAGGCACGGCCCGTACGCTTGGCGGTAGAGGACTGCAGGCGCTCGATCTCTTCCTCGAGGATCTGATTGACGCGCTCGTGACGACGATTTTCCATAATGCCGGCGGCAATAGCCTCGGCTCGCTCGATGCCCTCGCGCGAGATACGGGCGGTATCCTCGGGGAACACAGCGCTGTGACGGCCGACATAGGCGGGTGCAGCAGGCTGAGGGGCAGCGACGGGAGCGGGAGCTGCAACAGGAGCAGGCTCGTCGATCTCGTCCAGAATCGCGGTGGCAGCGGCCCACATGTCCTCGTGGCCCGAGTAATCGGCCATGGGGACATCAACCTCGAGCGAGGCATCCGGAAGGTCGCCGGTGTCGATGCGATCTTGGGCATCAATCGATGCGGTGATGGCTGCAGGCTCATCGAGGTCATCGAGATCGATGTCCGCGGCACCGAAAATGATAGGCATGCTGGCGAGGTTTGCGTTGTACGGCGCAGCCTCAGCCGCCTGCTGCTGGGCAGGAGCGCCCCAAAGCGAGCTTTCGGCGGCACGGCGGGCGGCAACGGCCTCCTCGTCCGCGGTCATGGCTTCATCAACGTACGAATTATCGGCAGAAGCGTTCGCGTCCGCCGAGGTGGCGCTGCAGGCGTTATTGGCTGCCGCGTTGGCAACGAGTGCCACGAAAGCCGCCGTGCTGCCCGCAGGGGCGGCCTGGGAGCCCGACACGGCGCGTGCCGCGGCGGCGATATCATCGCGATTGAAGGAGCCGGTCTGCCCGCCGTTGGTGAGCTCGTCGATGGCGACTTGATAGACGTCGCGCGAGCGTACAGGGTCGCAGCTCACCGGCGAATCGTCGTCGAGCATGCTGTCGATCATGGACCAAGCCTCGGCCTCGTCCATAGCATCTGCGGCTCGAGCGATGGTAGGGACACCATCATCGGCATGACGGCGCTGGAACGCACCAGTCAGGCCGGAAAGGAATGCCGAGGTAGACTGCTCCGACTGAGCCTGAGAAGCAGAAGCCGCAGCGTACGGAATCGCATCCTGCTGCTGAGCTGGAATCGAGGCGGTCTTGAACTCGCTTTGATGCTGATTGAGATTGGCGGCACCGCCCATGGCATCGGGCTGGAACAAACGCTCTTCACGCTGCGCACGATACTCGGAGATACCCAGCGAGGCGGCATAGATACCCACGCCCGCCACCGCGCCCACGGCGAAGGGAACTGCACCCGCCACGACCGTCTCGTTCACCGACGAAAACGGCAGCGTCGCGGCATACATAACCACGGGAGCGGCAAGGCCGATCCCGCACGAAAGTCCGGCAAGGACTGCTCGTTGTGTTGCATCAGAAGAAGCCATGAGCTCTCCCCATCTTCCAGCACCCAAATCGCATCATTCAGTTGGCTGCGCGAGAGAAGATGAAGCGGGGCTATGCCCCAAAGCAACGGTATATGGTTCGTTTCATCTGCGTTTTCCGTCGCGAAGCTTAAAAGTTATTATGCGAAACCGTCCTGTCGATTGCAAGTGACGATGTCGGATTGAAACGGGAAACCTGCTGCCCGTCGGTCTTACGGTCAAAAATAAGCGCGGAGCGGCGCTATAGAAAAGGGCCGAGGCTCAAAGCCCCGACCCTTTATCGCATTGATGACTATCGCTGCGCGTGGATGACAACCTAGAACGTCTGCTCGTAGTCGCTGTGTTTTTTGGCCGAACGCACCAGGAACTCCTGGTTGGTGTTGGTGCCCTTAAGACCCTTGATAAACGATGCGGCTGCGCGCTCGGTGTTGTTCATGCCGGCAAGAATGCGACGCAGACCAAAGACAAACGGACGCATCTGCTCGTCGACCAACAGGTCCTCGTTACGCGTACCGGAGGCAACGGGGTCGATAGCCGGGAAGATGCGGCGGTCGGCCAGGTCGCGGTCGAGCTTAAGCTCCATGTTGCCGGTGCCCTTGAACTCCTCAAAGATGACTTCGTCCATCTTGGAACCGGTGTCGATGAGGGCAGAGGCCAGGATGGTAAGCGAGCCACCGTTCTCGATATTGCGGGCTGCACCCAGGAAGCGCTTGGGCGGATATAGGGCCGCCGAATCGACGCCGCCCGAAAGGATGCGGCCCGAGGCGGGCGCCGCCAAGTTGTAGGCGCGGGCGAGGCGCGTGATGGAGTCGAGCACCACCACGACGTCGCCACCCAGCTCTACGATGCGCTTGGCGCGCTCGATGACGAGCTCTGCCACGCGGGTGTGGTTGTCGGCAGGCATATCGAAGGTCGACGCCACAACCTCGCCCTTGATGGAACGCTGCATATCGGTGACCTCTTCGGGGCGCTCGTCGACGAGCAGGCAGATGAGGTGCACCTCGGGGTTGTTAATCGAGATAGACTGGCAGATCTTCTTGAGGATCGTGGTCTTGCCGGCCTTGGGCGGGGACACGATCAGGCCGCGCTGGCCCTTGCCGATCGGTGACACGATGTCGATGGCGCGGCCGGTAATAGAGTCCTTGCCGTGCTCCATGCGCAGCGGCTCGTTGGGATAGACCGGGGTGAGGTCGCCGAACTTGGGACGGTTGCGAATCTGCTCGGGGTCCAGACCGTTGACGGTCGTGATTTTGGCGAGGCCGGCGCGCTTGTCGCCGCCGCGCGAAGGACGCAGCGAGCCCTCGATGACGTCGCCCGTGCGCAGGCGCGCGGATCGGATGAGGTAGGCGGGCACGAAGGCGTCGTCGTTGGACTTCATGTAGCCATGGGCGTGGATGATGCCGGAGCTGTCCGGGCGAATCTGCAGAATACCCTTGATGTCGCGGAAGCCCTCGGCCTTCGCGGCGGTGATGTAGATCTCCTCGACGAGCCCGGCTTTCTTCTTGCCGGTCGTCTCGATCTCGAACTCCTTGGCCTTCTCGCGCAGCTCGGCGACCTTCATGGCCGCGAGTTCCTCGCGCGAAAGTGTGGGCTCGGTCGGAGCGGCATTGCGCTCCTTGTTGCGCTGCTTGCGATCGCGCTGACGGTTGCGGCGGTCGTTGTTGCGGTCGTCCTTGCGCTCGTTGCGCTCGTCGTTGCGCTTGTGTTGGCGACGGTTGGGGCGAGCGCCGTCTTCGCCCTCGGCGGGGGCGGCACCATCGGTTGCGGCGGTGTCAACATTGGCCGCAGCGGCGTCATTGGCCTCGGCGCCGGAATCGACCTGCGCTTCGACATCAGCATGCTGCTCGGCGGCCTTGGCCTTAACGGACTTCTTACGACCGCGCTTGGGCTTCTCGGATGCAGGCTGTTCGACGTCCTGGGGCTCGGCGGCATCAGTCGATACATCGGCGGTCGTCTCGGTGGAATCCTCGGACGCGCCCTTCTTGGCAGCCTTAGCCTTGGACGTGCGCTTAGCAGCAGTGCGACGCCTGCGACCGGGACGGACGTCGGCGGGCTCGGCATCGGCAGAAACGGCCTCGGAAGTCGTAGCATCCTGGACGGGTTCATCGGCAGCAGTTGAGGACTTGGCGGTCGCCGCAGCATCCCGAGCGGCGGCGGCTGCGGCTGCGGCCTTCTCGGCCTCGACAAAGGCCTTAGGCTTGCGACCGCGACGGTGCGGGCGCAAAGCCGGATCGACAACGGGAACTTCGCTGGCCTCGACAGGCGCAGCGGGCTCAACAGGCGATGTGCCCTCCCCTGCCGCGGAACGGACCGAAGCCTCAGTGAGCTCGGGGGTTACCTGTTCAGCAACCTGCTCGGCCTTAGCAGCCGTGCGACGGCGTGTGCGTGGTACCGGCTTCTCGGTCGGCTGGTCGGCGACAGGAGTCTCGATGGCGGCAGGCGTCTCGGGCACAGACGGAGCTGCAAGCTCGGTCAGAGCCGCGGCCTCGCGCTCGGCGGCACGACGGCGGGCGCGCACCACCTGAGCCTCGCTAATCTGCGCCAACGCACGTGCCTGCGCGACCTCATCGGAAATCGGCGCCGAGGAGTCAGCTGCAACGGTGAGCTTGGCGCGCGTCGTGCGCGTGGTACGGCGCTTTGGCTTGGTGACCTCCTCGCCGTCAGCGGCAGGCTTGGCCGTGCGGCGCGTGCGCTTGGGCTTTGCCGGAGCAGCCTCCTCACCAGTTGCAGGCACGGCCTTCTCAGCCGCTACAGGCATAGGCGTCGAAGCAGCCTTAGGCGTCTCAGGAGCCGAGGCTTGCGCGGGCGCCGCGACCTGGTCCGACGCAACCGGTGCAGCGGGAGCGGCCTGCGTCGTCGTTATTTCGTTTTCTTGCTGTTGATCAGACACAGTGTTTGCTCAACTTTCTTTTCAAGCCCTGTGATCACATGCTCCCTGCATAAACCTTCAGGGCGGCTAAACAGTCTAGTTCCGTTCAAAACGACGGACATCATTGATCTGTATCGAGATGATTGCGTCAACTACGCAGCGTTAGTGTAACACAACCGCCGCCACCTGCAACTTAGTCATTGGGGGGACGTTCTTAAACGACTAGTCAAAAGGGACACTCTTTGTTTGCCACCCACAAATCTGACTGCCTCCGCCAAAACTATGGCGGTTTACTACGATGAATCGCTCAACCGCGACCACTCCGAAACTTGTTGAACTAAAACCGCAGGTAGATGCCTTGCACTTTTTAGCAAAAAGCCGGCGTGGTTTGAATTCCTCAATTCATCGTAGTAAACCGGCATAGTTTCGTATTTCCAGCAGTTCCAAATTCATCAATACATCGGCGTTTGCGAAAAAAGCCCGACCTCCGTAGGAGATCGGGCTTATAGGGCTCAGTTAAACCAAACCTACACGGTCAAATGACCCGCAGATTACATCTGCTCGGGCGCGGAAACGCCAACGAGGGTGAGCACCAGGGCGAGCGTCACACGGACGGCATCACAAGCGGCCAGACGGGCACGCGAAAGCTCGGGGTCGACGGGACGACCCTCGCTCGGCAGCACCTGGCAGGCAGCGTAAAAGCTGTGGAAGTCGCCGGCGAGTTCCTCGGCAAAGTGGGTCAGACGGAACGGAGCGCGATCGCGAGCACAGCTGGCGATCAGGTCGGTAAGCTCGTTAAGCTTGCGCGAAAGGGCGAGCTCGGTCGGGTCGGTCAGCAGCGAGTAATCGACGTTCTCACCGATGGCCTTGGCGGCAACGGCCTTCATGCCCATCTCGTCGGCCTGCTCAGGCGTTACGTCAGCGGCACGGCGCAGGATGGAGCAGACGCGAGCGTGAGCGTACTGCACGTAATAGACCGGGTTGGAGTTGTCGCGCTTCTTAACGGCCTCAATGTCGAAGTCGACCATCTGGTTGGAGCTCTTGGAGATGAGCGTGTAGCGAGCGGCATCGGAGCCGACCTCGTCGACGAGCTCCTGCAGGGTCACCATGGTGCCCTTGCGCTTGGACATACGGACGGGCTTGCCGTTACGCAGCAGGTTGACGAGCTGGCCCAGTAGAACCTCGAACTTGCCGGGGTAACCCAGAGCGTCGCAGACGCAGCGGACGCGCTCGATGTAACCGTGGTGGTCGGCGCCCCAGATGTCGATGACGTGATCGACGCGCTGGAACTTATCCCAGTGATAGGCGACGTCGGAGGCGAAGTAGGTGTACTCGCCGTCGGACTTGATCAGGACGCGGTCCTTGTCGTCGCCCAGATCGGTGGAGCGGAACCACAGGGCGCCGTCCTTGGTGTAGAGGTAGCCCATCTTGTCGAGCTTCTCAAAAGCGCGGTCGACGGCGGAGGTGCCGGCGGTCTCGCCCTCGGTGTCCTTCACATACAGCGAGCGCTCGGAGTACCAACGATCGAAGTCGCAGTTGACGGCGTGGCAGAGGTCGCGCATGTTGTCGACCATCTTCACGTAGCCGCGCTCACGGAAGCTCTCCATACGCTCCTGCGGATCGGCGTCGACCCACTTGTCGCCGTCGGTGCGCCAGAACTCGGCGGCCTCGTCGATGATGTAGTCGCCGCCGTAAGAGTCCTTGCCCAAGGTCTCGGCAAAGTTGTCCTGATACGGATGGGTCTCGGGGTGCTCGTCGTTCTCGTCGGCAACAAAGGCGTCACGGTCGGCGATCAGCAGCTTGTGAGCCTCGTCGATATCAACGCCCTGCTTGGCGATGATGTCGGCAAGCTGCATATAGCGCGTGCTGATGGAGTTGCCGAAGGTGTTCATCTGAGAGCCATGGTCATTGATGTAGAACTCACGCTGGATGTCGTAACCGGCGTGGTCCATGACGCGGCAAAGGGAGTCGCCCAGAGCGGCCCAGCGGCCGTGACCAATGTGCATGGGGCCGACGGGGTTGGCGGAAACGAACTCGACCTGGGTCTTCAGGCCACCACCGACGTTGGACTTAGCGAAGTCCATGCCCTTCTCGCGAGCCTCGCCAAAGATGGCATTCTTGACGGCAACGGAGAGGTAGAAGTTGATGAAACCGGGGCCTGCGATCTCAACCTTCTCGATCGCGGGATCCTCGGGCATATGGGCAACGATGGCCTCGGCGATCTTGCGCGGGGCGCAGTGGGCCAGCTTGGCGGACTTCAGGGCCATGGTAGAGGTCCACTCGCCATGAGAAGTGTCAGCCGGTCGCTCGATAGCGCAATCGTCAAGTTCAAATGCGGAAAGGTCGCCGGCCTCCTGGGCCGCAGCAAGCGCAGCGCGTACCAGCTCTTCAATCTTCTCGGGCATAGATCCTCCTTGTGTTAAAGCCCCCGAGCTCTTGGTCACTCGTAGGGCAAAAGCCAGAGTTTGTAGCACTCTATCACAAGCGACGGGCACTGTCGCAGGGTAAAGCCAATCGAAATTGCATATGCACAAAATTGACTACAGCTTGTATGGAGTCACTCAAAGATGCCGGTCTGCCTGCAGATTATGCACGCGTTGAAAATGCATAAAGGTGTGAATGAGCTGTGTCTTTTATCGAATACTCTTACCTATCAGAGTTGTGTGCTTTTCCTGCATAAAGCGAGGATTTGCGCACGTCAGCGTGTTATTCTAGACATACGTAAATTCGTATAAGTTGGAGGTAGCATGTTCTCAATCGGTCAACACGTCATTCATCCGGGTCAGGGAGTCTGCACCGTCGTCGGTTTTAGGGACGACACGCCGCAGCCCATGTTGTTGCTCGAGGCCAAGCAGGGGCATGCGCAGACGATCCTTATGTACCCCGTGGCGCAGGCCGACCGTCTGCATGCCGCCATCTCTCAGCAAGATGCCGAGCATCTGCTGAGCCACTATGACGAGCTGGAGTGCGACACCTTTACCGAGCGCAACAGCTCGCTTGAAGAGACACACTTTAAGCAGCAGCTCAAGCTGGGCGCGCCCGAGACGGTCCGCGTGGCAAAGACCATGATGCACCGCATTCGCCAGGCCGAGGAAGCCGATAAAAAGCCCAGCTCTTACTATATGCGTGTACTCAAGGAAGCCAAGCGCCGCTCCATCGAGGAGTTCGCCGTGGCATTGGGCGTCACCGAGGAGGCCGCCGAAGCCCGCCTAGCCCAAGCCGCCCTCAACTAACCCATCCGCGCCAAAAACCACCACAAAGGGGACAGGCACCTTTGTGGTGGTTTTTTCGTTCTAGTCGTTCTAGTAGTATTCATTCTTAGCGATACCTGCGAGCACAAGGAGTCTTTTATGGCAGAGCCACTTTCCGCCGGAATCACCCGCGACCGTGCGTTCGAATTGCTCAACGAGCACAATAAGGACCCGTTCCACATCACCCACGGCGAAACGGTCGAGGGCACCATGCGCTACTTTGCGCGCGAGTTCGACCCCGAGAACGAGGAGTTTTGGGGCATCGTCGGTCTGCTGCACGACCTAGATTGGGAGGAGCATGAGGACGACCCCATGAACCACACCATCTATGCGGCCGAGATCCTTGAAGGCGAGGGCGCCTCTCCCGATCTCATTCGCGCCATTCAGACGCACACGTCGGACTTCAACATCTCGCTGCCCAAGCCCGAGCTGCAGATGGAAAAGATCCTGTTTGCCTGCGACGAGCTCACCGGCTTGATCGGTGCTGCCGTCATCATGCGTCCGAGTAAGAGCGTCATGGACTTTACGACCAAGTCGCTCAAGAAAAAGTTCAAGGACAAGCGCTTTGCCGCCGGCTGCTCGCGCGACGTGATTACGCAGGGTGCCGAGATGCTGGGCTGGGAGCTCCCCGAGCTCTTCGACCGTACCATCGCGGCCATGCAGTCCTTCGCCCCCGACCGCGACACCTTTCAGGCTTAATTCCAAAACCACCACAAAGGGGACAGGCACCTTTGTGGTGGTTTTTGTTTGCGCGGGCGTTAGGGGCGGACCTGGCCGGTGCCTCGGAGCTTGTATTTGTAGGTGGTGAGGGCCTCGGCGGCAAAGGGGCCGCGGGCGTGGAGCTTTTGGGTCGAGATGCCGATCTCGGCGCCCAGGCCAAACTCGCCGCCGTCGGTGAAGCGCGTGCTGGCGTTGGCATACACGGCCGAGGCATCGACCGCGTCCAGGAAGCGCTCGCAGGCATCCTCGTCCTCGGCAACGATGGCCTCGGAGTGCATGGTGCCGTAGCGGTTGATGTGCGCGATGGCTTCGTCCTCGTTCGCCACGACCTTCACGCTCATCTCGAGCGCCAGATACTCGCGGCCCCAGTCCTCCTCAGTCGCGGCTACATAGTCGTCGCCCTCGGCAAGCCCGGCGGCAGCGCATGCGGCGCACGTGGCCTCGTCGCCGTGAATCAGCACACCGTGGTCGTGCAGCACGGCAACGACCGCCGGCAAAAACGAATCCGCCACGGCACGGTCGACCAGCAGCGACTCGGCGGCATTGCACACGCCCACGCGCTGCGTCTTAGCGTTGACGATAATGTTGAGCGCCTTGTCAAAATCGGCGGATTCATGCACGTAGATGTGGCAGTTGCCTGTGCCCGTCTCGATCACCGGCACAAGCGACTCGCGCACGCAGCGCTGGATCAGGCCCGCACCGCCACGCGGAATGAGCGCATCGACAATACCGCGGAGCTTCATGAGCTCGCCGGTGGCCTCGCGGTCGGTGGACTCGATCATCGAGATAGCTTCGCGTGGAAAGCCCTGGGCCTCAAGCGCATCGGCCAGCAGTTCGGCAATCATGGCGCACGAGTGATAGGCCAGCGAACCGCCGCGCAGGATGCAGGCGTTGCCGGTGCGGATGCAGATGCCCGCGGCATCGGCCGTCACGTTGGGGCGCGCCTCGTAGACCATAGCGACCAGGCCCAGCGGCACACTCACACGGGTCAGGTCCACGCCACTTGCAAGCACGCGGTGGTCGAGCACGCGGCCCACGGGATCGGGCAGCTCGGCGAGCTTTTCCAGGCCGGCGGCCATGCCCTCGACGCGCTCAGGCGTCAGCAGCAGACGGTCGAGGAGTCCCGCCGAGGTACCCACATCGCGCGCGGCGGACATATCGAGCTCGTTGGCGGCGACGATGGAGTCGACACCGTTGCGCAGTGCTGCGGCCATGGCGCGCACGGCCTCCTGGCGCTGTTCATCGCTCGCCGTGGCAAGCGAGACCGACGCTGCCTTGGCGGCAACGGCAAGATCGAGGACATACGTGGCTATATCGACCGACATGGGCGGCCCTTTCTCCTAGAAGTTTGCAACCATGGTAGCCGATTTGCGCATGGCCTCGCCCGCGGCGGTAGAATTGGTCAACCCGAAACACCGCAACGAACGGAAGACTCACATGGCCCTCATCACTTCGTACCACGTCCCCGGCCTGTATGTCGAGGACCACAGCATCGACGTCCCCCTCGACTGGCGCGGCCTGGAGCCGATGCTCCTGGCCGTCGGCAGCACCATGCGCCGCGGCGCTATACTGACACCCATCGCCGGCGCGCCCGAGAGCATCAAGCTCTTCTACCGTGTGGTTTGCGCGCCCGACCGCATCAACGACGATCTGCCACTGCTCCTGTTTTTGCAGGGCGGCCCCGGCGGCGAGAGCCCGCGTCCGCTGTCTCCCACAAGCGACGGCTGGATCGAGGAGGCCGTCAAGCACTTCCGCGTGGTCCTTCCCGACCAGCGCGGCACCGGACGCAGTAGCTGCGTGGACGGACGCACGATCAAGGCACTGGGTGATCGCGCAACGGCCGCCGGCGCCGATACAGCACGCTCGCAGGCGGATTTCCTCAAGCGCCATCTTGCCAGCTCCATCGTGCGCGATTTTGAGTACCTGCGCCTGGTGGGCTTTGGCGGCAAGCCCTGGGTCACACTGGGGCAGAGCTACGGCGGCTTTTTGACGCTGAGCTACCTGTCGCTCTTCCCCGAGGGCGTGGCGGCGAGCTTTACCTGCGGTGGCATCCCCCACGTCCCGGCGAGCGCCAGCGAGGTCTACGCGCACGCCTTCCCGCGCATGGCCGCCAAGACGCAGCAGTATTACGACCGCTACCCCGCCGACGTCGAGCGCGTGGCGGCGCTGGCCGATGCGCTTGAGGAGCAGAAGCCTGTGCTACCCGACGGCTCGCCGATGACGGTGGAGCGCCTGCAGCTTATGGGCAGCGACTTTGGCATGAAGCCGAGCTTTGAGCGCATGCATTGGATTATCGACCACGCTTTTGTTGACGGCGACGGCACGCCGAGCTGCGGTGCCTCAGTATCCGATAGCTTTTTGATGTGCGCCTTCGAGCGCACCAACACGCGCGCGAATCCGCTGTACTGGACGCTTCAGGAGTTCATCTACGCCGACGGCGACACCATGCCCATTCGCTGGGCCGCGGCAGAAGAGAAAGCCCATCGTACCGAGTTCGACACACTCGCGCGCCCGCTCATGTTTACCGGCGAGGCCATGTTCCCGTGGATGTTTGAGCAGATGCCCGAACTTAAGCCCTTCAAGCCCGCGATGGATCTGCTGATGGAGGACACCAGCTGGGACAAGATCTACGACCCGCAGCGCCTGGCCTGCAACGAGGTGCCGCTCCAGGCCGCGGTGTACTTCGATGACATGTACGTGGACTCGGGCATGCAGCTCGATACGCTCAGCCGCGTGGGCAACTCGCATGCCTGGGTGACCAACGAGTTCGAGCACGACGGCTTGCACGGCAGCGTGGTGTTCAAGCACCTCTTCGACGAAGCCCTCAACCGCGGAGACCTGCGCCAGATCTTCTAGCAAAGGAGTGTCCCCGTCTGCCGGCACAAAAGGAACGTCCCCAAGTGCCGGCACGAGAAAGACAGCGCCACGGGAAACGATCCGCAGCGCTGTCTTTCTTTATGCAAATACGATCAAGTTATCCCTGTGTATCGCGGGCTTCTCGGCCAGGTCTGCGAGCAGGCGGTTGCTGGCAATCTGGTCCTGGCGGCGGCCGGCTGCAAGCTCCAGCACGTCCGAATCGGCCTCGGCGATACCACGGGCGACAACCATGCCGCTCGGGTCGCACACGTCGAGCACATCGCCCTCGGCAAACTGGCCATCGACCTCGCGAATACCCACCGCGAGCAGCGACGATCCGCGGCTGACCAGCGCCTTCGCAGCGCCGTCATCGACCGTCACCGAGCCGTGCGCCTTGTCGCCCAGTGCAATCCACAACTTGCGCGGCGCAATGTCCAGGCGCTCCGCCGGCGGATCGAACAGCGTACCCACGCTCTCGCCGCGGGCCAGACGCACGAGCGCATCGGGCTCCTCGCCCGAGCAAATCACGCTTTGAATGCCCGCCGTCATGAGAATGCGGCTCGCGCGAATCTTGGTGATCATGCCGCCCGTACCCACCGATGTGGAAGAATCGCCCGCCGAGGCGATAATCTTGGCATCGATCTTATGCACGACCGGGATAAACTCGGCCGTCGGATCCTCATGCGGATTGGCGGTGTAGAGGCCATCGATGTCCGAGAGCGTCACGCACAGATCGGCAGAAACCAGGCAGCTCACAAGCGCCGCCAGCGTGTCGTTGTCGCCAAACTTGATCTCATCGACGGTGACGGTATCGTTCTCGTTGACGACCGGCACCACACCCAGCTCCACAAGGCGAAGCAGGGCGTCGCGCGCGTGCAGGTAGGACGTGCGGCGCGCCGTGTCGTGACGCGTGAGCAGCACGAGCGAGGTGAGCAGATCGCGCGCATGGAACTCCTCGTCGTAGGCCGACGAGATGATGCACTGACCGGCCGAGGCGCAGGCCTGCAGGCTCGGCAGGTCACCGACCGGCTTGCGGTCGAAGCCCAACACGGGATAGCCACAGGCGATAGCGCCCGAGCTCACCACAACCAGACGCCAGCCGAGCTTGCGCAGCGCTGCGGCCTGATCGGCAAGTCCGCCGATAAAGGCGCGGTTGACCTTGCCATCGGCACCCACCACCGTGGACGAACCGATCTTTACCACCATCGTTTTATAAGAAGTCGTCATACGTCAAACCAATCAACTGTTCAGCGAACGGCCGAGCCGGCGGCCAGGGAAGCGTGACTCGCCCCTACCGCCCAAGGAATTAGTGAGCCCAGGGAAAGGCAGAGGCCGCGGCCATGTTCTTGCGCACGAGCTCGTCGCGCACCTGAGCCAGGCCCTGCTCCATACCCACCACATAGGTCTGCGGGTACAGGAAGCGCTTGAAAGCTGCGTCCAGATGGTCGAGCGCCCAAGCACAGCGCTCGCGCGCGTCCTGGATGCTCTCACGCGGAGCCACCGCACTGCCATCGCGCACGATCGGCACCAGCAGCTCGCGATACTCAAGTTCGGACACGTCGGTCACCAGGGCGGCATCGTTCACGGCCACAAGGGTATTGCCGCGCGCGGCGCCCTCCCCTGCCAGATGGTCCTCGTCATAAATCATGTCGCAAACCGGGCCGCCAAAGCCGTCGTAATAGCGTCGTACGCGCTGCACGCCGGGGATCGTGCGCTTGTAGGGCTGCTCGGAAAGCTTCACCACCGGCGTCCACGGCTCCGCGTCGCTCGCACGACGGGCCGAAAGCTTGTACACGCCGCCCAGCGCAGGCTGATCGTAGCAGGTCGCGAGTTTGGTGCCCACGCCAAAGCTGTCGATGGGCGCGCCCTGGTCGAGCAGCGACTGAATCGTGTACTCATCCAAATCGTTAGAAACCGAGATCCCCACATAGGGCAGGCCCTCGGCATCAAAACGGCCGCGCACATACTTGGAGAGCTTGGCGAGGTCGCCGGAGTCGATGCGAATGGCCGACAGGCGCTCGCCCACCGCTTCCATCTCCTTGGCAACCGTAATGGCATGTTCACAGCCCTCGCGCACGTCATAGGTGTCGATGAGCAGCGTACAGTTCTTGGGGCTCGACTTGGCAAAGGCGCGGAAGGCCTCGAGCTCGGAATCGAAGCTCATCACCCAGCTGTGCGCATGCGTGCCAAAGACGGGAATACCGTAGCGGCGGCCGGCGAGCACATTGGACGTAGAGGAGCAGCCGGCAACGTAGCTCGCGCGCGCGACGGCCAAGCCGCCATCGGGACCCTGAGCGCGGCGCAGGCCAAACTCGGCAACGGGACGGCCGTCCGCCGCCAGCACCACGCGCGCCGTCTTGGTGGCGACAAGCGTCTGGAAGCCGACAATGTTGAGCAGCGCCGTTTCGAGCAGCTGGCATTCAAGCGCGGGGCCGGTGACGCGCACCATGGGTTCGCGCGGAAAGACGAGCTCTCCCTCGGGGACGGCGTCGATGTTTACGTGCGCACGAAAATCGCGCAGGTAGTCGAGGAATGCAGGCTTGAACATCGCGCCGCCGGCCGGGGCCTGAAGTGAGGCGAGGTAGTCGATATCCTCGGGCGTAAAGCGCAGATTCTCGACAAGCTCGGGCAGCTCGGCGGTGCCGCACATGACGGCATACGCGCTGCCGAAGGGATGGTCGCGGTAAAACGCCGTAAAGCAACCCTGCTCATTGGCCTTGCCGCTCTCCCACAGGCCCTGGGCCATAGTGAGTTCGTACAGATCAGTGAGCATTGCGATGTCGGTGGGATGCGAGATGTCGGTCAAAGCCATGGGGCGACCTTTCGGATGCGTTGTGCAGAGGTTGAGGGTTGGAGAAGGGCAGAGTGTTCGGGCATGACACCCGGCGCGAATCGGCTAGAGCAGGCCCATGCTGGTCAGGATCGTGTAGCCCATAAAGATGACAAACGCGATGAGGGCAAGGACAATGATGATTTTTTGAGCCGGCGCCATGCCAGGGATCTCGTTCTCGCCCGTAGGCTCCTTGGAGGTAACCATGCGCTGGGCAAAGGTCATCTCGTCACGGCTCGGCTTGGGCTCGACGGACTTGGAACGAGCGACCTTTTTAGGCTGAGGTTTAGGTGCGGTGGGCGCGGGCTTCGCGGCGGCGGGCTTGGGCGCGGGGGCGACGTTCGCGGCGGCCTCCTCGGCCTTCTCGCGCTCGGCACGCAGGGCGGCCAGCTCCTCACGCTCGCGGCGTGCCTCTTCCTGGGCCTCGCGACGAGCTTTCTCGGCGCGGAGCTCTTCCAACTCGGCGCGTTCCTCGGCAGACAGTGGTTGGGACTCAAGCTTGGCCATGGTACAGCCCTTTCTTTTAAAAAAAGCCGCCGACACAATGTCAGCGGCTTATCAAATCCAAGGGTGGAGACGAAGGGAGTCGAACCCTCGGCCTCTGCCATGCGACGGCAGCGCTCTCCCAACTGAGCTACGTCCCCAGGACAAGTTGATATTTTACCTACGGCTCGCCAACTGTCAACGCCCAATACCCAGTCTTTTTGGGACGCGGCTGTTTTAGCTACCCCGACAGACAACGCGAACGGTTTTGTCGAACAGCGGCAGGGGTAGCTAAAACAGCCCGGCCCCAAAAGACAAAACAAAGAGCCGAGTCCCAGAG
>CAUDQR010000007.1 GCA_958451615.1 uncultured Collinsella sp. | reverse complement strand
ATTTCCCGGTTCGACGAACAGCCGATCGTGTCAAATTTGGTCTAACAGAGCCAAAGCAAATGCCTGAGAACAGTCCATGATGAACGCTGAACGAAGAATGCCATTACCCGCAATAGCGGCACCGATCATCTTCGGGCTAATCCCATGTTCAGGTGTCGTCGCAGTGCCCCCTCTTCGCATCTCAGGAATGCAGACAACGACAACCAGCGTCAACACCATTGCGATGATATCTGCCGAAAGACCAATGAGATATGCACCGACGGACGAAATGAAACCGCCCACGCAAGCGGAGATGGCATAAGAGGCATAGAAAACAAATCGCTCAACGACATTAAGTCTTACGAGCTGGTCCTGAGAGACGCTGTCAATGTAAATCGCTTCGATGGATCCGCTCACACACGCAACGGCAAAACCCTTGAGAGCGAACGCACCGATTAAAAGCAGGGGAGAACGGACGAGAAGCAGGGCGGCGTAGTATCCAAGCATTCCCACGACGCCAACGAGACCGCTTGTCTTTTGTCCAAACCTATCAGCAATATAGCCAGTGGGAACTTCAAGGATGAACTTGCTCACTTGATATGCAATCATCATGCTAGAAATCGCCACCATCGAGAATCCGACGAATTCAAGGTAAACCGTCAGAAAATACAAAATGGTGCTAAAGTTCGACAGAAAAACGAACGTCATATAAAGCAAAACCGTACGGTTTTTCATGCTCCGCCCTCCAAGAGTCAGCAATCTAAATCGGAATCTTGGAAAAGCATGAGGGCAAAGCTGTCAGCTATGTGTTACAAGGCGTCAATAATCACTTGATGCCTCGAAGCCAATTAATCTCACAAAGCAAGATGACGCAATAGGTGCAGAAAAACCGTCTGGTGTCGATCAGTCCAGGAATTTTGCCGATAGCAAAAGTAGATAGGCAAGGTTACATCACGCGAACCTTCAATTGAGCACTCACTCACTTCCAATACATCTGATGCGAGAGAAGAGCCAGAAAAACTCAATATCAATCCCCCGGCTTGAAGAAACTCAGTCTGCGCCCTGTTTCCGTATTCAACATCACGGAAGCGAAAAATGACGAGCTGGGCTTCGGGACATTGATTGATTGCATTGAGACAGGGTGACAAATTAATGGGAACAGCGAGCCTGCCGCCCAGTAACTCGCGAATGGTCATGGCGCCCACAGATTGATGACCCGCTGGGCATGAGAGAACCTTGAGCTCCTTTTCACCCAAATATTTTGAAGAAAGGACGCTGTCCCGTGGTTCCTCGAATGAGATAGCCGCATCCGAAATGCCAAGCACAAGTGATTCAAAGCATGTAGCCGTTGGCTGATGCCACACATCAAGGTGAATCTGAGGGTGCGAGCGTTCAAACGAGTCATACCAGCTTTCGGCAAAAAGGCGCCCCCGCCCATGAAGGCAGGGGGCGTAAAGACGAAAGTGGCCATCGGGCGAAACGCCGCCGCCCCTCGATTGAACGTACTTTTTGAGATCGTCGACTTGTGCCAGGATCATACGTGCGCGACGTGCGAGCTCTCTGCCCGCCGGAGACAAAACAGCCTCCCCCGCCGATCGGTCGAGCAAAACAATCTGATACTCAGATTCCAACTTTTTGATTGCCGACGAAACGGCCTGCGGACTCACATGAACGGCGCGAGCTGCTTTGCGCACGCCGCCATAGTTCGCTACCGCTTGAAGGTATTCGAGTTGAGAAAGCTGCATAGATTACTCCAAAGGCAGCCAAGTCGACGGGCCAAGCGCCCTCAGATGAGGTTCTCGCCCAGGTTTTTGCCGCCGAGGACGTGCATGTGGAAGTGCATGACGGTCTGGCCGGCGTTGACGCCCTTGTTGGAGATGACGCGGAAACCGTCCTCCAGACCCTTGGCCTTGGCGACCTCCTGGATGGCGTGAGCTATGGCGCCCATGGTCTCGGCGGGTACGTTGTCGGCGATGTCGCTGTAGTGCTTCTTAGGGATCACGAGCGTGTGGACCGGCGCCTGCGGGTTGAGGTCGTCGAAGGCGATGACCTGGTCGTCCTCATAGACAACGGTCGAGGGGATCTCGTGGTTGGCAATTTTACAGAAGATGCAATCGCACATAGCTGGTTCCTTTCTTACAGACCAAGGTAATTATATTTGGTCGAGATGCTTAGAACGAAAGGTTATCATCGGTGTTGGCGGCCTCGCCGTCGGCGAGCACATCGTTGCCGTCGACGTCCTTAAGGAGCACCGAGACCTTCTGCTCGGCATCGGACAGGCGGGTGCGCAGGCTTTTGAGGAGCTCGACGCCGCGGGTGTAGCTCTCGAGCGACTCCTCAAGCTCCATATCGCCCGACTCCAGGCTGCGGATGATGAGCTCCAGCTCCTGCGAGGCCTGCTTGTACGTAAGCTGCTCGACCGGGGTCTTCTCTGCCATATCTGTTTCCTTTCCTAAGGGTCTATCACTGCGAAACGCGGTCTACTCGACCGTATCGACCGTTGCTGCCACGTTGCCGTCTGCCATGCGCACGCGAATGGCGTCGCCAGGCTTAAAGGTCTTGGCACTCGTAGCCACACCATCATCGCTGTACGCGATGGAATAGCCGCGAGCAAGCACTTTGAGCGGCGACAGGGCATCGAGCGACGCTGCCGCACGGCTCAGGTCGGACGCTGGCTTGCTGAGCATCGTGCGCCCTTGATGCTCTAGGCGGGAACTCGCAAGCGTGAGCGCATGGCGCTTCCCATCGAGCCCCGAGGTGCTTGCGATCAAGCGCTCGGGCAGACGCTCGAAGTTGGAGCGGAAGGCCCCAACCGAACGCGTTATGGCGCCGGACAGACGATCGGCCGTCAGGGCAAGCTCGGACTCGCGGCGCTCGACCATAAACGTTGGGTCGTTGAGGCACGGGCGGCGCGCGGCTGCATCGAGCGCGTCGCCCAGACGAGCCGTATAGGTGTCCCAGGCACGGTGACCGCGCTGATCGAGCATCTCCAGGTCGACCTGGGCCGACCCAATCATCGATGCCATCGCGGCACCCAGACGCTGATGGCGCGCCTCGAGCACATCGGCCAACTCCGTCATAGCCGGCGCCACCGATTCGGCCGCCGCCGTGGGCGTGGAGGCGCGACGGTCGCTTACCATGTCGCAGATCGAGGTATCGGGCTCATGGCCAATGCCCGTCACCACAGGCACGGGACAGGCTGCCACCGCGCGGGCAAGCCCTTCGTCGTTAAAGGTCATAAGGTCTTCGAAGGAGCCACCGCCGCGCACCAGCAAAATACAGTCGGGCGCCGGCGTAATGGAAGCGGCGCGGCGCAAGCCCTCAATGAGCTCGGCCGGCGCGCCCTCGCCTTGAACCTTGGCACCCACGCAGACAAGCTCAACGAGCGGGTTGCGGCGGCGCAGCGTACGCTTGACGTCGTCGATTACGGCACCCGAAAGCGAGGTGACGACCGCCACGCGCGAGCAGAACACCGGGATGCGGCGCTTGCGTGCCTCGTCCATCAGGCCCTCGCGGCGTAGCTTTTCGGCCAGTTGCGCCACTTGCTGACGCAGCAAGCCCTCCCCCGCCAGCGAAAACGAGCGAGCGACAAAGCTCATGCGGCCCGTGGCCTTATAGAGATTGAAGCTGCCCTTAAAGCTCACCTGCATGCCGTCACGCAGATCGAAAGTACGCTTGAGATAGGCGCCCTTCCAGATGATGCAGTCGACGGCGGCCGAGTCGTCTTTAATCTGGAAGTAGCAGTGGCCGCTTCGGGCATTGGGACCACGGAAACCCGTGACCTCGCCCAGGACACTCAGCTGCGGAATGGCATCGAGCGCACCGGCGGCGATCTCTACCGCCTGGCTCACGCTGAGCTCCTTACGCTCCTGCTCGTCCGAACCGTCGAACTCGGCGGAAACGGCATTGCCGGTTAGATTCCAGCCTGCCACGCAGCCTCCTTTCGTCATCGTGCACAAGGGCTTCGGCCCTGCGCAAATTCAAGTCCAACACATAGTACAGCGCCGCGAGGACACGAATCCCCGCGGCGCCCAGCGACCCAATTTGTTATCGGTTGGAGTTTCTGTTGTATCGAGCCATAAGATAGAGCAGCTGAATAATCGAGGTGAGCGCCGCAGCCACATAGGTAAGCGCGGCGGCCGTCAGCACCTTCTTGGCACCGTTGACCTGCTTGGAGCTCATACCCGACTGCTCAATATACGCCACGGCGCGCCGACTAGCATCAATCTCGACCGGTAGCGTAACCAGTTGGAACAGCACGCTAAACGAGAAGAAGATCAGTGCGAGGGTCGTGAGTCCCGCGATGTTCATAAACAGGCCCATGAGCAGCACGATGGTCCAAGTGTTCTGGGTAAAGTTGACGACCGGCACGAGGGCGGTGCGTACCTTCATCATGGCATAGCCGCTTTGACGCTGCGCGGCATGGCCTGCCTCGTGACAAGCGACAGCAACGCTTGCGACCGAGCCGCCCGAACGGTTGGAATCCGACAGATACAGATTGTTGTCCTGCGGGTTGTAGTGGTCGGTAAGCTCACCAGCGACGCCTTTGATACCCACGGCATTGCAGCCGTTGGCGTCGAGCATGCGGCGAGCGACCGTGGCGCCCGTGTCGCCGTCCGAGCGAACCTTGGACCACGTCTTGTACGTCGAATTGATAGAGCTCTGCGCGGCAAGGCCAAGCACCGTGCAGACAAGCACAACCAGCAGGTACAGCGGGTCGATACCAAAGCCGTATCCATAGTAATAGGGCATGCGAATTCCTCCAAATCGAGTTACACGTTGGAGGCATTCTACCCACTCGCCCAGCAGGCAAATCAACATCGATGTTTTGGCAATGTCAGCGAAAACGGCCGAGAGCGAGCAAGGTGACGTGAAAGAGAAGCGACGCGCACTTTGGTACGCGAGCGACGATTGAACGTCAGATTGCTCGCTCTCGGCCGTTTGCAGCGTCGAGCTGTTACGCGGTTTGGTAAAACCGCGTTACTATATACCTATAACAACTCAATCTTTCCGTCCTTCACGGTGAGCCCCATATTGCCGGAAAGCAGATCGTCCAGGCGCGAACCCACAAGCTCAAAACGCCAGCCTTCGCGCAGGGGGCTTTGCTCAGGATGCTCGATGTAATCGGCCAGGTCATCGCGCGAGGCAATGACCGAGGTCGCCACTCCCGAGCGTTCGGCAACCAGGCGGATGAGCGCATACATCAGGTCCGTCACGCTCTCAAGCTCCGGCGAAATCTGGCGATGCCCGCGCACCATGAGCGGCAGGCGATCGTGCGGGCAGCTTGCGCCGCGCTTGATGGCCATGAGCGCACCGTCCACGTCGCGCTCCCCCAACTGATCGGTACCGCGAATGCTGCGGAACTCCTCAACGCGCACGGGATTGCGCTTGACGAGCGCCAGCAGCGTGTCGTCAGACATGACCCACTTGCGCGGGATGTTGCGGCGCTCGGCGCGATCCTCGCGCCAGGCGGCGAGCTCGCGCGCGATACCCAGCTGGTGACGGCTGCACGAATTGATGCGTTTGACCTTGCGGAACGCCTCGTGGCGATCGGCGCGATAGTGCGACTCGTCGGCTAGCGGGCGCAACTCGTCGAGCACCCAGTCCACACGGCCCAGCTCGCGCAGGCGACTCATCATCTCGGTATAGGCGACGATCAAGTACTTGACGTCATCGATCGCGTACTCAATCTGCTTATCGGTCAGCGGGCGGCGCGACCAGTCAGTCAGCGACTCGGTCTTAGGCAGCGATACGCCGCAGAACGTCTGAACAAGCGCGCCATACGAAATCTGCTGGCGCTCGCCCAAAAAGGCGGCGGCGATCTGCGTATCGAAAATCGGTCGTGGCAGCACGCCCACGGTATGGAGCATGACCTCCATATCCTGCGAGCAGGCGTGGAAGACCTTGGTCACGCTCTCGTCGGCCATAAGCTCGGCCAGCGGCGATAGGTCGTCGATTACCAGGGGATCGACCGCTACGCTCTCGGCAGGGGTAGCAATCTGAACCAAACACAGACGCGGATGGAACGTGCGCTCGCGCAAAAACTCAGTATCGACGGCAATCGCGTCGAACTCACGGGCGCGCTGGCAAAAGTCGAGTAGAGCCTGATGTGTGGAAATGTACATATCAACCCATCGAATAAGGTTAGGCCCGGAAAACACGGGTAGGATATCGGCATTGCTCTACAACTATACTCGGTTAGTCACAGAACGGGAACGTAAGTATGCGCTGCCTTATCATCCACAACCCGGCATCGGGCCCCAGCTCAGATGAAATCTACGCATTCACGCACGCCCTCGCGCAGGGCGGCGACGAGGTCGTGATGCGCTTTATCGGCGATGGCATGGAACCCGAGGACGCCGTGGCAGACGTGCGCGAATTCGATCGCGTGGTCGTTTCGGGCGGCGACGGCACCGTCTCCAACGTGCTCGACCAGATGCGCGGATGCGGCGTCCCCACGCTCGTTTTTCCCTCCGGCACGGCCTGCCTGTTCTTCAACAACATCGGCAATGCCCCTGAGGCGGCGGCGCTCGCCAAGGCCTGCCGCGCCGGTCGCACGGTCAAAGTGGACATGGGCGAGCTCTTTTGGCTCGACGAGAACGGCAACGAAAAGCGCCATGGCTTTATCATCATCGCCGGCTCGGGCTTTGACGCTGAGATTATGATGAAGGCCGCCCCCACTAAAAACGACATCGGCGAGATCGCCTACTTCCTCTCCGCGCTCGCAACGCCCAACCCCACGGTGGCGCACTTTACCATTGAGCATGACGGCATTGTCGAGGAGCTCGACGGCATCTGCTGCATGGCGGGCAACACGTCTGTCATCCAAAACGACATCAACCTGTTCCCCAACTGCCGCATGAACGACGGCATGGTCGACATCGCGGTCATCGAGCCCGTACGCACGGTACAGCTGCTTCCCACGGTAATCACCGCCGCGCTCGATCCCGCCGGCAAGGTGCTCGGCCGCCCGCAGTTTAAGATCATCCAGACCAAGGAAGCCAAGATTACCTGTACGCCGTCGCTCGGCATGCAGTTTGATGGCGAGATCATCTCCAGCAACTCCGGCGTCTTTGGCGCCCGCGCGCTGCCGCAATGCCTTGATATCATCGTCGACGAATTCTCACCGCTCGGAAAATAGGAGGACCCCGTGAACGACAATCCCTTTCTTGGCTTTATCGTCATCGTTCTGGCCATGCTCGTCGGCTACGCCATTAACGTGATTCACCGTCGGAAGAAGTAAAACCACATTGGTATGATATTCATCCAGTTATCGACTCTCCCGCTGTTTATGCAAATTCTAAACAGCGGGAGAGTTTTCTTTTTGAGTATTGTCTGGCGCTTTATTCTACTGCAGTAAATGCAGGGTGCCTTTATTTAACTAAAGCTAATGAGTATTCTTATCCGCTCATCGCATATTTCTTCACGCTCATCGAGTAAAGGCTGTTGTCGAGTGAATACTCTTTACACTTCCTTTAGGCTAGTAGATGTTTTTATTAGCTGAAACTCCGTACAGTTTCGCGGGGTTTCAACGGTTGGGAGGGATTATGAGGCTTACTCATCCCGTCAACACGCTCAAGAAGCTTGGCTGCGGCCTTGCATTCGGAGCTGCGGCCATTATGGCCATGCCGACCTCGGCACTCGCTTGCACCCAGATCTACATGGGCAGCAAACTCACGGCGGACGGCAACACGTACTATGGCCGTTCCGAGGACTTCGGTCCGCGCTACATCAAGCACTTTGGCATTGAGCCCGCACACAAGGACGGCAACGAGTACACCTCGGTCGAGTCCGGTTTTGAGTACAAGTCCAAGGGCGCAACCTACCGCTACACCTTCGTTCGCGACAACCCCTCGCAGTGGGAAGATCGTTACGACGCATATTCCGAGGCAGGCATCAACGAGAAGGGCGTCTCCTGCTCTGCCACGTTGAGCACCTCCTACAACGAGAAGGCTGAGGAGGCCGACCCCATTACCGAGAAGACCGGCATCGGTGAGTACAACTACGCCAGCGTCATCCTGGGCGAGAGCGCCACGGCCCGTGAGGGCGTCGAGCTCCTCGGTAGCCTGGTCGACGAGCAGGGCATCTGCACCAACGACCAGGTCATCATCGCCGACAACAACGAGACTTGGCTGTTCGCCGGACTTTCTGGCCATCAGTGGATTGCCATGAAGCTCACTGACGACATCGCCTCAGTCAACCCCAACATCGGCAACCTTAACTACAAGGTTAACCTCGACGACACCGAGAACTGCCTCCACTCCAAGGACATTCAGACCATGCCCGAAGAAAAGGGCTTTGCCAAGTACTTCGATGACGGCCAGTTCGACGTTGCCCAGACCTACGGTGAGGAAATTAGCGAGCAGGCCATGCATTCTTGGTCGCGCTATATCCAGGGCCGCGATTACTTCATGGCTCCGCTTGCCGAGGGCACCGACTACGAGATCGTTAAGGACGAGCGCGAAGATGCTCGCGCCACGACCGGCGCGCTGGTCCACGAGATGCAGCCGCTGTTCTTCCAGCCCGGCAAGTCCGACTGGAACACCTTTGAGATGATCCGCAGCTTTGCTGCTCGTGGCGAGAATGTCGCCGGCCTCAACGCCAACACCGACGGCGCGTATGCCATCGGCTCCAACCGCAACACCGAAATCCACACCTTCCAGATCCGTCACGGCATGGACCCCGAGATCGCGACCATCCAGTGGGAGATGCTCTCCAACGCCGAGTTCTCCGTCGCTATCCCCCTCTATTCCGCACTGCTCACCGAGGTCAGCCCCTACTTCAGCGATCAGGATGTCTCCTTCGATCACTGCGAAGAGGAAGACGTCGTGAACAACGAGGAGCCCAAGAACTCCATCAACTACGTCCTCATGGACATCAACACGCTCGCCTATGAGAACCGCGACCACTGCGCCACCGGCGTCCGCGCCTATCTCGACGCCCTGCAGAAGGAGCTCATCGAGCAGAACCTGACCGTCGACGAGGCCATGCAGGCCGAAGAAGGCACCGAAGCCCGCACCGCCCTGGCAAACAAGGCCGGCAAGGCTGCCACCAAGAACACCTACCTCAAGTGCAAGGCTATGCTCGAGGAGATGCGTGACTACCTCAAGGAGGAGGATTTCTCCGAGGAGTTCGTCCCGAGTGACTACGATGCCGACAACGACTGCCTGGTCGAGTCCATCACCTACGCCGACGAGGCCCTCTCCGATGAGGATGTAGCCGAGCCCGAGGTTAAGGAAGAGGCAACCGAGGAGAAGTCCGAGGGCAACAACATGGCCGCCATGGCCGTTGGCGCCGTCGTCATCATCGGTGTCTGCGGCTTCGTGCTCTATCGTCGCAAGAAGGCCTAAGGCCCTCATGTCCTAACTGAGCGGGCAAGGCAGCAATGGCAGCCTCGCCCGCTTAACCCGCCTTTTTGGCCAACGGGAAACCCACGGGAAACCCGCCTGAAATCTTTTTAAAAAAGATTTCCCCGCACACACTTCGCTGTGCTATAGTGCAGCGCAACAGCAACTAGGTGCGACCGCGCCACGGCATCACGAAAGGAGCCACCAACATGAAGAACACGATGAACTCTCTCAACAACTGGTGGTGGCGTGATGCGAATACGATCGGTCGACAGTGAGTCCCTCACGCCTGTTTTTGCGCTCTAGGTGATTGGAAGGCCTCCGGTTTCGACCGGGGGCCTTTTTTCTATCTCGAGCCCGATCGCATTCGCATCACGCGCCTCCGCTTTTCTCTTGCACTCCCATTCCGAAAGGATTTTCACCATGTCTCAGAACACCACCGCCGCCCAGCCCCGCACCGTCCAGACCGCCGACCGCGGCAAACTCGATGTCCGCGCCCTCGTCCTGCTCGCCATCCTGCTCGCCGCCGGCTTCATCCTCAACTTCACCGTCGGCAAGGCAATCTCGGGCATCTCGGGCGGCATGATCAGCCCCGAGTTCATCATCTCGGCCTTCTGCCTCACCATCCTGGTCGTTCGCCCCAACATCGGCCAGGCGCTCGTCATTGGCCTCATCTCGGCTGCCGTGATCCAGATCACCACCACTTCGCCGTTCGTCGATTTTGCCGCCGAGGGCATCGCCGCCATGCTCATGGCCGTCATCGTTAACGCTGCTGCCAAGGGCGGCCAGGTTAAGCCTGCCGTCGCCATCGTCGCGACGTTCGTGACCACCTTTGTCTCGGGCGTCATCTTCATGGTCATCAAGATGGCCATGCTCGGCGTGGTCGGCGAGCTCGCCGCAGCCATGCTGCCCGTCGTCGCCATGACCGCCGTGTTCAACGCCATTCTGGTCGGCGCCCTCTACCTGCCCATTCAGAAAGCCCTGAAGCTCAGCTAACCCGCTCGGGGCTTTACGAGCCACCCCATCTTGGCGTTCATTCGTCGCTCGCGTACCCAAGTACGCTTCGCTCCCCTTTCGCGCCAACCTGGGGCCCCTCGTAAAGCCGTCTCCGCACTCCACCAACAAAGACTGTCCCAAACGACTAGCTTTTGGGGACGTTCTTAAACGACTAGTCATGTAAGAACGTCCCCAATGACTATGAAAGGTATCCATGGAAACGATCATCAACGTCGACGATGTCTCGTTCTCCTATGGCACGCAGACCGAGCAGGCGCTTAGCCACATCTCGCTCAGCGTGAACAAGGGAGATTTCATCGGCATCATCGGGCCCTCGGGCGCCGGCAAGTCCACGCTTGCCGCCTGCCTGTCGGGTGCCGTGCCCCACCACTACACCGGCACGTTCTTTGGGTCCGTCATGGTTGACGGCCACGACACCTGCGAGGTCTCGCTGACCGACGTGTCGCAAATCGTCGGCAGTGTGCTGCAGGATATCGACACGCAGATGGTCGCTTCGGTCGTCGAGGACGAGATGCTCTTTGGACTCGAGAACTTTGGCGTTCCCCACGACCAGATCGAGCAGCGCGTGAGCGAAACGCTCGAGACCGTCGGCATCAGCGACCTGCGCGACCGCGAGATCGCCACCCTCTCGGGCGGACAGAAGCAAAAGGTAGCCATCGCCGCCATCCTCGCCATGCGTCCGCGCGTCTTGGTTCTCGACGAGCCCACCGCGGCACTCGACCCCGCCAGCTCCACGTTGGTCTTCGAGACGCTACGTGAGGCAAACCGCGCACTTGGAATCACCATCGTCGTCGTTGAGCAAAAGGTCGCCCTGCTCTCGGAGTACTGCAACCGCGTGCTCGTGCTCAACCATGGCGAAATCGCGCTGCAGGGCGAGCCACACGAGGTCTTCGCGCATACCGACGAGCTCCGTGCCATCGGCGTCGACTGCCCTCGCGTCACGCGTATCTTCAATAGCCTCGAGGCCGATGGCCTGGTAAGCGGTACCCCCTGCTTGGATGTCGATGAGGCCGAGCGCCTGATTTCGGGCATCATCGATCCCGTACACGCGGCCATCGAAGCCCAGGCGCCCGCTGGTTCCCCGCATGCACCGTCGTTGCGCCCTCATGCCAAGGACGCCGAGCCCGTGCTCACCTTCGATCATGTTGAGTTTGTCTATCCCAATGGCGGCGCCGCCGTCCACGACCTCAACCTGACCCTCTATCCCGGCGAGCTCGTGGGTATCGTCGGCCAAAACGGTGCCGGCAAGACCACGCTCACCAAGCTGCTCACAGGCCTGCTTAAGCCCGCCTCGGGCAGCGTGCGCGTCACGGGACTGGATACCGCAGCCGTTCCCACGAGCCGTATCGCCCGCGAGGTCGCGACCCTCTTCCAAAACCCCGACCGCCAGATCTGCAAGGACACCGTGCTCGACGAGGTCGCCTTTGGCCTGGAGCTTACCGGCATCGACCGTGCCGAGGCGCTGCGTCGCGCCCAGCTCGTCATCGACCGCTTTGGCTTGCCGGCCGACGAGGCGCCCTTCTCGCTCTCGCGCGGTCAGCGACAAATGGTGGCGCTTGCCTCCGTCGTAGTGGTTGAGCCCAAGATCGTCGTGCTCGACGAGCCCACGAGCGGCCTTGATTACCGCGAGTGCATGACCGTCATGGAAACGGTGCGCACCATGGCCGAGCGTGGTTGCGCCGTTATCATGGTCTGCCACGATATGGAAGTCGTCTCGGATTTTGCCGAGCGCATTGTGGTAATGGCCGACGGTCGCATCCTCGACCGCGGCCGCACGCACGAGCTATTCTCGAACATCGATCTCATGCGGCGTGCCTACGTGGAGCCTCCCCAGGTTATTGAACTCTCGCGCCGCCTGGCATCTTCCGTCTCGCCCGCTTTTGCGCAGGTGAGCGAGGTCACCGATGTCGTTCGAATTACCAAGGAGATGGTCCACCGTGGTTAACGTAATCGACTACATGCCGGGCGATACGCTGCTGCATCGCCTGAACCCCGTCGTCAAACTGGGCCTCGCCGCCGCCATCATCGTCGGCATCTTCTTGTCCGACACCTACGTAGCGCTGCTGGGCTTTTTGGCACTCACCCTTGCGCTGGGTGCCTATGCCGGCGTCGTCGACCGTCTTCTCTCGCTGCTCAAGTTGCTGATTCCGCTCGCGCTTATCATGCTGGTGCTCCAGCTGGCCTTTATGCGCGATGGCAACGTGGTGTGGAGCTTTATCACCGACACGGGCCTCATCACGGGATCGAAGGCCTGCCTGCGCCTGCTGGGTGTGGCGTTACCACTCATCCTCATGCTCATGGTGACCAAGCTCAACGACCTTGCCAACGCCTGCGTCGAGGTGCTGCACGTGCCGTATCGCTATGCCTTCACCTTTACCACGGCGCTGCGCTTTGTGCCGGTATTTGGTCAGGAGATGAACGCCATCATGGAGGCGCAGACCGCACGCGGCGTCGAGTACGACACCAAGAACCCCATCAAGAAGCTTAAGCTCATGCTGCCACTGTGCGTGCCACTGCTCATCTCGAGCGTGGGCAAGACCGATGCCACAGCCTTGGCGGCAGAACAGCGCGGCTTCTATCTGCGCACGCGCGCCAGCTCGTACAAGCGCTACCCCATCAAGGGCCTGGACATCGCCGTGCTCATCGTCAGCATCGCCCTCATCGCCATCGGCTTCCTGTTCTAGTTCACCACCGACAGCAACCGCCCAACGCAAAAGGCCTCGGCTCGCACCAAACGAGCCGAGGCCTTTACTGTTTCACCAGATAAAACCCACCAAAATAAAACTGTCCCTTTTTGGCAGGTCGGAAGCTAGAGGCGGTAGGGGGCGCCGCTGCGGATGATGGATTCGCGCACCAGGACATCCATGGCGTCGAGGGTAATCTCGGGCATCTCTCGGTACTTCTGCAGCACCGATAGCTCGGTGCAGGCCAGAATGACGCGGTCGCAGCCGCTACGGGCGAACTCCCACATCACGCGGTCGAACTTATCCATATCGGGCTCACGTCCGGCCTTCACATCATCGTAGATAAGCGACATCACATCGTTCTGACGTTTCTCGCTGGGATAGACAACCTCGACACCCGCAGCCTCGCATTCGCGGCCGTAGACGCCCGCGCCCACGGTGCCGTCGGTTCCCATGATACCGATCTTGTGCACCGGCTCGGCCGGCATACTCAGGTTGGGGTCGAACTCGCACTCCCCCATCACCGCACCCGCAAGGGCATAGCGAACCGACTCGCGCGGCATGTGGATAATCGGCACCTTCGTAAACGACTGGATCTGGTCGTAAAAGTAGTGTGACGTGTTGCAGGGAATGGCAATGTGCGCACAGCCCAGCGACTCGAGTGCCTGGGCACACTCTTTCATGGTCGTCAGCAGCTTGGCATGCTCGCCGGTCTTAATGGCCAGCGTGCGGTCGGGCATGGTCGACTTGGAGAGCACCACCATGTCGATATGTTCCTGATCGCAGGCGGCCGCCGTATGACGCACCACCTGGTCGTAGTAATACGACGTGGCCTCGGCGCCCATGCCGCCGATAACTCCCAGCTTTTCCATCGCCGCCTCCTTGGTGACGTTTGCGCAATTGCGCGTATCATACCCGCGCCCGCCCGATGCAAACCGGACGGGCGCCGCACTCATCTACTTGTAATACGTCTTGAACAGCTTAAAGTGGCGCAGCTTGGTATGCCACATGCGCAGCCAGCGGTTAAAGACAAAGTCGCCCTTCATAAACGAAGGGTCGGCGCCCTTGCCTTCCTTGTCCAGGCGATGCACCTTAGCGCGCAGCTCGGGATCCTTGACGTATTTGTCGACGACGCCCATGGGGACGACCATCCACAGCGCCTCGTCCTGCGCCGTCACAAACTCCGGCTCAAACGGGCGATTGAACACATACTCGTCCACAACATACTTGGCAACGTTAAAGCCACTGTTGGTGACGTAGTAGTTGCTGCGACCTTGGCGCGTGTTGAAATCGAAGAACTTAAACGAGCCGTCGCGCTCGTCGTACTTAACGTCAAAGTTGGAATAGCCCACAAAGTGAAGGTCCTCGAGCAACTTGCGCACGCCGCCCATGAGTTCATCATTGGGCTCGGTGATGATGCAGGCGTGATTACCGACGCCATGGGGCTGATGCTCCTCGAGCAGCACGTGACCCAGGCACATCATGCGGACCTTGCCGTTGCGGTCGGAATAGCTGGTGAGCACGCGCATGTACTCGTCGTTGCCGGGCACGCGATCCTGCAAGATCAGGTCGTCGGTGTAGCCGCTGGCATACGAGTCGCGAATGACCTGTTCCAGCTCGGCACGGTCGGAAATCTCATAGGCCTTTTTCTGGCCCTCGAACTCGTGCTGCCACCACATGATGCCGTCAGAAGGCTTCAGAATCATCGGGTAAGGAAAATCGATCTGGTCGAGCACTTCGGCAGGCGCCTCACCCTGGGCATTGAGCATCGCCTTGGTAAAGGTAAACGTGTGCGGATAGGGCACGCCATGCTTCTCGCACAGCTCGTAGAAGATCTCCTTCTTCTGGCACTGCTCGAGCATGCTGTAGGGCGCGTAGGGAGCAACGATGTTATCCGCCAGCTCATGAGCGTCCTTGGCCTGAGCCACGAGAGCGACATAGTTATCGCCACAACCCACAAGGACAATCGTCTTGTCGGCATGCGCTTGGGCAATGCCGTTGACGGTTTTGAGCATCACGGGCATGGTGTCGATATCCACGTTGGGCGTGTAGTCGATAATCTGGCTGCGGTACGCGGGACCCGTCTGGTACTTGCCAAAGACCAGACTCTTGACCTGGTACTCCTCGTAGAAGGCGCGCGCCACCGAATAGGCGTTGATGTCGCCACCGAGCAGCACGGGAATGAACTCGCGCTCTGTAAACTGCAATGCCATGGAAACTTCCTATCATGAACTGCCCACACAACGGGCGGTCTTTGCGCAACTGATTTATTCTAGCGTGCCGAGCCGCTGGTGCCCAAAGCTCCACCGTATCTATGGCAATCGACGTGATCGTCCAGCATAAAGCCGCACTCACCGCGATGGGGCCTTGTAGCTGCAAACCCCCTGTTGAGATAGCTTTCACGACCGAAAGCCCGTCCGCAAACAGGCCCCCGTAACGTTAAAGTTGAACTCTATGGTTTCTCAACAATTCATCATAACTGCAGGTCAAAGCCAAAGCCTCAAGTTCAACTTGACCCTTTGGAACCTTTAAGGTTCAAGTTGAGGTCGAAAGCAGTAGTAGAATACCGTTCGAACCATAACCTACGATTGATTGCAGAGGGACTGGATGCAGCATTCGAATCATCGCGCCGCAGCGCTCATTGCGTCGAAGCCGGCTCGTATCATCACGAGCGCCGCGCTCGCCGTTGCGCTGACGGCCACACCGATGCTCTCCCCCGTTGCGGCGTATGCCGCCTCGCAGGCAACGCAGGACCAGCTTTCCGCAGCCCAGCAGAAGATCGAAGCCGCCACGAGCGCCTACAACGACGCTCGCACCAAACTCGATGACCTGCAAAAGCAGATTGACTCCAATGAGGCAAGCATCGAGGAAATCGAGGCTAAGCTTCCCGAGCAGCAGGCCAAGGCAAGCTCCGCCATGCGCGATCTGTACAAGTATCAGAAGGGCACCAATCCCATCGTGAGCTTCCTGGTCAATGCGCAGAGCCTGGGTGAGTTCATCACGACCTGCAAATACACCAACCAGATCACGAGCTCGAGCGTCGACGAGATCGAAGAGCTCAATAACATGCAAACCGAACTCGAGCAGAACAAGGCCGAGCTCCAGCAGGCCAAGTCTCAGCTTGAGGCAGAGCAGAAAAACGCCGAGGATGCGTTAGCTCAGGCCCAGCAGCTCCGCAGCGAGGCACAGGCAAAAGCCGAGCAGGAAAATGCCGCCGAACTTGCCAAGCTTGAGGCCGATAAGGCCGCTGCCGCCGAGAAGCTCTCGGGCGAGGGCGTAAGCGGCAGCAATTCCAGCAGCCAGGCCACCAACACCAACACCACCATCGACACCACTGTGAACAACGCCAATACCGGTAGCTCCGATTACGATTCGTTCATTAATGAGTGGACGAGCCGCATCGACAATTATCTCGCCGGCTCCCCCATGGCAGGCCAGGGCTACAACTTTGCCGTCGCCGCTTGGAATACCGGTGTCGACCCCCGTTGGTCCCCCGCCATCGCCTGCATCGAGAGCACCAAGGGTGCTTATTGCGCCAATTCTTACAACGCCTGGGGCTGGAGTGCCCGTGGCGGCGGTTGGCGCAGCTTTGGCAGCTGGAGCGAGGGCATCTCCGCTCACGTCGCCTATCTGGGCGCCAACTACGGCTCCACCCTTACCCCGGCAGCGGCCAAAAAGTACTGCCCGCCCACGTGGCAGGACTGGTACAACAAAGTCGCCGCTCAGATGAACCGCATCTAAGTGCAACTGCAAAGGGCCCCAATGGGGCCCTTTTCTTTTAGGTAGCGGAGGTATCGACGACGCCGGTCGCATTGGCAACCGCGACTATGACGATCATGCATAGGAGCAGCACACCCAATGCCTTGAGCCAGAGTTTCGCGAGCTTCTTGCCGCGATAGCTGTCGAGCAGTGCGAATCGCCGACGAAGACGGCGCTTATCGAGCAGCGCAAAATGCATAAGCACCATAAGGCCATCGACAAAGAAAAAATACTCGATTATGAGAAGCCACGTCGGGTAGCTTTGGTTTGCTCCCGTGGGGTGAAAGACGGCAAAGTGACTTCCGGCAAAGAACACAAGCAGTGAGAAGCAGACGAGCGTATTCCAAATACGCCCCAGAGACTCCGGAACGCGAGAGAGCAGACCGCATGCAGCGGAGGCGGCAGGCCTAGGAAGCCCTGCGGGGTTCTGGAGCCCTTGGGACGTCAACGCCGTCTCCGAGGCCGGAGCACGGACAAGCACAGGCGCAGGAGGCCGCACGGGGCGACTTAGATCGTATGCCGCGCGCGTCGCCCGTCCCAACGCTTCCGCGCTCGCAAAACGCTTGGCCGGGTCGAGCGCCATCGACATGCAGACGGCATCGGCAAGTGGAGTGGGAATGCCGCGCGCCTCGCATTGCTCGCGCATGTCGAGCCCTGGTTTAGGGTCGACTCCCGTCAAGCAGAAGAACAACAGGGCGCCAAGTGCGTAGACGTCGCTTCGCACGCTCGTCTGCCCAAACCCATACTGCTCGGGCGGCGCATAGGGCCGTGTCCCAAACTTGACGGTATCGGCATCGGCGCCATCGCGCCATACGCGCGCGATCCCCAAGTCGATAATCACCAGCGATGAAAACGTCAGGCCGTCATCAGGCGTATAGTTGGCACCTGTCACGATGATATTCGACGGCTTGAGGTCGCGATGGATCACCGGCGCCGACGTCTCCCCCGCTATTGCAAAACCGGTGTGGAGCTCGCCCACGGCATCGCATAGGGCAGGATACAATTCACGCGCATAATCGGGGGTGGCTCCCAGACGGTACACCAGCGCCCCGAGCGTCTCCCCTTCGATGTATTCCATAACCACGTTGAGCTCGTCGCCCACACGACGACAATCGACGATTCTGGGCAGGTGCTCAAAACGCCTGCCTGCCCGCTGAGCGGCAAACAGACACTCGTATGCCCCGCCGATTTGAGCCGAAGCATCGATGCGTTTACGGACAAAGGGGCCGAGCGAACCACCGCCGGTTCCTTCAAAGTACACGAGCTCGGTTGTTTCAACGGACGAGCGCTTAAGCACACGCTCCACGCGATAGCTGTCGTCACAATCGAGCGACGCCAGGTGCTCGGCAAGCGCTGTGGTCAGCTCGTCATCGGAATATGTTGGGGTCTGAGTATCCATAGCCTCCATCATAGCGCAGGGCGCAGACACCCCATGGCATCCGCGCCCCGTTCGTTTGCATCGTTGTTCGACAGCTCCGCCGGCTCAGATATCAGCCGCTAACTCACCGTCTCCTCGCCAAAGCGATACAGCTCCTCGTTGACCTTTTGGAGGCTGCACCCGCGATCGATGCAAAAGATGATGATCGCATCGCGGCGGTCCTTGCAGTTAAGGACGCTTACCCCGGCAGCCGTCAGCGCACGGTTGGTCTCTTTGAGGGTCAGCGCCATCGCAAAGGCAATCTGCAGCACCTTATTGCGACTCGGATGACGCGCACCGGTAAAGATCTGATAGCCAAAGGTCTCATTGAGATCGGCCATACGAACCACGCGCGAACGCTCGAGCCCCTTCTCTTGCAGCAACCGCTTTAAGTAATCCGAAAGCGACGGGGCGGCAAAGTCGTGTTCCTTGATATAGCCATCGATGTTTGGCGCGTCGAGAAGCTCGTTGAGCAACTCCTCGGTCAGCTTTTTATCGGGCATACGACCTCACCTCCCCCAGTGCATGCAACATGCTAGAAACCGCTTACGTCCGAACGCTCCCAGCTAGCAACCTGGTCGGGAGACACCGTACCCAGCGCCTCGAACTTCCAGGAGCCGCCCGCCTTCAGATGATTGGTGTTTGCAAGAGCCGTTCCAACCTGGTTGCCATCGGCATCATACAGAACATATTCAATCTGAATGTAGCTCTTTTCCTTGTCCGTGTTATTGGTCAGCGTGCCCGTGATCTTATAGGTAAACTGATTGGAAGTGTCTTCAGCCTCGTCAGCAATGGTATACGGTTCTTGCGGTTCTTTTTGCTCCTCAGCCTGCTGTGTCGTCTCGGCAGGTTTTGCCGAATCGCTCGCAGACGAATCGGTTGAGTTGCCGCCCATAGAGCCCACGGCACCGACAATAACCAGCACCACGATGATGCCTAGGACAATCTTGCCGATCGGCTTCTTTCCCTCTTTTGCCATTATTCATCCTTCCTACGATCCGGCTACCGTGCCGGCACACAGCACATCGTAGGAAGGATTGAACTTGAATTCATTAGCTGAGAGCTAAGGTTGCGGTAAACGGCCAATGCAGTTATCCAAACGCCGAGCAAACGCACTTTGCGCGACCGCCTGCCAGCAGTGATCAACCCACCGTGACGGATTCCCCGGTAAAAGCACTGATCATCAACAGGACAAAGAAAACAAGGTAGCTGACACTCAGCAGGTACGCAATAATCAGAAAGACGACCCAGCCGACATTGGTTTTACCGTCGGCACGGCGTTGCCCGCGATTGCGGCAGAGCCAAATCGTCACGCCGATGGCAGTGATAAACAGCACGAGCGCCGCCGCGGCAAGCCCAGCAAGCGCTAACATCACGCCAATGCTCACAGCGATGACCGGAAGCAGCAGCAAACCGCACCCGCATCCACCCGGACTATATACGGCAGACTGTCGGCGTCGCTTCATCGCCGCGCCACCCCCATCATCTCTGAGCACTACAGTGCGATGGCCTGCTGAACAGGAACGATCTTATCGAGTTCCGGTTCGATCCGCCTTTTCTCGGCCTCAAGGTCAAACGCCATCTGAGCGCGCAGCCAATAACCATCCGTCAGGCCAAAATAACGGCAAAGACGGAGGTCGGTGTCGGCCGTCACGCGACGTTTTCCCAAGACAATCTGCCCGATACGCTGAGCCGGAATCCCGGTCTCTTTCGCAAGGCGATATTGAGAAATGCCCATGGGAACAAGAAACTCCTCTTTGAGAAGCTCACCAAGAGTCACTGGCGACAGCAAATCGGCCGAGGTCTCATCACTTGTGATAATCGACGATTTCGACATTCCAAGCCATCTCCTGTCTCCACTCAAAACAGACCCGATAGCGCTCGTTAACACGGATGCTATATTGCCCGGCACGATCGCCCTTCAAAGCTTCTAGGCGGTTGCCTGGTGGAACGCGAAGATCATCAAGCGAAGCACAAACCTGCAGTTGGCGAATCTTCCTCAACGCAACACGCTCAAAAGGCACGAACTTCCTGACCCGCACACCCATGGCAAAGCGTTCGGTATCCTCATCTTTATACGATGCAATCATAGTATCGCCTTACGTTAGTAACGTCAAACGTTTCTATAGACTTACATCTCTATTATATCGTACGTTTGTTCGTATTTTCTAGAACAAATAGTCCTTCACGCCTTAGTCAAGCAAAAGCAATCGTTTGTAGACATCGAGGCCTTTGAGTAGGATTTCCTCGTCGAAGAGCATACTATCGGTATGCAGAGCGCTTGTGGCATAGGCGGGGCAGCCATCCGAATCACTCGGGTTGTCTTGGTCCTCTGGCATACCCGTGCCCAGCAGGAAAAATACGCCCGGCAGATGGCGTTGATAGAACGCGAAATCCTCGGCAATCAGCAGCGGCTCGTCCACGAGCTGTAACTCGGGCAGAGCAGGCGCGATTCGATCAAACAACTCGGGATCGTTGTCGACCGGCGGATAGCCCTCGGCAAAGTCGAGATCGTACGTGCAGCCCGTTGCAGTGCATGCCTCATCAAGCACGCGGCGCACACCCTCGCGTGCACGGTCGAACATGCCGTCCGTAAACACACGCAAGCTGCCGACCACATGGGCCTCCCCCGCCACCGCGTTGCAGACGGTACCGGCCTGCAGCAGGCCAAACTTGCCGATACAGGGCTCGTCGGTGCCCAGTTCGTCCATCAGCTCGCGCTCGGTAACCAAAAACTTCGCTGCCGCCAACGCGGCATCGTGTGACTCCTCAACCGGCACACCATAAGTCTTAGCAATATGGATACTCGTACCGTGAATATGGATATGCGTCTCGCTCGAACGCGCCAGCAGCGGACCAGAACAACTCGCCAGCGTGCCGGCAGACAGATCGGGCCACACATGGAAGCCAAAAATGCGGTCGGCCCCATAGCGCTCGAACACACCACTCTCGCATACCGTCTTGGCACCACCGGTCGTTTCCTCGGCCGGCTGGAACACAAAAAGCACGTTGCGTTTAAGTGAACCCGGCTGCTCGCGAATCGTGCGGTCGACATACGTCGCGGCGGCGAGCGCCATGGCCATGTGTCCATCGTGCCCGCAAGCATGCATCTTGCCGGGATGGGTCGAAGCGAACGCTGCCCCCGTTGCCTCGGCAATGGGCAGCGCATCCATATCGGCGCGAATCGCCGTGGCATGCGCGGCGCCAACGCCAGCGTCGAAGAAAGCGCAGACGCAGCCGGGGCACGGATGGGTCACCTCGCCGGTGAGCGGTGCCAACACGCCCTCGATATAGGCGATCGTCTGCGGAAGATCGAAGTCGAGCTCCGGAATGCGGTGCAGGTCGCGACGATAACGACGGAGTTCTTGGAGCTCGGTCATAAAGGTTCCTTTCATAGGTGCGCGCCAGTTGTCATCTTATTGTGCCGCAAGATTGCCGCACCCTTATTTCCAGCATATCCCTGCATTTTTTAAACGTTATATACGAATACTCTTGTTTGGTAAAGTGCAACGTGGTAGGGTCGTTACCACTTGATAGAGGCGCGGGCACGAAGAACCGCGGGCGAGCCGGCAGGCTTTGACCCCGTGGGAAGGCGAAACCCGCCGAACTGGGCTTTTCGGGCACGAACAACCTGGTGGGCCTGTGGGAAACACCCACAGGACTGTCTGCAGCAATGCGGGAGCGCTATCCGGACATTGGGTCCACGCTATGCGGATTCGATGCGCAGGTAGCGCCGTCTGGATAGCGAGGTTTACGGGACATGTCATTGACTCCCAACGAGGCATATGTGGCAAAGAAGCCGTTTGTGGACAAGGAAACGCTCGAGCATATCGTTGAGCAGTTCCCCACGCCGTTTCATCTATACGACGAGGCGGGCATCCGCCGCAACATGCAAGAAGTGCGCGACGCCTTTGCATGGAACCCGGGCTTTAAGGAATACTTTGCCGTCAAGGCCAACCCCAACCCGGCGCTCATCTCCATTCTCAACGAATACGGCTGCGGCTGCGATTGCTCGAGCTATACCGAGCTCATGATCGCCCGATCGCTGGGTATCACGGGACACGACATCATGTTCTCGTCCAACGACACGCCCGCGGCGGACTTTGAGCTCGCCGACAAGCTGGGCGCTATCGTCAACTTCGACGACGTCAGCCACATTGAATTCTTTGAGCGCGTTGCGGGGCCCATTCCCAAGACAGTCAGCTGCCGCTTTAATCCGGGCGGACTGTTTCAGCTCTCCAACGGCATCATGGACAACCCGGGCGACTCCAAATATGGCATGACCACCGAGCAGCTCTTCGAGGCCTTCCGCATACTCAAGGCCAAGGGCGCCGAGCGCTTTGGCATCCACGCATTCCTTGCCAGCAACACCGTCACCAACGACTACTACCCCAAGCTCGCGCGCATCCTCTTTGAGCTTGCCGTGCGCCTGGAACGCGAGACCGGCGCACACGTTGCCTTCATCAATCTGTCCGGCGGCGTTGGTATCCCCTATCTGCCCGAGCAGCAGGCCAACGACATCCACGCCATCGGTGAAGGGGTGCACACGGCCTACGACGAGATCTTGGTTCCCGCCGGCATGGGCGATGTGGCGATTTGCACCGAGATGGGTCGCTTTATGATGGGCCCCTACGGCTGCCTGGTGACCAAGGCCATCCACGAAAAGCAGATCTACAAGGACTATATCGGCGTGGACGCAAGCGCCGTCGATCTGATCCGTCCTGCCATGTATGGCGCTTACCACCACATTACGGTGATGGGACAGCCGGGTGGCGCCGACAAGACCGCAGCACCCGTTACGGACACCTACGACATCACGGGCAATCTGTGTGAGAACAATGACAAGTTCGCCATTGATCGCGAGTTGCCGCATATCGACATGGGCGACCTGCTCGTGATCCACGATACCGGCGCGCATGGCTACTCCATGGGCTACAACTACAACGGCCGTCTGCGCTCCGCCGAGGTGCTGCTGCGCCCCGATGGCTCGGCCGACCTCATCCGCCGTGCTGAGCGCCCGGGCGATTACTTTGCCACGCTCGACGTGCTGCCTAGCGGCCGAGAGCTGCTGGCCAAGTCGCGCGCCGAAAGTGCCCGCCGTCGCGCCCAGGACGAGCGTCTGACCGTCGCCGCTCAGTGGAACAAACGCATCCAGATCGCGGAAGCGAAGGAGAAGAACATGGATATCCGCAACCTCGAGGGTTCGATCGTCGCCCTCGTCACGCCGTTTAAAAAGGACGGAAGCGTCGACTTTGACGCGCTCGAGCGCCTTATCGATTTCCACCTGCAAAACGGTACCGACGCCATCCTCACCCTGGGCACCACCGGCGAGAGCGCCACGATGACTGACGATGAGGACAACTCCGTTGTCGCCGCGGTGGTCAAGCAGGTTGCAGGCCGTGTCCCCGTCATCGCCGGCTCGGGCTCCAACTCCACGCAGACCATGCTCACCAAGTCGCTCACCTATCAGGGCCTGGGCGCCGACGGCCTGCTGCTCATTACCCCCTACTACAACAAGTCCAACGAGGAGGGCATCTACCAGCACTTTAAGACCGTTGCCGATGCCGTAGATATCCCCTGCATCCTGTACAACATCCCCGGCCGCTGCGGCTGCGGCATCAGCGAGCGCAACGTAGAGCGCTTGGCCGCGCACCCCAACATCATGGGTATTAAAGAAGCCTCGGGCAACGTCGCCTACGCGGCCAAGATCGCCCACCTGCTGTCCGATGACTTCCGCATGTACTCGGGCGAGGACGCCCTCACCGTGCCGCTCATGAGCCTGGGCGCCTCGGGCACCATCAGTGTGTGGGCCGATGTTCAGCCGCAGCTCGTGCACGACATGTGCCGCGCCTATCTGGACGGCGACGTAGCGCGCGCCCGCGATATCCAGATTGCCGACCAGCCGCTCATCAATGCCCTCTTTAGCGAGGTCAACCCCATCCCAGTTAAGGAAGCGCTCGCCCAGATGGGTATGATCGAGGCAAACTACCGCATGCCGCTGTGCCCCATGGCCAACGACACGCGAGCCGCACTTACCGATGCTCTGAAGGGAGCTGGTCTGCTTGATTAAGACCGTCATTATGGGAACGGGCCGCATGGGCTCGCTCATCCGCACTACCGCCGAAGGCATTGTCGACGCCGCCGGGCAGCCCGTTTTTGATATCGTGGCCCACATCGGCTTCGACTTGTCCGAGCTCGAGAGCGCCCCGGCAGCCGACGTCATCATCGACTTCTCGAACGTCGTGACCTTCGATGCCGTCGTCGCCTATGTCGAGTGCACGGGCGCGGCGTTGGTCTCGGGCACTACAGGCTACACACCCGAGCAGATGGATCGCCTGCGCGAGCTGGGTCAGAACGCCCGCGTCATGCACTCCGGCAATTACTCCATCGGTATCGCAGCCCTGCGTCATCTGGTAGCACAGGCCACACGCGAGCTGCCCGGCTTTGACTGCGAAATCGTCGAGACGCACCATAACCAAAAGGTCGATGCCCCCAGCGGCACTGCAAAGCTGCTGCTCGACGCCGTAGTCGAGGCCGAGCCCAAGGCAGGCTACCACCCCGTCTATGGCCGCGAGGGCATGTGCGGAGCGCGCGACCCCAAGGAGATCGGCATGCACTCGCTGCGCGGTGGCACTGTCGCCGGCGTGCACGAAGTGAGTTTCTTTGGCCAGGACGAAGAAGTCACGCTCACGCATCGCGCCACAAGCCGTCAGATCTTCGTCAACGGCGCCCTGGCAGCCGCGCAGAAGCTCGTCACCCGCGAGCACGGCTTCTATACGTTCGACCAGGTCATGTTTGCCTAACCAGGTATCAACCGGATCCACCCAAAGGAGAGACAGCAAATGAGCAATGCAGCCGAGATGGATGCCCAGGAGATTATCAACTACATCGCCACAGCGCCCAAAAAGACGCCCGTCAAACTGTACGTGCGCGAGAAGCCCGGCATGAAGGTCCAGTGGGGCAATGCGCACGTCTACGGCGGTCGTCGTGGCAAGACCGTCTTTGGTGACTGGGAAGAGCTCAAAGCCATCCTTGATGCCAATGCCGATTCCATCGATTACTACGATGTGGAGAACGATTGCCGCAACTCCGCCGTGCCCATGCTCGACCTTAAGGGCATCAACGCCCGCATCGAGCCGGGCGCGATCATCCGTGACCGCGTCGAGATCGGCGATCGCGCCGTCATCATGATGGGTGCCATCATCAATATCGGCTCCGTCATCGGTGAGGGCTCCATGATCGACATGGGCGCCGTGCTGGGCGGCCGCGCCACAGTGGGCAAGAACTGCCACATCGGCGCTGGAACCGTGTTGGCAGGCGTCGTTGAACCCGCAAGCGCCACGCCCGTCATCATCGAGGACGATGTCATGATCGGCGCCAACGCCGTGGTCCTGGAAGGCGTGCACGTAGGCAAGGGCGCTGTCGTTGCCGCCGGCGCCGTGTGCGTCGAGGATGTCCCCGCCGGTGCCGTCGTGGCCGGTGTCCCCGCCCGCGTCATCAAGATGCGCGACGAGAAGACCGACAGCAAGACCGGCCTCGAAGAGGGCTTACGTCAACTGTAGGGTTACGCGGTTTTACCAAACCGCGTAACTAGCCGACGCTGCAAACGCCCCAGAGCGGCAATCTGACGTTCAGTCGTCGGGCATGACCAAAAGGTCAATGCCCTCCTCTTTCACGTCACCTTGCTCGCTCTGGGTCGTTTTCGCTGACTTATGCTCAACCTGCGGCGCAATTCAATCCCAAGCAAAAAAAGGCCGAAGCATCATCGGGGCTTCGGCCTTTGTTTTCTGCAGCGTCCGAGCGCAGTTTATCGGTTCTCGATGCTGCCGATATTCTTGAGCTCGATGGAGATGAGGCCGTTGGGCTCGTTAACGAACTCGATGTACTCGGAGTTCGAACCCATCTCGGCCGGGAAGCTGATCTCGATACCCGTGTCGGTACGAATCTTATGATTGCGCACGGCCGCGCGCTCGACCTGCTTGCGTTCCACGGGCACGCGCTCGGGAACCTTCTCCTCGGTCAGCGCCGCGCGCACGCTTTCCTTGATGACCGGCTCGTCCTCAAAGACCTCATCGACGATATCCCAAGGCGGCAGCTCCTCGTCATCCTCAACCTTCTCGGCCACAGCGGCCTTAACCTTGGCGAGCGCCACGGCCGTGTTGGCGCCGTGCTCCTCGGCGACTTCCTCGACCACACGCGTCACGGTGTCGATGACCTCCTTGCCCGACACGCCCGTGTCGCACTGCAGCAGGCCATCGGGAATGAGCATACGGTCCTCGCCGGCAATCTTGCGCTTCTTGTCCACGTAGCCGATCTCCATGGTGCTCGCGCGCACGATGGCATAGCTCGGCACCTTTTGCGAGGGGTTCGGCAGAATAGCGTAGTGGCGCGCGATGTCGTTGCGCACCTCCCCCTCCTCGCGGCCCACCTCGTGCATAAAAGCCTGCTTGGAGCCCAGCAGCATCACGGCAAACCAGCGGGCATCCTCATCGTCGTCAAAATCGGCCACAAGCACGTCAGTGGACTCGGCTTTCTCGGCTTTGGTGAGCTCGGAAGAGATAAACTCCGCAATCTGCTGCGACAGGTCCACAAACTCGCGCTCGCCAAAGAAATAGCCCTTGAGCTCGCCGCCAAACGCAGAGTTCTCGGCAAACGTGGCACGCTTGTTATCGGCCGAGGTACGTGCGCGGCGCAGATGCGTGGTCACGAAGTTGCGCACGGTACGGCTTTCGATATCGAGCTCGCGCTGGCTCATGACGTTGACGGCAGAGTCAAAGTCCAGGATATGCAGAATCGCGTGATTGATTTTCATATACGGCATTCCGTTCTAGATCGATTTCGGCACGAACCAGTATAGCGGTCGAGCCCGCCCCAAGCGCATCGAAGATTGATGCATCGGGGACAGGTTGCTTTGCACCTGTGGCTAGTGCAGGAGTTCGGACTGCCATGCCTCGAGCTGCTCTGCCAGGCTCTTGCCGGCAGCGGACATGTCGATCTGGGGTCGTTTGGGCAGCAGTGCGCATTTAAGGATTGCCACGATGGTCTGCGAGACAAAACGGCGCGTATCCTTGTCAAAGCCTTGCGTGGCCTGGAGCATCACGGGCAGGCTCTCGCGCAGATTCCCAGCGATATCTGCAAACCGCTCAGCACCCGTAGCCTCAAACACGGAGAACAATGCATCCACAAAACGCTCGCGCTCGTTAGGCGACACTGCAAGCAGCATCTCGCGAATGGAGCCATCAACGTATCGAGCACCGGCGGACAGGCGCTCACAGTACACGAAGTCGCGACCATCAACCACCCAGCTAAAGGGATTGTGCTGCAGCAGGCTGAACTCGGTGCTCTCAACGATGGCATAGTCCTCCTGTGTCTCGAACATCATGCCAAAGATCGACGACCGAGGTAGCGTCTTGTCGATTCGACCGGAAAGATCGGCAAAGGCGTTGCCGTTCAGAAACTCCTCGACGAAGCCAGGACCATCATGGGAATACACCCGTTCGATTCGCTCACGGGCGACATCGGAGCACATCGCCGCACCGTACACCGCAAGGTTTCCACCCTTGGAATGACCTCCGCACAAAAGCGGCCCGTCAATCGCATCCGCCGCCTCGTCCACATAACGCGCCGCGGATTCCTGGGCCGGCACAGGACACCGGAACGCCATGTTAAAGTCCTCTTTCCAGCCCACAATCGTACTGTCGGTCCCCCGGAAGGAAAGATAGCTAAACCCCGCCGGAAATCGGAACGTCATAGCCGCAAACTGCTCCGTCGTCTCGGCATCACTCACGGTACGATAGCCGCAAACGTGCACGCCACGGTAGCGAGGGCTTGCTGCCACGGCCTCCAACAAGGCCCTGCTCCCCTCCGGATCCCACAGGTCGCCAATCATGTCCCGGTAGCACTCGGCGCGCAGCAGCTCGCGTACGTCAAGGCCCTGCCAGTTCGTCAGCTCCGCCATATCACCCGGCAAACGCAAATAGGACAGCCACGCAAAGACCAGGCTATCCACCGCGCAGAACGACCGTTCCTCAAACGGATCAAACGCCGTCTGGACATAGGTCAAAAAGTTAGGTGAATCCGACATGACTCTCCCATCAACTATGGCGAATTGGGGTAGGGTTACTTTGCACCAAAAAGGCGCCCGGACCGTGTGGACCGGACGCCTTTCATTGTAGCCTGTTGCCCAAAAGAGCTGGATTTAGCAGGAGAAGTCGACGCTGTCGATGATGTCCTTGAGGGCCTTGGCGGAGGCGGTAAGCTCATGCTGCTCGTCATCGTTCAGCGGCACGGGAACGCGGCAGACAACGCCGTCGCGGCCAACGACGGTCGGCATGGAGATGGCAAGATCGGACAGGCCATACTCGCCCACCATGAGCGAGGAGACGGGCAGAACGGTCTGCTCGTCACGCATGACGGCGGTGCAAATGCGCTTAACGGCCATGGCGACGCCGTAGTAGGTAGCGTGCTTCTTCTCGATGATGGTGTAGGCGGAGTTCTTGACGTCCTCAGCGATGCGCTTCTCGGCAGCCTCATGCTCCAGATGACCGTGAAGCTCGCAGAAGGTGTTCAGCGGAACGCCGGCAACCTGAGCGCTGGACCAAGCGACAAACTCGGAATCGCCGTGCTCACCCATGACATAGGCCTGGACATCGCGCGGGTCGACCTCGACATGGGCACCAAGCATCTGCTGCAGACGGCCGGTGTCGAGCACGGTACCGGAACCGATGACGTGGCCCTCGGGCAGGCCGGACATCTTGATGGCGGCGTAGGTCAGAACATCGACCGGGTTGGAGACGATGAGCAGAATGCCGTCGAAGCCGGACTTCTTAATCTCGGGGATAATGGACTTAAAGATGCTGACGTTCTTGTTGACCAGGTCCAGGCGAGTCTCACCGGGCTTCTGGGCAGCGCCAGCGGTGACGACGATCATGGCGGCGTCGGCGACATCGGAATAATCGCCGGCGTAGATCTTCATCGGCTCGGCAAACGTCATGCCGTGCGCGATATCCAGGGCCTCACCCTCGGCGCGGTTCTTGTCCACGTCGATGAGGACCATCTCGGAGAACAGACCACTCTGCATCAGCGCGAACGCCGAAGACGAACCAACGAAACCGCAGCCGACAATAGCGACCTTCTTCTCGTTAACCATTAGAAACTCCCATCTCTCTCCACAAGCAAGCCGCCCGGGAACGACCCGAGCGGCTTGCCGTAATCCCAATACATCCAATCGGGACTTTGATTATGCTCCTATTCGCAGCCAAAAATCGACCGTTTACCGAAATTGTTTGCAGAAATCGTAAAATAACTGCACGAAATCGGTTTCGAGCTATTGACGAGTCGAAACAGGTTTCTAATACAGACCCGCCTCGCGGATGGCCTCGACAGCCAAAGCAATCTGATCGGGCGGCAGGACCAGCGCCATGCGCACGTGCCCCTCGCCCGAAGGACCAAAGCTCGCGCCCGGCGTCACCACAACGCCGGCCTTCTCCATGAGCTCCTCGCAAAACGCCATGGAATCGGTGCGACCACCGGGAAGCTTGGCCCACACAAACATAGAGCCATGCGCGTTGGGACGCTCCCAGCCCAGGCCCTCAAGACCGTCGCACAGGGCATCGCGGCGCTCCTGGTACTTCAGACGCTGCGCCTCGACCTCATCGCGCGGACCGTTCAGGCAGGCGATAGCAGCCTTCTGGATCGGGAAGAACATACCAAAGTCGATCTGGCCGCGCAGCTTGGCAAAGGCCGAGACCACATCCTCGCGACCGACCAAAAAGCCGATACGCGCACCGGTGACGTTAAACGACTTGGAGAGCGAGAAGAACTCAACGCCCACCTCGAGCGCGCCGGGATACTGCAAGAAGCTGCCGCCCGGCTCGCCGTCGAACACGATGTCGGAGTATGCGTTGTCGTGAACGATGAGCAGGTCGTGCTCGCGGGCGAAAGCGATGATCTCCTCGTAGACCTCGGGCGTGCCCACCGAGCCCACCGGGTTGGCGGGCAGCGACACAATCATGTACTTGGCACGATCGGCCACCTCGGGATCGATACCCGCCACATAGGGCAGGTAATTGTGCTCCGCCACCAGCGGATAGTACTCGAGCTTGGCATCGGCGATCTTGGCACCTGCCTCAAAGACCGGGTAGCACGGATCGGGAACCAGAATGGTGTCACCCGGATCGAGCAGGGCAAGGCCCAAATGGCCAACGCCCTCCTGCGTGCCGTTGCACGACTGCACCATAGACGGCGTAATGCCCGAAACGCCAAAGCGACGCTCGTAGTAATCGCACACGGCTTGCTTGAGTTCGGGCAGGTCGCGCAGGGCATACTTCCACATCTCGGGGTCCTGGGCCGCTTGCGTGAGCGCCTCGACCACGTGGTCGTACGGCTTAAAGTCGGGCGTGCCCACGCTCATGTTGTAAATGGTCTTGCCCTGAGCCTTCAGCGCAAGCAGTTTGTTGTTGAGCGAGGCGAAGACCTCCGCGCCAAAGCGGTCGAGACGCTGCGATGCCTGCATGGTGCCACCTTTCGATATGAAAAACGCGGCGCTCCGACAAGAGCGCCGCGCGATACGGGCCATCAGATTGCAAAAGTGTAACGCTTGCACCCGCTGTTTTGGTTCAATTTGGCAACCTTAGTCCATCGGATTGAGCGCGTCAATCTGGGCGAGCCACAGGCGCGAGCTGGCGTCACTCGGCATGCGCCAATCGCCGCGCGGGCTGAGCGTGACCGAACCCACCTTGGGGCCATCGGGCAGGCAGCTGCGCTTAAACTGCTGGGCAAAGAAGCGACGGTAGAACGTACGCAGCCACGTGTGAACGGTCTTGACGTCGTAGGCGCCCTCGAAGCTCTTGAGCGCCATGCGGTAGATCTTGCCCGGCTCAAAGCCAAAACGCAGCAGGTAGTAGAGGAAGTAGTCGTGCAGCTCGTACGGGCCCACCAAATCCTCAGTCTTCTGCGCAATCTCGCCGTCGCCCGTGGGCGGCAGAAGCTCGGGGGACACCGGCGTATCGAGGATATCGAGCAAGACCTCGGCAATACGCCCGCCAAAAACATCAGCGGCATAGCGCACCAGATGGCGCACAAGCGTCTTGGGCACGCTCGCGTTGACGGCGTACATGCTCATGTGGTCGCCGTTGTAGGTAGCCCAGCCGAGCGCCAGCTCCGACAGGTCGCCCGTGCCGATGACAAAACCGCCGGCCTGATTGGCCAGATCCATCAGAATCTGCGTACGCTCGCGGGCCTGGCTGTTCTCGTAGGTCACGTCCTGCACGGCCGGATCATGCTCGATATCCTTAAAGTGCTGTTCCACGGCCGCGTGAATCGAAACCTCACGGAAGCTCACACCCAGGTCGCGGGCAAGCGACTCGGCATTGGACTTGGTGCGATGCGTCGTGCCAAAGCCGGGCATGGAAACCGCCGTAATACCCGTGCGCGGCAGCCCCAGTGCATCGAAGGCACGCACCGTCACGAGCAGTGCCAGTGTAGAATCAAGGCCGCCCGAAAGACCGATGACTGCAGCCTTGGTGCCCGTATGGGCCAGGCGGGTCTTGAGGCCGGCGGTCTGCAGGTCGAGGATGGTCTCGCAGCGCTCGGCCAGGTCACCATGGTCGGCCGGTACAAAGGGCGCGCGCGGGAAAACGCGGTCGATATCGCAGGCATCGCGCAGGACAGGCTCTTCGGCCAACACGCCCTCAAACGAAAACTCAACGGCCGTGGCCTCCGGCGCATCGTCCGCGCGCGTCCACGTCGTCGAACGACGGCGCTCGGCAACCAGGCGGTCAAGGTCAACGTCGGCGATGGCCATATCGCAAGTAAGCAGTTTGGTCGCGGCGAGCTTGGAGCCGTTTTCGTAGACGAGGTTCTCGCCCGCAAAGACCATATCGGTCGTGGACTCGCCCTCGCTCGCGTCTGCATACGCATAGGCACAGTACAGGCGCGCGCTCTGATTGGAGATGAGGCTGCGGCGATAGTCTGCCTTACCGATAATCTCGTCCGAAGCCGACGGGTTGAGAATCACCGTCGCACCGGCAAGCGCCATCTCGGTCGAAGGAGGCGCCGGCACCCACAGGTCCTCGCAGACCTCAACGCCCAGCACCAGGTCCTCGGCGCCCTCATCACAGCAACGGTAGACAAGCCCCGAGCCCAGCGGGACCGGACCCTGACCGGCAAATTCAAGCCAAACGGGATCGGTAGGTGCCGGAGCAAACCAACGGCGCTCATAGAACTCGCCATAGTTGGGCAAATACTTCTTGGCCGTGAGGCCCAAAAGCTCGCCCGCGCAGCACACGGCGGCGCAGTTGTAGATATTCTCGGCAACCGCAACGGGAAGACCGACGGTAAAGACAATCGGCAGCTCGCGAGTTTCATCGAGAATATGTGCCAGTGCGGTCTCGCAGGCATGCAGCAGTGTGCGGTTATGGAACAGATCGGCCGCGGTATAGCCGGTCAGGTTAAGCTCGGGCAGCACCAGCGCGCGAACGCCACGCTCGGCAGCCTCGCGAACAGCCGCCAGTGCAACCTCGGCATTGCCCTCGACATCGGCCACGCGAATCCGCGGCGACGCCGCCGCAACCCGCAGAAAGCCGTCGTTCTTATTAGCCGAAACGCAGCATTGCCTTGTTGATCTGGACACTGGAGGCCCCTTCTACCCTGAGATTCAGTCTAACGGACGTTCACATATCTCTAACTAGCCAAAGCAACCTCCCAGTTTACTGAGACGCTAACCTGTGCTAAGAGCATGTATTCCAAAAATATCTTTAATTAAAAAAGGAGAAATCGATAATCGACTTCTCCTTTAAGCGAGGCAAGTAAATTCCGAAACTAATGGCAGAATTTATCCATGTAGTCCTCAAAGTCGAACACTTCTACCACGACGCCCTCTTCCTGAGACTCTTTCAGTTGCTCCAAGAGATCTTTGTTAATAACGTCCATGCAGAAACCTCCTCTATCTAATCAATTGTAGTATATCTGCTTTCATGCAATTATCAACCAACTTGTTTAATTGCTCCTCGCTTGTCGATAGTCCCTCTTTTTTCAGAATGTCGCGCACCTCGTTCTTAGTAATCGGCTTTTCAAACAACGAAAGCAAAGCGAACGAAAAATCATTAACCGCACACATTCTATGGGTGGCACAACTAAGCAGTACTCTTAACCCCTCTTTTGAGCGTCCGACTTCTTTAACAAACGAACTTTTAACCAATTGAAAACCATTATCGTGCATTACATAATCGGCATCGATATTTGTATTCAGCAATCCATAATGCAACAGTTCTTCTATCGCCCTTGTCAGCTCGAGGTCGCCCTGATCAAGAATAAGAGAAATGCTACAATCGGCCTCCAATAAACGGGCCAACTTAAGGTATACCAACTGGGAAACAGCATAGACATGATGGTATTCAGAATTATAGAAGTAGGCAAATGGCTCAACGAGCACGACAGAGGTCTTGGAATCCAGCCAGATTCGATCAGCTGGATTTAGACTAGTTAGCCGTCGCTTTACTATGGTCAAATGTCCCTTATACCTGACAGCGTGAATAGAATCTAGGATCCAGGTCACCTCTGAAATATGAAGCCGCTGGGGCAAGTCAATTGTGTCGCTACCGTTTATGACCTCTTGCATATAAAAATCAATATGATGCTCATCAGATAAGGATTTTGCTTCATTTAAAGTTAAACCAGTGCCTGAAACATAATCCACTTCGAGGCGCAAATCCTCATATTGGGACTTCGGCATTACAGAGACACCATACTTATCGGGATGATTCCAAACATCCGACCCCATAACGAGACCAAAATTCGTAAATCCTCTCGTGGAATATGGAACACCACATACCTGTTTTGAATAATTCAAAACATTCTCTGTATAAGCTAAGGTGTTCAGAGCCTCTTCTTTAGTTTCGGTCGGAAAGCCAATCATAAAAAATAGATGAACAGGAATACCCGCATTGAGACAATCATGGATATTGCGATCAATCCAATCAACTCTCGTGTTCTTCTTCATTAGATCAAGAACTCTTTGGTTGTATGACTCGAGGCCAAACTGAATCTGCCTACATCCACTTTGGTATATCTTGTTAAAAACGTCTGTACTTAGGGTTGGAGAGAACCTCGTTTCTCCATGCCAGAAAAACGTTTTTCCCGATGCGTTTATTTCATCCGCGAGTTGCTCCATTCTTTTGCCTTCGAATGTTTCATCCGCAAAAGAGAAAACTCTCGTGCCGTATTTTTCATTTAACCGACACATTATTTCAAATACTCTCGATATAGGCATCTTTCGGTAACAACCACCGGTAGCACCGGGAATGGTGCAGAAGGCGCAATGATTAAAACACTGCCTAGAGGAATAAACCGGCAATATTAGCTCAGGCATGAAGTATTTAGAAAGGGCGAAGCCATCGAAATCGGGAACTGTATCGTTGATAAATGTTTGCTCAATCCGATGGTTTTTATATATCTTTCCACCTTTAGCATGGCAAAGGTTTGGAACACAGTCGAGATTGTCATCACCAGAGTCAAGAGCCTCAAGAAGACGTGCAAGCGGCTCTTCGCCGTCATACATCATTATCGAATCAATGTATTCAAAAAAGGGATGCCATTCTTTCATGCAGTCATCTGCTAAACGAGTAATGTAATTGCCGCCCAATGAGACGTGTTTAACAGATGGACATTCTTCTTTAATCAGTTTCGCTAACGTAACTGCAGAAATCAATTGGAAACAGCCGCTCACCGAAATCCCAATAAACTCGATTTTTTCCCTCTGAATACGCTTAAGAAAGGTAGTTTCATAGAAGGAAATAAACGGATTATGCAAGGTATCCGCAAGCGATTTCATTATTTCTGGTGTCGAATAATAATCATAGGGCAGATCTATGGAGTTGAACGTGTATTTAACTCCATATGAGACGTGATTTATGATATAGAGTGCATTTCTAAAAATGTTTTCAGCATATTGTCTTTCTTTTAGATTAAAGTATCTCTTCGATCTGAAAATATCTTTTGCCTCGTCAACATTAAGTGCCGACTTTTGTATCAACTCGATTGTTAATTGAACATTCGAACTAAACGAATCCTTTGATTCCCGATACCTTTTACAGCACTCTTCGACATGTCTAAAAGATAGGAGGTCATCGTAAAATTCCACGTTTAAGTCAACAATGTCAACTTTGTATTGTTCAACCTCTTGAAGATATGACTTCAAAACAGGCAAGGCAAGATACGGCCCCACTGGACTCCATCCTGGGGGAAATACTAAAAGCGTTTTAGGCATATCAACGTCACATCTTTCGCAAATAATTCAATTGAAACACAACTACCATCATAATTGAAAATACACCAAGTCCTGTAACGAGAATTGAGAACATCGCGATGCTCGTGAACAGCGAAACAAGAAGTGTTGAAATAACAACAGCAACCGATTGCAAAGACTCCCTAATTGAAAACAGGCTTATCGATTCAGATCCGTCTCTCGCCAAATCCTGCAGCGATGTTATGAGAAGCACATCTTGAATGGCGTTTCCGGCACCGACGATAAAAAGGAAAATAAACGATATCCCAGACGCATAGCGATAGCCAAACGCCAGATACGCACCGAGCGCAAGATACGTCACAAAACAATATGATTTAACGCAATCGGAACCACCGATTAAACGACCATATATTGTATTTCCGAACAACAGTCCGATTGTAAGACTACTCTGAAGGAATCCGTATTGTATCGATGACGAGTCAAATTGCAATTGCGCTATAGCTGGCAAAAGAGAATTCAGAGAGCCGAATGCCACGCCACTAGAAATATCGATTAATAGGAAACCAATTGCCAAGTGCTTCGCGCTAAGATCACTGAATGCAGTCCTGTTTTTTTCATTTTTGCTTATTCCCTCTTTATCATTAACCTCGATAACCGACGGAACATCTCGCAGCAACCAGAACGACGCGGCAAAAGAAAGCGCGTCTAATGCAAGAACAGCCTCCGCCCCAAATTGAGCGACAACAAAACCGCCGGCAACTGGCCCCAGAACCATCATCAAATTCTGCAGGAACCCAAACGAATTATTAATTACGTCGCGATTGATACTATTCGTATTGGCTCTTAACAACGAGTAAAAGCAGGGCATCTCTACCGTTCGGCAAAGCGATACCGTGCACGTAATAGCAAACATACTCCATTTACTATCAACAAAAATATAGCAAACGAATAATCCCGCGCGAATTAAGTCCGCCAATCTCATGGCCTGCAGTGTCCCGATACCCATCTTCTGAGGCAGCTGCGCGAGCGCAACTGAAAACAGAGAGGGGGCAAATCTGCAGCAGACCATCAAAGCAGTTGCAGAAACATCGTGAGTTACCTCGTAAATCAGCATTGGCAAAGCAATATTCGCACACCAATTGCCTATTTCGCTTATCCCTCTAGCAATATATAGGACCCGAACCGGACGGCTAGCTCTCAATACCGCGAACATCACGATTAACCTCGTATTTCAGGCCTCGTTCATCCCTTAATAGGAATCCATAATCAACCAAGTACCGCCTCAACACGGCATAATCAGGATAGAGCTGTGACAGCACACGATTAACCTGAAGCTCCGTATAACTTGTATTTAATTCAAAGAAAGAGACGGCCCATAGCAGCATGATTCTTTTATAGCTTTCCTTTTTTGGAATTGAAACCAGCTCGCCATTCTTGAGAAATCGTTTTTTAAAGTCTATTAGCTCATCCATTCACATCCTCCATTTCATACGCATCTAATACTAAAAATGCATACGCTTTAGGTCATCGCATTCAGCTTCTTTATTCGAACTAAACTCGAACTAATCTAAATTATTTGCTCAGACACTCTTCGAAAGCTCGTTTTTCACTCTGAGTAAAATGCCCTTCCCAGTCAGTCCACGAACAGGAAGGCAATTCACAGCGAGCGGAGTCGAAGCCCTCTGCCGTCGGTCGTTCAAAATGCACGATAACCTTTTCGATATCGCCATCCGCAATCAGGTCAGAATGAATGACCTCGGTACCGTCTTCGAATGTCATATACGGGTACATCACGTAAACCACCTCGCAATCGTAAATCCAGTTTAGCATCAAGCTATTGCACCAAAGACAGCAGGCCCCCTTGATGAGTTGATGGTATCTGTTAAATGTCACGTACGATTCACATCTGGTGGGTACCCTGATGGCTACACGAAACGAAGCAGATTTACACCGGGAGGACCCCGTATGACAACCAAGTACACCGACGCGCCGCGCACGCGCGTCATGACGCCGGCATCGCTCAACAACGGCGTGCACGAGAACCATTCCATCGGACAGACCATGGCCATCGCGCCCAAAAAGGGCCTGTTCGACGACATTTCCATTCCCCAGATCATCGCCGGCGCCGCAGCTGCCGCCACGAGCGTGGCGCTTGCTTCAAAGATCGGCATTGCCGGCTCGGTGATTGGTGCCGCTGTGAGCTCAGTCATCACTGTTGTGTCCTCGCAGGTCTATCGCCACTTTATCTCCGCCAGCGCCGAAGCAATCAAGGGCACGCATGCCGCTGTCGACTACCCTACCGGCGCCTACGAGCCCGTTGAGCCCAATGTCGAGGAGCACCTAGGTGGCGCCGCAACCACGCAGGAGATGCGCCAGGTTGCGGGACGCGCGACCACGGCGCGCGTCGCTCCCAACAGCCTGCGCGCCAAGGCGGCGGCCGAGCGCAGCCAGACGCAAAAGAAGGTCATCATCTTCTCGATCGCTATCGCCATAGTCGCGGTCATCGCCTGCGCCGGCGCCATCCTTATCACCACTGCCGGTGAGGGTCTGGGCGAGCGTCCCGAGCCGATCCTTTCGTCGCGCACGACCGATAGCGATGCAGATGGCGACACCCAGTCGCAGGATCAGCAGGCAAAGACGGACGATACGCAAGACAGTTCTACCTCTGCCAATTCATCCTCGAACACCCAAAACCAATCGCAGGGCACCGATTCCTCTACGGCCAACAGCAGCACGCCGTCCGGCACGACCGACTCAAGCCAAACGACTGACGGTTCGCAGCCGAGCACGGGCGGCCAGACGAGCGACAGCACTTCGGGAACGGGCACAGCAGACAGCAGCAACACCAACAGCTCGAACAGCTCGAGCGGAACCGCGTCCGGCACGGCATCCGACAACTCGAGCCAAGGCACGGCATCGGGCAACTAAGCACATTTGCCTCTCATAGATAACCGACCTGTATAACGGGCGCGAATCGACAGCGGTTCGCGCCCGTTTGCCTTGGGCGCCGCCATGGCGAGCGCCATGCGATGGTAAGATGCTTTACATGTGTAAAGAGGAGATTTGCCATGAGCAAGACAATAGTTAGGCCCACGCTTTCACTGGGCAACCACATCTATCTGTATCGCCTGCTGCGCGATGCGATTGGATGCGGCAAGCAAACGTTTATGACGCAGGTCGAAGAGGCGCTCGCCGCTGGCGACATGACTGCTTATGACCTGGGCTTCGAGTCCACGCGCGAGTTGCTCGAAGAGCTCGACGACTGCATTAAGCTGACTGTCTTTAAGGGCGGTCGCCTGTATGCCACGGTCATCGCCAACGAGGCATGGGATGCCGCACTTGCCAAGGGCGAGGACAAGCCCAAGACCGCCAAGGGCGCCAAGCAGTCGTACAAAAAGAAGAAGCGCGGCGAGAAGGACCTCAAGGCCGTGCGCCCTAAGCACGTTAAGCGTCCCGAGCCCGAAGCCGTGACTGAAGCCGTGCCGGAGCCCGAGGCAAAGGTCGAAGTTGTTCTTGAGGTAACAACGGAGGTCGAAACCGAACTCGCCGACATGACCGATCCCGAAGTCATGACTGAGCAGGAAGCCGCTGCGGAGCTCAACGAGGCATCCAAGTCGACAACCGAAGAGGCGGCTGGCCAGCCCGAGGCGCCCGTGTTCCAGAACCACGATGTCTTTGGCGACAACACCGAGGACAATCAGTCCGACGAGCTCGCGGATCAAGATGCTGCCGAGGCAACACCGGAGCCCGAGGCGCCCCAGCCTGCCATCTCGCTCACGGTTGTCTACGACCCCGAGAACGCCAACGCCGGCATCACCACCATGGTATCCACGCCGGTCGAGGCCAAGTCGAACGTCGAGGCAGAGGACACTCCGCAGGCCGATGCCAAAACCGGGACCGAAGACACGTCCATCTCCGTGGAACCGACAGATTCCATAGCTAAGCCAGAAGCGGCATCTGAGTCTGCACCTGTCATTGAGTCCGCATCCGCACCCGCCTGTGACCAGGCTCCCACACCTGCACCGACTCCGGTCCCCAATTCAGCACCGGCCCCCGCTCCCGCAGCACCGACCATCCCCGGGGACTTCCCCATCGATTTCGCGACCGAGGTCTTCTGCCCTAGCCCGCTGCTGCACCAGCTGTCGACCTATCTCCCCTACGGCGCTGACACCCTCGGCATCGTCGGCGAGTACTACTGGATCGCTCGCGAGCGCGGTACCATCGAGGCCGGCCGTAACCGCGCGAGCTTCCCCCTGCGCTACACACAGGCCGGCAAACGCCACGAAGTCACCGTACGCATTCGCCGCAACACCACCGGCGGCCTCGGAGCCACCTGGGCCATCGACAAGGTCGAAGCCCCGGTCGAGTAAAAAACGGCCTCGGATAGCCAATTGACCATCCGAGGCCGTTTGAATTCAGGCCTTTTAGTTGTCATCGGCGCATATAGACACCAGAGAAGCAAGCTCATCCTCAAGTTGCGGAGCAAAGTATCTAAAAGAAACCTGCGCTCCAGTCGGTATCGACTCAATCATATTCGCAGCATTATCTGAAACTCGGTACGATGCAGTTTCACCTGTCTTCAAATCCTCTATTGAGCAGACAGCGTCTTCAGCATCAATCGACCTAAGCACGCCTTCTCCTTGTAACATCACATCGGCATGCCCGCCAGCTATTTCTAATGAACCTGAGTCTGTCGCAGTCACTTCTCCGGAACCTCCGCGCGATATCTCTTCCTTTGTTGAACAGCCCACCAATGAAGCCATCAGCACCAAAGACAGAGCTAGACGAATCGCCCTACTTCGAAAAAGTCGTTCCATAAGTCCACGCATAATAGCTCTGATCATACTTCAGGAAGGATAAAGATGAATTCCAGCCGTCCGCTATGCCAATCATCTGCCTTGTCTCTCCAGTTTTCTTACCAGTAAGTGTGGCGTAAGCCTCCGCTGTTACAGAATGGGCTGATCCGTTGTACAAACTCGCATGTAAAACATTCGGTCTATTAGAGTTAATCTCATTTTGAATGCTCGCGATAGCCGGAGAGGAGACAGTGCGGGCGATAAGAGTACTTCCTCTGCTTGCGCAGTAATTTGTAAACCCCGTTGCACAGGTTGATATCGGCGTTCCGCCCAAAACAACGCCGGGAACAGTCTGTTCTTCATCGGAAAGAGCATGGGTATTGGTGTAATTCCATATCTGCATATATTGCGAAGGGTCGCTATATAAATTGGCAATGCCATACAGTTCCGCAACGTTCGAAAAAGCTGTCACCATACAAGCATAGTGGGCAGTAAGCCTCTTAATCTCGCTTTCATCATATGACATAAACTGAGAAATGGAACGAAATCCAGATACTGTGTAATCCTGCATTTGAGTTGCGTAAATTACGACATCGTTCCAGCTTGAAGGTTTATTCGATAAAACGACAGGCCGTCCTTCTATGGAAACAGCCGGGATTGTTCTTCCGCAATTTGTTGTTATTGAACCGTCCAAAGATTGCACACCGAATTCGAATGGATTGATCATTACGACTGGGTTATTGAAAGAATAAGACTCAACACCAAGATCTCCTCCCCGATCCATAGGGCTGACTAAGCCGTCTCCAAAACGATATCCCGTAAGTATTTCATCATCTGAAGCATCTAAAACCAAATAGCCCGCGGCTCTATTGAATGTCACAACCGGAACAATGTAGCCAAGCGGGGACCCATCAACGTCTACAAAAGGAATAGGGTCAGAGGGCGTATACGAAGAGCCGAGGAGTCCCTTTATATATTTATCGGCAAGCTCTTGCGCAATTTCTGAAGTAAATTGTATCTGCTCACCATCAATATTGCCCGTCGAAGCAAAAACCTCTTTCGGACGTGCGGCTAAGGCGACAATTGAAGACGCGACAAGTTGCAGAAAACGACGACGCGAAAGCATATGTTCTTCTTTCTAGAGGAGCGACTTATAAGATACTCCTATTCTATAACCTTTTTTGTAACGTTACAGCACTGGTTATATTTCAATTCGATTTGCTTATGTCCTTGTAGCCCAATACGTCTTTACGTTTTAAACGGAATTAGAAAATCACTCATAGCAAAAACGGGCTTTAATCCCAAAGAGATGACTTTGATTATGAATCAAACCAGCAGCCAGGGCATAGCTGCAGTGCAATTGCTACAAGAAAGGCCGCCCTTGCTGGCGGCCTTTCTACTTGCTACTAATCGCGCGTCAGCTTGCGGTGAATACGATGCGGCTGGGCTGCGTCCTCGCCCAGGCGCTCGATACGGTTGGCCTGATAGGCCTCGAAGTTGCCCTCAAACCAATACCAGTTGCCCGGATTCTCGTCGGTGCCCTCCCACGCCAGAATGTGCGTGGCGACGCGGTCCAGGAACATACGGTCGTGGCTAATGACCACCGAGCAGCCCGGGAACTCGAGCAGCGCCGCCTCGAGCGAGGACAGCGTCTCGACGTCGAGGTCGTTCGTGGGCTCGTCGAGGAGCAGCAGGTTGCCGCCCTGCTTGAGCGTAAGCGCCAAGTTCAGACGGTTGCGCTCGCCACCGGAGAGTACGCCAGCGCGCTTCTGCTGGTCCTGGCCCTTAAAGCCAAAGCTCGCCACATACGCACGGCTCGGAACCTCGGTCTCGCCCACCATCATGTGGTCCAGGCCGTCCGAGACGACCTCCCATAGGTTCTTATCGGGGTCGATGCCGGAACGGTTCTGGTCGACGTAAGAAATCTTGACGGTCTCGCCCACCTCGAGCTCGCCCGAAGTCAGCGGCTCCAAACCCACGATGGTCTTGAAAAGCGTGGTCTTGCCGACACCGTTGGGGCCGATGACGCCCACGATGCCGTTACGCGGCAGGGTGAATGAAAGGTCGTCGATGAGCACGCGGCCATCGAACTCCTTGTGCAGGTGATGGGCCTCGAGCACCTTGTTGCCCAGACGCGGGCCCACAGGGATGCGGATGTCGGTCCAGTCGAGCTTCTGGCTTGCGCGGGCCTCGGCCTCCATCTCCTCGTAGCGAGCCAGACGGGCCTTGTTCTTGGCCTGGCGAGCCTTGGGCGAGCTGCGTACCCACTCGAGCTCGGCCTCCATGCGCTTGGCGAGCTTGGCATCGCGGTTGCCCTGCGCCTCGATACGCGCGGCCTTGGTCTCCAGATACGTGGAGTAGTTGCCCTTGTAGGGATAAAGGTGGCCGCGGTCGACCTCGCAGATCCACTCGGCAACGTTATCCAGGAAGTAGCGATCGTGCGTGACGGCAAGCACCGCGCCCTGGTAGTTGTGCAGGAAGTGCTCGAGCCACAGGATCGACTCGGCGTCCAAGTGGTTGGTGGGCTCGTCGAGCAGCAGCAGGTCGGGAGCCTCGAGCAGCAGTTTGCACAGCGCCACGCGACGACGCTCGCCGCCGGAGAGCACGTTAACCGGCATGTCGGAATCGGGCAGCTGCAAGGCGTCCATGGCCTGGCCGAGCTTGGAATCGATATCCCAGCCGTCGGCGGTATCAATCTCGTCCTGGAGCTTGCCCATCTCGGCCATGAGGGCGTCCATGTCGCAATCCGGGTCGCACATCTCCTCGCCGATCTTATTGAAGCGATCGACCTTGGCGATCATATCGCCAAACGCCATGCGCACGTTCTCGATAACGGTCTTGTCGTCGTCGAGCGGCGGTTCCTGCTGCAGGATACCCACGGTGTAGCCGGGGGTGAGCCTGGCATCGCCGTTTGAGACCTCCTCGATACCGGCCATGATCTTGAGCAGGGTCGACTTGCCCATGCCGTTGGGGCCCACGACACCGATCTTGGCACCGGGGTAGAAGCTCAGGGTCACGTCGTCAAGGATTACCTTGTCGCCATGGGCCTTGCGAGCCTGATACATCTGGTAGATAAACTCCGCCATTTGCCTGTTTTATCCTTTCTACCTTCTGTTTCCCTATTCTTGATTCGCTTTAGTGGAAACGAAATGAGGAAACCAGCTCTGAAACTAAACGAAAAAGGGGCATGGTTGCCCACACCCCCTAATACTACCTGGGAAAAATCCCCCGGAACATACTATGAACTGCGTACGCTAGTTTTCCGCAACCTTAACGAGCGGCTCGCTGCGATTTGCGCCACAGCAGATACGAATAGACGTAGGCAGCTCCAGCTGAACCAAACGCCAGAACCGCAATCACCGCGGCGACGACTTCACTCGAAAGCACGCTACCCGCCACGCCCATCACAATCAGGCCAACGCCCAGCACCATAAAGCAGGCACCGCCAAAACGCTGCGTACGGCGCCAGTTCTCGGGATCGGCAAGCGCCCAGGGCGTCTTGATACCGAGCGTGTAGTTCTGCTTTACGCGCGGTAAGTAGTTGCCTACGCCGATGAACAGCAAACCGACAGCACCGGAAATCAGCACGTTGACCGAACCGACCGCCGGCACCACGCCCCAGACCGTAAGCTCTCCCAGCCAGCTTATGGCGCACATGAACAAGGTGAAGGCAATTACGAAGCCCTGATAGAACTTACCCGAGGTTCGATATGCCTCACCTTTGGGATCGATGCGCGGCACCACGCAGAACATTGCGAGAAGCGCCAGAGGCAGCACGCCGAGCGCGGAGGCCATCCAGCTAGGACCCCAACCGTCGACAGCGCCGTTCGCGCCCCAGTGCGTGGGAATCTGCGCAGGCAAGCTCGGCATCACCATGAGGTGCGCTACGACATTGGCGACGCACAGAGCGACCAGCGCAATCCACACGCGCGACGATACCCCTGTGGGGTGAATGCCCTTGTTTTCGTTATTCATCCTTATCACCTTCATTGTTTGTAAAACCCATAAACCAGCCAATTAAATCCTGCATGACGGTGGTGTTTAAGCTGTATACGATGTTTTGGCCATGGCGCTCGTCGGTCACCAACCCGGCGTTTTTAAGCGTCGCCAAGTGATGGCTCAGCGACGGCTTACTGATATCGAAATGCTTGGCAAGCTCCCCCGCCGTGCAATTGCCCTCGCGCAGCAGTTCCAAAATGCGCCGCCGCGTTGGATCAGCCAGCGCCTTAAAACCTTCTCCCGGCATAGAACCTCCTCTCGCTATCTCTCGCGACGTGCACACTATACTTGATATTTAGATGTTTGTCTAATTATCTAATAGCAATGTTATGTATAGAACATTCGTTCGTTTTTAGATACAATGGGTCCAGAAGCAGATGGGCCAGCTCCCTCTTCCCAAGAAGGAGATGGACTATGAGTATTAACGATGTCCTGACGTTGTTGTTGCTTGTAATCGCGGCTGTGGAGCTCGGCATCCACATTGGAGGTCGAATGAAATAGCCGCCCCCGCGTAATGCGAAGACGGCCACTTCTCACGCTACAAACGTGTTTGGGAGTTGGCTAACCCGCTGCAACGGGTGCCATCTGCTTCATCTTATGCGAATCCCTGCCTCATTTCAACAAGCCCCTAGGGCTCAAATGGAATCGCGATAATACCTATAATGGCGATAGCTAAAACACGATTCGCTTCCCCATCGGAGGATGTCTATGACCGAAACTGCTGCACTCGTCGAGACACGCGACACCAAGCTCGAGATCATCATGGGCCGCGAGGCACTCGACAAGCTCGCCAACACCACGGTGCTGATACTCGGCTGCGGAGGCGTGGGCTCTAACTGCTGCGAGGCACTTGCCCGCGGCGGCATCGGGCATTTTGTGATTCTGGACAAGGACATCATCGCGCCCAGCAATATCAATCGCCAGTCCATCGCCTTTCACAGCACCGTCGGCAAGCGCAAGGTCGATGTTATGGAAGCCATGATCCACGATATCAATCCCGCCACCACCGTCATCAAGCGAACTGAATATCTGCTGAGCGACAATATCGACGAGTTCTTTACGAGCGTTTTTGAGCAGACGGGCGGCAAGCTCGACTACGTCGTCGACGCCATCGACACCATCTCGGCCAAGCTCACCATTGCCAAATATGCTCAAGATCACGACATTCGTTTGGTTAGCTCTATGGGCGGGGCCAATAAGCTGCATCCCGAATGCTTGCGTTTTGCCGATATCTTTGACACCGTGCGCGACCCCATGAGCCGCATTATGCGCAAAGAATGTAAGAAGCGCGGAATCAAGAGCCTGCACGTGCTGTTTAGCTGTGAGGAATCGGTTAAAACCCAACCCCGCGACCCGTCCAACATCCACGAGCGTACCGAGTTGGGTACCGCCAGCTTTATGCCGCCCATCATGGGTCAGATGATTGCCGGCGAGGTTATCCGCCAGATCAGCGGGCGCGGGTGCGAGCGCGTGCGCGCCGACGGCCAGCGCTTGGACTAGCAGGATGCCCTGCGATGGAACCGCGATTCTTTGACACGCATTGTCATCTTGATTTGATGCTCAGCCCCGATGCTGCAGCCAGTGAGTCGGCGGCGTTGGGTCTAGGGCTCTTTGACTGCGGGGTCGACCCACGCGACTTCGCGGCAGCAAAAAAGCGGGCCAGCCGATACCCAAACATTATCGCGGGCGCCGGCCTCCATCCCTGGTGGCTCGCCGACGGCCGCTGCGGTCCTGCCGAAGTCAATCTGCTTTGCGAAGTTGCTGACCAAGAGCGCTATATCGGCGAGGTAGGACTCGACTTTTCCGCGCGCTTTGCCGGAAGCGAACCGCTTCAAATACAGGCACTTGACCGTCTCTGCGATGCACTCGTGCAGTACCCTCTCGCCGGGCGCGTGATATCAATTCACGCTGTTCATTCGGCAGGAACCGTACTGGACGCCCTTGAGTCATATGGATTACTCACCCCAAGCCCCAACTCCTCCGCCATCATCTTCCACTGGTTTAGCGGCACCTCGAACGAGTTCGACCGTGCGCGAAACGCAGGCTGCTATTTTTCCGTGAACGAGCGGATGCTCGCTACCAAGCGCGGTCGTGAATACGCCCGACAGATCCCACTCGACCGTCTGCTGCTCGAAACCGACGCTCCAGCCGAACCGCAAGCAGATGCAAGCGCGCGACAGCTCATCACATCGCTAAAAAGCGCCTCCCTGCACATCGCCGAACTTAAAAACTGCGTCGTGGAGAGCGCCGAATCGATCGTTTTGGAAAATTCGCGCTTCATATTTGACTTCCGCTGACCCCGGTGGGCAAAAAACACCAAATATGAGTACTGTTGCAATGCTGGTAGCATTATTTTGCGACAAAAGAACGCCTTGATAATGTACAGCTGTTCATTATCAAGGCGTTTTAGCATGGCTAAAGCCATATTTAACAGGTTATAATCGCCCCCAGGCGCTCAACCAGGGCCTTAAAAGCATAATTTCCCTGTTACTAAATTAGTGACAGTACTCATATTTGGCATTTTTTGTCCACGAACCCCTAAAGAGCCTCCAACAGACCCCCTAAGAAAGCTCAAGCAGCTCGGGCAGCTGGTCGATAATCTTGTCCGCGGCATCCTGGCTAAAGCCAAAGCGCTCCTCGCGCTTGGCAATGACTGTCAGGCCGGCTCGCTTGCCGGCAGTGATGCCAGGCACCGAATCCTCAACGCAGCAGCAGCGATTCGCGGGCAGCCCCAGCAGGTCCAGCGCATGCAGGTAGATGTCGGGCTCGGGCTTGCTCTCCTTAAACTGCTCGCCGCTCACCACGTACTCAAAGGCATCCGACAGCCCGCATGCGTTGAGCACTTCCTCGATGCTAACCATGGGAGACGAGCTGGCAAGCGCCACGCGAACGCCGCGGCGCGGCAGCTCTCGAATCGTATCCACGGCGCCTGGGTTAATCAAAGCCTGATAGTCGCGCGGACGTTTATGCGCCCACTCATCCCAACGGGCCAACGCTTCCTCGTCAGTAAAATGCCCCTTACCGGCACGCTCAAACCAATCGACCAGCATGTGGAGAAAGAACTGATGCGAGGTACCGACCTGCCCGTTCAGCTCCTTTTGGGTCAAGTTAAGCCCAAGCTCCTTGGCAAACGCGGCAGTCTCGCCCAGGTAGTAATACTCGGTATCGACAATGACGCCGTCCATGTCAAAGATAACGGCGTCGAACGGAAATGCGGACACGGCACCCTCCCTAACAAAAGGGCGCCTGTAAGCAGGCGCCCGAACCATGCATTATCGGCGATTCTAGCCCAGTAGCTTATCGAGTGCCACCGCGATACCGTCTTCGTTGTTGCCGGCAGTCACCATCTGGGCCACAGCCTTGACCTCGTCGACGGCGTTACCCATGGCAACACCGGTACCCGCCCACTCAATCATGGACTTGTCGTTCTGGCCGTCGCCAAACGATACGACCTCACTGGCATCGATGCCCAGCTTGGACAGGGCACCCTCGAGCGCACGGGCCTTGTCGATACCGGGCGCCGTGTACTCAAAGTACCAGTCGGCCGTAAACATGCCCGAAAGCGTCTGCTTAAAGGGCGCATACATCTCCTCGTAATGCGCCTGCAGGTACGCGGGGTCGCCCGCGGTGAGCAACTTGTCTACCGGATAGGCGTCTGCCACCTCGTGAAGACTCTCGACTTCACGGATCTTGAGATCGCAGGCATCGCGCTCGTATTTGACGATGTTTTTCTGCGAGCCATCCGGCAGCGTAATCATGCAGCGGTACGAATCCTCGACATGCAGATCGCGACCAAGCGAGATGATGGGGATCACGTCGAAATTGCGCAGATGATCAATCAGACGGTGCAGCTCGTCAGCCGGCATGGCTTGGTCAAAAAGGACCTCATCGGTCTGAGCGTCAACCACATGCGCGCCATTAAAGGCAACTAGCAGACCGTCATGGTTTTGAAGGTCGAGCTCCTGCGCCAAGGCGTAAAGACCCCAGGCGGGACGACCCGAAGCCAAGATGAGCTTAATACCCGATTCCTGCGCCGCGAGCAGCTTCTCGCGCGTACGCGGGCTGATCACCTTCTGGTCGTTGGTGAGCGTACCGTCGATATCCATTGCGATGGCCTTAATTGCCATATGCGCCTCCCTGTCATTGAGCAACCTTGTCTGAGCCATCATACAGAACACCCACGGCGGCGCTGTTTGCAACGGGAAAAATGTCATATTGTCCCAAACATGGCCGGCGCGCCTTCGACGATTGCGATGCCCGTCGAGGCGCCTCCCGATACATTCCATCCTATCCAAATAGCAAAGGGCCCGCATCCCAACGGATACGGGCCCTTGTCGGCTATGCGTTAGTTTTCGCAGCGAATCCTACTTGCGGTGAGCGCGGTAGAACTCGATGAGCGCCTGGGTCGAAGCGTCCTGCTCGGCCTTGGCGGCGTTGTCGTGGAAGGCCGGGGTAATCTGCTTGGCAAGCTGCTTGCCCAGCTCGACGCCCCACTGGTCGTAGGAGTCGATGCCCCAGACCGTGCCCTCGACAAACGTGATGTGCTCGTACAGGGCGATGAGCTCGCCGAGTGCGAACGGGGTCAGCGTGTCGCCGAAGATCGAGGTCGTCGGGCGGTTACCCTCAAAGCAACGGGCCGGGACGATCTGCTCGGGCGTGCCCTCGGCACGAACCTCGTCGGCTGTCTTGCCAAAGGCGAGCGCCTTGGTCTGGGCCAGGAAGTTGCCCAGGAACAGCTCGTGCACGTCCTGACCGCTGTCGGTCGCAGGGTTGGCGGTATTGGCGAAGGCGATGAAATCGGCCGGGACCACCACGGTGCCCTGGTGCAGCAGCTGATAGAAGGCGTGCTGGCCGTTGGTGCCGGGCTCGCCCCAGAAGATCTCACCGGTGTCGGAGGTCACGGCGCTGCCGTCCCAGCGGACATGCTTGCCGTTGGACTCCATGGTGAGCTGCTGCAGGTAGGCCGGGAAACGGTGCAGGTACTGGCAGTACGGAAGCACGGCGTGGCTCTTGGAACCGAAGAAGTTGACGTACCAGACGTTGAGCAGACCCATCAGCGCAACGGCGTTGTTCTCAAGCGGCGTGTTGCAGAAGTACTCGTCGATGGCGTGGAAGCCCTCGAGGAACTGCTGGAAGCGCTCGGGGCCGAGCACGATGATCAGCGACAGGCCCACGGCGGAGTCAACGGAGTAGCGGCCGCCGACCCAGTTCCAGAAACCAAAAGCGTTAGCGGGGTCGATGCCGAAGGCCTCAACCTTCTCAAGTGCGGTGGAAACGGCGACGAAGTGCTTTGCCACGGCCTCGGCGTTCTGCTCATCGGAGCCGTCGATGGCACCCTGAGCCTTGAGCTGCTCGAGCATCCAGGTCTTGACCTCGCGGGCGTTGGTGAGGGTCTCGAGCGTTGTGAAGGTCTTGGAGACGATAATCACGAGCGTGGTCTCGGGATCGAGGCCTTTGAGCTTCTCTGCCTGATCGTTGGGGTCGATGTTTGAGATGTAGCGGCAGTCGATACCGGCGTCGGCATAGGGACGCAGGGCCTCGTAAGCCATGACCGGGCCCAGATCGGAGCCGCCGATGCCGATGGACACCAGGTGCTCGATCTTCTTGCCGGTAACGCCCTTCCACTCACCGGAGCGCACGCGCTCGGCGAAGGCATACATGCGATCGAGGACCTCATGCACGTCGGCGACGACATCCTGACCGTCGACGATAAGCTGGCCTTTCTCGCTTGCCGGACGGCGCAGCGCGGTGTGCAGGACGGCGCGGTCCTCGGTGGTGTTGATGTGCTCGCCGGAGAACATGGCGTCACGGCGCACCTCGAGTTTCACCTCGCGGGCAAGGTCGCACAGGAGCTTGACAGTCTCGTCGGTCACCAGGTTCTTGGACAGGTCGAAGTGCAGGTCACCGGCGTCAAAGCTCAGCTTGTTCACACGCTCGGGATCGGCGGCGAACCAGGCCTTGAGGTCAATACCCTCGGCCTCGAGCTTCTCCTGATGAGCCTCGAGCGCCTTCCAAGCGTCAGTCGACGTAGCGTCGATAGGTGCGGCAACAGTTGCCATAAAGTCCTCCTCAGCATACGGACGCACGCCTCCATGCGCCCGGACATTCAGATGCCACTATTCTAGCGCAGGTCAAGACTACAATCAGCGAGCGTTGCCAATCGGCCCCCAAACGGCAACCGACCAAAAAGGGACAGGTTTATTTTGGCAGGTCAAACGCTTTACCTACCAAAATAAACCTACCCCTTCCTGGCAGGCATTATGCCGCGGCGCACACGCTGCCGAGCAGCTCGCGCAAGGGAGACCCGATTCCCTCTAGCAGCTCGGGCGCGATGATGGCAAAAACGGGAGCCTCGCCGGCGCCCACCGCAGCGGGCACCTTGCCCTCCGAGACAATGCATCCATAAGGCACAAAGCCGTCTTCGCCGGCATCGAGCGCCGCCATGCGACGGGCGAGTTCGCGTGCAAAGCCGGCAGTATCGGCATCGCCAATCGCCAAGACAAAGTCCACGCCTTCGTCGGTCGCCAGGGCCACGGCTTCGTCGATCAGCTCGTCTCCCCCGTCGCCCTCAACCGAGCCGCAGCGGAAAAGCACGCGCTCGAGCAGAGCTCGATCAAGCGAGCCGAGTGCCGCCGAGACAAGCTCATCGCGCGTATGCTTGTCACCGCCCAGCACAACCAGCGCCTTGGTGCCTCCGTAGTGAGCGACCAATCGTCCGCACCAGCGAGCCACGTCTCCATCCGCAACAAGGCGCGTCGGCATACCAAACCCATAATTGACCATCTTTTCCACAACCTTTCCGTGCGTATAGGCGGTATCAATCGTTAGGCCCATGCTACGAAGCGAGGTTTTCCGAGCTGTTTCGCACTCTTTAGAGCTGCGTTAAAACCCAATCCAACCGCACGACCATACCTACCAAAACAAACCAGTCCCTTTTTGACAGGTTTTGACGATGTCCGAACGAGCGGGTATTATCGAACAGGTATTCGATAAGAACATGTGTTTGATGAAAGGACACGGATGGCGCACGAGCAGCACACCTATATCTGCATCGACCTCAAGACGTTTTATGCCAGCGTCGAGTGCGTCGACCGTGGGCTCGATCCGCTCACCACCAACCTGGTCGTTGCCGACGAATCGCGCGGGCGCACGACCATCTGCCTCGCCATCACACAGGCCATGAAAGACCTCGGGATACACAATCGCTGCCGTCTGTTCGAAATTCCCGATGGCATCGACTACATCACGGCCGTACCGCGCATGCAGCATTACATGGAGGTGTCGGCGAAAATCTACGGTATCTATCTGGAATACGTCAGCCCCCAGGACGTGCACGTCTACTCCATCGATGAATGCTTTATCGACGTGACGCCCTATCTGGACCTCTACCATACCGACGCTGAAGGCTTCGCCTGTATGCTGCGTGACGAGGTCCTGGGGCGCACCGGCATCACGGCAACGGTTGGCATCGGCCCCAACCTATTCCAGGCCAAGGTAGCGCTCGACATTACCGCCAAGCACGCACCCAGCCGCATCGGCATACTCGACGACGAGACCTTTCGCAAGGAGATCTGGCCCCATCGTCCCATCACCGATATCTGGGGCATCGGTCCCGGCGTGGCAGCCCGCCTCGAGAAATACGGCGTCTACGATCTGATGGGCGTCGCGGCGCTCGACGAAAACCTGCTTTACGACGAGCTCGGCGTCAATGCCGAATATCTCATCGACCATGCCTTCGGGCGCGAGCCGACAACCATCGCCGATATCCAAGCCTATCGCCCGCAAGCAACTTCGACCACCACAGGACAGGTGCTCTCGAAGGGTTATGCCTACGAACAGGCCTATACCGTCTTGCGCGAGATGGTCGACAGTGCCGTGTTGGACTTAGTCGATAAGCACGTGGTGTGCGACAGCATCTCGCTCTTCGTGGGTTATGCGAGCGAGCGAGCCGACATACGCCGCCTCGACGCCAGCGGCACGGCGCAATACGTTGACGGATGCGGGCACCTGCGCTCGAGCACGTCGAGTATCGAGCCAACCGCAACCGCCGGCCCCGAGCTCGCACCCCGTGCGCCCAAGCCCGTCCAGCGCGATGACGAACGGCGCCGCCTGGTGCGAGAGGCACAGGCAATCGATGGCATCTTCGTGGGAGAACATGGCGGCAAACCGCGCGGTGGCTATGCCGCGCTCTTCGCGCACTCAAACGCTTCGCGAAAGCTGCCCGAGCGCACCAATTCGTTTAAGAAGATCATGAGCTATTTCGATGAGCTCTGGGCGCAGACTGTCGATCCCAAACGACCGGTCAAGCGTATCAACCTGGGCTTTGGCAACCTCATGCCTGAGGAATTTGTCACCATCGATCTGTTCGGCGATATCGAGGCCGATGAGCGCGAGCGCGACCTGGCGCGCGCCGTCCTGGCCGTAAAGGGCAAGTACGGCAAAAACGCGCTCGTCAAGGGATTAAGCTTTACCGCCGGCGCCACCGCGCGCGAACGCAACGATCAGGTAGGAGGACATCGTGCCTAAGTCCCGGCAACAGCCGATGCGGCCACCGACACCCTTTGAACGCCTAGCGGACCCCGAGGGAAGACGTCGCTCCGCCGACCCCAAGCTCACCGCCAACGGCGCCGTCCGCGCCGGCCGTGCCGCGCAGTTTATGCCCTTTGCCGCCCTCACGGGATACTACGAGCTCGTGCGCAAACAAGAGATCACCGCCGAGCCAAAATGCGAACTCACGGAAGAAAAAGCCCTCGAGCTTTCGCATAAGTTCGAGGGCCTCAAACGTGGCGACCTGGTCCGCGTCACCTATTACGATACGTACGGCTATCGCTCCCGCACCGGTATCCTCGTCGAAGCGCTCCCCGCCTTCAAGCTCCTCAAGCTCCGAGACATCACCATCGACTTCGACGACATCCATGACATCGAACTGCGCGGACGAGCCTAGACAAGGATGCGCATCCAAGGCAAGGCCTACAGCGTCATGACGTAGTAACCCGCATCTCTCACGGCCGCCTCAAGAACACTGCGATCGATCGGCCGCTTAGAGCGCACGCGCGCTGTGTGGTCCGCGTACGTTACCGTGGCCCACACGCCATTCAGCGCATTGAGGGCATTGGCTACATTCTGAGCGCAGCCATCGCAGCTCATGCCGCCGATAAGCAACTCATCGCAGTAGGGGTAGTGAGATTCATCGGTATCGGCCACCGCAACTCTCTTAGTCTTCTTGCCGCTCGCGCCATCGCTGCAGCAGCTCTTTCCGTGTGTCGAAGCGACAATACGCCGCAGGCCAAAGAACATGCCGACGACAATCACGGCCAGCACGATGGCATTCGCGGGGTTGAGCAAGTCACTCATGCATTCCCCTTTCAAGTAGCACTATCTAGATACCCCCATGGGGTGTCCCCATCTTAACCCAAAATCATGTCCGTTCGGTCAATCAGTTTCCCTCTTCAAACTTTCTTGTTGACCAAGGCTTACTTTCGTGTATAAGTTTTCCTAGGCTAACAGTTTAGATCCGTAAGGAACGCCGTGACTCGAACCATAGACATCCCAACGTTTCAGGCAGCAATCGTGCGCAACTGCTCTCCCACGCTCGCGGGCATCAAACCGGCATCGCTCTTTACCTATCCCGGCGTCTACGCCCATCAGGATGGTTCGGGCGCGACCGCGCCAATCGCAGATCGCCGAGCACGCCTGCTCAACGTTATCGCCCGGTGCAATCACGAGCTTGATCCGCTCGGCATCCATCTGAGCGTTTTGGTCTGGCGGCCCTGCGGAGCACTCGTGTACGCGTACCGAGCCAAAAGCCTCGCCACCTATTTCGCAGACCCTCGCGCCCAAACAGCGCTCGCCTCGGAAGGCTACGACACGGGAGACCTTTCGACATGCCTTGTGCATTTGGCATCACGCATCACGCTCGCGAGCAATAACGCCGCGGAATGCGCATGCGGTAAAACCCGATGCGCATTGGACTATCAAGCTAGCTGCAGCAAAGACTGCACCTGCGAGTTTCCGCACGAAATAGGCTACTTCCTTGGATATCCCTACGACGACGTGCACGAGTTTATCGTCCAGCGCGGCGAGAACTACAAGGTCTTTGGGGCCTGGAAGGTCTACGCAAATGTCGAGCAGGCGCTTGCGACGTTTGATGCCTACCGTGCCTGCACCCAATACTTCACTTTTATCTATCAGCAGGGCTGCAGCCTGGCGCAACTTGCCCAGGCAACCCGATAGAACGTACAAACCGCGGCAAGCGCCGCACGACCGAAAGGACAAAACATGAGCAAGATCGCCGTCGTCTATTGGAGCGGCACGGGCAACACCGAGGCCATGGCAAACTTCGTTGCCGAGGGCGCAACCGGCGCCGGCGCCGAGGCAGAGGTCATCTCCTGCGCCGACTTCTCCGCCGACAAGGTCGCCAACTATGACGCCTTCGCTTTCGGCTGCCCCGCCATGGGCTCCGAAGAGCTTGAGTACGACGAGTTCCAGCCGATGTGGGACGAAGTCAAGGAAATTCTCGGCGACAAGAAGGTCGTTCTTTTTGGTTCCTACTCGTGGGCCGAGGGCGAATGGATGGACAACTGGAAGGCAGACGCCGACGAGGCGGGTGTCAACGTCGTCGATTCCGTAATCTGCTTCGACGCCCCCGATGACGAGGGCGAGGCCGCCTGTCGCGCCCTTGGAGCTGAGCTGGCTTAACACGCCACGGGCCGACAAAGCCGAGTCACGACAATACGCATACGTGTCCTAACAAAAACGGGGGCTGGATCCACATCCAGTCCCCGTTTCCTGTAACGCAAATTGCGTTAACCGACTATGAGATATCGCCCAAAAACGCCTTGGTGCGCTCGCTCTTGGGATGGTCGAAGACCTCGCTCGGCGTGCCCTCTTCCACGATAACGCCGCCGTCCATAAAGACGACGCGATCGGCAACGTCGCGGGCAAAGCCCATCTCGTGCGTCACGACGATCATGGTCATGCCGTCGCGGGCCAGATCGCGCATAACGCCAAGGACGTCGCGGACAAGCTCGGGGTCGAGTGCCGACGTGGCCTCGTCAAAGAGCATCACGTGCGGATTCATTGACAGGGCGCGGGCGATGGCCACGCGCTGCTGCTGGCCGCCCGAAAGCTGACTCGGCATAAAGTCGATGCGCTCGGCAAGACCAACCTTGGTCAGCTCCTCAACGGCAATCTTCTCGGCCTCTTCCTTGCTGCGCTTGAGTACCTTTTGCTGCGCAAGCATGACGTTCTTTTTGACTGACAGGTGCGGGAACAAATTGAACTGCTGGAACACCATGCCCAGATGCGTACGTACCTTGTTGAGGTCCACGCCCTTGGCGCACACGTCCACGCCCTCAACGACAATCGAGCCGCTCGTGGGATGCTCCAGACGGTTGATGCAGCGAAGCATCGTCGACTTACCCGAGCCCGAGGGACCCAGAACTACGACAACCTCGCCCTTGTGCACATCCAGATCGATATCGCGCAGGACCACGTTATCGCCAAAGGCCTTCTGGAGGTTCTTGATGCTGACGACGACCTCGTTCGAGTTATTGGTTTCGCTCATGATAGGACCTCCTTACAGACCGGCGATGTGATCGGCGGGCGTCGCGACGACCTGTCCGGCGCTCTTGGCGGGACGCTTCTTCTTAGTTTCGGCCGTGCCCAAAAGCCTCGCCTCAAGGCCGCTCACCAAGCGAGCGAGCGGCAGGGTGATGACCAGATAGAACAGGGCGGCAACCACGTACGGTGTAATAGAGCCCGTCGTGGCCACGATGGTGCGGGCGTTCATGACGATCTCGACCACGCCCACGGCCGCGAGCAGCGACGTATCCTTGTAAAGCAGGATGAACTCACTGGTCAACGTTGGCAGGACATTGCGGAACGTCTGCGGAATCATAACGTAGAGCAGTGTCTGGAAGGCGTTCATGCCCAGCGAGCGCGCAGCCTCGTTCTGGCCCTTGGGGATCGACTGAATACCGGCACGGAAGATCTCGCACAGGTAGGCGGACGAGTTCATGGCCATGACGATGACGCCCAGCACATAGTCGTCAACCTTGACGCCGGCCAGCGGCAGGCCAAAGAACGCGATGTAGATCTGCAGGAACGCCGGCGTACCGCGAATGATATTCACATAGATACCGGCAAGGCAACGCAGGATGCGCGACTTGGAGATGCGCATGAGCGACAGGGCGAAACCGAAGGGAATTGCCAGCGGAAACGCCACGAGCACGATCGAGAGCGACATGAGGAAGCCTTTGAAGACGATCGGCAGGCTCTGGACCAAAATGACCGGGTTCAGGAACAGGCGAAGGAACATGTTGGAATTCCATGCCTCGACCCACGGCTGCTCCTTAAGGTCGGCCAGGAAGTTATCGAATGCCGTCACGCCCTTGATCTCCACCGACGGAATCTTGGAGATCTTCTTGGTCGAACCATCGGCCAAAGTGTAGGTGCCGCTAAAGGCCTCGTCACCGCCCTCGACGGGGAAGGTCACGCCGTAAACCTCGACACGGAAAAAGCCGCCGGCAGGCGCCGTCTCGCCAAAGTCAATCTTGAGCGTCTGGCCGTCAGCCTTGCACGTGGGTTTCATGGGCGTACGATCCATGAGGTCCTCGCCCGAGAGCATCGTCAATCGCGTGTCATCGGTACCAAACGTCGTGCCGTCGACAAACGTCAAAGAAAGACCGCTCAGCTCCTCGTCGGCATCGGCCTGAACTTCCCAGGTAATGCGCGTCTCGGTGCCGCCGACCACATCGCTGCCCGAACCGGTGTTGGGTCGGGCGGTAATCTTTGCGGTCTCAAGCGCCTGGGCGGTCGTGGGCGCATATGCCCCCGCGCACACCAGCGCGAGCGCCACGGCCATGACGCAGGCTAGCTTTTGGAGCAAGACGGGCAGTGGAAAACGCTGCTCAGCGGCCCCTTTGTTCAGTCGAGACAAGGTGGCTCCTATCGTAGAAGTTGCCGGCAAAACGAGACGGAAACGCTCTCCGTCAAGAGAAGCGCAAAGGCCCTCTCCGCAAAACGGAAAGGGCCCGCGCGCAATCAAGTAGTTATTTTACTTGATGTTGTACTTAGCCATGAGGGCGTCGACGGTACCGTCGTCGGTCAGGTCCTTGATGGCCTGGTTGATGTCATCCTTGAGCTTGGTGTTGCCCTGGTTGATGGCAATGGCGTACTCCTCGCCGGTGCTGATCTGCTTGATGGTCTGGCAGGTGTTGAACTGCTCGGCGGTCAGCTGGCTGGCAACGGAGCGGTTGGTGACTACGGCGTCGCCCTTATCGGACTGCAGGGCGCTGAAGCACTCGGTAGCGTCCTTGTAGGGGACGATCTTGGCCTTCGGGAAGTTCTCCTGGGCAAAGGCCTCGGCGGTCGAGCCAGACTGGACGATGATGGTAGCGTCGGCGTTGTTGAGCTTCTCGCTGTAGTTGTCGGCCGTGATGTCGGTGTTATCGACCTTGGTCACGATAGCCTGATCGTCCATGTAGTAGGAATCAGAGAAAGTGACTTCCTTCTCACGCTCGGGCGTGTCGGTGATAGCCGCGATGGAAACATCATACTTGGCGCCCGAAGCGACGCCCGGAACCAGCGTGTCAAAGTCATTGTTGACATACTCGACATCCAGGCCCAGCTTGTCGCCGATAGCCTTGATGAGCTCAAGGTCAAAGCCCTGATAATCGCCGTTGTCATCCTTGTACTCAAACGGAGCGTACTCGGCAGAGGTGCCGACGGTGAGCGTACCGTCCTTGACGAGTGCATACTCCTTGGAGCCGTCGACCTTCTCGACCTTCGCGTTGTCAGAGCTGCTGGAACCGGCATCGGAACCAGAGGTGGCGTTGGACGAACCACAGCCCGTCAGTGCAAGAGCGAGCGCCATGGCGCCCGTGGCTGCAAACGCGCCAAGCTTCTTGAGCTTCATAATCAGTCTCCTTCCAGTGACCCCGTTTGATTCAGAGGTCTGCAAAAACTGTTGGCTATTATGCACCCGGAATTACGAATCTGCAATGAGAAAACTGATTGAAACAAACCCATAACGTGAATGGAATACTCCACTTAGCAACAGTCATTACTGCTGCAATGACCTTAACAGTTTGATTTCAGCTGCATAACCTGCAAGTTCGTTCGGCGTCTCCAAAATAAATGGAAGTGCACGCAAGCGGCTATTCGATACAATATTCTGCATAACCTGCATACCGCCGCCAAACTCTTCACTACCCAGGTAGCCCTTGCCGATGCACTCGTGGCGATCCTTATGGGCGCCGCAGGGGTTCTTGGAGTCATTGATATGCACGGCGCGCAAGCGCTCGATACCCACCACGCGGTCGAACTCGTCGAGTACGCCGTCCAGGCCATGGATGATGTCGTAGCCAGCATCGCTCACATGGCAGGTGTCCAAACAAACGCCCAGCTTATCGGACAGCTCCGGGCACTTGGCGGCAACGCCCTCGATAATGCGCGCCAGCTCTTCAAAGCTACGGCCCACCTCGGTGCCCTTGCCCGCCATGGTCTCAAGCAATACCGTCGTCTGCTGTCCCTCAAACATCACCTGGCACAGCGTGTCGACAATCATCTGAATGCCGGCGTCTGCCCCCTGTCCCACATGCGCACCGGGATGGAAGTTGTAGTAGTTGCCGGGCAGTGCTTCCAGACGCTGCAAATCTTCCGCCATAGCCTCCAAGGCAAACTCCCGCGCCCGCTCCTTAGCGGAGCAGGGGTTATAGGTATACGGGGCATGCGCCACTAGCGGTCCAAAGTCGTTTTGCGCCATAAGCTCGCGCAGAGCCGCCACGTCATCCATGTCAAGGTCTTTTGCCTTGCCACCGCGCGGGTTGCGCGTAAAGAACGCAAAGGTATTGGCACCAATGGACAACGCCGTCTCCCCCATTGCCCGATAGCCCTTCGTCGTCGAAAGATGACACCCGATCGTTAGCATCTCCAACTCCCCCTCATCAGTTGCGGTGAAATACGGTCTATTGGTGCCTTATTTTGGCGCAAACAGACCGTATTCCACCGCAAGATATAAAAGGGGCATCAGGGGCAAGGTCCGCCGAGCCCCCTTGAGCACCAGCACCGCAGCCTAGAGCGTCAAGCGAATCGCATCGATAATCTGCGCGCAGCGCTGCGTGGCGGCAAGAGGCATAACGGGGCTTTCAAGCTCTCCCGTCTGGACGAGCTGCGTCGCATGCTGAATTTCGCTGTAGAAATCATCGACCTCAAACGGGGCATTAATTTCGAGCATTCGTCCGTCGGAGTACTTCACATGGGCGAGCTCGGGGCGATGGAGGCGCTCGATTTCCACCGAACCCCGTTCGCAGGCAATCATTAAGCGGCTTTCATATGCTGCTTTGCCGTCGCACACCATATGAATGGGTATACCGCCGACACTCATATGGATCTCATCGGCCCAATCCACGCGGCCACCCGATACGTCACGCCAGCGAACTTCACGAGACGAAACATCGCACGCACCCGCAAGAAGATCCTCAAACCACCCGACCGCGTAGCAGCCCATGTCATATAGACAGCCACCCTGCAACGGATCGAGCAGATAACTCGAAGGCGGCTGACCATAATCGAGTTTTTGCACGCTTTCGATCGAGACGATACGGCCAAGCTCGCCCGACGTAAGCAAACCCTTCACGCGAGTATGCATCGGACAAAACCGATTCTTCATCGCCTCCATAAACAGTACGCCGCGCTCGCGAGAGGTGGAGGCAATCGATAGAGCCTCTTCCTCACTCAAAACGGCCGGTTTTTCGCACAGCACGGCCTTTCCCGCGCGCAGTGCCCGACAGACCCAATGCGCATGCATGCCATGTGGAAGAGCCAAGTAGATTGCGTCGACATCGGGGTCGGCAATCAGCGCATCATAAGCCGCATCGCCGCTATCGTCAGTCGTGGCATAGCTGTGCGCGGCATCAATCGAAAACGCCCTGCAAAACTCCTCAACATGCGAAGGGGCGCGACCGGCGGCAGCCACAAGCCGCGCCCCGTCCACCTCCTTGAGCGACGATGCAAATCGATGCGAAATGTGCCCAGCGCCCAAAACGCCCCAACGAACCTCGCGCAAATCATCACATGAATCCCGATGGCCCACGACAGCCCCCTTCAGTTGCGGTGGAATAGTTCCTGTTTAAGCCCCATTCTGCCGCAAACAGGAACTATTCCACCGCAAGTTATAAAAGGGTCATGAGGAGCGCGTTTTGCAAAAGGCTTTAAGCGCAGCCGTTACGGGGCCAGGCTGGAAACGTCGGCGCACATCGTCGAGACGCTCGGGAATATCGATGTGCTGCGGGCAGTGACGTGCGCATTTGCCGCACTTGACGCAATTGCTCACCAGCTTGGGCTCGTTCGTCCGCACCGCGCTCGCCGTAAAGTATTGAGACAGGCCCGTAAACCAGCTGTGCGCATAGCTCGCGTTGTAGGCGCCAAAGCAGCCGGGAATATTGATGCCCTTGGGGCATGGCATGCAGTAGCCGCACCCCGTACAGGGCACGCGATTCGATTTCTCAAACTCTCCCAGCACACGTGCGATGGTATCGAGCTGCTCTCTCGTCATCGAATTCGGCAGTGCGCGATCCGCCAATGCCACGTTCTCGTCCACCTGCGCGGTATCGGTCATGCCCGAAAGCAGCATCGTGACTTGAGGATGGTTCCACACCCACGAAAGGCCCCAAGCAGCCGGCGACTTCAGGTACGGATCGCGTACGTCATCGAGCACAGCCCGGACCCGCGGCGACAGCTTGCCCGCTAAACGCCCGCCCAGCAGCGGCTCCATCACAAACACCGCGAGCCCGCGCTCCGCAGCCGCCATGAGTCCCGCCGTTCCCGCTTGGTAGCGCTCTCCAGCGTAGTTGTACTGGATCTGGCAAAAATCCCAGTCATACGCGTCAAGCATCGTGAGGAAGTCCGCGGCGCTGCCGTGGTACGAAAAACCAATCTGGCGAATGCGCCCCGCCACCTTTTGACGCGCAATCCAGTCCTCGATACCCAACGCCACCACGCGCTCCCACTGGGCGGGCGAGGTGATGTTGTGCATGAGGTAATAGTCGATATGATCGGTTCGCAGGCGGCGCAGTTGTTCGTCGAAGAACCGGTCGAAATCCTCTGCGCACTTGCACGAAGCGTGCGGCAACTTAGTCGCCAGCAACACCCGGTCACGCAGCCCCAAGCGCTCAAGTGAGGCGCCCACGCACACCTCGTTACCGGGATAAAGATACGCGGTATCCAGATAATTAATCCCCTGCTCTACCGCACGGGAGATGATGGCATCGGCCGTCTTCGCATCGGGGTGTCCCGGCGCACCGGGAAACCTCATGCAGCCCAGACCCAGAGCGGATATTCGGTTACCACTTTTGGGGTCAACACGGTATTGCACGGCCCCTCCCTTCGCCATCAGCGCCCCGGCAAGGCGAAACACAATGGTCACGCAGCCGAAACATCGTGGAATCGCAATCGAGAATGTATCGTAACGTAGCAGAAATCGAGCCGTCACGACACCGCTTTAACATCAGCAAAAAGCCCGATGAAAGGAGGCGACCGTGACCACACGTGAGGACGCCCACCCCTGCCCCGGCGAGCAGTACATCCTCTCGGTCGACCGCTATCAGATCGAGGTCATGGACCATCTGGACGAGCTTCCCGCCACAGGCGCCGTCATCTTCTGCACCTTCCCCAAGGTGCGCGATGGCGTTGGATATCCCGCACGCGTTTTCGCGGTCTGCCCCGCAGCGTAAGCTCCACGCGTCCATTCATTTAAAAATCGCCACCCTGCATGCACAAGGTGCGCTGGCGGCATACAATCCATCAGGCGCCCCTTACGCGGGCGCCTTTTATATGGGGAGATAATTCACATGCAGATCAACAAGGTCACCTTTATCGGCAAGGGCGGCGTCGGGCTACTCTACGGCAGTATGATCGCCCAGGCACTCGGCAACGACGCCGTCGAATACGTTATGGATGACGCCCGTTTTGAGCGTCACGCGGGCGATGCGCTCACCGTCAATGGCAAGCCCTGTGCGCTCAAGTCCGTCCGCGCCAGCGAGGCAACGCCCGCCGATCTGGTCATTCTCACGGTCAAGACGACTGGACTCAACCAAGCACTCAAGACTATGGAGCGCGTCGTGGGACCCAATACGCTCATCGCCTCGCTGTGTAACGGCATTACGAGCGAGCAGAAGATTGCCGAGCGCTTTGGCTGGGAGCATACCGTTCTTGGTATTTGCCAGGGCATGGACGCCGTGTTCCTCAACGGAGAGCTCACCTTTACCAATGCGGGCGAAATCCGCTTTGGCGCGGCGGCCGGCACCGAGCTCGCAACCGTCACCGCCATCGACGAGCTCTACACGCGTTGCGGCATCGCCCATACCGTCGAGCACGACATCGCACATCGCATGTGGGCCAAACTCATGCTCAACGACGGCATCAACCAGACCTGTATGGCCTACGGCGGCACCTACGGAAGCGCTACGGAGCAGGGCTCCGAGCAGCGCCGCTGCTTTGTTTCCGCCATGCGCGAAACGCTTGCGGTCGCCAACGCCGAGGGCATTGAGCTGACCGAGGCAGACCTAACGCAGATGGTGCACCTCATCGAGGGGCTCGAACCCGCCGGCATGCCCTCGATGACTCAAGACCGCGTCGCAAGGCGCAAAACCGAGGTTGATGAGTTTGCGGGCACCATCTGCCGCCTCGCGGCCAAGCACGGTATCCAAGTGCCGCAAAACGAATGGCTCTATTCGCGCATCCGCGAAATCGAGGCCAGCTGGTAGCGCTCGACGCACCGCAGCCAACAGCCTCAAGAGCAAAGCCGCCGCAAGGGGCACTCCCCTTGCGGCGGTTTTCATATTCAGCCATGGCCAACAGTCACTTTCGCAACAGTTAGAGATGCGACTCCGGAACCTCGTCCTCATCGTCGCGACAAAGGACAACACCGGCGCTTCCCAGCAGTGTGGCCGCGATCAACGCGCCGATCACGATAGGAGCAGCCCCGCATGTCCCCTGCATGCCCGCGACGAGCGCGGCCGTGGGACCAAGGCAGCCAAGCATCAACGCGACGGCGGCAATGGCAATATCTCGAGCATTCACAAGATCACTTCCTCCAAGAGAAAGACCCTATTTCTCATGAACTAGTGTGCCCCGCATCCATACGCCCAGCGTACCGCCACGGTAAGGGCTCTGTTAACTCAAGCGCACATAAAGAAAGGGCGGCTTTACGTTGCCTAAAAGCTCAGTAAAGACGCCCGCCCATCATGTGCGTATTTTGCTTATGGCAGATTACCAACCGGTGTAGTAGTCGGTGGTTCCGGCAGCGCAGCCGGAGTCATAGACCTTGCAATCACCCTTGGAGCCCGTAAAGGTCGAGCCCTGGGCCATATCGCCCGCGGCAACAACGTAATAGCCGTCGGAATCGCGCCAGAAGCCCTCAGAATCCTGCGTCCATTCGCCCGTGCGGTGGTGATACAACACGTTGCTGCTGTAATAAGTCTCGCGGCGGCCGTTATAGTTATTGACGCCGCTCGAGCGCGTCAGACCCGAGCCGTTCGCGTAATACGCAGCAGACGTGTAAGACGAGCCGGAGCCGGCGTTGTAATACGAAGCCTGGGCGGCCTCGGCAGCCTCCGCCTCGGCGGCAGCGGCTTCGAGCGCTTCGCGCTTGGCATTCTCAAGCACAGTGCGCAGCTCATCGAGCTCGGTCGACTTCGCGTCGACCTCCCCCATCGTCAAAAGGCTGCCCGCACCATCGATACAACCCTGCAGCACAGCGCGCTCGTCATCGGTGGCATAGTCACCATACATGTTTAGGATAATCTGAGCGCGTATCTCAAGGGAATCGCGCTTGGCCTCCATCGAGGCGTTCCACTCCTGCATGGAACCATAACCATCGCCGCGATAATCAACGGGCTGTACCAGCGTCGTCTCGGACGGCGTAGATCCAACCGTATCGGACAGTGTTGCGGCGTGGGCATCAGTTGCACCGGCGCCCGCCAAAAGTGCCACGGTCAGAGCGGCGGAAAGGGCAGCGGCTTTCGGTTTTCGTGAATCGATCCTCATGTAGCTGGAAACCTCCGTAGTGCGTTTTTGCTGCGTTTGAGCTGCGTGTGATTCGATCGCGCTGCATAGTACCTCGAGCAAATCGCGACCTGCGGTTTTACTCAAAAGGCGCACGTCAATTGCGTAAAACTCACATCCTCTCAACAGGAGTTTTCCACAACTCGAATGCATAAAGCATGCCAAAAACCCTGTAATAGCGCCCTTCCTATGCAAAAAAGGCGCCTGCGCAACCATTGCTTGCGCAGGCGCCTTGAGCAGGCATTTTATGCAGTTATACCTATCGAGTCGCAAGGGGTCCTTGCACAAGTCGCCTTACTCGTCCAGCGCGGCGAAGGCCTGCTTCAGATCCCAAATGATGTCCTCGGCGTTCTCGGTACCGATGGAAAGACGGATCGTGGAGGGCGTGATGTTCTGCTCGGCGAGCTCCTCGGCAGAGAGCTGGGAGTGCGTGGTGGTAGCCGGGTGCACGACGAGCGACTTGACGTCGGCCACGTTGGCGAGCAGCGAGAACACCTGCAAATGATCGATGAACTTCCAAGCTGCCTCCTGGCCACCCTTAATCTCAAAGGTGAAGATCGAAGCGCCACCGTTGGGGAAGTACTTCTGATAGAGCTCGTGATCGGGGTGCTCAGACAGGCTCGGGTGGTTCACCTTGGCGACGTGGCTGTCACCAGCCAGGAACTCAACGACCTTCTTGGTGTTCTCGACATGGCGGTCGACGCGCAGCGACAGAGTCTCGGTGCCCTGGAGCAGGACCCAGGCGTTGAACGGGCTGATGCAGGCACCCTCGTCACGCAGCAAGATGGCGCGGACATAGGTCGCGAAGGCGGCGGGACCGGCAGCCTCGGCAAACGAAACACCGTGGTAGGAGGGGTTGGGCTCAGCGATCTGGGCGTACTTGCCGCTCGCCTTCCAATCGAAGTTACCACCATCGACGATCACGCCGCCCAGCGAGGTGCCGTGGCCGCCGATGAACTTGGTTGCGGAGTGGACAACGATGTTGGCGCCATGCTCCAGCGGACGGAACAGATACGGGGTGCCGAAAGTGTTGTCGACGACAACCGGCAAACCATGCTTCTTGGCAACCTCGGAGATAGCGTCGATGTTGGGAATGTCGGAATTGGGGTTGCCGAGCGTCTCGAGGTAGATGACCATAGTGTTGTCCTTGATGGCGCCCTCGACCTCGTCCAGGTTATGGGCATCGACAAACGTGGTCTCGACGCCAAACTGGGAGAGCGTATGCTCCAGCAGGTTGTAGGAGCCACCGTAGATGGTCTTCTGGGCAACCACATGGTCACCGGCCTGGGCAAGTGCCTCCAGGGCATAGGTGATGGCGGCGGCGCCAGAGGCGACGGCGAGGCCAGCAACGCCACCCTCGAGCGCGGCGATACGGTCCTCAAAGACGCCCTGGGTGGAGTTGGTCAGACGACCGTAGATGTTACCGGCGTCGGCAAGACCAAAGCGGTCGGCGGCGTGCTGGGAGTTGCGGAACACATAGCTCGTGGTCTGGTAGATAGGCACGGCGCGGGAGTCGGATGCGGGGTCGGCGCTCTCCTGGCCAACATGAAGCTGCAGGGTATCGAAACCAAAGGTGTGCTCGGGGTTGTTGATGAACCGGCTCATGATGATCTCCTTGATCGAACGAAAGTAAATAAAAAGAGAGAAGTAAGTCGCTGTCTCCTGATCACGCCGACGGGCGCAAACAGGAGCCCGGCATTCGTCTTGGTAAGCAATTCATATGCGGGCCTCCTTTCGCATCCCGGTTCTGTGGTCGGCTTAATTACCTACCGCCTTTGTGTGTTTTGAATAGTACGAGCATCGTCTCCCTCGGTCAATCACTTAAAAGCGCTAACCTGTTATCGGTTTTTTAGATAGCTATCGAAAGGACGGGCGCCGATGACCCTCCAGCAGCTTCGCTTTCTTATCGCCGTGGCAGAATCCGGCTCAATTAACGCCGCAGCGCAGCGCCTCTATACCGCACAGTCCAATATCTCCAACGCCGTCAAAAGCCTCGAGCAGGAGCTCCATCTGGAGATCTTTACGCGCTCCAGCCGCGGCGTCACGCTCACCAACGACGGTACCGAGCTTTTAGGCTATGCGCGCCAGGTCGTGGAGCAGGCAGATATGCTCGAGGCGCGCTACGAGGACGGCGGCACCCCGCAAGCCCGCCTCGCCATTTCCGCCCAGCACTACGCCTTTTCGGTCGAGGCCTTTGTCAACGTAGTCGAGCGCTGCCGCGACAGCAAGTTCGAGTTCATCATGCGCGAGACCACCACATCGCAGATCATCGACGACGTGCGCGCGTTTCGCAGCGACATCGGCATCCTCTATCTGGACGACTTTAATACCCGTGTCTTGCAGAAGGCCTTCGCCGATGCCCGCGCAAGCTTCCATCCCCTCTTCGACGCGACGGTCCACGTCTTCGTCAGCGAACGCCATCCGCTCGCACGCCGCCCTCAACTGTCCCTTGCCGACCTCACGCCCTATACGCGCTACAGCTTTGAGCAGGGAACCTCAAACTCCTTCTATTACGCCGAGGAACCCTTTAGCTATATCCCTTGCGACCGCAACATACGAATCTCGGACCGCGGAACACTTACTAACTTACTTATCACGTCGAACGGTTACACCCTGTCGACCGGTGTCCTCTCCAATGAAATGCAATGGGGTATGGCATCGATCCCGTTAGCAGACGCCCCAACGATGCACGTAGGCTATATCATGCACGACGAGCGCAAGCCCTCTCCCCTCTTGCAGCAATACCTCGACGAGCTCAACCGCATCATCCGTGCCAACTAACTGTCGGAAGACGGGGTAGAAATCGTAGATTGCTAGCCCCCGGCGGGCATGGCGCTACAATGGTCACTCACACGAAACGTACCCAACGAAAGGAAGCCCGTGAAGGTCATCATCTATACCGACGGCTCGGCCCGATCAAATCCGGGACGCGGCGGCTACGGCGCCGTGCTCAAATACACCAACCCCGCCGGCAAGACCTTCACCTCCGAGCTTTCGCGCGGCTACGCCAAGACCACCAACAACCGCATGGAACTCATGGCCGTTATCGTGGCGCTCGAGGCGCTCAACCGCCCTTGCGAGGTCGAAGTCCATTCCGATTCGCAGTATGTCGTCAACGCCTTTAACAAGCACTGGATCGACGGCTGGAAAAAGCGCGGATGGAAAACCGCCAACAAGCAACCCGTCAAGAACCGCGACCTGTGGGAGCGCCTACTCACCGCCAAAAGCAAGCACAAGGTTGAGTTCATCTGGGTTAAGGGTCACGCTGGTCACGAGCTCAACGAGCGCTGTGATGAGCTCGCCACCACGGCGGCCGACGGCAGCAACCTCGATATCGACACCGGCTTTAACGAGAGCGACCTGTAATAGCGTTTTCGCGCAGCTTTATATCCCCACGCGCTACACTCATCCTGTAGACCAAACAACGCAAGGGAGACGTATGCTGCGCATCGCGACCATCGGTACATCCATGATCACCGACGACTTTATCCAAGTCGTCAACGCCAACGACCAAGCCGCGTTTGTGGGCACGCTTTCACGCGACGCCAATCGCGGTACTGCCTTTACCGCCGAGCGCGGTGGCGAGCGAAACTTTACGTCGCTCGATGAGCTTGCGGCAGCCGCCGACGTCGACGCCGTCTATATCGGCAGCCCTAACGCACTTCACTACGAGCAGGCTCTTGCCTGCATCGCCGGTGGCAAGCACGTCATCGTCGAGAAACCCTTCTGCGCCACCGAAGCGCAGGCGCTGGAAGTCTTCCGCGCTGCCGAGACAGCAGGTGTCGTGGCCCTCGAGGCCATGCGTCCCCTCCACGATCCCGCCTTCCACGCCATCGAGGACGCCCTGGGCGAGATCGCCCCCATCCGCCGCGCCTCATTGCGCTTTGGCAAGTATTCCTCGCGCTACAACGAGATTCTCGCGGGACGCGCCACCAATATCTTCGACTGCAATATGGCATCGGGCTCCCTCATGGACATTGGCGTCTACACCGTCGAGCCCATGGTCGAGATTTTCGGCATGCCCTCCGGCCTTACGAGCATGGCTACTCTGCTCGACCCCACCACGCAACAGCTCACGCACGGCCCCATCGATGGCTGCGGCTCCATCCTCGCCAGCTACGGCGGTGGCCGCATCTCCGTCGAGCTCGCGCACTCCAAAATTACGAACGACCTGCTGCCCTCGCAAATCGAAGGCGAGCGTGGCACTATCCAGATCGACCATCTGTCCACGCCCCGCAACGTCCGCATCGACTATCGCGGCGACGTCGTACGCGGCTCGGCGACCGAGGCACCGCGCGAACAGGGAGACAACGGGCGCGTGCTCGACCTGCCCAAATCGAGCAACACTATGGAATACGAACTCACAGACTTTATCACCGCCATCTGCGGCATCGATAACGTTAAGGAAGAGATTTGGGAGACCCCGGCGGGACGCCACGAGCTTGGCCACTACCGCGATGTCACGCTCGTCTCGCTGCGCATCATGGATGCCGTGCGCCAGCAGGCCGGCATAACCTTCCCGGCCGACGCAGGCAAGCAGGCATAGCGATGGGCCTCTTCGATACGTTCTTCTCCAGCGTCACCGGCGGCAGTCGAGAACCTCAAAAACCATCAAACGTCGAGCTCGAGCTGCGCCGCAGGCTTACTGTGCTCGCAAGCGACGAGGCCACTCAAGACACTCCCCTGCGCTATTTCCTGCGCTGGGCGGGGCAAGTCCAGGGCGTTGGCTTTCGCTTTACCAACACCAACCTCGCGCAGGCACGCGCGCTCACCGGCTGGGTGCGTAACATGGAAGACGGCTCAGTCGAGATGGAGATACAGGGAGCTCCGGCAAATATCCTATCTCATCTCGAAGCGCTTTATGCCTCCTACGAGCGCATGGGTACGCGTTTTCGCCTCGTAGACGCCCAGGCCCGAGCCCCACTTGCCAATGAAGACGGTTTCACGCCTCGTTATTAGTATTGTGTGCTAAATACGGTATCATTTACCTACGACCGTTGATAGAAAAGAGGCGAGGCGCATGGCGGTGCAAAGAAGGAATACCAGGCAGCGAAAGTTGGTTCTTGACGCCGTGCGCCAAAGCTATAACCATCCCACCGCCGACGAAATCTACAACGTCGTGCGCGCGCAGGATGACAAAATCAGCCGCGGTACGGTCTACCGCAACCTCAATCTCTTGGCCGACGCCGGCGAGATTCTCTCCATCAAGACGCCGGGCGGAAGTCGCTTCGATCGCACCATCGAGCCGCACGCACATATCATCTGCACCTCGTGCAGCCGCGTCATCGACGTACCGCTCCCCTTCGATGCCCAGATCGACGCCAAGGCGTCCGAGCAAATCGGCTGGCACGTCACGTCGCACTACACCATCTTCGAGGGTCTCTGCCCCGACTGCCGGTAGATGTTTGGGACATGCCTACTCAGCAAGTAGACGACGCAGCTCCTCTTCGACCGTGCGCACGTAGCGGACACGGTCATTGACACCGCGCATGCTGGGATTGCAGCTCTCCATCAGATAGGGATGGCCCACCACGTTGAGCATGTCGCGATCGTTTTCGTTATCGCCAAACGCCATCATTTCGTTAGGTGAGATCCCCAGCGCACAGCCATAATCGGCAAGCGCGGACCCCTTGCCCGAATCAAAGCCGATAAAGTCGGTCCATTCGGTTCCCGACGTCATCACATCGACCCGGTCGCTAAAGCGACGCACAAAATACTCCAGCGCCGCCGGCTGCTCCGCCTCGGGCGTCTGGAAGGCAATCTTAATGACATCCTCGTCAATGTCTTCGGGACGGTCGACTACCGCCACATCACAATGGACCTCATAACGCAGGTGGTCAACAAACGCATCGTTGCTGCTCATGGTGTAGAGGTGTCCCTCGCACGAAAGGGTCACGTCGGCATGGGGGTACGCAACCACGGCATTCGCGATATCCATGGCCAGGCCACGCTCCATAGAACGCTTGACCACGGCACGCCCCTCGCTCATGACCAGGGCTCCGTTTTCGCATACATAGGCGAGTTCATCGGCCACCGGGGCAAACAGGTAGCGCAGGCTCGCATATTGACGGCCACTCGCCGGCATAAACACGATACCGCGACGATGTAGCTCATCGATAAGCTCAAAGGCCTCGGAACGCGGCTCGCGCTCCCCCGGGTGCAGCAACGTGCCGTCCAAATCGCATGCAATCAGCTTGATTCCCTCAAGACCCATATGCTTCCCCCAAAGCCTCCTATCAACAGCAAGACGGACCTTGATCGGTCACCCCTCAAAGCCCGTCTTGCGCATACGCGCGCTTAGTCGCGCGTCTTTTTAACGATGGTAAAGTCCGGAGCCATGCTCACGACAACATCGGCCGCGCTCGACGCAAAGCGTCGGCCCGCATCGAGCTCGCGCGAAACGATCGAGATTCGAGCTCCCTCGACGCCGCGAAGCATACGGCCCAAAACCGGCTGCACCGGCGTATACATGCGCACGGTATGCTCGTCCGAGTCGCCCCGGAAGAGCGGCGCATGCATGTTGCCGATCTCCCAGCACGCATGCGCGAGCGCAATCGGATCCATGCGGTCGACTTCGACCAAATAGACCTCGGCGCTGCGCAGGCGCACGACAACCGCCACGGGCACCATGCCCGAACGGTCGATGGCGAGCACGTCGCCGTCGGCAAGACGACCGCCGTCAGCGGAATCCAGCCGAACATCGACCGTGCGCCCCAGCTCCGTCACGCCCGCAAACGCGCATACATCAGCCTGGTCCCAATCGAGCAGCAGCTCGTCAACTTCAAAGACGCCGCCTAACTTCCGGCGAAGCAGGAGTTCATAGGACGGATCGTTGAGATTTCCCAAGCATGTCGTCGAAACCAAGCGTTCAGGCATACTCTAGCCCTCGACCTCGACGAGCTCGATATCAAAGTTGAGATCCTTGCCGGCCAGCTCGTGGTTGGCGTCGAGCGTCACGGCCTCGGGCGTTACATCGATGACCACGGCGGGGACGGGCATACCGCTCGGCGTGGACAGGAAGAGCTTCATGCCCTTCTCGATTTGCTCGATGTTGGGAACCTGTTCGGCCGGGAAGGTCAGGACCATCTCGGGGTTGCGCTCGCCGTAGGCATCGGCAGCAGGAATGTGCACGGTCTTCTTCTCGCCCACCTGCATGTCGACAACAGCGGCATCGAAGCCCTTGATCATCTGACCGGCGCCGCAGGTGAACTCCAGCGGCTCGCCGCGATCGTAGGAGCTATCGAACTGCGTGCCGTCGTCGAGCGTGCCGCGATAATGAGTCTTGACCTTCTTGCCCTGGTTGGACATGGAAACCTCCGTGATAAGGGCGGCGCACAACGCGGGCCGCCATGAACATATGGCGCTAACTATACCCTAGTCATACAATTCAAAGACAGTTTGCAAAGAAACGCTGCAACCGGAGGAACCATGGCATATCCCGTATTTGACCTACACTGCGACACCGCCGACCGCATCGGCTGGGCCACGCTCGATCTCGACCTGCGCTTTACCGCCGGCACCGACGGCTATTTCCCCGGCGACGAAACGCATCCGCAAGATTTCGACCTCATCGAGGGCAACGCCTGCGCCATCTCGCTCGCAAAGATCGGCAACACGCCGTGGGCACAGTGCTTCGCCACGTTTGTCCCCGACGAGATCCCCACCGCCCACGCCGCGCGCTTCCAGGCGCAGATCATGGCGCATATGAGCGGCCAGGCAATGCTCAACCACGACCGCATGGTCAACGTACGCAGCGCCGCTGACATTCGCCCTGCGCTCAAGGACGGCAAGGTCGCCTGCATCCACACCATCGAAAACGCCACGTTCTTTGCCGAGGACCCCGCGCTGATCGAGGTGCTCAAGAGCTTGGGCGTACTCATGTCGTCGCTTAGCTGGAACGCGCAGGGACCGCTCGCGAGCGGACACGACACCCACGCCGGTCTCACCGCCGCCGGCATTGAGGCACTTACGCAGATGGAGCACGCCGGCATGGTGCTCGACGTCTCCCACCTCAACGACGAGTGCTTTGACGAGGTTGTTGCGCATGCCACGCGCCCCTTCGTCGCCAGCCACTCTAACTCCCGCGCGGTTTGCGGCGTCAGGCGCAACCTCACCGACGACCAGTTCCGCACCATTCGCGACATGGGCGGCATCGTCGGCCTCAACTACTGCAGCGAGTTCCTCTCCAACGACGCAACCGACGAGACCGCCGCAGATGTCACCTTCGACCAGCTGGCGGCGCATATCGAACACTGGCTTGACCTGGGTGGCGAAGACGTCATCGCGCTCGGCGGCGACTGGGACGGCGCCGCGGTGCCCGAGTTCCTCTCCGATGCCAGCAAGATGCCCGAATTCCAGAACATGCTCTCCAAGCATTTTGGCAAGACCGTGATGCAAAAGCTCTGCAGTGACAATGCCCTTGCCTTCTTCGAGCGTTATTAATTTCACATCCCTTGAGCGGGCCGGCATGCCGAACGGGCGACAAGGCCGCCCGGCCCCCAACCAAAGGACCGCGGTTGGCGCAGCAGGTTACGAATTCCGCAAACCCACCCGGAGGGACGCCCATCCCCGTCGTCGTTACCAAAAAGTGCGTCAAGAACTTCAACCTACGCGTCACTTCGAGCGGTGAGGTCCACGCCAGCGCACCGCTCGGCGCCACCCGCGAGCGTATCGAAGCGTTTGTGAAGCGCAACAGCGCCTGGATTACCAGCCGACTTGCCCAGCGCGAGCAGCGTCAGGCGACGGCACGAGAGCCGCTCAGCCCCTCGTCCATCATTGCACTTTGGGGCAAGCCCATCACGGTACAGGATGCACTCGATCACAACTTTGCATCACCCGCACCGCGACCCAAACAGGCCACCTTCGCAAGTTTTATGGGTACCGATGAATCGGACGAAGGCCCACAGGCCAAGCGGCACGCAATCCCCGACGGCCTAACGTCCGATGAGCTCCAAGCCCACATCGACCAGCTCTATGCGTCCGAGGTCACATCGGCGCTGCGCGACATCGTGCACGCGTACGAAGTCGCAATGGGCGTCACCGTGGCCCGCATCTCCGTGCGCAGCATGAAAACGCGCTGGGGATCATGCACGCCCAAATCCGGCGCCATTCGCATCACGCGCGAGCTCGCCGCCTACCCCGTCGAATGCCTCGACATAGTTGTCGCCCACGAGTTCGTCCACTTGCTCGAGCCAAGCCACAATCAGCGTTTTCACGCCCTGCTCGACACGTACTGTCCCAACAATAGAGCTCTGTCGCAGCGGCTCAAGCAGCCACCCATAGAGACGTATTAGAACCGGTTACCGCACGCGCTCGATCTCGACACCGCAGCTTGCCAGGGGCAGGCCAACAGGAGCCCACGGCTTATCGAGCTTTATGCGCACACCAAGCAGCGAGGGATAACGGCGCAGCAGCATCTGGGCTGTCCCCTCGGCTGCCGCCTCGATGAGCTTAAACGTGTGCTCGCGCAGATAGCCATCGACATCGTGGCACACCGAGCCGTAGTCAATCGAGGCGTCCAGGTTATCGTGCTCCCCCGCCGCGCGAAGGTCGGCATAGAGCACCAGAGAAACGATGAACTTCTGACCCAGCGCGTTCTCCTCGGGATACACGCCATGGTTGGCAAAAACCTCAAGGCCGTCAATGACAATACGATCGGCATGGCGCAGATCGTCATAGCTCACGTGAGGCACCGCCGTTGCGGTGGATATTTCGCCCCTTCCACGGCGGGCGAGCTCGGCGCCTTCGGTCTTGGTTGCATTCTCGGGCAGTTTCTTGTTACTCAACGCGATCGTCTCCTTCGTTTAGAACCCCGACCGCGCAAACTAACTACACGCGAATCGACAGGTTCTTTTTATCATCGCTCCAGTTGCAAGCGTTGCGCGCGGGGCATGCAAAGCAGGCACGCGACGCTTTGTCGGCTGCATAGAGCAGACGCTCAAGCGGTTGGCTGTTCACGCGCAGCTTTCGATGGCCCAGAATGGCCGTCTTAATGGCTGCGGCATCGGCCGGCTCAAACGCCACGTCATCGGGCATGCCGCCGAGAATCGCATCAGCGACGCGTTCGCTTGCAACATCATGGGATATACCCGATTCATACTGTTCATCTTTGCCGATATCGTGAAGAAGTGCCGTGGCGTAGATGACCTCGCGGTCAAATTCGAGCTGTTCCTCGAGATTCTTGATCCACATAATGCGAGCGACATCGAGCAGATGGTCAATACCGTGGCGGCAGAAGATGCGCCCCGATTCCAACTGTACGATGTTACCCAGGTGCCGCCGGAACAGCCCGTTGGCACAAATGTAATCAATGCGAGGCATGGCACCAAAGGGGGCCAGGCCCGAAGCCATAAAGCCGCGACGCGACGTCCCCTCATCGGTCTTCGATGTAAAGTCGTTGACGACTCTCATGGTTAGCGGCCCAGCATCCTAAAGAAACGCTCCTCGAGCGCGGGATCGGTCTCAAAGACGCCGCGGCGAGCAAGCGTCACGGTCTTGGTGCCGGGCTTTTGCACGCCACGCATCGTCATGCACATATGCTCGGCCTCCATCAACACAATCGCTCCCTGGGGAGCGAGATAATCCATGAGGGCATCGGCAACCTGTGTGCACAGTTGCTCCTGCAGCTGAAGACGGCGGGCATAAACCTCAACCGTGCGGGCGAGCTTGGAAAGCCCAGCCACCCGACCGTTAGGGATATAACCAATGGCGGCCTTGCCATAAAACGGCAGCAGATGATGTTCGCACAGCGAGTAGAACGTAATGTCGCGCTCGATAACCAAATCGTTCGAAGCGACGGCAAAGGTTTTGGACAGGTGCTCCTCGGCACTCTGGTCCATGCCGCCGGCGATCTCACCATACATACGGGCAACGCGCGCCGGGGTCTCCAGCAGGCCCTCACGAGTTGGGTCCTCGCCTATGCCCTCAAGCAACAGCTTAATGGCGGCCTCGACTTTTTCCTGATCGACCATCTGGGCCTCACTTTTCCGATTTCACGTTCGCGCTATGGTACCACGCCCTCCGGCATCGACCACAAGCTACATAGTATGGGTCGAATAGACCGGATCATCACGCCAAAGTTCAACCGCATCACAAAGCGCAACGCCCTCGCGCTCAGCACGGGCGCGCGTGGCGTTCATATCGATCACGCGCTGGTTACTCGAGCCCCTAAAGCGCAGCGTGATATCGTACAGGTCCTGAACAAACGGGCCGTCCACCAACATATCAAGACAGGTAAGGATACGGTCCGTGACCTCGGTATGGTGGCGTCCTCCCGGCATAAGCTCCTCGAGCACATCGCCGGTAAAACACCAAATGGTCTTTCCTGACCCCGCAGGATAAGCGGCACGAACACGCTCGACAAACTCAACGAGCCCCGCCTGGTTCTCGGGCTCCATGGGCTCTCCGCCCAGAATCGTCAGGCCGTCAATAAAGGGATGATCGAGGCTCTCGATAATCTTGTCCTCGACGGCACGATCAAAGGGCTCGCCCGCAGCAAAGTCCCACGCAACAGAGTTAAAGCAATTCTTGCACCCACGACGGCACCCGCTCACAAACAGAGAAGTACGAACACCTTCCCCATCGGCAATGTCGAAATATTTAATGTTCGCGTAGTTCATAAGTAACCTTCCTGGGGGTCTGGAGCATATCATCCCGTCCTCAAACATTCTCGGCCTGCGGCCTGCGAAACTGCGGGCGGGACGATATGTCCCGGCCTCATGCAAAAGGCAACTCAATGAACGAAGCGAACATCGAGTATAGGGTTCGAGGTCCAATAAAAACTGGGTTGCGGCTCAACCGCCATCGCAAGTAAATCGCAGCTGCAGCTCGAATTATTTCCGCTAAGAACTTCGAGGAGTGAGCAGACCGCATGCTGCATCTCAGCTACATCAACTTGGCCGCCCCGTAGCGAGGCCCCGGACCTTTGCTCGATATGAGTTCCGCACGAACAGGAGGCGCCAGTGGCGCCTCCGTCGTGAGCCAGGACTGTCCGAAATAGCGAGTAAAGGTCCGGGGCCTCGCTACGGGGCGGCCTGGGATGACTATTAGAGATGCAGCACGCGGTCGCGGATCTCCTCGGTTCGACCCTGGTTCCAGAACTGGGTACCGATGTAGCCGCACGTGCGACGGGCGACATTCATCTTCTCCTGGTCGCGGTTGCCGCAGCTGGGGCACTCCCACACCAGCTTGCCGTCATCCTCGACAATCTTGATCTCGCCATCGTAGCCGCACACCTGGCAGTAGTCGCTCTTGGTGTTGAGCTCGGCGTACATGATGTTGTCGTAGATGTACTGCATCACGCGGATGACAGCCTTGAGGTTGTCCTGCATGTTGGGAACCTCGACGTAGGAGATGGCACCGCCCGGCGAAAGCTGCTGGAACATGCCCTCGAACTTGAGCTTGTCGAATGCGTCGATCTCCTCGGACACGTGGACGTGGTAGCTGTTGGTGATGTAGCCCTTGTCCGTCACGCCCGGGATGATGCCAAAACGACGCTGCAGGCACTTGGCGAACTTGTAGGTCGTCGACTCAAGCGGGGTACCGTACAGCGAGAAGTCAATATCGCTTTCGGCCTTCCACTCGGCGCACTTGTCGTTCATGCGCTGCATGACGGCCATGGCAAAGGGCGTGCCCTCCTTCTCGGTGTGGCTGTGGCCCGTCATGTACTTGACGCACTCATACAGGCCGGCATACCCCAGGCTGATGGTGGAATAGCCGCCCACGAGCAGCTTATCGATCGTCTCGCCCTTCTTCAGACGCGCCAGGGCGCCGTACTGCCAAAGAATCGGTGCGGCATCCGAAAGCGTACCCATCAGACGCTCATGACGGCACAGCAGGGCGCGGTGGCACAGCTCGAGGCGCTCGTCGAAGATTTTCCAGAACTTGTCCATGTCCTGATGCGAGCTCAGCGCGACATCGGGCAGGTTGATGGTCACAACACCCTGGTTAAAGCGGCCATAGTACTTAGGTTTGGTCGGGTCATAGTTCAGCGCGTTGGCAACATTGTTAAAGCCGTTGCCCGAGCGGTCGGGCGTCAGGAAACTGCGACAACCCATGCAGGTGTAGCAATCGCCGTTGCCGGCGGTCTCGCCCTTCGACAGCTTGAGCTCGCGCATCTTCTTCTCGGAGATGTAATCGGGCACCATGCGCTTGGCGGTGCACTTGGCAGCCAGCTGGGTCAGGTAGAAGTACGGAGAATTCTCGTGAACGTTATCGTCCTCGAGTACATAGATAAGCTTGGGGAATGCCGGGGTAATCCACACACCGGCTTCGTTCTTAACGCCCTCATAGCGTTGACGAAGCGTCTCCTCCACGATCATGGCAAGGTCGTGCTTCTCCTGGGGCGTACGGGCCTCATTGAGATACATAAAGACCGTCACGAACGGCGCCTGGCCATTGGTGGTCATAAGGGTCACGACCTGATACTGAATCGTCTGGACGCCGCGACGGATCTCATCGCGCAGACGGTCCTCAACGACCTCACGGACCTTTTCGGCAGATGCCGAAACACCGAGCTCCTCGAGCTCGCGGGCAACCTCGCCGCGAATCTTTTGACGGCTCACCTCAACAAACGGGGCAAGATGGGTCAGCGAAATAGACTGGCCGCCGTACTGGGAGGAAGCAACCTGGGCGATAATCTGCGTCGCGATGTTGCAGGCAGTCGAGAAGCTGTGCGGCTTCTCGATCAGCGTGCCCGAGATAACGGTGCCGTTCTGGAGCATGTCCTCCAGGTTCACCAGGTCGCAGTTATGCATGTGCTGGGCAAAGTAGTCAGAATCGTGGAAGTGGATCAGGCCCTCATTGTGGGCATCCACGATCTCCTGGGGCAGCAGCACACGCTGAGTCAGATCCTTTGAAATCTCGCCGGCCATATAGTCGCGCTGGACGGAATTGACGGTCGGGTTCTTGTTAGAGTTCTCCTGCTTGACCTCTTCGTTATTGCACTCGATCAGCGACAGAATCTTGTCGTCGGTCGTGTTCTTCTGGCGCTTCAGGCTCTGAACATAGCGATAGATGATGTAGTGGCGGGCGACCTCGTAGCAGTCGAGACGCATGATCTCGTCCTCGACCAAATCCTGGATCTCCTCGACCGAAACGGTGTGGCCCGCGTTCTCGCATGCCTCGGCGACGTTTTGCGCCGCATAAACCACCTGGCGGTCGGTAAGACGAGAGCTCTCCTCGACCTCCAAGTTTGCGGCGCGGATGGCATTGACGATCTTATCGATGTCAAAGACAACCTCGGTGCCGCTGCGCTTGATGATCTTCATCCTCTTGCCTCTTTCGCGTCGTAGCCTCATTGCGCTTCAGAGCCAAACGATGCCCGGCAGGGCCTGCCCCTGCCTTGCGGCGCCGTCGCGCAATCTGTGTTCTCGATAAACCATAAGCCTCCATGCGGACATTCCCTAGAGCCAATCAAGCGGTTCAAGGACACGTTCAAAAGAGGCAGTTAAGGTCTTCGTTCTCTGTCCGCCATCTATCATACGACAAAGAAGCATCTATATCCTGTATTCTTTTTTTAGGTCAAACACAACATATAGTGTTTCAGCAGGTCAAAGCAATTGGTCATTTTGCAGACGCATTAAAAATGAGGGGTATTTGACAAGTCGGTAAAACGTTACCAACACGGCTACCTGCATGGCAGTTATAAAACCCCCTTAGTCAAGCCGCTGACAAATCCTACCAAAACCAAGCCGCTCACGCCAAAAGAATCCAAAAGATTATGCTTGACCAACATGTTGCGGTCACGATGGACCAGGACACATGCAATCTGCCGGCGCCCCCACGGGATGCGAAGACCATCGCGTACAGACCTTGGATCAATATTTGGCGGCTTATTTGGCGGCGTGCTTGGTGGCAAAACAAAACAGCCCAGAGGACATAGCCTCTGAGCTGCGAACATTTGGTGGGCGTTAGAAGATTTGAACTTCTGACCTCTTCCGTGTCAGGGAAGCGCTCTCCCCCTGAGCTAAACGCCCAAATGGAGCGGACAACGGGGCTCGAACCCGCGACCCCAACCTTGGCAAGGTTGTGCTCTACCAACTGAGCCATGTCCGCCTGCGAGGATTTAATATACGGGATGATCCACCCAAATGCAAGAACTTTTTTTGAAAAGTTTTGTGACGCCCTCGCGAACCTCGCGAAGACATCAGCCACCACGGAAGGTGTAGGCAAACGCAAGCTCGCCGCAAGAGGCCCCCTACAACTCAGCGAGCATGATCCAGACAGAGCTGTCCTGCGCGAGCCTGCCATCTGCAAGCGGTGATGAGGTGAGCAGGACCCTACCCGCCGGCAGCTCCACGGGTGCTGCACCGAAGTTCGTCACACACGCCCAGCCGTTGTCGCGGCGATAGGCGATGACGCCGCCCTCAGCGCCCTCGGCACCATCCGCAAGGCCGGTGCACCCGTCAAGATCGAGCCACGCAAGATCGTTGGCGCACCCGCGCAGCTTGCGCCGCAGCCAGAGGGCGTCGCGATAGAACGCAAGCATCGATGCCGGGTCCGCTTCTTCCCTATCGGCAGCGTAATCGGAAAACCATGCAGGCTGTGGCAGATGGGGCGCCGCATCGGCGTCCGCCGGTGAAAACCCAAACGATCCGCCCTGCGCGGGATCGTCCGCTGCCACCCACGGCAGGGGCACACGACAGCCGTCGCGCCCCTTCTCGCGCTTCGGTCCGTGCGTATTGGTCGCAGTGGGATCTTCGAGTGCAGCCCACGGGATGTCAGCCACCTCAAAAAGGCCGAGCTCCTCACCCTGATACACGTATGCCGAGCCCGGAAGCGCCAACTCAAGCAAAAGGGCTGCCCGCGCGCGGCGCTCGCCGAGTTCACGGTCCTCGTCATAAGACGACCCGTCGCGTAAGAGCCAGTCGAGCGCAATCTGATGGTAGCGCGTCGCCTTGATTTGCGGCAGGGCATAGCGTGTCGCCACGCGCGGCACGTCGTGGTTGGAGAGTACCCAGGTCGAGGCGGAATCGGATTCGATGGCCGCCTTCAAGCCCTTCTCGATTGCAGCGTGCATGTCATCATAGGTCCAAGTGGCCTTGGCGAACTCAAAGTTGAATGTCTGGCCAAGCTCGCTGGGGCGTGCGTAGAGATACTGGCGCTCGGGCAGAACCCACGCCTCGACAACGGCGCTGCGCGGCGGATCATAACGGTCGAACACGCGGCGCCACTCGCGATAGATCTCATGGACCTCGTTGCGGTCCCACAGCGGATGGGTGCCGTCCTCAACCATGTCATCGCCCTCGGCGAGATGCCACCGGTCGAGGTCATCGCGGTCGAGATCCTTGGCGAGACCGTGCGCCACATCAATGCGAAAGCCATCGACGCCTCGATCGCTCCAAAACGCCAGGACGTCGCAAAAGAACGCATGAACCTCGGGACACGACCAGTCAAAGTCCGGCTGCTCGGGCGTAAACATGTGCAGATACCACTGACCGTCCGCGACGCGCGTCCAGGCGGGGCCGCCAAAGTTGGCATTCCAATTGGTGGGAGGCAGCTCGCCGTGCTCGCCGCGACCATCGCGGAAGATATAACGGGCGCGCTCGGGTGATCCGGGGCCGGCGGCAAGAGCGGCTTTGAACCAGGGGTGCTGGTTGGACGAATGGTTGGGCACGATGTCGACGATGACCTTGATGCCGTGCGCATGCGCCGCAGCGATCATGTCATCGAAGTCGTCAAGCGAGCCGAGACGTGGGTCGACATCGCAGTAGTCCGCCACATCATAGCCGCCATCGACAAGAGGCGATGGGTAAAACGGGCTCAGCCAGATAGCCTCGATGCCCAGCTGCTCAAGATAGTCCATCTGCTGGGTAATGCCCGCGATATCGCCCAGACCCGAACCAGTCGAATCCTTAAACGAGCGCGGATAGATCTGATAGATCGCGGCATCGGACATCCATGGGCGCGACGAGGACTTTTCTGTAGCCATGGGATGAGTCTCCCTTGCAACGAGGTTTTGCGAGATGCCCACGATGATACGCCCAAAGCGGACATTCGCGGCAAACAACGCCACAGCCACGCCCCAAAACGCTCGCTCCCTCACGGGCTCGAGCCCAGACGACGGGTACGAAAAAGCCCGGCTACCGTAGTAGTCGGGCTGTTACGCTTGGAGCGGACAACGGGGCGTCTGCGTATTCGCTTCGCGGATCCGCACCGGCTTCGGCCGCCTGCCGGCGTCCTCGCCAGCTCGCTACAAACGCTCCGCGTTTGCTTAACGCTCGCTCCCTCTCGGGTTCGAGCCCAAGCGATGGGTACGAAAAAGCCCGGCTACCGTAGTAGTCGGGCTGCTGCGTTTGGAGCGGACAACGGGGCTCGAACCCGCGACCCCAACCTTGGCAAGGTTGTGCTCTACCAACTGAGCCATGTCCGCATATGTAAAACAAAACGGGCGCCGGAGCGCCCGGATGTTGCCTGGAGGCGAAGCCCGGATTCGAACCGGGGGTAAAGGCTTTGCAGGCCTCTGCCTTACCACTTGGCCACTTCGCCGAAAAAGGACCGCCTAAACGGTCCGGAAATGCAATGGAGCGGACAACGGGGCTCGAACCCGCGACCCCAACCTTGGCAAGGTTGTGCTCTACCAACTGAGCCATGTCCGCTTGCGGGTTATTAATTTACGCGAGTTGTCCAAAAGACGCAAGTACTTTTTTCAAAAAACTTGTCTGCCGCATGTTCTTAGTAGCTAAACGCGCTAAAGCGATTGGCTAGGCACACGACTCCAGCGCTCCGCTAAACAGCTTCACCATCTGCACGCGCGTGCCGGCGCCGTCCGTACGACGAGCAACCTCCACGTTATCGACGAGCATACGCATAAGCTTGATACCACGGCCGCGCTCCTCTGATGCGACCGGTTCGCTCGTTTCATCGATAGAATAGCCGGCACCTCGATCAAGCACCTCAACCACAACGCGATCGCCATAGGCCTGAACCGTCAGGACGCACCCGATACCGCCCGCATGGTCATAGGCATTACCCAGCGCCTCCCCCGACGCCAATGCGACATCGTAGCGCTCGTCACGGCGCAACGGAAGCGATTCAAGGAGTTCGGCGATGCGATGTCGGTAGTATGGAAGATTCTCGATACCCTGACGGACCTCGACGCTCTTACTCCAGCGAGGCAGCTCCCCCACCGGAATGGCGGGAATAGGCTCCCGTGTCGGCCCCGCGACATGAAGAATATCGACAAGACGAGCAATCTCCAAAAAGCGAACAACTTCACCCGATGCATTGACGAGCGAGAGCAGGCCTTCTCGCCTCATGAGCTCACGAGCGCGCGTAAGCAGGAATGCCAAGCCCGTCGAATCGATAAAGCTAACAGCCTGACAGTTGATGACGACACGACGCACGCCGCGGCCAATCAAAGCATCCAACCGCCGACGCAGCGCAGGCACCGTGGCGATGTCGATATCGCCTGGTGGCGTCAAAACCGCTATGTCATTCCACTCATTCATACGACTATGGTTCCCCAAAAAAGCCCACTCGATGCATTCGTTTCCCCAACCGTACGGATTCAGCCCGCCCAGCGTCGTCTATGAACGACCCCGTAAAAACTCAAGGGACACCAATGCAATGTCATCGTCCAGCGCCGATTCGGTAAATCGGTCGAGCTCGCCCAAGACCTTGCCGCAGATTCCCGATACGCCCTCACCCGAGACAGAGAGCAGAAGGTCACGAAGGCGCTGCTCGCCAAAAAAAGCACCCGAGCGGTCACGTGCTTCGATTGTTCCGTCGGTGTACATAAATAGCATGTCACCAGGAGCGAACGTAAACACGCCTGTCTCGTACACCATGCTCTCAAAGGCACCGATTACCCCCGATTGGCATCCAAGCAGCTCGACCTCTCCCCCACGAGCCTCGCCGCCACCCAGCGGCATCGACTCTGGCCTGATGACCATGGTCGGAGGATGGCCCGCCGAACAATACGTTGCGCGTCCGGCTTTAAGGTCAATCTTGGCGATAAAGGCCGTCACGAACGTCTCGACCCTCGAAAAGCCCATAAGCATGCTGTTAAGGGAGCGTGCCGTGCGGGCCGGTCCAGCGCCCTCCCAGGCATATGCCGTCAGGGCCGTCTTGACGAGTGCGGACATCGATGCAGCCTCAATGCCTTTGCCAGACACATCGCCCAGAATCATGACGGCGCAATCGTCGGGAAGACGGATGAGCGTATAGAAATCGCCGCCGACCAACGCCGAGTTCGTGGCCGACAGGTACACCGAATCGGCGGCGATTCCCGGAACATCCCCCAGTGAATTTCTCATGCCAATCTGGAGGGTCTGAGCGATATGGCGCTCCTCACGCTTTTGAGATTCGCCTTCATAGATCAGTTCAAAGTCATGGGCCAAGTGCACCAAGTAGTCATATTCAAGGTCATCAATCGGCTCTTGGCTGCCATCACGAAGCAGCAGCGCACGCGTCGTCGGCCCCTTCGCAACAGAAGCAGGAACGATTGCGTCGTTACTGTGCTTGCCATCGCCCTCAGGGCGTGGGCGCCCCGCCTCGATGCCGGCGTCGACGTAGAGACCCTGGCAAGGCAGGCCATGCGCTCTAAGCCAGCCTCCCATAGGCATCGATTCGTCAACGCGAGTTATACGGACGTGTTTAAGGTCCTCGGCACTCGTGCCGCCCAAAACAGATGCCTCAAAGCCATCAGGGGCAGCCCCCAGACGTGCCGCTGGCGCCGTCGTGGAAAAGAAAAGCTTCTCGGGATCGTCCGGCAAAGCAACGCGACTGCCGCCTTCAAAATCTATGACGTAGGAATCCAGACTGGCGTCATACTCAACAGGGCAAAAATGGCAGTTGAGCATATTGCAGATCTCGGACGACACCGCCTGGGTAGCCGCAGCGGAATCGTCTAGAAAGGTAAACAACTCATCACGCAGCACATTGAGGGAACGACCAAGCTCGGCCGTGCGACGGGAGCGAAGGCTCGATGCCATGCCGACCAGCTGGATAGACAGGTAATCGCAAATGACCTCGAGCACATTAACGTCATAGGCGAGCGGTGCCTGGGGGCGTTTCCAACCAACTTCCAGCACGCCGAGGATCTGCGTACCGTAAAAAACGGGAAGACAGATTTCACTGCGGTACGGAGGCATATCCTGCATGCGCAACAGGTGCTTTGAACGATTATCCAGGTCCATGAACATACCGGAGGCGGCCTTATCGCCCTCAAGGTCCTGTTGGATCGACAAGCGACAGGCACGCGACTCGCGAAGAACATACGTCGGAATGCCAGCGCCATACGGCAAAAACTCGGGCAGGTAGCTGTCGTACAGCTCCTTGGAAACACCGCGAAGCTTAAAGCCGCCGCTCTCAGAAAAATAGATAGCGGCACCCGAAGCATCGAGCGTTCCTACAAGCTGGTTCAAAACGGTATCAAGCAGGCTGGGTAACTCATCGGAGCCCACAGTGCTCATAATGACCGAGAGCGTCCCAGAGAGACGCTTGTTCGCCACTCTAAGCTCCGATAACGCACGCTTGAGCTGACGGTCGTGAGAATACTGTTCCTCGATACTGTGAAGCGCCACCAGGACACGTGGTGCGCGGCGCCCAAAGATGCGTGGAGGCGTTACGGAGCCCGCACGAACCAAGACGGGAATAAAAGAGCCGTCACTTAGCTTGAGCATCAGTTCGTTCTCGGAGCCATCAGTTTCAAATGGCAGACGATGTTCCGTCGCACGTTCAAAAGCGGACGAGTACAGGACGTCTTTAACATCTCCACCGATGACGTCGGCGCGTTCCTCGCACATCAAACCAAGTAAGCGGTTATTCACATGCAGAATGGTTCCGTCGAGCTCGCAGATGATGACAGCATCGCTCGTGATCTCGACTAGTTGGGCAACGTCTGCCCACTCGTTGCGTTCAAGCGTTTCCATCGTGGACCCCACCGTCTATCGGTAACAAAAAAGCCTCCGAAGAGGCTTCTCAAATGCGATGGTGTCGGAGGCGGGACTTGAACCCGCATGACCAAAAAGCGGTCACTAGCACCTCAAGCTAGCGCGTCTGCCAATTCCGCCACTCCGACATGCTATGTTGTTGATTCGCAGTTCGTTTTGTTCGACCCGCGCGTTCAACGAGGAAGATAATAACCTATGATTCGAGAACTGTGCAAGCACTTTTTTCAAAAAAGTTTACGAATTTGTAAATGCGCTGGTAGACGGACCTGTTCGGGCCGGAATGAGGTTGCTTTCCAACGCGTCCTCGGGCATGCGGCATTATTTTGATTCGCGCTTCGCGCTACAAAATAATGCCGCCCCCTGCGGAATGCGTTGGAAAGCAACCTCATTCCGGCCCTAGGAGTATGTACTCCGGGCACAGTTCTCAAATATGTTCTGGGGCTGATATAAATTTAGTGGCTCGGCTTTGCCGAGCCCTTATATAAGGAGGCCGGAGCCAAAGCTCCGGCCTCACCAACTTTCCTATTAGATTAAGTGAGCGATCAAGGAATCTCACTCCCCTCTGCCGCGTTAACGCAGGGCCCGCCCTGGTGTTGCTTTTCAGAACATTCCGCAGGACGGAGGAAGCCCCGCAGCGCGTAGCGCGCAGCGGGGCTTCCGACATGTCCGAGGACGTTCTGAAAAGCAACACCAGGCCGGGCCCGGACGAAAACAACCGACTACAGGTCGATGTGCGATTCCTTGATCGGGAACGGCTCGGCGAAGTGGCACGCGCAGCAGTGGCCCGGGGCAACTTCCTTAAACTCAGGAAGCTTCTCGGAGCAGATGCCCTGCGCGATCGGGCAGCGCGTGTGGAAACGGCAGCCGGTCGGTGGATCCAGCGGCGACGGCGGATCGCCGGCGAGGATGATGCGCTTGCGGGTCTTCTGAATATCCGGATCGGGAACCGGCACGGCAGATAGCAGCGACTGCGTGTACGGATGGTGAGGCTCGCTATAGAGCGTCTTCCAGTCCGAAACCTCGACCATCTTACCCAGATACATAACGGCAACGCGATCGGAGATGTGCTGCACGACGGACAGGTCGTGGGCAATGAAGAGATAGGCCGTACCGAACTTGTCCTGAAGTTCCTTGAGCAGGTTCAGAACCTGGGCCTGAATGGAAACATCCAGAGCGGAAACGGGCTCGTCGCAGATGATCAGCTTGGGCTTCAGAGCGAACGCACGGGCGATGCCGACACGCTGACGCTGACCGCCCGAGAACTCGTGCGGATAGCGGTTGATGTGCTCGGGGTTGAGGCCGACGACGTCCAGCAGCTCACGGACACGCTCAATGCGCTCCTCCTTGGTGCCCACGCCATGAATAGTCATGGGCTCGGAGACGATCTCGCCGATGGTCATACGAGGATTGAGCGAAGCATAGGGGTCCTGGAAGATGAACTGCATCTCACGACGCATGTCCTTGATCTCATGCTTGCTCATCTCGGCAACGTCTTTGCCCTGGAAGAACACCTTACCTGCCGTCGGCTTGGTCAGGCGCATGATGGTGCGGCCCGTGGTGGACTTACCGCAACCAGACTCGCCGACCAGGCCAAAGGTCTCGCCCGGATAAATCTCGAACGAAATGTCATTCACAGCAGAGACGACGCGCTTGGAAAAACGCTTGGCGAACATGCCGGACTCTGCGGGGAACTCCTTAGAAAGATGCTCGACCTTCAGCAGCGGAGTGCGCTCGTTATTGTCTGTCATTTACGCCTCGCCTCCCTTCTTGGAATCCTTGCGCGTGCGGGACGTCTCAGGGGCGTTCTTGAGGAACTCGGGGTCACCGGAATAATGGCACGCAGAATAGTGGCCGGACTCGGTGACAACGCGCTCGGGGCGCTGCTTGCGGCACTTGTCCGTCGCATAGGGGCAGCGAGGAGAGAAGACGCAGCCCTCGGGCAGGTTCATGAGCGAAGGCGGGTTGCCGTGAATCGGCGTCAGCGGCTTCTTCTCATCGATGGCCTGCTCCGGGATGGAGCGAATAAGACCCCAGGTGTAGGGATGGCGGCTCTCGTAGAAGATTTCCTCAGCAGTACCGAACTCGACGGGACGGCCGGCGTACATAACCATAATCTTATCGGCCATATCGGCGACGACGCCCAGGTCATGGGTAATCATAATAATGGCGTTGCCGTTCTTCTCCTGCATCTCCTGCATGAGCTCGATAATCTGAGCCTGAATGGTAACATCCAGAGCCGTCGTGGGCTCGTCGGCAATCAGGATATCGGGATCGCAGGCAAGAGCCATAGCGATCATGACGCGCTGACGCATACCGCCGGAGAACTGGTGCGGATACTCATTGACGCGCTTCTCGGGCTCGGGGATACCCACGAGGTCCAAAAGCTCGGTGGCGCGCTTGAGCGCCTCCTGCTTGGAGTAGCCACGGTGCAGACGAAGGCCCTCGCCCACCTGCTTGCCGATCTTATAGACCGGGTTCAAGGAGGTCATAGGATCCTGGAAGATCATCGCGATATCGTTACCGCGAATGTGCTGCATCTCTTCCTCGGTCATCTCGAGGATAGAACGACCGCGATAGCGAACGTCGCCGCCCTCAATCTTTCCCGGAGGCATCGAGATAAGACCCATGATGGTCATGGCGGTCACGGACTTACCGGAGCCGGACTCACCGACGACACCGAGGGTCTCGCCACGATCGAGCGTGTAGGAGACACCGTCGACAGCGCGAACAACGCCATCTTCGGTGTGGAAATACATCTTAAGGTCATCGACCTCGAGCAGATGCTGGCCCTCGGGAACCGGCTGGTCCTTCAGGTCCACATAGTTCTTGTTCTTCTTCATCCTTATGCGTCCTTCATCTTGACGTCGAGGGCGTCGCGCAAACCGTCACCCAGCAGGGTGAAGGCGAGCACCGTCGAGAGAATTGCCAGACCGGGCATGATCATCATCCAGGGAGCAGTCAGAAGATACTGCTGACCGTCCTGAATCATGGAGCCCCACGAAGGCGTAGGCGGAATAACGCCCATGCCGAGGAAGGACAGAGCGGACTCGGTCAGAATAGCGCCGCCGATGTTCATGGTCGCGTAGACCACGATGGAAGCAACGGAGTTCGGGAAGATATGGCGCATAACGATACGGGCATCGGATGCACCCATGGCACGGGCGGCGTCAACATAGTCGTTCTCTTTGACCGTGAGGATCGCGGATCTAAAGACGCGCGCAATCGAAGGCCAGCCGAGAATACCGATGGCGATAAAGACGTTCTGAAGGCCACGGCCGATAACGGCGATCATGGCGACGACGAACAGCACGTACGGGAACGCCAGGAAGATGTCCGCGCAGCGCATGATAATCGTATCCCAGATGCCGCCATAGAAACCGGCAAGGGCGCCCATGACCAGACCGATCACCGTGGAGATGGCGGTGGCCATAATACCGACGGAAAGCGAAACACGTGCACCGTAGATAACACGAACGAGAATGTCGCGGCCAAGGGCGTCGGTGCCAAACGGGTGCTCGGCACACGGAGCCAGCAGCGACGTCTCGGCCATGGTGGTCGAGTCGGAAGCCGTCGGCGAACCGAGCCAGGGCTTAGCCCACAGATCTGCGGTCAGGGCAACCAAAACGACGACGATGATCCAGCAGACACCGATAACGGCGAGCTTGTTCTTGCGAAGACGCTTAAAAGCGTCGCCCCACAGCGTGCGGGACTTGGCGGGAGCAGATGCGGCCTTGGTGGCGGTAGCCTGCTCCTGAGACTGAGAATCAGTTTCCTGCATGAGACGTACCTCCCTTAGGCCTTATCCGACGGACCGCCAAGGCGGATGCGCGGGTCGAGGAATGCATAGCTAATGTCGACGAGCAGGTTGATCACCATGACGACGACGACGATGAGCGTAACGCCGCCCATAACGATGGGCCAGTCACGCATGCTAATGGCGCGATAGACCTCATAGCCGATACCGGGCCAGTTAAAGACCGTTTCGGTCAGGATGGCACCCGAAAGCATGCCGCCAAAGTCGACACCAATATAGGTAACGACGGGGATGAGTGCATTCTTAAGCGCATGCTTGATGATGATCGCGCGATTGGAGAGACCCTTGGCCTTTGCCGTACGGATGTAATCTTGGTTCATGACGTCAAGCAGCTGCGAACGCATAATGCGGGCAGCATAAGCGGTCGAAACCGAAGCCAGCGTAATGGTCGGAAGCACATAGTGCATCCAATCCTGATACTGAGAGCTGGAACCGCCGGCACCCGAAATCGGCATGGAGAATGCGCCGCCGGTGAGGTCCTTAAGGATGACGCCGAAGAAAAGCTGCAGCAGCATGCCGAGCCAGAAGGCGGGAACGGCAACGAGGATCGACGTGGTCAGCGTTACCAAAATATCCCAGAAGGAATAACGCTTTACCGCCGAAATGATACCCGCACCGATACCCATGATCGCCTCGAGCACGATGGCGCACGCGGCGAGTTTGACCGTATACGGATACTTCTGGGCAAAGATTTCCGTAACCGGCAGCTTGCGCTGGTACGAATTACCCAGATCGCCATGAAGCAGACCGTTCATGTAATACAGATAACGGTCTACAAGCGACGTCTGAACGGGATCGCCGTTCTCGTCAAGGATCGCGTTACCGTCCTCGTCCGTCTGGACCAGGTGATAGCGTACGCGAAGCTGAAGCTCTACCTCGGGGGACAGAGCCTTGTCTCCACCGATCAGCTTGATCGGATCTCCCGGCACGATATTCTGGAGGGCGAACAGAATCAGCGTGACGCCCAAAAACACCGGGATGAACTGAAGCACACGTTTAACGATGTACTTACCCATACCACTCCCCTATCTAGGGATTAACCTAAATGGGATGCCGATCGCCAGACCGGCATCCCAAAATTACCATCAGCCAGTTTACCCCAGGTTAGGGGGAACTGTATGTTTCCCATGAGGTCTACGTAAATACTTGACCCTCACGGAAGCTGCAAACTCTTAGGCGAGCTCAGCGGTACCCAGATCGGCGTGCTTCTGCGGATCAACGTAGAGGTACTTGACGCGGTCGGAGCCAGCGATGGTGTGCGTGTAGAACATCACCGGGATGACCGGGCAGTCGGCGGCGACCATGGCGTCGGCCTCCTGCATCTTGGCGATACGCTCGTCGTCGTCAACCGTGGCACGGGCCTCGTCAACCTTGGCGTCAAAGTCGGGGTTGCTGTAACCGGAGCGGTTGTCGCCACCCAGGGAGTCGGAGTGGAACAGCGGATACAGGAAGTTGTCCATGATCGGGTAATCGGCGATCCAGCCCAGACGGCCGAACTGATAGTTGAAGTTCTGATACTGCTCGAGCAGGGCAGACCACTCAGGGGTATCGGAGACGGCGGTGACGCCCACCTTGGCGAGGTCGCCGATGATGGACTCCATGATCTCCTTGTGGCCGCCGTCCTGGTTGTAGGACAGGGTCACATTGATGCCACGATCGCCGTTAGCGCCAGCGGGAGCGACCTTGTCGAGGTACTCGTTAGCCTTGTCGACGTCGTAGGCGCAGAACTCCCATGCGCCCTCCTTGTAGCCGGCGATTCCCGGAGGAACGATGCCGTCAGCGGGGGTACGGGTGCCCTTGAAGATGGTCTTGCAGATGGCCTCACGGTTGATAGCCAGGGAGATGCCCCTACGCAGGTCAGCGTTGTTGAACGGCTCGGCCGTGGTGTTGCACGTCAGATAGTACGTGGAAGGCTCGGAACCGAGCAGCATGCGCGCACCATCACTCATGGTGTAGCCATCCTTGGACTCGCCGCGGTCCTTCTTGGCGGCGTCGATCTGAGCAACGGGAACGTCGCAGACATCAAGGTTACCGGCCTGGAACTCCTTGTAAGCGGTCTCCACGTCCTTGATGACCTGGAAGTGGATGGCGTCGATCTTGGCCTTGTCGCCATAATAATCGTCGAACTTCTTGAGGTTGATCTCCTGACCATCCTCCCACTTACCGTCCATCATGAACGGGCCGTTGCCGACCGGGGCAAGATAGAAGCTCTTGACATCGGTCTCGGCGCACTCGGGAACCGGGGACAGAGCCGGGTGAGAGGCGACGAAGGGGAAGTCGGCGTAGGCAGAAGTCAGCTTGACGACGAGGGTCTCGTCATCCGGGCAGGTGACACCGGTCAGCTCGGTAGCCTTACCGGCAACCAGATCGTCATAGCCCTCGACCATGGAAAGGTGATAGGAGACCTCGGAAGGACCATACTCGGTAGCGATGGCCGACTTGGTGTTGACCAGGCGCTCCCAACCGAGCTTGAAGGACTTGGAGGTAACGTCGTCACCGTTATGGAACTTGGCCTTCTTGATCTTGAAGGTGAACTCGGTGGCGTCGTCGTTAGCCTCAAAGGACTCGCAAGCCAGCGGAACGATCTCGCCCTTCTCGTTATCGTACTCCGTCAGAGCGTCGAAGAGCTGGTACTCGACCTGAGTGCCCTGATCCTCCTGGACGTTGTAGGGGTCGATGCAGACCGGGTTGTTGATGTAGAAGTTCAGCGTCGAACCGGACTCAGAACCGGAAGCGTCGCCGCCCTTCTTGCCGCATGCGGCAAGAAAAGCCATGGAGCTCGCAGCGAGGGTGCCGCCAACAAAGGCGCGACGACCCATAACGGGCTGGTGGAACATAGAATCAGCCATGCCATCCTCCTTATGAGATAGGACAAAGTGAATTCGGCCGGGCAACGTCGAGACAGCCCAATCGAACCATTCAAACGCGGTCCGCTGTTATGGCTGGTTATGCAATGCGGGCCAACGTTTTGCAATACAGTAGCGCATTTTATGCACAATTTGGCGCTGATTCCGGTTAACGGTCGAGAATTTCTTTAGTTGGGCGAAGTATGTGGGGATATTTTGGCTCTGTTACAAGTCTGTAAATCAGAACCACCCTTAAAAAGGGTGGTTTGCTCTTAGGGTATAACCCACGGGCC
>CAUDQR010000006.1 GCA_958451615.1 uncultured Collinsella sp. | reverse complement strand
TAACCGTGCAACGGAAAAGAGCCGCCCTTTCGGACGACTCAAACTGTAATGGGGCTTTTTTAGCTACTTTGTTTTCGGCTAGAGGCGTTCATGCCTGCCCCCTCGGCCGCTCGATATCCTCCGGGAGGGGCCACTAATAGAAAACTTGCTTATCCATTAATCAAGATACGCATAATCTTGCTCTCCTGCTAATCAAGAATCGTTATAATCTTGATTAGCAGGAGAGCAAGATTGGAGAATTATGGCATTCAACGACTTGGTGGCTCAAAAAATAAAGGACTTTGAGCAACAGGGGATTCCGCAGGTCTTTGAGCGCGACCTTGATCTGGGCAACCCGCAGGAGCCAAAGCGCGACAACATCGTATATGTGATTGTGGGCGCCCGTCGTTGTGGAAAGACGTATCGCCTGTATCAGGAGATACGGCGGCTTCAGGGCCAAGGCGTCGAGCTTGACCGGATGCTATATTTCAATTTTGAGGATGAGCGCTTGCGTCCGTATGAGCCATCGCTACTAGCGGACGTGCTCGATACATTCTATGCACTATATCCTGCTGCTCGAGGCGAGGGCGCCTACCTTTTCTTTGACGAGATCCAGGAAATACCCGAATGGGGTGCGTTTCTGCGACGCGTGGTCGATACGGAGAAGGCGACCGTTTACGTGACGGGATCTTCTTCTAAGATGCTGTCCTCGGAACTTAAGAGCGAGTTCAGGGGCCGTTCTCTTGTGCGAGAGCTTTTTCCGTTGAGTTTTTCGGAATACGTCCGATATAAGACGGGGGGCGTTCCTGAGTCGAACGCGCCCTTCTCCTCAAGCGCTGCAGCGTTGCTCCGACACCATCTGGTCGGATATCTCGAGCGAGGGGGATTCATCGCGACACTTGAGCAGACGCCCGCAGACGCGATTCAGCTGCTACAGGAATATGCGTCGCGAACGGTCGCCATGGACGTCGTTGAACGTTACGACGTCAAGAACCCCCGTTTGGCCTCGCTGTTTCTGGCGCGGTGCATGGCATCTTCGGGACGAGAGCTGTCAGTGAACAAAGTGTACAACGAGTTCAAGAGCAGACAGATATCCGTCAGTCGAAATACGCTCAGCGACTTACTTGAGTATTACGAGGACGCCTACCTGCTGTTTTCGGTGCCGGAGTTCACGCGTTCGCTTGCAAATAATACGCGGTCTGCGTCTAAGGTCTACGCCGTCGATCCTGCGATGTTCGGAGCGTTCTCCCCCGCATCGGCATTGGATCATGGTCAGAGGCTCGAGACCGCGGTGTTCAATGCGCTCAGAAGAAGGACCCCCGCCGTGCGGCCCGGTTCGGTTTGCCGCCTGCTGATTAAAGATAAGAATAAAAGCCATGAGGTGGACTTTGTGGCTGGGGATGCACTGCTCATGCAGGCTTACGGCCTGATTCAGGTAAGTGTGGATATGACAAGCGAGAAAACGCGCGAGCGCGAAATTGCCGCGCTCGATGCCGCGATGGCCCAGTTTGATCTTGGCGAGTCGGTAATCGTTACCATGGATGAGCAGGCCGATATTCCATGCAAACACGGCGTGGTACATGCTGTGCCCGCATGGAAGTGGCTCCTTTCCTAATCGTCTATGGATTTGCGAGGCCAGGACTCAGGTGTCATGGTCCGCTAGTCCTGGGCCTTGATGCTCGGCAGGAGAATCTGGGCGAGGTAGTCGGTCTCGAGTTTGGTCGCGGCGTCTGCCTTGCCGTCTTTGCCGACCAGTACGTTCTTGATCTGGCTATAGGTGTAGCGGTTACCGGTCGTGAGCTCGACAAGCTCAATGGCCGTGTCCATGGGGTAGGTTGACACGGGATTCTGCGTCCGTCCGTTGATGGTCTGGGGCACCACGTACGGATAGACGGGGCCGCTGGCGTAGACGGTATAACCGTTGCCTAGATTGGCCGCACCCAAAACCGTATCGCCCTCATCGGGCGTAAAGCTCTCGCCCTCGCGCACCGCGACGAGCGTCACAATCGGCGTATCGCTGTCGCCGGCAAGATAGATGCATAGCGTGCTGCCATTTTGCCAAGTCTCGACCTTGCCGTACCACTCGACAGGGATATCGAGCTGGTAGAGGTCGGTTGCCTTGTGGCGAGCGTCAGCATCGCGGGCTGCCTGTGCCTTTTGCGCGCTCACGGCATTGACGGCGGCGTCGCGCCGCGCGGTTGCCGCCTGCTGGAGCACCTTGGCGGTGGCGGCGGAGCTCGCGCCTCCCTCCTCGGCATATTTGGCGGCGGCATCGATCTGGTCGTCGGTTACCGTGTCGGCCGAAGGCACCTTGAGCTTAAAGGCGGCCTGGCTGCTTAGGTCCTGTCCGTCGCTCTTGATCGTGACCTGCGCCTTGGTGGTCGGCACGGTATAGACGGTGCCGTCGGACGCGATGGGGGAGGCAGCGATGGAGAGCGTGTAGTCACCGGGTAGCAGTTTGATGCCACGGCCGTGCTCGTCAACATAGAGTGTTTCGCTCACGGAGGATCCGTCAGAATCCTGGCCACTCACTTGTACGGGAATCTTGGAGCCGGCGGAACAGTCGAGGCCCGCGGCATGCACGCCAATCTGCACCGACATCATCGTGTGGGCATTGGCGGCGACAGCGGCAGCCTGCTCTTGCTGATATCCGTTCCAGGCTGCGTAGCCTGCGCCGCCGGCGACGAGCGCGACGGCCACAACGCCGGCAGCCATCAGGTTGCGGCGCTTGGGCGACATCTTACGATGACGAACCTGTGCTTCGCGTGCCGAAGGAACGGACGGTAGGGGAATATCGCCCATGGCGATGGTCTCGTCCACGGCAGGCGCAGAGCCTAAGCCAGGGAGCTCGCGGGTCAGCGAATCTTCGGCCGGCAAGCTGTCGAGCAAGATGGTTTCCTCGCTCGTGTCGGATTCGGGCTGGTCGTCGGCCTCATATTCGGATTCCTTGTGTTCCGCCTCGTCTTCGGTGGGCGCGGCGCCATCGTCTTTTGCATCCTGGTCATCGGGCTGCGCCTCGATTTCTGGCTCATCCTGCACATCAATGCTCGAATCGTCAAACGCAATCTCGGCCAGCGCAATCTGGTCTAGGCTCTCCAGGGCCTCGGCACACGCTTCTGCATCTTGGGCCGCGTCCTCTTGGCCCGTCGTCTCATCTTTCATATATCCCCCAAGCTCAATATCGGGACAACAATGTACCCAAAAATGGGACCCCATAGAGCCGCCGCGTGATTTGAAATCCGATTTTATATATGCGCGCGTTTTTGAATAGATGAATAAGACGCAACAACAAAAAGCCCCGGAAAGCGGGCGAATCGCTTTCCGGGGCTGCGCATGACGCGCGATTGCGGCGTCGGCTAAGTTTGCCTACATCCAAATGTGGACGGAATAAACACGTTACTCGGCGTGAGCGTAATCAACCTTGGCGCGGCGGGCGGTGGCCTTCTCCCAATCGCCGGTGCCCTCAAAGACATCCTGCTTGTAGGGGTTGCGGCCGAGCTTCTTGGCACGGTAAGCGACGTAGATAATCGCGGCGATGTTGGCGATCAGCGCGGCGATCGAGACCGCGGTGGCGGCGACGGGGTCGAGCGTGGAGTGGGTCACAAAGATGGACTCCTCCTGGAAGAACGGGAACACCTGGGCAAACATGCACCAAATGGCCAGCGTAAAGGCGCGGTTCTGAATCCAGCCGCCCTTGTTCCAGATAAAGGCGGCGACGGTGGGCGCCAGCAGCAGCGCAAAGCCGCAGAACCAGGAGTGGGTGGGCAGGCAGTTGTAGGTGTAGCAGAAGTTCCAGATATCGTAGGCGATGATGTAGACCCAGGTCATGTCGGGCCACAGCATGTCGGTCTTGTCCTCGGAGGCGTAGACGCTCCACCAACCGGTCATGCAGAAGATGTTGATGATACCGGCGATGCCGTTGAACACGTTGTTCCAGCCGGCAAGCTGCGTAGCACCTTCGGAGGTGACCCAAGTGGACTGGCCCAGGACAAAGAAGTGATAGGCGCTCTCAAAGTCGGACACGACGGCGATCATGATGTTGATGGCGACGATCACAAACGGCCACGCGCGGAACCAGTGTGCCTTGCCGATCTTGCCCCACTGATACTTAATGGCGATGAAGCCCCAGCAACCGGCCAACGCCGCGTAGACCTTGGCGTAGTGGAACCAGCTGTTCTGGTACACATGGGTGGGGTTGGTGAGCGCCCACTCGGCACCCTGCGAAACGCCGACGGCGATGGCGACGCAGTAGATGGTCATGGCCAGCGGAGCCACGCCAAAGATGATTGCCGCGCCGAGCTTAGTGCGGCGGCCGACCTCGTTGAGCACGATGAGGCCAATAAAGACCATGGCCCAGCCGGCCCAGTGGATAAGGGTATCGCTACCCCAAACATCGAACAGCATGCTGCTCTCCTTTCACACGCCCGCGGCCCCTCTTCTGATCGCGGGCAGTTTGGCCAAATGTCGTCAGTTCTGGGGCTTGCGCTCCGGATACTTGGCGGTATAGCCCTCGATGTGGAGTGTCGAGGCGATGATTTCCTTGACCGTCTCGTCGGGCACATCGGGGTGCGTGCGGATATACATCAACAACCCCATGATGAGGGTGTAGAAGGTTTCGTAGACATGGTCGATGCGCAGGTCATGATGGGCGACAAAGTCCACCACGGTGGTGTCGCAGATGTATTGCGCCACGCGCTGGACCACGTTGTGCAGAAAGCCGCCGTAGAGCGCGCCGCTGCTCGAGGTGAGCGTACTCGGCAGTTCGTGGCCGCTGGCGACCAGACGCTTAAAGAGCGGGGCGACGGTGTCGAGCGCGCCCTCGATGTCGCCAACCGTGCGGCTGGCATTCCACTGCTCGAGCTCGGAGATAAAACCGTCAATTGCCTCGTCCATGGCGGCGGTGACGGCGGCGTCCATGTCGGCGAAGTAGTGGTAGAACAGCGAGCGCGTGCAGCCGGCTCGCTTGGTCACGGCCGATACCGATAGGTGGGACACGCCCAGCTCGGAACTCACGGCGCGCACAGCGGCGAGGATCTCGCGACGGCGCTCGTCGCCCGTCAGGCGTTTTGCCGCGCTATCGGATGCGGGGACGGCATCGACCACAGAGATATCTGCTGCGTTGTTGCCCATGTTTTGCCGCCTTTCATCCTCTTTTGCCTGACCGTTCGCCTAACAGTCTTGAATATTGTTGACGGTTCGTCAATACTATTTTTGACACAATGTCAACAATGGCGGGTGAAAGGCATGGGGGCATGCCCGGCCTGCAAAAAAAGAGGGGCGCTGCGGTCTCGCCGGGCTGTGGCAAGAGAAGGGACGACTATGATTCTCAACGGACCGGGGATTAGCTATACCGAGCCCGATATCGGCGCGGAGTTCGTGCCGCCGATACCGGAGCATCCGCGCGAGGCCATCGTCAAACTGTGTGAGCACTGCACCAACCGCCTGCTGCACCGCGACGAGCTGCTGGGCTACGAGTACTGGTCGTTTGCCGAGGCCGCAACCGACGAGCAGGCCGAAGTGCTCTGCAAGATGAAGATGCGCCGTCCCTATACGCTGCCCGAGATGGTCAAGCTCACCGGCATGCCCGAAGCCGATATCGAGAAGATGCTCGACGACATGAGCTACACGGGTCTGCTCGAGTACAACTGGGAAAACCCCGAGCGCGCCAAGCAGTGGGTGCTGCCCATGCTGGTGCCGGGTTCTGCCGAGTTCCTCAACATGCGCATGGGTCAGCTCGAGGAGCATCCGGTCTATGCCAAGTTCTTTGAGCAGGCGTCCAAGGGACCGCTGTCCAAGGCCACGCCGATGGTGCCGCCCGGCGGTGCCGGCATCGGCATGCATGTCATTCCGGTCGAGAAGGCCATCGATGCCGCGAGCACGTCGGTGCCGATCGAGCATATCGAGCATTGGCTCGACAAGTACGAGGGTAAGTATGCCGCCAGCACCTGCAGCTGCCGCGCGAGCCGTCGTGTGATGGGCGAGGGCTGCGCCGACGACCCCGCCGACTGGTGCATTGCCGTGGGCGATATGGCCGACTATGTGGTCGAGACCGACCGCGGCCACTATGTGACGCGCGAGGAGGTCTACGACATCCTGCGCCAGGCCGAGGACAACGGCTTTGTGCACCAGATCACCAACATCGACGGTGAGAACAAAATCTTCGCCATCTGCAACTGCAACGTCAACGTGTGCTACGCCCTGCGCACTTCGCAGCTGTTCAACACGCCCAACCTGTCGCGCTCCGCCTATGTCGCCAAGGTCGAGAAAGACAAGTGCGTGGCCTGCGGTCGCTGCGTTGAGGTGTGTCCGGCCGGCGCCGCCAAGCTGGGCCAGAAGCTCTGCAGCAAAAAGGCCGGCGGAAAGGTGCCCGAGTATCCGCGTCAGGAGCTGCCCGATGCCACCAAGTGGGACCACACCAAGTGGTCGCCCAACTACCGCAACGATAACCGTATCGAGACGCATGAGTCCGGCACCGCGCCCTGCAAGACGGCCTGCCCCGCGCACGTTGCCGTTCAGGGCTATCTGAAGCTCGCGGCCCAGGGTCGCTATGACGAGGCGCTGGCGCTCATCAAGCGTGAGAACCCGCTGCCCGCTATCTGCGGCCGCGTGTGCAACCGCCGCTGCGAGGACGCCTGCACCCGTGGTCGCGTGGATGCCGCCGTGGCTATCGACGAGGTCAAGAAGTTTATCGCCCAGCGCGATCTGGATGCCGCGACCCGTTATGTCCCACCTGTGGTGACCCCGACGCGCGCTGGCGGCTTCGACCAGAAGATCGCCATCATCGGTGCCGGTCCGGCCGGTCTGTCCTGTGCTTTCTATCTGGCCGAGAAGGGCTACAAGCCCGTCGTGTTCGAGAAAAACGAGCGCCCGGGCGGTATGCTCACCTACGGTATTCCCATCTTTAAGCTGCAGAAGGACGTTATCGAGGCCGAGGTCGAGGTTATTCGCCTGATGGGTGCCGAGTTCCGCTATGGCGTGGAGGTCGGTCGCGATGTGACGCTCGACGAGCTGCGCGAGCAGGGCTTTAAGGCCTTTTATGTGGCCATCGGCTGCCAGGGCGGCCGCCTTGCCGGTATTCCGGGCGAGGATGCCGAGGATGTGACCGTGGCCGTCGACTTCTTGCGCGAGGTCAACAGCGGCAAGATCGACGCGCTGCCCGGCCGCACCATCGTGGTGGGCGGCGGCAACGTGGCCATCGACGTCGCGCGCAACGCCTGCCGCCTGGGCTCCGAGCACGTTGAGATGTTCTGCCTGGAGAGCGAGGCCCAGATGCCCGCCAGCGAGGAAGAGCGTCGCGAGGCCATCGAGGACGGCGCGCACATCAGCTGCGGTTGGGGCCCCAAGGAGGTTCACCTGGACGAGGCCGGTCGCGTATGTGGCATCACCTTTAAGCGCTGCATGCGCGTCTTTGACGACGAGGGCCGTTTTGCGCCCGAGTACGACGAGAACGACCTGCGTCGTGTTGACGCCGATCGTGTCGTCATGTCGATTGGCCAGTCCATTGTGTGGGGCGACCTGCTGGCTGGCTCCAAGGTGGAGCTCGGCCGCGGCCAGGGTGCCCTTGCCGATCCGCAGACCTATCAGACCGCTGAGCCCGACATCTTTGTGGGCGGCGACGTCTACACTGGCCCCAGCTTTGCCATCGATGCCATTGCCGCCGGTCACGAGGCCGCGGTGTCCATCCATCGCTTTGTGCAGCCGGGCTCCACGCTCACCATCGGCCGTAGCCAGCGCCGCTACACCGCGCTCGACCGCGACGATGTCGTGATCGAGAGTTACGACAACGCGAGCCGCGAGGTTGCTCACGTGGACCGCGAGCGCGAGAAGGCCGCGCCGTTTAGCGAGTACGTCGAGACCTTTACCGAGGAGCAGGTACGCACCGAGACCGCCCGTTGCCTGGGTTGCGGTGCCTCGATCGTCGACCCCAACAAGTGCATCGGCTGCGGCCTGTGCACCACCAAGTGCGCGTTTGACGCCATCCATCTGGATCGCGACCGCCCCGAGTGCTCCACGATGGTCAAGTACGAGCAAAAGCTTCCGAGCTTGGGTAAGTACGCACTCAAGCGCGCCATCAAGATTAAATTTGGTAGGAAGTAAGAAACGCAACAAGTAGGAGAACGGCGCAGAGAGCGGTTGGACAGCGAGCGAGTCCCAGGCGTGGCGAGGTGCCTTGAAAGAGGAGGGCATAGGGCTTTTGCCCATGCCCGACGATTGAAAGGCAGATCGTCCGTCTGGGGCTCGCGCAGCGTCAAGCCGACCGCCGTTCGTTAGAACGGCGGAAGGAATCAAAAGTGCACGAGCTCGGAATTGTCTATCACATTATTCGCGATGTCGAGAATGTGGCTCGCGCCAACGGCGTAAGTCGCGTTTCGAGCGTGACGTTGCTGTTGGGCGAGGTCTCGGGCGTCGTTCCCGACTTGCTGCTCGACGCTTGGCGCTGGGCAGCGGATAAAAAGCCTATCACCGAGGGCTCGGAGCTTATCGTGGAGCCCGTTGAGGCCGTGACACATTGCGAGGCGTGCGGCCGCGACTACGCGACAGCCGAGCACGGCAAGACCTGCCCCCATTGCGGTAGCGGCGATACCTATCTGCTCCAGGGCCAAGAGGTCATGATCAAGCAGATCGAGGCCCCCGATGAGGACCCGGCAGACGCTGCTCCTGACGGCCTCTCCGACGCCCCCGATGCTGTCGACGCCGCCAACCCTCTCCACATCGCCTAGCCCCTAGTCGTTGGGGACGTTCTTGTTTGACTAGTCGTTTAAGAACGTCCTCAACGACTACTTGCGCTAGAGCATAAGTCATACAATTAGTCAAGTTATGTCTGTTTAAACAAAATAGCGGCACGCAGGCGCATTGGGATTAACCTAAAAGCGGCATTAATGAACAGAGTGTCTGTATATATCTGTGAAAGTAATTGGCAAATCACGTTTTAGTAGGCAATGAGCTGTAAATCAGCAACGTAATCAATTTGTAACAAACTTAGACGTTTAAACAAATAATGCAACCGTTTGCGAATTTAGCTATAAATCCACAAGACGAACAGCTATACTCCTTTATTGTCGTGTAGGAAATACGTAGACAAAAAGGAGGTTATGTGATGGTAAGTATTGTTCTTGCTAGCCATGGGGACTTGGCAGCTGGAATCAAGCAGACGGGCTCGATGGTCTTTGGCGATCAGCCGTCTGTAGCCGTGGTCTCGCTCGAGCCGAGCATGGGCCCCGACGACTTCCGTGCCAAGGTCGAGGAAGCAGTCGCTTCCTTCGAGGACCAGGAGCAGGTGCTCTTCCTCGTTGATCTGTGGGGCGGCACGCCGTTCAACCAGATCAGCGGGCTCATCGAGGGCCACGATTCCTGGGCTATCGTCACCGGTGTCAACCTGCCTATGCTCATCGAGGCATATTCGCAGCGCTTTGACGCAAAGAACACTGCACATGCGATCGCAAAACATCTCGTGACTGAGGCTAAGGCTGGCGTGCGCGTCAAGCCCGAGTCTCTGGAGCCCGAGGAGAAGAAGCCGGCTGCGGCCGCCGCTGCTCCTGCAGGCGCCATCCCTCCGGGAACGGTCATCGGCGACGGGCACATCAAGATCGCCCACGTCCGTATCGACACCCGTCTGCTTCATGGTCAGGTGGCCACCACGTGGACCAAGCAGATCAACCCCAACCGCATCATCGTGGTTTCCGACGGCGTTGCTCACGACGAGCTCCGCAAGACCATGATCGAGCAGGCTGCCCCTCCGGGAGTCCATGCCAACGTCGTGCCCATCAAGAAGATGGCCGAGGTCGTCAAGGACACGCGCTTTGGTGACACCAAGGCCATGCTGCTCTTCGAGAACCCGCAGGATCTGCTCAGGGCCATCGAGGCCGGCGTCGACATCAAGGAAGCCAACATCGGTTCCATGGCTCACTCCAAGGGCAAGGTCGTCGTCACCAACGCCGTCGCCATGGGCGATGACGACGTCAAGACCCTCGAGGCTCTCAAGGCCAAGGGCGTCAAGTTCGAGGTCCGCAAGGTTCCTTCGGATTCCTCCGAGGATCTCGACGCCATGTTGAAGAAAGCTAAGGCCGAACTGGCCGCTCAAGCATAGTAAAGGAGGGTCCGATACATGTCTGCAATCACTATTCTGCTTGTTGCGATTGTCGCGTTGCTTGCCGGTATGGAAGGCATTCTGGATGAGTTCCAGTTCCATCAGCCGCTCGTGGCATGCACGCTTATCGGTCTCGTAACCGGTCACCTTCAGGAGGGCATCCTCCTGGGCGGTTCGCTCCAGATGATGGCCCTTGGCTGGGCTAACGTCGGCGCCGCCGTCGCGCCTGACGCCGCTCTGGCCTCGGTCGCTTCTTCGATCATCATGGTGCTCGCCCTCAACGGTGGCGCCACTGATTCGGCCAAGGCCGTTACCGCCGCAATCGCCGTCGCCGTCCCGCTGTCGGTCGCTGGCCTGTTCCTGACCATGATCTGCCGTACCCTGGCTACCGCTATGGTTCACGGCATGGACGCCTGCGCCGAGAAGGGCGACTTCGCCGGCATCGAGCGTTGGCAGTACGCCGGCATCCTCATGCAGGGTGTTCGTATCGCCATCCCGGCAGTACTTCTGTGCATCATCCCGGCCGAGGCCGTTACCAACGCGCTTAACGCTATGCCCGATTGGCTGTCCGGCGGCATGGCTGTCGGCGGCGGCATGGTCGCTTCCGTCGGTTACGCCATGGTCATCAACATGATGGCCACCAAGGAGACCTGGCCGTTCTTCATCCTCGGCTTTGTCCTTGCTGCCATCCCTCAGCTCACGCTGATCGCCCTTGGCCTCATCGGCATCTCCCTTGCCCTCATCTACCTTGGCCTTAAGGATCTGGCCAAGCAGGGTGGCGGCATGGGCGGTGGCTCCGGTGACCCGCTCGGCGACATTCTGAACGATTACGAGTAGGAGGGGAGTGATACATATGGCAGAGAACAAGATTCAGCTCACCAAGGCTGACCGTAAGAAGGTTTGCTTCCGTCATCAGTTCCTTCAGGGCTCGTGGAACTACGAGCGTATGCAGAACGGCGGCTGGTGCTTCGCAATGATCCCTGCGATCAAGAAGCTCTACACCAGCAAGGATGACCAGATTGCCGCTCTTAAGCGCCACCTGGAGTTCTATAACACCCACCCCTATGTTTCCGCCCCCGTCATTGGCGTTACCCTCGCCCTCGAGGAGGAGCGCGCCAACGGTGCTCCGATTGACGACGTCGCCATTCAGGGCGTCAAGGTCGGTATGATGGGCCCGCTCGCCGGCGTCGGCGACCCCGCCTTCTGGTTCACCCTTCGCCCGATTCTGGGCGCACTGGGCGCTTCCCTGGCCCTGTCCGGCAGCATCGCCGGTCCGCTGCTGTTCTTCTTCGCGTGGAACATCATCCGTTACGCCTTCCTGTGGTACACGCAGGAGTTTGGCTACAAGGTCGGCTCCTCCATCGCCAAGGACCTCTCCGGCGGTCTGATGGGCAAGGTCACCGAGGGTGCTTCCATCCTGGGTATGTTCATCATCGGCGCCCTGGTCGAGCGCTGGGTGTCCATCTCCTTCACCCCGGTCGTCTCCAAGGTCACGCAGTCTGCTGGCGCCTTTATCGACTGGGCTAATCTGCCCTCCGGTTCTGAGGGTGTCAAGGAAGCACTGACGATGTATAACTCCATCGGTGCTAACGCCCTTGATCAGGTGAAGGTCACCACGCTTCAGGCTAACCTCGATCAGCTCATCCCCGGCCTTGCCGCCGTGTGCCTGACCCTGCTGGTCTGCAAGCTCCTCAAGAAGAAGGTCAGCCCGATCGTCATCATCCTGGCTCTCTTCGCCATCGGCATCATCGGTCGCGTCTGCGGCTTCATGTAAGCGCGCTTCGGCTTAAGACCGAGAATTGCTAGACAAGGGCTTTTGAGCCATTGAAACGGACCGCACCCGGTGGGTACACTGGATGCGGTCCGATTGTTTTATTTGGAGGGCGAGGCGCGCATGGCGCAATCTCAGAACAGCACGGTCGATCTGGCAACGCCGGCAACCTGCCTGATGGGGCTTACCAGCCACGGTAACGTGATGGTGGGCAATAAGGCGTTTGAGTACTATAACGAGCGCAATCCCGAGGATTTTATTCAGATCCCGTGGGATGAGGTCGACTATATTGCCGCCGAGGTTTTGCGCGGCACCAAGAAGATCACGCGTTTTGCGATCTTCACCAAGGACAACGGTCACTTTACGTTTTCGACGCGCGACGACAAAGAGACGCTTCGCGCGGTCCGCAAGTACGTTGACGAGGATAAGCTCGTGCGTTCGCCCGACTTTATCGATGTGACGGCCAAGGGCGCCAAGAGCATCCCCTCCGTTATCAAAAACCTTTTCCACAAAGGCAAGTAGTCATTAAAGAGCGCCCCCTCAAAGTGGGGCGCAGTCTCCCATGTGGCTCGATCGGGAAAGTGCATCCCAGTTCGAGCGTCGATTCCGGGATGTAGTTTCCGGAACGGGGTCGTTTGGGAAACCGTGTCCCGTTTCGAGCCGAAATTCTGGGTCACAGTTTCCCAGCGAGGTCTCATGGGGAAAGTCTGACCCAGAATTTGCCTGGATAGTGGGACGCACTTTCCGGAGGGCTGTTCCACCGCAACTTCGAAGAGTGGGTATACGCTGCATTACAGCGGCGTAAATCTGCTACACTAATACAACATGCCTCCGTAGCTCAGGGGATAGAGCACCGCTCTCCTAAAGCGGGTGTCGACGGTTCGAATCCGCCCGGGGGCACCAGAGATTTGCCGAGCCCGGTACCACCACGGTGCCGGGCTCTTCTGGTCTAAAGGCCGGATTCGGACCGTCGACACCCGCGTCACCAATTTCCCCGCGGGGGGAGTTTTCGAATCCGCCCGGGGGCACCAGAGATTTGTCGAGCCCGGAACACCGCCACGGTGCCGGGCTCTTCTGGTTCATGCCATGTCAAAAACGAAGCGCCCGCGTGCTGGGGGAGCAAGCGGGCGCCTGTGAGTGAATATGTTTGCGGCGAGAGCCGTAATGGGCGGTGGGGTGGCGACTAGTTGGCCGTACCGGAATCGTCGCCCGTGCCCGAGCCCGAGCCCGAGCCAGAAAGTGCGACCGTCAGCGTAATCGTGCTGTCGGTAGACTGTTTGCCGGTGGGGGAGACGCCCGTAACGGTGGCGTTTTCGTTGCCGCTCACGGGGTTGCCGTTCTGATCGCAGAATGCGATGTTATAGAAACCGGCGTTGTTGAGCGCGGTAACGGCGGCGGAAATGCTCTTGCCGTATAGGTTGCCCGGGACGGAGGCCTTGCCGGACTTCTTGGCAATGACGACGGTAATCGTGGCGCCGGGCTTCTGCTTGCCGCTGGGGTTCCAGCTGATCACGGTGCCCTCGGTAACCGAGTCGTTCTCCTGGTAGCTCACGTCGACGCCAAAACCTGCCATATCGAGGGCGTTGCGCGCCTGGGCCTCGGTCATGTCGGTCAGGTCGGGGACGGACGTGGTATCCGGGCCGCTCGAGACCTTATACGAGATGGTCGTGCCCTTCTCGACTTCCTTACCGGCTTCGGTGCCCTGCTCAAAGACCTGGCCCTCATCGGCCTCGTTGGCCTCCTCGGAGGCGTTGCCCTTCAGGCCAACGCTTGCCAGCGCGGCTTCTGCCTGGTCCTTGGTCAGGCCGACAAGCCTGGGAACCTCAACCTTCTCGGAGGGCTTGGGGCCCTTGGAGATCACCAGGTTCACCTTGGTGCCCTTGGCCTTCTTGGTGTGGCCGTTGGGCGTTTGCTCGGCGACCTTGCCTTCGTCGACATCGTCGTTGTAGCTTTGGTCGATGGTGCCGACCTCGAGGCCGGCTTCCTTGATCTGCTCGACGGCAGTCTGCTGGTCCTTGCCCAGTACATCGGGAACGGTGACCTGCTCGCCGCCAAAGAGTCCTGTGGCAAATGCCACCACGATGCCGATGACGGCAACGGCTGCCACCACGGCGGCGATGATCTTGTTCTTGTTGGATTTGGGCTTTTCGACCTCGTAGGAGCCGGTGGAGCCCGAAACCGAGCTACGGGCGGTATTCTGGCCGCTCACGCCCGAGACGGGACGCACCATGGCGCGCGTCTGATCGGAAAGCTCGCGAGTCTTGGTGGCGCCCAGCTCGCCGGGGGCACCGATGATGCGCGTGGGCTCCGAGATGTTGACGGCACGGCCCGACAGGTAGCTGTTGAGCACCTGACGAAGCTCTTCGGCGGTCTGGAAGCGGTTTGCCGGGTCCTTCTCCATGCACTTGAGGATGATGCGCTCAAGGTCGGCGTCGACACCGGAGTTGATCTGGCTCGGTGGAATAGGCAGCTCGTTGACCTGCTTGAGTGCGACCGAGATAGCGTCGTCACCGTCAAAGGGGACGCGGCCGGTGGCGCACTCATACATCACGACGCCCAGCGAGTAGATATCCGAGGTGGGGCCGAGGTCCTGACCACGGGTCTGCTCGGGGCTGACGTAGTGGGCGGTTCCCAGCACGTTGTTGTCTTGCGTGAGGTGGCTGTTCTTGGCGCGCGCGATGCCAAAGTCCATTACCTTGATGTTGCCGTCGGGCAGCACCATGATGTTCTGCGGCTTAATGTCGCGGTGGATGATCTCATGCTTGTGAGCGACCGAAAGCGCGGAGCTGATCTGCGAGCCGATCTGGGCGACCTTCTTGGGGTCGAGGGCGCCGTGGCTCTTGATGCCGCTCTTAAGGTCGGTACCGCGCAGGTACTCCATGACGATGTAATAGGTGTCGCCGTCCTTGCCCCAATCGTAGACGCCCACGATATAGGGGGAGGAGAGACCGGCTGCTGCCTGGGCCTCCTGCTTAAAGCGTGCGGCGAAGGTTGCGTCGCCAGCATACTGCGGCAGCATGATCTTGACGGCAACCGTGCGGTCGAGGACCTGGTCCTGTGCACGGTAGACGGTCGCCATGCCGCCTGTCCCCACCTTATCCTTGAGGAGGTATCTTCCCCCGAGGACCCTCTGTTCCATTCCTGCTCCTAACATAACTATTCGCTCAACGATGTGTGTAGTACCTACGATGTGGCCGCTGGGGCCGTGTGGCGCGTTGCCGCTAACTCTTCGGTCGCGGCGCGCCTCGGGTGTCCGATTCGATCATGGGCATCACGCTCCCTGTGCGGCGAGCGCTGCGGTCAGGACGATGCCGGCAATCTTGGCCGCCTTGACGTCGTGTTTGTCGTAATCCTCCAAGGCCACCGAGATGGCGACCGTGGGTGAATCGTAAGGTGCAAAGCCAACGAACATCGAGTTGACGTTGGTGCCGCCGGTCTCGGCCGAGCCGGTCTTGCCGGCGACCTTGACGCCGGGGACCTGGGCATCGGTGCCGGTACCGGACTGGACGACGGCGAGCATGGCCTGCTTGACCTGGTCGGCCGTGGCGGAGCTGACGGCCTGACCCAGCGAGCGGGACTGCGTGGTCTTGACCACAGTTCCGTCCGGGGCGAGTACCTGGGCTACAAAGTACGGGTCCATGACCACGCCACTGTTAGCGATGGCGGCGGCAATCACGGCGTTTTGCATGACGGTGGTCTGCGGGCCGGGCGTGTGGTCCATGCCGACAGGCTGGCCGGCGCCGGCCCAGGCGGTCTCCCACTCGGTCATGAGCGACGGGTCGGCCATGATGGAGGCCGCGGAGGTCAGGTCCTGGCCGAGCTTTTGGCCGTAGCCAAAGGCGTTGGCAAACTGCACGAGCGTGTTTGCGCCAACTTCGTTTGCCACCTGGCCAAAGACGACGTTGGAGGACACGGCAAAGGCCTGCTGCAGGCTGATGGTGCCGTAGCTCTCGTTGGCATAGTTGGTGACCGGTGCGTTGCCGATGTCCATGGAGCCGGGCGCCTGGTAGGTGCTGGTAAGGCTGGCGGTACCGGTCTCGAGTGCCGCGGAAAGCGTAACGACCTTAAACGTTGAGCCCGGCGTGTACAGCGCGTCCATGGCGCGATTGTACATGGAGCCGTCCTCGCCGCCGCCCGTCTGCAGCAGGGCATCGATGTTGGTGTTGTCGTAGGTGGGCGAGCTGGCACATGCGAGCACCGCGCCGGTACGCGGGTCGATGACCACTACAGCGCCCTTAAAGCCCTTGAGCGCCTGCTCGGCCGCCGTCTGGATACGCGAGTCAATGGTGAGCTTGGCGGTGTTGCCCGGCTGGGTCTGGCCCGCGAGCGACGCGATGGCGTTGTTCCAGCTGGAGTAATCCTTGGAGCCGGTGAGCGTGTCGTTCATGACGCTCTCGATGGCGGTGGTGCCATACTGCTGGCTCACGTAGCCAACCACGTGCGCTGCCAGGTTGCCGTTGGGGTAGGAGCGTACGTAGGTGCCGTCCTCCTGCTGCAGCGACTCGGCCAGCGTCACGCCGTCGGACGTGATGATGGAACCGCGCTGGATGTACTTGGAGCGGGCGATGGTGTGGTTGTTGGTCGGCATGTCCTGATAGTCCTTGGCCTTAATGACCTGGACATAGGTGAGGTTGCCGATAAGGATGGCGAACAGCGCCGTAAAGGCGAGCACCGCACGGGTTAGACGGTTGGCGAGCGCAACGCGGCCGAGCACGCCGGATTCAGGCGTGTCGAGCAGGCGACGTCGCATGCGCGAGCCGACGGAATGGCTGCCACTACCGTAGGAAGACGAGGTGGCAAAGCGCGTGCCCGTCGGGGCGGCGGCAGATGCGACCTGATCATCGGTGATGGCGGCCATGGTGCCGGTGCCGGTAAGCTCGGCCTCGCGTCCGGTCGCTTCGTCACCGGCGCGCAGCAGGAGCGCGACGATGATAAAGCTTGCCAGCAGCGAGGAACCGCCCTGGCTCATAAAGGGCAGGGTGACGCCGGTCAGCGGGATCAGGCGGGTAACGCCGCCCACGATCAAAAAGGCCTGGAAGCTGATGGCGGCCGTAAGGCCCGTGGCACTAAAGGCGGCGAGATCGGATTTAGCGCGGGCAGCCGTGGTGAGGCCACGCACGGCAAAGAGCATAAACAGGATGAGCACGGCGCCGCCGCCCAAAAGGCCCATCTCCTCGCCGATGGCCGAGAAGATAAAGTCGGACTCGACGACAGGGATGTTGTTGGCCATGCCGTTGCCGATACCAACACCGACCAGACCGCCATCGGCAAGCGAGAAGAGCGACTGGACGATCTGGTAGCCCTGGCCCTGGGCGTCCTTAAACGGATCGACCCAAACCTGGAAACGCACCTGAACGTGAGACAGGAACTTGTAGGCGCCCACGGCTCCAACGGCTAAGAGCGCAAGGCCGATAACGACATACGAGAATCGTCCCGTGGCAACGTAGAGCATCAGCAAGAAGATGGTGTAGAACAGCACGGCCGAACCCAGGTCGCGTTCGAAGACGACGACGAGTAGGCACACGCCCCACACGGCAAACAGCGGCAGCAGCAGTCGCAGGCGAGGGATCTTAAAGCCCAGGATCTTGCGGTTGGAGATGGAGAGCAGCTCGCGGTTCTCGGCCAGGTACCCGGCCAGGAACAGCACGATAAAGACCTTGGCGAACTCGCCGGGCTGGATGGTAAAGCCTGCGATGCGAATCCACAGCTTGGAGCCCGAGATCGTGGTGCCGATAAAGATAGGCAGCATCAGCAGAATGATGCCGATAATGCCAAAGGTGTACTTGTAGCGCATGACTACGTCGAGGTTCTTAACCAACGCGAGCGTTCCCACCATCAGCGCCACCGAGACAAACAGGATGATGAGCTGTGAGATGGCGAGAGCGGGGGCGAGACGCGTCACGAACGTGATGCCGATGCCCGAAAGCACAAAGACAATGGGCAGGATAGCGGGGTCGGCACCGGGCGCCAAGATGCGCACGGCAATGTGGGCCGCGGCAAAGGCGGCAAAGAGGCCGATCGGTACGGCGAGCGTCTCAAAGGAGATGGCAGCGCCCGCGGTGAGCACGTACATCGCATACAGCAGGATGACGGGGAACGCCGAGGCGATGAGCAAGAGCAGCTCGGTGTTGCGGCGACTCATAAGCGGCACTCCCTTTCTAGTTCTTTTCGGAGGCTTCGGCCTCGGCGGACTGTTCGGCGGTTTTCTCGGAATCTGATTCGGAGGTCGATCCCTGATCGGTGTTGTCGCGAATCGTTTGCGCGTCGATCACCTGGCGGGTCTGCTCCTCGTCGATCTGGTGGCGGTACTTGGATATCGTGTCCTGCGCATCGTCGACACTTGTTTGCGGAATGCCCGCCTTGAGGCGGTTTTGCGTGTCTTCGGGCAGGTCGGACAGCTTAATGCTGGTTTCGCTCTCGAGCCAGTGGAGCGTGAGTCCGAGCGGCTTGCCGGGCAGGCCGCGCCAGACGGCGACATTGCCCTGGTAGGTACCCAGGTAGTACGAGCCGGTGACACCCGTGTAGGCCCAGATGCCGGCTGCCAGCACAAAGACGAGGGCCAGGATGGCGGCGATAGTAATGTTGCGGCGACGCACGCGCTGCGCCTCGCGCATAACGCCATCGTCAACCAGGTCAACGACTACTACGGTCACGTTGTCGTGGCCGCCGGCGGCAAGCGCAGCGTCCACTAGGTTGTCGACGCAGATTTGCGCGGTTGAGGACTGCGTGGCGATGTTCTCGATATCGCTATCGGGAATCATGCTCGAAAGGCCGTCAGAGCACAGGATCAGGCGGTCGCCTTCCTCGATATGCAGAGTGAAGTGGTCGGCATACATGGCGGGGTCCGAGCCCAGCGCACGGGTGATGACCGAACGGTTGGGGTGGACGCGAGCCTCGTCTGCCGTAATCTCGCCGGCGTCCACGAGTTCTTCCACATAGGAGTGGTCGCGGGTCACGCGGATGAGCGTGCCCTCGTGGAGCAGGTAGGCGCGCGAGTCGCCCACGTGGGCGATGGCGAGCGTATCGTTTTCGATATAGGCGCAAGTGGCTGTGCAGCCCATGCCGGGCTTGCCCAGGCCATTCAAGGCGGCCTCGATTACGGCGGCGTTAGCGGCCTCGACGGCTGCCGCCAGGCGTGCGGCGTCGGCGGACTGCGGGGCCGTCTTGGCAATAGTCTCAACGGCGATGGAAGAGGCCACCTCGCCGGCAGCGTGACCACCCATGCCGTCGCATACGCAAAAGAGCGGCGACTGCACCAGGTAGGAATCCTCATTGTGCGGGCGCACGCAGCCAACGTCGGAGCGGGCGCCCCACATGAGTTGCGTGGTGGTGCCGGCATCATAGGTCGAGTCGGTCTCGATGCGCTCCTCGGTCAGGGGCTCAAAGCTCATGGTCGAGCCGGGGTCTTTGAGCTTGGCCTCAACGGCGGCAACGTCGATCTCGGCTGTGTCACCGGGAGAGACGGTGTCGGTCTCGGCGTTTGATTCGGAATCGCCGGTGTCCGGGGAGCCGGGCTCTTCGGACGCGCAGGCGGTCGACTCGTCGTCTTGCGGGCTGGCGTCTATAGGCTCGGGCGTCGCAAAGTGCGACGGCGCGGGTGTGCTTTGCGACTGGGCGGCGGGCTCGGCCACGGCATCGGACTCGCTTGCGGGCGCAGGCTGCGGGGCCTTGGGTGCAGGGCCGTCCTCGGGGGATGGCCCCGCCTCGGGCGCCGGCGTAGACGCGGGCGCAACCTCGGATGCCGGGGCTATGGGAAACGCCGGCGCGGCGGGTTCGGGTGCCGCAAACACCGCAGCGCTCTCGTTGATTGCCGCGGCGACGGGCTCTGCAAAGTGAGCCGGCGCCGGGGTTGCTTCGGGCGCTGTGGGCTGTTCCGCAGCATGTGCGCCGATGGGCGCCGCTACGGCATCCTCTTCGCCCTCGTTATCGGCGAGATCCGAAATATCATGCGTTACATGCGAAAGAGGCAGGGAGAACACGGTGTCCTCGGGCTCCACGGGTGTGGAGTCCGCCGGAGCGGCGTGGGCCGGTGCAGCTACGGCGGCAGCCGGTGCCTCGGTCATGGTTGCGGACTTGTTCTCCTCGTCGATCATCGACGGTTCACCTTCATGACCACGTCGCCAATCTGGACTTCGTCGCCCTCGCGCAGCGTTGCGGGCTCCACAAGCTGGCGGCCGTTGACGAGCGTGCCGTTAAGCGAGTTGAGGTCCTCGATGATGAGCGCCGGGCCCTGCAGCGAAAAGCGCGCATGCGAGGCCGAGACGAACGGTTCGTTGATGCAGATGTCCGAAGATGGCGAGCGACCGACGATGACGGGGCCGAGCATGTCTACGTGGATGCCGCGGATACCGCGCGGACCCTTGTCCACATCGATCGTCCAGATAGCCGAGTCGCGACGCTGCCCGCGCACAAGTCCCACGCCGGTCTTCATGACGGCGAACAGGAAGATATAGAGCAGGGCGACCAGGACGATGCGGCCTGCAAAAAGGACGATATCGATGTTCATAAGAGACTATCCCCTAAATTCAAAGGTGCTCAGGCCAAACGTCAGCAGATCGCCGTTGCGCAGCGGGCAGCGCGTAATGCGGCGGTTGTTGACGAGCGTGCCGTTGGTGGAATTGAGGTCCTCGATCGACCAATCCGAGCCCGTAAAGGTGAGCTGGGCGTGGCGGCGCGACACGTTGGGGTCGCGCAGGGCAATATCGGAAACTGAGCGCTCGCGACCGATAGTCACCTGTGCGGAGGTGATGCTATGGCTCTCGCCGCTCACGACGTCGACGAGCTGGGCGAGCGGGCGCTGTGGGGCGCGAGTGCTCGCCATGTTGGAGGCGATGCCGGCTGCGGCGCCTAGGCCCACGGCGGCACCGGTCGCGGCGGCTCCGCCCATGCCGGCAAGCGCGTCGCGCGAGACGGTCTGCGGCACCGGGATAGGAGCGGCGGGGTCGGGGACGCTAGGCGCGAAGGGATCTGCTACGGCAAGCGGGTCAGGAGCGGCGGCGCGAGGCGTCGGCTGCTGCTGGGGCATGGCGGCGGGGCGCTGCGGCTGCGGGGCAGCAAACTGCTGCTGGCCGGCGCGCGGGGCGCTGGCGGCACGGCTTGCCGCGGAGTTGTTTTGGCCCAGACCGTTTTGATAGGCGCGCTCTTCTTCGTACAGGCGGCCGAGCGTGGGGGCATCGACGTTCTCGGCAAAGACCGAGAACTTGCCGGCGCGCAGCTGCGGATCGATCATAAAGCGCACGAGGGGCTCGCCGACAAAGACATAACGGCGCTTTTCGGCCTGCGCCTTCACAAACTCGCGGACCTCGCGCGAAAGCTCGGGGTAGAACGGGGCGAGCATGGGATCGTCGTCGGCGGCGATCAGGATGGTATAGAGTGCCGGCGCCGTGTTGACGCCATTGATCACCAGAGTCTGATCCTCCATGTCGCGAGCGGCCTGCTTGGCAAGCTTCTTAAAGGAGAACGGGGCACGGGTGGCACCGAAGATGCCGGCCACGTGGTCCTCGAAGATGTTCAGGAAGTTCACGAAAGATCACTCTCCGTATAGGTTCTTTGGTATCCGAGCAAATATAGGCATATCCCAACGATTATAGAGGATAGGGTTCCCGCAACTGCCGCCTTGGCGGCGACCGCGGCTGCAAGGCTGGCAATTTCCATATGGTGTGCAAGACAGGATGCCGCTGCGCAGCCGATGCCGGTGACAGCGATGGCGGCGATGGCGGCAAGGTTTGAGCCCTGATCGGCACGCTTGGCATGGGCGTTGAGCAGCAGAGATGTCAGTGCAGCTGTCGCCGCGACGAGCACAACGGCAGCCCAGAAGAACACGTCTCCCAGCGCCGCGGCAACATTGCCGAGTCCCAGCACGCCTCCGGCGGAAAGCGCAACCGTAGCCAGGCGGCCAAATAGCGCGCCCATCCCCGTGGCGGCCGCGGCGCTTGCCGGGCCGAGCCAAAAGGCCGCGATGCCGGCAGCGACCCCGGCGGCAAGGAGGACGTCGCCCGTTAGACAGCCAAGTGCCACCGCGCAGGTGAGCGCGGCGCTCGCGGCGGCCTCGGTGCGGCCCCAGGCGATCCACCATCCGGACATGGTGGCGGCAAAGAGCGCCGCGACGGGCAGCATCGACAGGATGCCCTGCGCCTGCATGGTGGCGTTGGCCATAAGTACCAAAAAGCCCACGGCCGAGATAGCCGAGCCAATCTGCGGGGCCAGGCCGGCGGCCGCCCCAATCGCGATGGCCGCGGTAATAAGTCCGGGAAGCGCCGCGACGCCAGCCGTCTGCATGAGTAAAAAGCTGAAGGCTCCGCATAAGAGCGCCGAGATGGCGCGTATGGTGTAATCGCGCGCGTGGCTCCAGCGCGTGCCGGCCCAGCCAAGTGCGGGGTCGACTTCGATGGTGTCGTCCTCGTAGGTCGATGGCTCGATACCGTCTGCCGCGCGCTCGTCATCCGACAGCTCGCCCACCATCTGCTCCAGGCTGCGACGGCCCTCGCGCACGCTGCCCAAGCCGGCGAGCAGCTGGTCACAAAATGCCTCGATGCCGTTGGGGCGGTCTTGCGGCATGGGGGAGAGGGCGCTCATGAGCGCAGCCTCGGCTCCCGGGGGAAAATGCGGGATGAGCTCGCTGGGGTAGGTGGCGCCGCCGATGATGCGGTCGAGCGAGTCGCCGGGCGTGGCCGCCATAAAGGGAGCGCTGCCGCACAGGCCCTCATAGATAACGCAGGCAAGGGCAAAGACATCGGCGCGCTCGTCGACCGTGCCGGTCTCGATATCGAGCTGCTCGGGCGGCATGTAGCCGATGGTGCCGCCGCGCGAGCCGCCAAAGCCGCCGGCAGACGACAGCCGCGCCATGCCAAAGTCGGTGAGCTTTACATTGCCCGAGTGGTCGATGAGCACGTTGGCGGGCTTAATGTCTAGGTGGAGTACGCCATTGCTATGGGCGAAGGTGAGCGCCTGCCCCAGCGCGTCGGCAATGGCCGCCGCCTCGTCAAAGGTGAGCGAATGGCCGTCGACTCGATGCAAAAACTCGGCGAGCGACATGCCATCGACATATTCCATAACCAGGTAGGCATAGGCGGTGTCGTGCGTAAAGTCGATAACCTGCACGATATTGGGATGCTGAAGCATGGCGGCGGTATGTGCCTCGCGCAGGACATCCATGATGTCGCTGGCGGGCATGCCGGCGCCGTTGATAAGGGGGATGCGCTTAATGGCGACGCGGCGGCGCAGGTGCGTGTCGCGGCAGATCTCGATGGAGCCAAAACCGCCGGTCGCAAGCGTCTCGAGCGGCTGGTACCGCTTGAGCAGCTCGCGAGAGCTGGTGCCCTCCAAAGGAACGTCCGGCGAGAACCGGGCGGTATGTTGCGAGAAAAGCGGCATGGCCAACCCTCGTGCGTTTAAAGTTCGTTTGCGAGCGGCGGGCGTGGGGCCGAGCCATTCGCGGTGGCATAGATGCTGCTAGTGTAGCACGCTCGGGTGCATGGGGAGGATAGCGGGATGCGAGGCTGTCTGCCTGGTTTGGTCTTAGCGCTTCTTCTTGTTCTTCTTCTGCTTGCGCTGCTTGCCTTTGGTCTCCTGGGGCTTGTCGCCCTGCTTGGCCTCGGCGGCGGCCTTCTCGGCCTTCATCTTCTTGCGTTTGGTCTCGATGCGGAGTTTTTTGTTGATACGCGCCTTAAGGAAGGGACCAAACTGCTCGGCATCGCCGCGGACAAAGGTGTCCTTGGGAATCGTCACGCCCTGGTCGGCGAACATGGCCACAAAGATGCGCTCGCCGTCGAGTACGTGGTCGAGCTTCTCAAACGGGAAGAACTGCGACTTTCCGCTCTTGCCCCAGACCATCAGGCCGTCCTCGTTGGCGGCGACGCGGCGATAGCGGCCACCCATGGACTCGTCTGCCTCGACGGCGTCGATAAAGTCGCGGGCGAGGGTGTGGTGCAGGTTTTTGCTCCACCAGGCCAAAAAGGCGCCGAACACGATCAGCACGACGCCGAACTTGATCCAGCTGCCGCCGGCCACCAGCATGCCGATGCCGACGAGCGCGGCAATCGCGGCGGCGACGTACAGGGAGCCGCGGCGCCTGGGCGAGGCAACCAAGCGGGCGAAATCGGTGACGAGGTCGTTTTCGTACTGATACTCGTTGAGGTACAGGATGCCGTCATCGGCTGCTGCCTGCGCCTCGAGCGCGACCTCGACCTGGTCGGCTGCTTCGGAGGGAACGAGGTTGCTCTCTGCGTCTGCCATGCTCTTTGGACTCCTATCGCGGCGGGCTCGCCGTACGGGTTATTATGGAATGCAGTATGCCGTGCGACCGCATGGCCGCCGCGGCAACAAGACTCAGTATACCCGGGGGAGCACCCATGGAATCGTTGTACCGAAAGTATCGCCCGCTCACCTTCGACTCCGTGGTGGGCCAGCAGCATATCGTCTCGACGCTCGAGCACGCCATCACCGAGGGGCGCCTGTCCCACGCCTACCTGTTCTGCGGACCGCGCGGCACGGGCAAGACCACCATGGCGCGCATTCTGGCCAAGGCGCTGCTGTGCCGCAATGCCGAGGCGGCGCGCGCCGAGGGAGCAAGCGGCTGCATGCCCGACGGCACCTGCGAGGAGTGTGAACTCATCGCCGAGGGCAACCATCCGGACGTCTACGAGCTCGATGCCGCAAGCCGCACGGGCGTGGACAACGTGCGCGAGGAGATCATCAACTCCGTCAACTTTGCCCCGGTGCGCGGCAAGTACAAGATCTATATCATCGACGAGGTCCACATGCTCACGACGGCGGCGTTCAACGCGCTGCTCAAGACGCTCGAGGAGCCGCCGGCACACGTGATTTTTGTGCTGTGCACCACCGACCCGCAAAAAATTCTGGAGACCATCCTCTCGCGCTGCCAGCGTTTCGATTTCCACCGCATCGGTAACGAGGATATCGAGCGCCGCCTGGCATACGTGTGCGAGCAGGAGGGCTTCGACTACGACGACGAGGCGCTTGCCATCGTGGCACGCCATGCCAAGGGCGGCATGCGCGACGCGCTCTCCACGCTGGAGCAGCTGAGCGTCTTTGGCAACGGCACCGTGCATGCGGACGATGCCCGCTCGCTTTTGGGCGAAGTTTCGGACCAGATTCTGGGCGAGTTTGCGCGTGCCATTGCCGATCGTGATGTCGCCGAGCTGTATGGGCTCATTCGCGCGCAGGTCGAGGAAGGCAATGACCTGCTTGAGCTGACGCGCGACCTGGTGGCGCATGTGCGCGATGTATACGTGGCCTGCGTTGCCGGCGCCCGCGCCGAGCTGTTTGAGGGCGGGGCCGAGCAGGCCGAGGCGCTTGCTGCCGAGGCCGCTGCCTTTGGCGAGCATCCTGCCGATCGTTTGGCTCGCGTGCTGACGGTGCTCGACGATGCCGCCTTGGAGATGAGGGGCGCGAGCGACGTGCGCCTGGTGCTCGAGATCGCCTGCACCCGCCTGGCACGTCCCGAGGCCGATCTGACCATTGAGGCCCTGGCCGAGCGCGTGGCGCGCTTGGAGGCCATGGTTGCCAACGCCGCCGTTCCGGCGAGCGTGGCTGCTGCTCAAGCGAGTGCGTCTGCGGCTGTCGTGGCTGCACCTGCGACGACACAGCAACCGACGCTGATCTCGGGTGCCCGAGCTGCTACTCCTGCGGCGACCGCCGCCCCCGCTGCTACGTCCGCGCATCAGGGTGGCATGCCTTGGGACCGCGGCGCTGCTGTTCCAGCTGCCCAGCCTGCGCCCAAGTCCGCGGCTCCGGCTCCCGCGTCCAAACCTGTAACGCCTGCGCCTCAACCCGTTACGGCTCCGGCTCCCGCGCCTGCCGCATCGACCGTGCCGGTGTCCAAGCCCAACAACGCCGCCCAGGTTGCCGCCGCCGACGCAGCCGAGACCCCTGCGGTCGAGGACGCCGGCGAGCTCCAGCGCAAATGGGCCGAGGTCGTCGAACGCGTCAAGGCCCGTCAGGCCTCCTACGCAGGGCTTTTGCTCAATGCCCGCGCCACGTCAGATGACGGCTCCAAGCTCACGGTCTCGTTCCCCGCGGGCTCGACCTTTGCCATCAAGATGCTCGGTCGCGCCGACACGCAGTCGGTGGTCCTGCCGACGGTCTGCGCGGTCTTCGGTCGTCGTACCGTCGACTATGTCCTGGATGGGGGTGGCACGCCGGCTCCTCAACATGAGGAGCATTCTCCATCTGCACGGGCTGCGGCATCTGCGGACCCGCAACCCGTGTCCTCGGCGGCCCCTGCATCCTCGAGCGCCAGCGCGACGCAGCCAAAAGCGGCACCGGTAGCGGCACCGACCCCGTCGGCGCCTGAACCCGCTGTGCCCAAACCGGCTGCTCCGGTCCCCGCGCCCAATCCTGCCGCCGCGCCTGCGCCCAAGTCATCCGACCTGGCCAAGGCACCCTGGCTGCGCTCTGACAACCCTGCTGGCGCTCCTGCCACGGGCAAGCTCCCGACCGAGCCCGCACCCCGAGCGCCCGAGCGCGCGTCCGCTTCCAAGGCTCAGCCCGCCGCGCCGTCTGTGCCGTGGGAATCCGAGCAGGTTCCCTACGACGATGCCATGGTCGGCGGTTTTGCTGCCGATGCCGGCGGGGACGATCTGCCCCCGTTCGACGTGCCGGGTGCGGCGTCCGCGCCCAAGCCCGCTGCAACTGCCCCCAAAGAGGAGGACGCTCCTGCGGCTCCCTGGGAGTCCAACCCCGGCGCGGGCAGCCCCTTCGGCCATCAGGGCGCAGCCCCAAGCATCCCGCAGACCGAGGACGAGGCCAAAGCCCTCATCCGCAGTGTCTTCGGCCAGTCCACCATCTTCAAACCGGTGGAGTAGCTGCGCGGGCGGGTATACTGCTCAAGAAGAGATCTCTTTGAACGGAGCGAGCTTATGATGTGGGAATATGTCCGCCTTGAGGACGATACGCAGGTTTCGTATTCCGAAGTCCGGGAGGACAACACGGTGAAGGTTGTTGTGGAGCGCCCGCGCGATTGGGGTTTTGACACGGCGGAGTGTATCTTGCCGGCATTCAATTGGGTGTCACACGAGGGCTTTAGCGAAGCGAACCTTAAAGAACTCGATGATTTCGTGCGCAACAATGCCCCGCTCATCCTGCGTTTTGCCTACGAAGGCGGACGAGTCTATGCCTAGTCTTTTCCGACTCGGCCATATATCACTTTCTTTTGTCCGGGCGCATCTGTATTTCGGACATGTGTAGCGTGGTGCCGCGTGTCTCGCATTCGAGCAGGCAGATGCGTGACGGTCGGCCTAGGGTGCTGAGGTCGACACGATACGTCGCGCGGCTGTCCGTGTACTCGACTTGCTCGGCGTCGAGGGTTGCTCCGATTGTCAAGAAAGCGCCTGGTTCGGCACCGACAATCTTGGAGTCCTTTATCTTGACCTTGAACTCTTGGTAGAGGGACGGGCTGTTGTAGTAAATGGTTCGGGTTCCATCGGTGCACTCATCGGTCGCTTCCCATTTGACGACGGGCTGGTCCGAGCTGGCTATCAGCAGTTCTGCTCCAAAGGCTATAGCATGGGTGATGACAACCAGTAATGCCCAGCCGACAAAGAGATAGAGAACCACATATGCAACGGGGTGTTTTGAGCGGATGTTTTGGAGCGCGTCGGGGGCATTCATGGGGCACCTCCAAATTGCAATCTATGACAATCAAATTATACCCTGCCGCCATGTGCTCCGCCTCGAGCAGCGGTTTGGCATTTAGCTATTTAGTGGCACACATGAAATGCCGGATTCGGCTCTACTAGATTGAGTATGCGATATTATGCAACCTTGCATAATTCGGCCTTGCATAATCTTTGCGCGTGGTTTGTATTGGAGGACATGTATATCGACTGAGGTAGCGTGTCCGCCCCGCTTGCTTGCCCCGCGCCGTGGTACGATTTTTGAGTTTGAAAGTCCCGTCGCGCTCCGGCTGCCCTTGCAGCTTGTCGCGCGGCCGCACGTAAAGGAGCCATCATGGCCGGTATGAACATGCAGCAAATGATGAAGCAGGCTCGCAAGATGCAGGAGCAGCTTGCCGCCGCGCAGGAAAACCTTAAGTCCCAGACCGTCGACGCCTCTGCCGGCGGCGGCATGGTCAAGGTGACCGTTAACGGCGAGATGGAGCTTGTCAACCTCACCATCGACCCCGATGCCCTCGATCCCGAGGACGTCGATATGCTGCAGGACATGATCATGGCTGCCGTCAACGAGGCCGTCCGCGGTGTCAACGAGCTTGCCAACAAGCAGATGGGCGCCATCACCGGCGGCCTCAACATCCCGGGCATGCCGTTCTAAGACACGCATATATATGAGTGCCAACCATAGTCTGCAAAAATTGCTCGATGAGCTGGGCCGTCTGCCGGGCATTGGTCCCAAGTCGGCCCAGCGCATCGCCTATTACCTGCTCGAGGCCGATGCCGAGGAGGCGCGCCGCCTGGCCGAGGCTATCCTGGAGGTTAAGCAGGAGGTTCACTTTTGCAGCCGCTGCTTTAACTACGCCACGGCCGACGAGTGCTCCATCTGCCAGGATTCGATGCGCGATACCACTCGCATTTGCGTGGTGGGCGAGCCGCGCGATGTCCAGGCGATTGAGCGCACGGGCAGCTACCACGGTCTCTACCACGTATTGGGCGGCGTGATCAGTCCCATGGACAAGATTGGTCCCGAGCAGTTGCACATTCGTGAGCTGCTGGCACGCTTGGGCCACGAGGACATCCACGAGGTCATCATCGCCACCAACCCCAATATCGAGGGCGAGACCACGGCGAGCTACCTGGCCCGCACTATCAAGCCGCTGGGCGTTGAGGTATCGCGTCTGGCGAGCGGCCTTCCCGTGGGCGGCGACCTGGAGTATGCCGACGAGCTTACGCTTGGGCGCGCCATCGAGGCCCGTCGCACGATTTAGGTGGCGAGCCTGCTCCTGCCGTATGTCTTCATCACGACGCACGGGGTAGCCATAATTTCCCCGTGCGACTGTAAGTTTGTTGTGCAACAAAGATGCTTTGTATCCGCTTATCGCATGGATGCTTCCACTCGCATCCTTAATTTGCCCATTCGTTGCGCAACCTTTTGGGTTCGCTGATACACTCAAATATGGATTCGAATGAATGCGCCGCTCCCGAGCGGCGTGTTTTTGTTGGAGGAGAACGCATGCGGCCCGGTGGCACTCAGACAAAGCGCGGCGCCGCGGTGCGCATGCGACGCCGACTGGGCTTGGCGCCGCGGGCGTACGCACTGCTGTCTTGCTCGCTGGTGCTGGTCATAGCTGGCGTTTCTGCCTATGGCATGACCGTGCCGTCCATGATGCAGGCACATGCCGCACGCGAACCGCGCGTGGGGCATGAGGTCAAAAGTGACCTGGGGACCACGACTGGATATGCTTGGGCAAGTGTGGTCGCGCATATTGTGTTTGGCACCGGCGACGCGGACGGCGCCGAGGCCCCGGACAACGAAGTCACGCTTGCCAATGGCAAAACCATCGTGCTCACCAACACCAAGATCATCGATCGGTTGTCCAACAATAGCGTGGCGGCAACGGTGAATAAGGTCGAGCAGCAGAAGGAGCAGGACGCCCAGCAGTCCGGAAAGCCCGGTAGCTCGGATACTTCTGGCTCCGGCTCGGATTCGTCGAGTTCGGGCGGTGGCTCTGGGTCGGGTTCCTCTGCCGGAGGGTCTGGAAACGGCGGCTCGACGGGCGGCAACACTGACAACGATGCAAACTCCGGTGGCCTTTCCGCTGCTGAGGAAGAGAGCATTCACAGCTGGCTTGTGACCAAGTACAACATGCTCGACGGCTATGTTTCTCGTGCCAATGACGTGGTCTCGACCTATAACTCTACGGGAGATCCCAGGCCGTGCGACAGCCTGGTCGGGGAGATGTTTGTCATTCGAGCCGAGTTCGGTCGTCAGACATTCTCGCCCCGGTCAAAGTGGTATCAGCAGTATGCCAATCTGTGGGGCTGTTACACCAACCTATGTCAATGGGTCGGCCATTACGGCGATGATGACGTCGCGCTCGGTAACTTCAACAATAACGTGGCGGCGCTTGCCCTATGATGACCGATCTTGCATCCACCACACCACAATCGCTCGGTCGCGATCCCATGGTCGGCCTGCGCCTGGCGCGTGTCGACGGGTTTGAGCCGGCCATTGCGCTCGGTCAGGGCGAACTGCCTGCCTATCTGCGTCGTTTTACGATGCTGTTTGCCGACGATGCCGCCATGCGCCGTGGCGGTATCGGCCGCGTGACGCGTGCCGTCAACGCCCAAGGCGAGGCCGTGGCACTCAAACAGCTCATCTTGCCGACGCGCGATGAGTTTGACGACGATGCCGCTCACGAGGCGCTAGTCGCCAAGTTCAAGGCGGCGTTTCGCGAGGAATATGAATGCCATCGCGCCCTTTCGGGCCTTAAGGGCTTTCCCCGCCTCTATGGCTGGGGCGAGGTCGACGGTGTGCCTGCAATTGTCATGGAATGGGTCGAGGGCGAGACGCTTGCCCGCTTGCGTTCGCGACTTGCCGTGGACGATGCCGGACGCCTGTCGCCGCTTGTGGCGGCGCGTCTGGGTCGCGACCTGTTCGATCTGCTCTGCCGTATGAGCCTGGTGGGCGAGGGCTTTGTCCATCGCGATATCTCGCCCGCTAATATTATGGTGCGTACGGCGCGTCTACCGCTTGACCGGCAGCTTGCCGAGGGCACCTTTGACCTGTGCCTGATCGACTTTGGCTCGTCGCTGGCGCTTGAGCCTGCGTCGGCCGTGGCCGGTACCGGCGGCAAGGCGTCGTTTACGGAGCGTTATGCCACGCTGCGTCGCGCGACGGTTGCCTATGCCCCGCCCGAGATGCTCACCGACGATATTCCCGACCTGCGCGCTTTGCGTATGTCGCCGGCGATTGACGTCTATGCCGCGGCAAGCACGGTTTACGAGCTCATTGCCGGCGTCGCACCATACGAAGCCGCGCCGAGCACTTCGGGCACCTCGGGTTCGCGCAAAAAGACGCGCGACATCGCGAGCCCCTACCGTCTCAAGATGGACACGCGGCCCGACTATCCCATTGGTGCCCATGCGCCCGGTTGCGATTTGACTCAGCTGCTTCGTCGTGAGCCCGATGTGGCGCTCGCCGCGGCCGAGCAGGCCCAGCAGCTAGGGCTTGAGCCGGATTCCGAAGAGCTACGCGATGCGCTGGCGTTTGTCGATGCCCAGCTGTTCGACGTGGTGATGGCCTGTCTGTCCAGCCATCAAAAAGATCGTCCCGAGCCGGCGGCGGTCGAGGCGGCGCTCTCGGCGTTTTGTGACCACTATACGCAAAATGTCGGTCGTTCGCTCCGCGGCGAGCCGCTCACGCCGTGCCCCATGGATGCGTCCGGCCGCGCGGTTCGTCGCGCGCTGATGGTCGGCGCGACGGTCGTCTGTGGCGTGGTTTGGGCTGTGGTCGTGGTTTCGGCCGCGCTGCTGGCGTCGGGCGCTCGCGTGACGGCGACTTTGGGATCGCTCGTGTGGTCTGGGTCGCTACCGGGTATTATTGCCGCACTGGCGTTGGCGCTGCCAGGTATAGCCGGCGTTGCCGCGGGGACACTTGCGCGCGATCGGCGTTCGGGCTTCCTGCAGGGTGTGCTTGCGCTTTCTGCCTGCGAGGTTCCGGTGCTGGTTGTGGCTGCATGTAGCGTATTTTCCCAACGCGCCGTGATGGGCGGCCTTGTTGCCGCTCTGGTTGCAACCTATACGCTTACGTGGTTTTTGCTTGCGATGGGCTTTGCCTTTGAACTTCCCGTTTCGGCACCGCGACGCACAAAAGCCCAGATGGCGACTCCGCTTGCCGGTGGAGCCGCAGCTGCCCGTACTTTTGGCGGACCTGTCGAAGTATCGTCCGATTCTATTTCTACGACCAAGGAGGCCTAGGTCATGGCATCTCAAGTTGAGCTCACCCCATGCGGGGCCATGTTTGACATCTTTAAGCGCGCGGCGCATCTGAGCCATATCGAGCTGTGCGGCTTGGTGCTTTCGTCCCGTCCGCTCGCCGACGGCCGCAGCCCGCAGAGCCGAGCCGCCGATCGCTCTTGGGTTTCCCGCTTTATCGTTCGCGCGCCGGTCGGCACGCTTCAGCAGCGCTACTTTGCCGAATACGGTACCTCGGCTGCGCGTATTATGTCGCAACTGGCCCTGCGCCAGCGCAATCCCATGGACTCCACGGCTGTGATCAATATGGTGTGCGGCCCTGCAGGTGAACCGATGGTACGCGCGCTCGAAGAGTGCCACCAGGACACGAATCTCTATCGCAACGCGCTCGATCGCCTGTCCCAGGCGGCGGAACTCATGCCCGCCGAGCGCGCCGAGGCCGTGCTGGTGCTGTTTGTCGCCGTCGGTTGTTCGGCGGATGTGCGGTCCTCGGTGAACTATGCCATCGACTACGCGCACGCGACCTGTGGCGGAGGCACCTCCACGCCGCGTTCGCTTGGCATGTCGATGACCGCGGGCGAACGCGAACCCGCCCCGGCGCACCCCTTGGGCTTGCTGTGCGTACAAAACAGTTTTGTCGTGAGCGCCCCGCGCTGGATTCAGCCGAGCGAGCAGGGTGTTGAGATTGGCGCGCTGGCCACTGGTGAGGGCGATATTACCGACGTCGGCGACGATGTCTCGGCCCGCCATGCCCATATCTGGTGCGATGCTCAAAATATCTGGCACGTCGAGGACTTGTCGTCCACCAACGGAACCGTGGTGGTAAACGGGGCCACGCGCGTCTGCATTCAGGTCGAGCCCGGCCGTTCCGCCCAACTCAATCCCGGCGACGAGCTCAAGCTCGGCGAATCCACTACCTACGCCATCCTCTTCGGTGCCCTCTAGCCAGTCCCGCCAAATGGTCCCTCCGTCCCCAAGGGATCATTTTGCTCCCGGCAGTCACCCGAGGTAAACCTTTACCGCCCGCCTATATTTGCCGAAATTACACTTGACGGCGGGGTACAATAAACCCGCATGCGGATTTCCGTTGCGGGCGCCTCCCATCGCCGGGGCGTGCCCGGGAGCATCCGGCATGCGGCCTTTGCGGCGCTCGGTCATGTGCAAGACGGGTAGCTGGGCCTGCGGTGCGCAAGCGCCCCTCGCCTTGGCATGCCTTCTCTCCACGCCATGCACCTGCTGCCAAGTCCGCCTGCCAGATGATTGGAAGCAACAGCGAAAATCCCATCACGCCAACATCCCGGCGATCGCCGGGGCCTGTATACCTATATGAGAGGAGAGGGGTATATGGCGCGTAAGTTTAAGTCTATGGACGGCAACGAGGCGGCCGCATATGTTTCGTATGCGTACACCGAGGTAGCGGGAATTTATCCCATTACGCCGTCCAGCCCGATGGCCGACCATGTCGACCAGTGGGCGGCCCAGGGTCGCAAGAACATCTTCGGCACCCCGGTCAAGGTCGTCGAGATGGAGTCCGAGGCAGGTGCAGCCGGTACCGTTCACGGTTCGCTGGGCGCCGGTGCTCTGACCACCACCTACACGGCTTCTCAGGGTCTGCTCCTGATGATCCCGAACATGTACAAGATCGCGGGCGAGCAGCTCCCGGGCGTTTTCCACGTCTCCGCGCGTTGCGTCGCTTCGCACGCCCTGAACATCTTTGGCGATCACTCCGACGTCATGGCCTGCCGTCAGACCGGCTTCGCCATGCTCGCCGAGGGCAACGTCCAGGAGGTCATGGACCTCTCGCCGGTGGCTCACCTTGCCGCCATCGAGGGCAAGACCCCGTTCCTTAACTTCTTCGATGGCTTCCGCACCAGCCACGAGATCCAGAAGGTCGCCATGTGGGACTACAAGGATCTTGCCGAGATGTGCGACATGGACGCCGTCCAGGCTTTCCGCGATCACGCGCTCAACCCTGAGCACCCGCATACCCGCGGCAGCCACGAGAACGGCGACATCTTCTTCCAGAACCGCGAGGCCTGCAACAAGGTCTACGACGAGCTTCCCGCCGTCGTCGAGGGCTACATGAAGAAGATCAACGAGAAGCTCGGCACCGATTACGGCCTGTTCAACTACTACGGCGCTCCCGATGCTGATCGCGTCGTCGTGTGCATGGGCTCCTTCTGCGACGTGCTCGAGGAAGTCATCGACTACCTCAACGCTCACGGCGAGAAGGTCGGCCTGGTCAAGGTTCGCCTGTTCCGTCCGTTCTCCATCAAGCACTTTGTCGACGTTCTCCCCGAGACCGTCCAGAAGATCGCCGTCATGGACCGTACCAAGGAGCCGGGTTCTATCGGCGAGCCGCTCTACCAGGACGTCGTCTCCGCTCTCTACGAGGCTGGCAAGACGGGCATCAAGGTTGTCGGCGGCCGTTATGGCCTGGGCAGCAAGGACACGCCTCCCGCGTCCGCGTTCGCTGTCTTCGAGGAGCTCAAGAAGGACGAGCCCAAGCGCGAGTTCACCATCGGCATTGTCGATGACGTGACCAACCTGAGCCTGCCCGAGGCCGAGGATGCGCCCAACACCGCAGCCCCCGGCACCATCGAGTGCAAGTTCTGGGGTCTGGGTGGCGACGGTACCGTCGGCGCCAACAAGAACTCGATCAAGATCATCGGCGACCACACCGACAAGTACGTCCAGGCCTACTTCCAGTACGACTCCAAGAAGACCGGCGGCGTCACCGTCTCGCACCTGCGCTTTGGTGATTCTCCGATCCGTTCGCCGTACTACGTGACCAAGGCCGACTTTGTCGCTTGTCACAACCCCAGCTACATCGTTAAGGGCTTCAAGATGGTCCGCGACGTCAAGCCGGGCGGCACCTTCCTGGTCAACTGCCAGTGGAGCGACGAGGAGTTCGCCGAGCACATGCCCGCCGTGGCCAAGCGCTACATCGCGAACAACAACGTCAACGTCTACCTGATTGACGCTATCGACCTGGCCGCTAAGGTCGGCATGGGCAAGCGCACCAACACGGTGCTCCAGTCCGCCTTCTTCGCGCTGGCCAAGGTCCTGCCCGCCGAGGACGCCCTGCAGTACATGAAGGACGCGGCTACCAAGTCCTACATGAAGAAGGGCCAGGCTATCGTCGACGCCAACCACAAGGCCATCGATGCCGGCGCTACCGCTTTCCGTAAGTTCGAGGTTCCGGCCGACTGGGCTACCGCCGAGGACGCCGCTCCCGTCGAGCTCTCCGAGGAGGCCAAGTCCGCCATTGCCCAGCAGGTCAAGAACCTGCTCGAGCCCATCGATCGCATGGATGGCGACAGCCTGCCCGTTTCCGCCTTCGTCGGTTGCGCCGACGGCCAGTTTGAGCTGGGCGCTTCCGCATATGAGAAGCGCGGCGTCGCCGTGGTCGTTCCCCACTGGGACGAGACCAAGTGCATCCAGTGCAACCAGTGCGCCTATGTGTGCCCGCATGCCACCATCCGTCCGTTCGCGATGACCGAGGACGAGGCTGCCGCCGCGCCCGAGGCTACCCGCACGCTCGACGCCATGGGCCCCAAGGCCAAGGGCATGAAGTTCACCATGGCTGTGTCCCCGCTCGACTGCATGGGTTGCACCAACTGCGTCAAGGTCTGCCCCAAGGGCGCCCTCGAGATGGTTCCCACCGAGCAGGAGATGGACCAGCAGCCCGTTTGGGACTACATGGTCGAGAACGTCTCCGAGAAGAAGGAGCTCATCGCGGCCAACGTCAAGGGCAGCCAGTTTAAGCAGCCCTACCTGGAGTTCTCGGGTTCCTGCGCCGGCTGTGCCGAGACCGCCTATGCACGTCTGGTGACCCAGGTCGCCGGCGACCGCATGTTCATTTCCAACGCCACCGGCTGCTCCTCCATTTGGGGTAACCCCGCTGCCACCGCTCCTTACTGCAAGGACAAGGACGGTCACGGCCCGGCGTGGAACAACTCCCTGTTCGAGGACAATGCCGAGCACGGTCTGGGCATGGCCGTTGGCTATGAGGCCGTTCAGCACAAGCTGATCGCCGCTACCCAGGACATCATCGCTGCCGATGGTCCATCCGATGAGCTCAAGGCCGCCGGTCAGGCTTGGATCGACTCCGTCAACGACGCCGAGGCCTCCAAGACCGCTGCCGCTGCCTACGTTGCCGAGCTCGAGAAGTGCGGCTGCGACGCTTCCAAGGCAATCCTCGCCGACAAGGCTTACCTCACCAAGAAGTCCTTCTGGATCTTCGGCGGCGACGGCTGGGCCTACGACATCGGCTTCGGTGGCCTGGACCACGTCCTGGCTTCCGGCCACAACGTCAACGTCTTCGTCTTCGACACCGAGGTCTACTCCAACACCGGCGGTCAGGCCTCCAAGGCCTCGAACCTGGGCCAGGTTGCTCAGTTCGCCGCTGCCGGTAAGGTGACCAAGAAGAAGTCTCTGGCCGAGATCGCCATGAGCTACGGCTACGTCTATGTGGCACAGGTTGCCATGGGCGCCAACCCGGCTCAGACCCTCAAGGCCATCCACGAGGCCGAGGCCTACGACGGCCCGTCCCTCATCATCGGCTACAGCCCCTGCGAGATGCACTCCATCAAGAAGGGCGGCATGCAGAACTGCCAGGCCGAGATGAAGAAGGCTGTCGAGTGCGGTTACTGGAACCTCTTCCGCTTCAACCCCGAGGCTGCTGCCGGCAAGAAGTTCTCGCTCGATTCCAAGGAGCCCGCGGGCGGTTATCAGGAGTTCCTGATGAACGAGGCCCGTTACGCTTCGCTGACGCGTTCCTTCCCCGAGCGCGCCGAGGAGCTCTTCAAGGAGAATGAGCAGGCCGCTATGGACCGCTACGCTCACCTGCTGAAGCTCAAGACGGTGTACAACGAGGCCTAGGTCTCCTACCGCAGGATCTGAGGGCTGACCTTCGCGGACGTCCTCGGACATGAAAGAACCCCCGCTGCGCACTACGTGCGGCGGGGGTTCTTTCGTCCTGCGGAGTGTCCGCGAAGGTTAGCCCTCAGGTCCTGCTACGACTACGTCCTCGGATTGTGGGGCTGAATGAAGGACGTGGCTGTGGGGGTGCCTTGTCCCGGTCGCTGTTTCGCGGCGTGGCCGCGAAACCACGCGCCACTTTGGGCATGGAGGGCTAGCTGATTGTGGCCTTCTGCTGCCCCAGTGCTGTTTCGCGCTTTGCGCGAAACATCGCAGCACTTTGGGCATAGTGGGGGAGTTGGTTGTCGCTGCCTTCTATCCCCTTGCTGTTTCGCGCCCTTGGCGCGAAAGGCGCAGTACTTTGGGCGTGGGGGCTGGCTTGCGGACTCAGATGACCTAGAGAGATATGGGTGCAAACGAGAAATCGTTGTTGGGGTCGTCCTTTTCCATAAACTCATCGAGACAGAATGTCATATAGATTGGAACGTAAAGGATCTTGCCCTCTTTGCAAAGGTTTTCGTGGCTCAGCACAACGGCCTCGGGAATTTTGTACTCGCCCACACTCATCAAACGGTCGAGGGCTGCATGTGCTCGAACTTTCTTGCCCGATTTGACTTCGATTGGGACAACATGCCCGCGGGCACCTTCGATTACAAAGTCGACTTCACCGACCTCACGTGTTTGGTAGTACCACGTATCTGCTCCGAGGGCAACGAGTTCCTGTGCGACCACGTTCTCATAGAGGCCGCCGAGGTTGGGGGTTTTCATGTCAAGGTAGACGGCGCGTGCCGTGCTGCCGGGATACCGCGATGCGAGCATACCTGTATCGGACTCGTATAGTTTAAAGGCCGTCGTTTTCTCCGTCCTCTTGAGAGGACTTCGTGCCTCCGTCACCTGGGTGACCATCAAACCGACGCCCGCGTTCACCAGCCATAGGAAATCCTGCTCGTATTTTTGAAGGCGAGCCCCCTCGCCCAGGGATGAAACAACAAAGCGATGGGACTCCGCCTCAAGCTGAACGGGAATTTGTTCGAAAATCGCGCGAACGTTAAACGCTCGAGTCGATGCATATTTAGAGATATCGCTTTTGTACTGATCAACTAGCTGAATTTGAAGCTCACGCGTCCTCACGAGTGAATAACCCGAATCGATATAGTTCTGTACGACCTCCGGCATGCCGCCGCAAACGATATAAGCTCTAAAGTTTTTGAGCATCGCCTCATGAATATAGTTTTCGACGGGACGCCTCTCGACAAGGCAGCTGCGGATGTCTGCAAGCACATTCTCGCTGATGCTGTTTGCCCAACAAAACTCTTCAAAATCCATTGGCCGCATAACAATGTGCTCGACATACCCCACCGGGAAAGAAGAGATCCCCTTAAACTCAGTCCCAAGCATAGACCCCGAGAAGACATAGCTAAAGCGCCCGTCCTCGACCAACGCCTTCATGAGCGTGACGATCTGCGGATACTCCTGTATTTCATCGACAAAGATAAGCGTATCCCCCTCAACAAGCGGTGCATCCGCAAGAAGGGCCACGCGGTTGATAAAGTCAACGGCGTTCTTAGCGCCAATGAGCACATCTCTTGCCTCGGCATTGAGCAGCAAATTGGCCTCAAAATACGACGCGTAGTTGTCTTTACCAAACGCGCGAATCGCATAGCTCTTGCCAATTTGACGCGCACCGGTAACAAGCAATGCCTTATGAGAGTTATTTTTCCAGTTCAAAAGCCTATTAGTGACCTTACGGCGTAGCATTAAAACCCCCAAATGACAAAAATTGGCAAATAGATTTGCCCTAATCATACAAAAATTGGCAAATAGATTTGACCCAAATCATACAAAAATTGGCAGATAGCAAAGATTCGCTTAGGTCTCAAAGCCATCGAGTCGGCGCGGTGCCATGCGAAAACGCTGGGGACGCCGTTAGCGTTCTCGGCTGCTTGGGTGGGCAGGAGCGAAAGTGCGTCAGCGGCGTTCATGCAATACCCGACGGTAAAGTTCTATACTGCAAACTCACAGTCGCTTGCCGCAAAGTGAAGCGCGATTGGCTATCCCTTTTGTTGGATGAAAAGCCCCGTGTTATTGCAGGGGTGCATACTTGTCTTGCAAGTGCATAGAATCTCGTATAGTGCGAGTAAATAATTGCAGCGTCCGTTATGTGTTTAGCAAAGATATAGTTTGCATAATCCAGCCTAATCTCTGCTCTAATTAAATAAAGTCGCACGTAGATGACGTAAACATGTGTGAGCTGGGCTTCTTTACGCTGAGCGGGTAAAAACGACCGTTCACCGTTAAACTATTTTCAAAATGAATAAAATGAGCGATAAAGAGAATATAAACCTTAATAAACTCGCGTATTGCACGGACGCGGGTTATTAATGGGTTGTAGGCCTTTTACAGAAAGGATTCCAGCAATGTCTAAGCCTCTTGGCAAGCCCGATCGTATTGTCGTCGCCCTCGGCGGCAACGCCCTCGGCAACAACCCCGTCGAGCAGATCCAGGCCGTGAGCAACACCGCCCACGCTCTCCTCGGCCTCATCGAGCAGGGCAACGAGATCATCATCACCCACGGCAACGGCCCGCAGGTCGGCATGATCCAGAACGCCTTCGCCGCCGCCCACGACGCCATCGGCACCCCCGAGATGCCGCTGCCCGAGTGCGGCGCCATGTCCCAGGGCTACATTGGTTATCACCTGCAGCAGGGCATCGGCCGCGAGATGCACAAGCGCTATAAGCGTTGGCACGCCGCCACCGTCGTCACCCAGATCGAATGCGATCCGGATGATCCCGCGTTCAAGAACCCGACTAAGCCGATCGGCCCCTTCTACACCGAGGAGCAGGCCAAGGAGTTCATGGCCGAGGATCCCTCCAAGGTCTTCGTCGAGGATTCCGGCCGCGGCTGGCGTCGCGTCGTCGCCTCCCCCGATCCCAAGAAGATCGTCGAGGCTGACTCCATCCTCAACCTGCTCGACAACGAGTTCATCGTCATCGCCTGCGGTGGCGGCGGCATCCCCGTCGTCCGCGACTACGAGAACAAGGGCTGCTACAAGGGCGTTCCCGCCGTCATCGACAAGGACCTGGGCGGCGAGCTGCTGGCCGAGGACTGCGACGCCGACGTTCTGTTCCTGCTGACCGCCGTTGAGCATGTCGCCATCAACTTTGGCAAGCCCAACCAGGAGGAGCTCGAGGACCTCACCGCCGACGAGGCCGAGCGCCTGGCCGACGAGGGCCAGTTCGGCAAGGGTTCCATGGAGCCCAAGGTCCGCGCCGCCATCAAGTTCGCCCGCTCCCGCAAGGGCCGCACCTGCATCATCGGCGCCCTGGACAAGGCCGCCGAGACCATGGCCGGTCTCTCCGGTACCCGCATCCACGAGTAGTCTCTACTTCGTTGCCTCTCTCGTGGGCGCCAGGCAAGACGCCCGCAAACTAGCCTCTCTTCATGAGCCCCGCAGTCCGCTCCGACTGCGGGGCTTTTGCTGTTTGAGATGTGTGCAGGGGGTAAACAAGAGCAAATTTGGTTAGATGCTCAGGTCATGGGATGCCTGAAACCAGACGATGACTCCGAGAATCCTGATTCGGCGTTTGTCCAGCACAATATCCGGTTCCGACGTGCGATATGAGTAAGATGACAGCATCACGGTGTTCGTGCCGGTGCTATATCGCCGTATGACCATTCTGGAATTATCGGCCAAGGCGAGGACGGAGCATCCGTTCCAGGGTTTCAGGTTGGGGTCCACTAGGAGAAGGGATCCTATCGGATAGCATTTGGACATGGCAGATGTGTCCATTTGAACAAAGAAGCACCCGCGATGGTTTTTGAATACGGATGAGGGGAGCGCCGTTGTTCCGGTCTGCTTGAGTCCCGTTCTGCCTCCATTCATCTGAATTTTAAATACATCACAAAGGGAGTCAGTAGTAGTTTCCTTGGATTCCCCCTTCCGCCCCTCGTGGTCGAGTTTTGCGGCAAGCCCTGCGGTTTCCGATGCGAGGTCGTCAAACTGCAGATTGAATTTCGAAACGATCTTGAGCAGTGTCGACCGGCGGATGGCATAGCGGTCCTTTTCCCAACGGCATACCGTTTCTTTGGAGACGCCGACAAGTGCCGCGAACTCCTCCTGCGTGAGCTGGTCGCGCTTGCGAAGCGCCTTTATGTTTTGACCCGTTCCCATGTTATGAAGCGCGGACGAGGGGAAGGCAGAGGCAGTTGGGGCCGCCAAAGCCGTTTGTCAGCTCAAAGATAGAGATGGGAACAAGTTCAATACCGGCCTGCTCCAGTGCCTTGTTAGTCTCGGTGTTCTCTTCGTATACGCAGACCTTGCCGGGCTCCAGGCAAAGGGTGCTTATGGCATTGTTGGTTCTTTCGACCTCTGCCGCTCCGGGATTTGAGCCGCCGCAAGGGATAAATTGCGGTGAACTTAAACCCAGGGCTAATCCCAGCGCTTCTTTTAGTCCGCCTTCGACATGACGCGCCCGGGTTGTCCTTTCCGATCTGCCTCGTGTAATGCAGTAGACTCGCGCTTGGTCCAGGAGCTCCCGGTCAATGAGGAATGTCTCATAGTTAACACGAGCAAAGTATGTGTCGAGATGAATGCAGAGATCATCGTAGGGAACCTCAATGGCCCATACGGACTCAATAGTCGAGTTCTCGTCCCAGAGCAAGTTATTCGCTAGGGTGTCTATAGCTGCTGGCTCGGTTCGTTGAGAGATGCCAACGGCTACATTTTCGCTGTTGAGGTTGTGAAGGTCGCCGCCTTCAATGTGGTAAGTCGATTCATGCTTGAAGAACTGAGGAGTCTCGCGGAAATCCGGATGATAGTTAAAAATCGTTTTATAGGCGATAACCTCACGGTTGCGCTCTGGCCAGTACATATGGTTGAGCGTGACACCTTCGCCGATGACGCTTGCTGGATCGCGCGTGAACCACATGGTGTTAAGGGGGGCTATGAGAAGGTCGTCGGGTGAGTATGCGTCTCCCGTCAGCTTTGAGAGGCTGAACACCTCCTTGTTTGTGTCGAAGACCTGGGAGTAGCGAACGCCGTTGACGGCTGCCTGGACCAGGTCGCGGGAACCTTCGATATGCTCAAGATACTCGCGAATGGCAGACTCGAGCTCAATGCCCCGCGCGCCGCATTCTGAAACGTAGCTATCGATAAAAGAGCGACGCGCTTGCTCTGTCGCATCAAGGGCTTCGGTAAGAAGGTTTTCAAGATAGAGAATCTCTACCCCTTCGTGCTCGAGCATCGCCGAGTAAGCATGATGCTCCCTAAGGGCTTTATCAAGATCGAATGAGCTGCTAGACGGACGCAACGTAAAGACCCGATTGAACTGCCCGTCGGGGTAGTTGCGCGTTTCGGGGCCGGGACAGTGCAGAAGCACCTTTTTTAGCTTTCCTATTTCATTTTGAACATGCAATGCGGACATGTGACCTCGCTTTGGCGGTGAGTATTTATTGCTTCCATAGTGGCACATTACGAGTTTGATTAAATTTACATCATATCTGTCACAGGTGAATGGCACGAACCGGCTTAGTAATTGATGTTAAACATCAATTTAGATAGCAAATTGACAAATTACATCAATCTGAAATCCGTTTACGGGTTGATGCGCTTCGTTGGCGGGCGAAGAGACGGAAGGGTGTTTTGCGCGATGACACAATGGCTTTGCCGGCAACGAAAAACCCCTGAATTAAGGAGGAGAGATGGCAGAGACAGAAAAGAAGCGCACTCTTCGAGTCCCGCACGTGTACACCATCATTCTCGTCTTGATGGCCGTATTTGCCGTTCTGACCTGGGTCGTGCCTTCGGGTTCGTTTGAGCGCCAGGAGGTTAACGGTCGCGAGGTAACGGTCTCGGGCACCTATGAGCCTGTCGATAAGGTCTATACGGACGAGGACGGCAACGAGGTCGATCTTCGCCAAGGCATCTTCGAAGTACTTGAGGCCCCTGCGATCGGCATCCAGCAAGCGGTCGAGGTCGTTGCATTCATTATGATCGTGGGAGGTTCCTTCCAGGTCATCACGGCGACCGGAGCCATCACGAGCGGCGTCGCCCGAGTGGTGAAAAAGTTCAAGAGCAAGGACGTCCTCATCATTCCGATCCTAATGGTGCTTTTTGCCTTGGGCGGCAGCACCTTTGGTATGGCAGAGGAGACGCTTCCGTTCTTTGCGATTCTTATGCCGATCATGATGGCCATGGGCTTCGACTCAATTACAGCGTTCATGACGGTGTTTGTGGGTGCCCGTATCGGATACATCGCATCTACCGTCAATCCGTTCAACGTCCTGATTTCCCAGGGCATCCTCGGTATCCAGGGCAACCCCCAGCTTTGGTTGCGTACTATTGCCCTTGCCGTGCTCACGGCGGTTGCCGTCGCATGGGTTGTAATGTATGCCCTCAAGGTTAAGAAAAACCCCGAAGCGTCCCCCGCTTTCCACGATGATATCGAGAAACGCAAAGAGTTTGGCGCGGATGAGAACCTCCTCGATAGCGAGTTCACCGCTAAGCAAAAAGCCGTCATGGTTATTTTCGTGCTTGGACTTGGCGCTATCATTTGGGGCCTGGTAGCCCAGGGCTGGTACATGAACGAAATCTCTGCGATTTTCTTGGCCATGGCCCTTCTTTCTGGTGTTGTTTCCGGGATGAATGAGAAGGAGATCGCTGGCGAGTTCGTTAAGGGAATTGCAGATTTCGCGTTCTCTGCCATCGTTGTTGGACTTGCCCGCGGAATCCTCGTAATCGCCAATGACGGCCTCATCATCGATACGATTCTCAATACGCTCGCCACGGCTCTCACTGGAGTTCCAGCCGTTATCTTTACGAGCATCCTCTATGTCGTGGATAACCTTCTGTCGATCCTCGTTCCGAGCTCTTCGGGTATCGCTGCTCTTACGATTCCAATTTTTGGCCCGCTTGTTGAGCTGATGGGCTTAAACCCCGAGGCTGCAGTTACGGGTCTTTCCATGGGCAGCGCGGCCATGTCTCTCATTTCGCCAACAAGCGCGATGCTCGTTGCCGGTCTTGGCGTCTGCAAGATTCCGCTTGGCCAGTGGTGGAAGGTTGCTTGGAAATTCTTCCTGGTCGTGAGCGTTATCTGCATGGCATTCACTGCGGTTTCGGGCCTTATCCCCTTGCCGTAAAAGCAAAACCTTACATACAGTTGTAAGAAAGAAGGATAGAGATGAACAAAGGACTGAACGTTCATAGCGAGATTGGCGCCCTTAAGAAGGTGTGCGTCCATCGCCCCGGTATGGATCTTGTAAACATGAAGGCGGAGGATTTCGACCGCGTTTGGATTCACGACGCGTTCTATCTGGACTATGCCCAGAAAGAGCACGATCAGTTTACCGACCTTCTTCGCGGCGCTGGCGCCGAGGTCGTCTATATGGAAGAGCTGCTCGCTGAGACGTTTGACAAAGTCGAGGGTACTCGCGCAGAGTTCATGACGAAGTTCATGGGTGAGTCCGGCATCTCCAACGCGGCCCTTCGCCAGGCCGTTGTCGAGAAGCTTGATTCGATTAAGGACAACAAGGAGTTTGTCCTTGCTGCCATGGGCGGCCTCTACGTTCGCGACCTCGAGATCCCCAAGGTCGGCGGTTCTCTTGCCAGTATGGACGGCGAGGAGTTGAAGGCTGACGATATGGTGCTGTTCCCCATGCCGGCCTCGTATTTCTCCCGTGACCCTCTGGCTGTCGTGGGCAAGGGCGCTACCATGAACCGCATGTACTGGAATCAGCGCAATCGCGAAGTAATCTTCTACGAAACGGTGCTGCGTAACCATCCTGATTACGCTGGTAGCCCCATTTGGTATGACCACAACAGCGAGTGGCATATCGAGGGCGGCGATATCCTCAACATCAACGCCAAGACGCTCGCCATCGGTATTTCCGAGCGCACCCAGACTGCAGCCATCGATGAGCTCGCCAAGAATATGTTCTGGGGTTCCGATGAGGCTGAGATCGAGAACATCTATGCCATCAAGATTCCGCACGGCTATGCCTACATGCACCTCGACACCGTCTGCACGCAGGTCGATCGCGATAAGTTCACGGTCTATCCCGGCATCTACCAGACGCTTCGTGCCTACCGCCTGACCAAGGGCGATTCGGAGGGGGAGGTGCATATCGAGGAACTCGAGGGCACCCTGCAGCATATCCTCGAGCTTGCGACGGGTATGGACCATATCACCATGATTGAGTGCGGTGGCGGCGATCCGATCGAGGCTTCCCGTGAGCAGTGGAACGATGGTTCCAACACTCTTGCGGTCGCACCGGGCAAGGTCTGCGTGTATGAGCGCAACGTTGTAACCAACGATGCTCTTTACAAGGCTGGCGTCGAGCTGCTCGTCGCTCCCTCCGAGGAGCTTTCTCGCGGTCGCGGCGGCCCGCGTTGCATGACCATGCCGTTCTGGCGTGAGGAAATCTAGTCAGCGTTAGCGTATCTGGGCGGCGCGTGTGGTCTGCGCCGCCCATCCCTCCTTGTGTGTTCCAACAACCGAAAGGACTCAAATCATGGCTCTTAATCTTTCTGGTCGAAGCGTTCTTACCCTGCTTGACTTTACGTCCGAGGAAATCGAGTACATGCTCGACCTCTCAAAGAACTTCAAGGATATGAAGCGCGCCGGTTATCCGCACCGCTTTCTCGAGGGCAAGAACATTGTCCTGCTGTTTGAGAAGACCTCAACGCGCACGCGCTGTGCCTTCGAGGTCGGCGGTATGGACCTGGGTATGGGCGTGACCTACCTCGACCCCGGCTCGTCGCAGATGGGCAAGAAAGAGTCCATCGAGGATACCGCCCGCGTGCTCGGTCGCATGTATGACGGTATTGAGTATCGCGGCTCCGACCAGTCAATCGTCGAGGAGCTTGCCGCCAAGGCTGGCGTTCCCGTCTGGAACGGTCTGACCAACGAGTACCATCCCACCCAGGCCCTTGCCGACATTCTTACCATGCGTGAGGAGTTTGGTGACACGCGCGGCATGAAGCTCACCTATATGGGCAAGGAGCAGGGCAACGTCAGCGACTCCCTGATGGTTATCTGCGCCAAGCTCGGCATTAACTTCTGCTCCTGCGGACCCAAGGGCGATGTCGAGGGCGCCACGCACTTCGATCCCGAGCTTCTTGAGCGCTGCCAGGAGATCGCCGCTCAGAATGGCTGCACGATCCAGCTCACTGAGGATATCGACGAGGGCGTCAAGGATGCAGACGTGATCTATACGGACGTTTGGGTCGGTATGGGCCAGGCTGAGGAGCTGTGGAAGAGCCGAATCGATCTTCTCTCTCCCTATCGAGTAACGCCCGAGGTCATGGCCAAGGCAAACCCCGGCGCCATCTTTATGCACTGCCTGCCGAGCTTCCACGATACGCAGACCACCATCGGCGCCGAGATTGCCGAGAAGTTCGGCGTGACCGAGATGGAGGTTTCCGACGAGGTCTTTGAGAGCGCGCAGTCTCGCGTGTTCCAGGAGGCCGAGAACCGCATGCATACCATTAAGGCCATGATGTACGCGACGCTTCGCTAGTAGCTGGGAAGTGAACGAACACTATGAGCAAACCGTACGGAAAGCCCGATCGTATTGTCGTCGCCCTCGGCGGCAACGCCCTCGGCAACAACCCCGTCGAGCAGATCCAGGCCGTGAGCAACACCGCCCACGCTCTCCTCGGCCTCATCGAGCAGGGCAACGAGATCATCATCACCCACGGCAACGGCCCGCAGGTCGGCATGATCCAGAACGCCTTCGCCGCCGCCCACGACGCCATCGGCACCCCCGAGATGCCGCTGCCCGAGTGCGGCGCCATGTCCCAGGGCTACATTGGTTATCACCTGCAGCAGGGCATCGGCCGCGAGATGCACAAGCGCTATAAGCGTTGGCACGCCGCCACCGTCGTCACCCAGATCGAATGCGATCCGGATGATCCCGCGTTCAAGAACCCGACTAAGCCGATCGGCCCCTTCTACACCGAGGAGCAGGCCAAGGAGTTCATGGCCGAGGATCCCTCCAAGGTCTTCGTCGAGGATTCCGGCCGCGGCTGGCGTCGCGTCGTCGCCTCCCCCGATCCCAAGAAGATCGTCGAGGCTGACTCCATCCTCAACCTGCTCGACAACGAGTTCATCGTCATCGCCTGCGGTGGCGGCGGCATCCCCGTCGTCCGCGACTACGAGAACAAGGGCTGCTACAAGGGCGTTCCCGCCGTCATCGACAAGGACCTGGGCGGCGAGCTGCTGGCCGAGGACTGCGACGCCGACGTTCTGTTCCTGCTGACCGCCGTTGAGCATGTCGCCATCAACTTTGGCAAGCCCAACCAGGAGGAGCTCGAGGACCTCACCGCCGACGAGGCCGAGCGCCTGGCCGACGAGGGCCAGTTCGGCAAGGGTTCCATGGAGCCCAAGGTCCGCGCTGCCATCAAGTTTGCCCGTTCCCGCAAGGGCCGCACCTGCATCATCGGCGCTCTGGACAAGGCCGCCGAGACCATGGCCGGCCTCTCCGGTACCCGCATCCACGAGTAGTCTCTACTCTGTTGCATCTCTTGTGGGCGCCAGGCAAAGCGCCCACAAACTAGCCTCTCTTCATGGGCCCCGCAGTCCGCTCCGACTGCGGGGCTTTTGCTATTCACCTAGTCCCCGATGGGTGGGTAGTCATTGGGGACGTTCTTAAACGACTAGTCAAACAAGAACGTCCTCAATGACTACTAATTTAAATCTGTCCCCAATGACTGCGGAAAGCGCATCTCACACCGACGCATTGCTTTCGGGCCCTCTCTCCGTGCTCCCTATAAGTTCAGCTGGACTCCCCGCAACCTGTTCCGCGTTGGCGGAACGAGCGCGACGTGGAGTGTCATTCTTTACCGCGTTAGACTAGACGCAGGGAAAGGAGGAGGACATGGATGCTCGCGTCAAGCAGCTTGTAAATATGATCGAGGACGCTCAGCCTGTCGCTGTCGCGGTACTTGCCAAGCGTCTCGAGGTAAGCGAGCGCGCCGTGAGAAACTATATCCATCGCGCAAACGACAGCCTTGCAGGGGTTGCACGCATCGTTGGCAGCAAGGGGCAGTATCGTATCGATGTTGCACGTGCAGATGAGCTTGCTCGCTTGCTAGACGGTGCGGCTCTGGCCCATCCGGGCATTCCTGATACGCGCGATGGCCGTGTGTCCTTCCTTCTTAACGACCTCCTCATGCGGTCCCAGTGGGTGACGATTGAGGAGTATGCGGATTTACTCTACGTTTCGGCGCGGACTCTGTCCAATGACATGCGTCTGGTAGAGCAGAAACTCGCCCAATTTGACTTAACGCTCGAAAAGCGCCCACGCTACGGAATCCGCGTTGCGGGCGGGGAGTCACAACGGCGCCTGTGCCTGGCCTCGCTGGTGAGGCCCGTGTTGCCCGACACCGACGATGCAAAGCTCGCCGAGCGCCTGCGGGCCATCGCCGCATGTGTGGACGATGCCCTGACGGCCTCGCCCGTCACGGTGAGCTCGCTGGCATCCCGCAATCTCATCATGCATCTTTACATTGCTCTTGGCCGCATCGAGCAGGGCTGCTATGTCCCAGCTGCAGAATCGGACGTTCAAAAACTGGAGGGAACGCGCGAATACGCCGCGGCTTTCCAGATTGCCGCAAACATCAAGGATGCCCTGGGCGTGAGCATGCCCCGAGAAGAGGTTGCCTTTATCGCAATCCATTTGCTCGGCAGGGGCACGGGCGTGCCCGAGAAGGGCTCTGCCGTTATCTCGGACGAGATGTGGGAGATTGCTTCCGAGATGGTACGTGCGGTCAACGATGAGTTTAGGTTTGACTTTAGCGGCGATCTTGAACTTCGCATGAACCTTGCTCGGCATATCGGCCCTCTGGGCTATCGCCTTGAATATCACATGCATATGGATAACCCCATGCTGCCCGATATCAAGACGAGGTTTCCGTTGGCCTATTCGATGGCAGCTGGCACCTCGCAGGTACTCGAGCGTCATTTTGGCAGCCAGCCCTCTGATGAAGAGCTCGGCTACATCGCCATGGCATTTGCCCTGGCCCTCGAGCAGCAAGCCGACCAGCCGCGTCGCAAGCGCATCCTGATCGTGTGCGCCTCGGGAGCGGGAAGCGCCCGTATGCTCGAGCACCAGTACCGCAAGCAGTTTGGCATGTATATCGATTCGATTGAGACATGCGATGTCGCCCGCGTGGGAACGTTCGATTTTTCGCACATCGACTACGTGTTCACAACGGTGCCGCTCAACGTCAAGTTGCCCGTGCCCGTCCGCGAGGCCGATTTCTTCTTGGAGACGAGCGATGTCAACGCTATCCGCAAGGTGCTGAGCGACGACACTGCGCAATCGGACTCCGTGAGCTCTTTCTTTAGCCGTGCCCTGTTCTTCAACCGCGTTGAGGCGTCGTCGAAGCAGGCCGTTCTCCGATATCTCTCCGAGCGCGCCGTCGAGAGCGGCCGTGTCGATGCCCAGTTTGCCCAAGAGGTCGCCGAGCGCGAGAGCGCGAGTGCCACCTCGTTTGGCAATGGGGTAGCCATGCCCCATGGGATGCATCCCTTGAGCGTCGAGGCCTTTGTTACCGTGGGCCTGCTCGAACATCCCATTCTTTGGGACGAATACGGCCATGAGGTCGATATCGTCTTTATGGTGTCGTTTGCCCGGTCGGGCGGCGATGAGGCGCGGATCTTGAGCTCACTGCTCGCCGAGATCTTTATGGACCGCCAGGGGGTCGAGCGCCTACGCGAGCGCCGGTCCTGGCATGAGCTGATGGCGCTTGTGCAAGCGCATACGGCTTAAGACTTCTTTTGTCGATGACCCTGTCAGTCTACCTGCAATAAACCTCGAGGATTGCGGGCGGGAGATAGGCGTTTCGAATATTCAAGTACAAACCAAACATCACGGGAGAGGAGACCGTTATGGACGATCAGGGAACCGAGATGGTTTCGTTTCAGCTGGTCGCTGCAGCGGGAGAGGCACGCAGCCTTGCCTTCGAAGCCCTTGAAAAGGCAAAAGCGGGGGATTTTGACGCCGCCGCCAAACTCATGAAGCAGTCAAAGGATGCGGGAATCAAGGCTCACCACATCCAAACGCAGCTGCTTTCGACTGAGGCAGCGGGCGAGCATCTGTCGGTGGATGTGTTGCTGGTCCATGCTCAGGACCACCTCATGTGCTCCATGCTTGCTCAGGAGCTCGTGCAGGAGCTGATCTGCCTATATGAGCGCACTGCAACCAAGAACGCCTAGCGGCGTGCGGTGACTATCCAACCAATCAATGCGAAGGGAATCCCTTATGAAGATCCTTCTTGTTTGCGCAGCTGGTCTGTCTACAAGCATTCTGATGAAGAAACTCGAGAAATATGCGGAGCAAAACGGCATCGAGCTCGATATCGATGCGGTGGGTATCGGCGAGTATCAGGAGACGTGCGCCAATTATGACGTGCTGCTCTTGGGGCCGCAGGTGTCCTACCAGCTCAACACCGTCAAGCAGGGGAGCGGTAAGCCGACCGCGGTCATCCCCGCACAGGACTACGGCATGGGCAACGCCGCCAACGTGCTGGCACTCGCCCAGTCGCTGTTGGGTTAGGAGGCAACCATGGAGAAGTTCATGACCCTGCTTCAGGAAAAACTGACCCCTATCGCCAATTTCTGCGGCACCGAGCGCCACTTTGCCTCCATGCAAAAGGGCTTTATGAGCGCGATCAGCTTCATCTTGGTATCTGCCGTCTTTATGATCCTCGCCAACCCGCCGGTCACGGCCGACCTGGTGGCGCAGGGCGGGTTCTGGTCCGTCTTTGGCCCTTGGCTCGATTTTGCGACGGCCAATAAGCTCACGCTGCTCATCCCCTTCAATATGACGATGGGCATACTGTCGGTGATCGTGACGTTCGCAATCGCCTATAACCTGGCGGGCACCTACAAGATGCCCAAGCTTAACGCCGGCATGACCTCGCTGGTGATGTTCCTGATCGCCGCGGCGCCGTCGTCCTACTACCAGCTTGCTGACGAGTCCGTGCTCCAGGCGGTCCCCTGCACCTATCTGGGTGCGCAGGGCCTGTTTACCGCCATCATCGTTGCCTTGGTCTCCGTCGAGGTCACGCGCTTCTGCCAGACCAAGGGCATCACCATCAAGATGCCCGATGGCGTGCCGCCGTTTTTGTCCGAAACCTTTGGCGCCATCGTACCTATGCTCGCCAACATCCTCATCTTCTTTGGCGGCAACCTGCTGATCCAGATGATCGATCCCGCGCTGTCCATCCCCTCGGTTATCGAGAAGCTGCTCGCTGCCCCGCTTTCCGTCGCAGTTGACTCTGTGCCCGGCGCACTGCTTATCTGCTTCATGACGCTGCTGTTTTGGTGCTTTGGCGTCCACGGCAACATGATCGTAATGCCCATCACCGCCCCGGTCTCGCTTGCCGCCTTTGCCGCCAACGCCTCGCTCTATGCTGCCGGGCAGCCGCTTGAGTTCCACCCGGTGCTCATGTCGTTGGCCATCAACCTCATCGGCGGCACGGGTAATACGTTCTCTTTTGTGGCGCTCTGCGCGTTTAGGGCAAAGTCGCAGCAGCTCAAGGCATTTGGCAGGGCATCGATCGTGCCGAGCTTCTTCCGTATCTCCGAGCCCGCGATCTTCGGCGCGCCCATCATCTTCAACCCGATCCTCATGATTCCGTTTGTGCTAGGCGGCATGATCTCGGCCCTGCTGTATTGGGGTGCGGTCTCACTGGGTCTTGTCTCTAACTTCTACATCTTGGTGAGCGGCACGTTCCCCATCTTCGTTCAGGGCTTTGTCCAGTGCCTCGACCCGCGCATCTGGGTGTTTACGATCGTTTTGATCGTGGTCATGGCTGTGGTCTGGTACCCGTTCTTTAAGGTGTACGATAACCAGCTCCTGGCTCAGGAGCAGGAGAACGCCGCGGCAGCTTCTGCCGAGGTTGCTGAGTAGCATGAGTTACTTTGACAGAACGTCTGCCGCCGGTATGCCCGAGGGCTTTTTGTGGGGTGGTGCCCTCGCCGCCAACCAGGCCGAAGGGGGCTGGAACGAGGGCGGCCGCGGCATGTCGCACTCCGACCTGATCCCACAGGGTTCCGACCGCTGGGATGTAATGTTTGGCAGGCAAAAGCCCGTGGACGATCCGGACAGGCTGTATCCATGCCGCTGGGGCAACGACTTCTTCCATCATTGGCACGAGGATGTCGAGCTCTTTGCCGAGATGGGCTTTAAGTGCCTGCGTCTTTCAATTTGCTGGAGCCGTATTTTTCCCACAGGGATGGAGACCGAGCCCAACGGCGAGGGCTTGGAGTTTTACCGTCAAGTATTCGAGGCGCTGCGCGAGCATGGAATCGAGCCGCTTGTGACGCTGTCGCACTACGACTATCCGTTGGCTCTGGTCGAGCGCTATGGTGGCTGGCAAAGCCGAGAGATGATCGAGCGGTATGCGCACTACGTCGAGACCGTCGGACGCGCGTACCAGGGCCTCGTGCGTTATTGGCTTACGTTCAACGAGATCAACAGCGTGGCGCTGTCCTATCTCAACGCGGGTGTCACGCTCGAGGATGAGCGTGACCGTGCAGCCGTGACCGCGGCGTTCTCGCACCATATGTTTATGGCGAGCGCTCGCGCTGTCGAGATTCTGCACAAGATCGATCCCGCAAACAAGGTGGGTTGCATGGTCGCTGCCGGTGCGACCTATCCGTACCGTTGTGCGCCCGAGGACGTATGGCTTGCGTATGAGGAGGACCGCGGCCGCTACTTCTACACAGACGTGATGGCTGCGGGCGCCTATCCTGCTTGGAAGCTGCGTGCACTCGAGAAAGAGGGTGTTCACGTGCCCTTTGAGCCGGGCGATACGGAGTATCTGGCAGAGCATACGGTCGACTTCATCTCGTTCTCGTACTATTGCTCGCGCTTGGTGTGCGCCGATGATCAGGTGATCGCCGAGAAGGCGGAGGGCAACGTGTTCCCGACGTTGCGCAATCCGTACCTCAAGGATAAAGAGACTGCCTGGAAGTGGCAGATCGATGCGCTGGGTTTGCGCGTGACGCTTGCCGGCTACCACGATCGTTACCATCTTCCGCTCTTTATCGCCGAGAACGGTGTGGGCGGACTCGATGCGCTGGAAGACGGCAAAGTCCACGATGCGTATCATATTGATTACCTGCGAAGGCATATTCTTGCGCTGCGCGATGCAATTGTCGAGGACGGTGTTGACCTGATGGGATACACGCCGTGGGGCTGTATCGATTTGGTGTCGGCCTCGACGGGGCAGATGAAGAAGCGCTATGGCTTTGTTTATGTCGATGCCGATGATACGGGCAAAGGCACGTTCGATCGCTACCGAAAGGACAGCTTCTGCTGGTATCAAAAGGTCATTGCATCAAATGGCGAGGACTTGAGTTAACCCTTGCAAGCCTGCTGCCCCCGTGGCCCGTTTCGGCCGCGGGGGCTTTTGCTATTTACCTAGTCCCCGATGAGACCCTCATTCTGTGGGTAGTCGTTGGGGACGTTCTTAAACGACTACTCATTTAAGTCTGTCCCCAATGACTGCGGAAACCCGGCACTTGGGGACGTTCCTTTCCTGCCGGCAGCTTGGGATAGTCCTTAAAGCCCGCATCGATCAACTGCGGAAAGCGCATCCCAGAATGAGCTTCCAACATGGGACGCGGTTTCCCTTGAGGCCCTCAAACGGAAAATGCATCCCGGAAATATGCCGAAAAGTGGCTCTCAGTTTCCCAAACGGACCGCTAGCGGAAAGCGCATCTCACCATTGAGTTCCAAAGTGGGATGCGCTTTCCGTACCGGCGGTTCCTGGCAATCTGGGACTACTCATTTAAGTCTGTCCCCAATGAGTGTCCAGAGACCACTCATTTAAGTCTGTCCCCAATGACTAGTAGTAGGCCCACATGGCTTCGACTTCGTTAAGGACCTCTACGACGCCCCAGCGGCGGGCGCTGCGGCTGGCCGAGTTGGGGTCGAAGACTTCAATCTGGTCGGCGTCGTCAATACCGTAAAGCACAATGTAGTGGCCCACGTTGGTAAAGGTGCCCGGCCGAACGGCGGCGATGACGGGCGCTCCCGAACGCAGTGCCTGAGTCATCGAGTCACGATCGTTATGGAGCTCCGTTCCGTTAAGTCCCAACTGCCACGCGCCGCTCGTCATAAACGACCATTCGGTTGCACCGGTGGGGGCGTAGTTGCCCGCCTCGGAAAGCGCGCACATATCGATGGGGGTCATATCGGTGCGTCCCGTCTTAAAGATATAGACCATGGTGAGGCACGTAGGCCCGCAAGCATTTTGGCGGATGGTACCGCCGGCGTAAGGCAGCTCCGACCATGCAGGGTCGATCTGATAGATATGGGGCATCGTGCCGGCTTGCCATTGCGAGCGCGGGGTCGAAAAGGCGAAAGAATAACCGGGCGCGACGGGGGCCTTGAGCAGCTTGTCCTCGGCGGTGGGCTCGAGACCGGCCGAGCCGTGGGACATACAGGAGCTCATAAGCACAAAGACCAGACAGATGAGGATAGAGCACAGTGCGAGGCAAAGCCGACGAGCCGGCAGGGCGGGGGCATTCACGTACGATGTCGAGCGGTAGGGCTTGCCGTCGCGTCCGCCTTGGGGATGCGAAAAGAAGCGGTTGATATGGCTGCCGGGCTGACGTGCGCCGTTGCGGCGCAGTTGCGGAACCTCGGCTTGGCGCTGTCGAGTGCGCGCGCCCAAGCGGCTATCTTGCTGTGCGCTTGTGCCCGTGCTCGGACGGCCACTCTGCCGTGTTCTGTTTGTCTGCTGCCGAGACGAAGGCCTGGGTTGCTCTTGAGGGCGTTGCGGATTGCTGCTCGTGGCACTTCTGGGCGTCGGCGTGGTGCGGCCAGCAAGGCGAACGCTTTGTCGCCGTTGATCACCGTCGTTGTATCCGTATGCCATTCGTACCGCCTTGTCTCATGTATAACCTGTCTATCCTACAAAAAAGATGTGCAACAAATGGGTCCGCGCGTCAAAAGCTCGGTAAACGGTACGAAAGGCGCAAAACACACGGCCTCAAAAACATCTCTATATGCGTCCGATGAGCGTACGCCCGTCGGACGGGCGACAACAATGAGCGGCAAACCGTGCCGTTCGTCCCAAAAACGGCGCCGCTCGTTTTGCAGTTCTGCCTTCGGTCGAGCCACAAGCGGCGCTGCTGTGCCAAGGCCGTATTGTAAAGCCACGAAATAAAAGCGCGCGGCAAAACAGACCGCGCAAGGGGTGACGCCAAAGAGGCGTCAATAAGGAAAGGAGGGGAACAATGGCGGACAAGAACGCAGAAGTTGCAGTCGAAGGTAACGGCGGCATGAAGAAAACGCTTTCGCTCTGGAACTTCTTCACCATCGGTTTCGGTGCCATCATCGGAACTGGCTGGGTTCTGCAGGTCGGCGACTGGATGGTCGTGGGCGGCGGTCCCGTTCCCGCTATGATCGCATTCCTCTTGGGTGCAATCTTTCTCGTGCCCGTCGGAGCTGTTTTCGGTGAGCTCACGGCTGCTATCCCCATCTCGGGCGGCATCGTCGAGTATGTCGATCGTAGCTTTGGCCGTACGCTGAGCTATATCACCGGTTGGCTCCTGGCCCTGGGCAACGGCATCCTGTGCCCGTGGGAGGCAATCGCTATCTCGACCCTCGTGTCCGAGATGTTCGGCAGCCTGCCCGGTCTTGAGTGGCTGCGTGCCGTCAAGCTCTATACCATCCTGGGCGCCGACGTTTACCTGTTCCCGACGCTAATCGCGCTCGGCTTTGCAGTCTACGTCATCTTCCTCAACTTCCGCGGTGCCAGCTCGGCCGCCAAGCTCCAGGCCTTCCTGACCAAGGCTCTGCTCTGCGGCATGCTGCTCGCCATGGGTGTCTCGCTGTTCACCGGTTCGCCGGAACACGCCATGCCCGTGTTCTCCCAGGTCACCGGTGCTGGCGGCGGCAAGCCCGCTACCGAGGGCACCAGCCTGTTCGCCGGCATCGTGTCGGTCCTGGTTTTGACCCCGTTCTTCTACGCCGGCTTCGATACCATTCCTCAGCAGGCTGAGGAAGCAGCCGAGGGCCTCAACTGGAACAAGTTCGGCAAGATCATCTCCCTGGCCCTGCTGGCCGCCGGCGGCTTCTACATGGTCTGCATCTACTCGTTCGGCACCATCCTCGACTGGCATGAGTTTGTTAAGAGCCCGGTTCCCGCGCTTGCCTGCCTCAAGGGCATCAACATGCTCCTGTACCTGGCCATGCTCGTCATCGCCACGCTTGGACCCATGGGCCCGATGAACTCCTTCTACGGCGCCACGAGCCGCATCATGCTCGCCATGGGCCGCAAGGGTCAGCTGCCCGAGAAGTTCGCCGAGGTCGATCCCAAGTCCGGCGCTCCCAAGCTCGCCTGCGTCGTTCTGAGCGTCATCACCGTCGTCGGTCCGTTCCTGGGCAAGAACATGCTCATCCCTCTGACCAACGTGTCGGCCCTCGCCTTCATCTTCTCCTGCGGCATGGTCGCCCTCGCTTGCCTGCGTATGCGCTTCACCGAGCCCGACCTGCCTCGTCCCTACGAGGTGCCCGGCGGCAAGTTTGGCATCAGCCTCGCTATCGTTGCCTGCGGCACCATCATTGGCCTGCTCGTGATCCCGTTCTCTCCCGCCTCCCTCAACATGGTGGAGTGGAGCATCGTGATCGGCTGGCTGGCTGTTGGCCTGGCCCTCATGGCCTTCACCAATTCCCGCAAAAAATAACGCCTAGCCGGGGCGGATCGGGTGCGCGGGGCCCTCTCTCCCGCGCACCGAACCCGGCACCACTTGGGTAGTTTTGTGAGGCCTTAACCCAACGCGGCCTCGCCCACTATATGGATCCATAAGGAGGAACCATGTCCACTAAGTATGCAATCGTTGGCGGCAAGCTCATCGACGGTACCGGTGCCGAGCCGGTCGAGAACTCCCTCGTTCTCGTCGACGACAATGGCAAGATCGAGTACGCCGGTGTCATGCAGGACCTTCCCGAGGGCGTTGAGGTCATCGACGCCGCCGGCAAGACCGTCCTTCCCGGCCTGATCGACACCCACCTGCACTTCTCGGGCAACCTGACCGACGATGACACCGACTGGGTCATGCAGCCGCTCCTCGAGAAGCAGGCCGTCGCCGTCAAGCAGGCCTACGACTGCCTCACCCACGGTCTCACCACCGTCTGCGAGATCGGTCGCTTTGGTATCCAGATCCGCGACTGCATCGACAAGGGCGTCTTCAAGGGCCCGCGCGTTCTGGCAACCGGCCTTGGCTTCTGCCGCGTTGCCGGCCACGGCGACTCCCACCACTGCAGCCAGGAGCTCAACAAGGAATCGCACCCCTGGGGCGATCAGGTCGACGGTCCTTGGGATCTGCGTAAGGCCGTCCGTCGTCGCCTGCGCGAGAACCCCGATGCCATCAAGATCTGGGCTACCGGTGGCGGCATCTGGCGCTGGGACTCCGGCCGCGACCAGCACTACTGCTCCGAGGAGATCCAGGCCGTGGTCGAAGAGGCAAAGATGGTCGGCATCCCCGTGTGGAGCCACTGCTACAACAACCACGCCGCTGCCTACGATTCCGTTCGCTTTGGCTGCGAGCAGTTGATTCACGGCTTCGATATCGATGAGCGCACCATGGACCTCATGGCCGAGCAGGGCACCTTCTTCACCCCGACGATCGCCTTCCTGCCCACCTGGTACGCCACCTATCCGCCCGTCTACGTCCCCGAGCTGCACGACAAGTACGAGGGCACCCTGGTCGAGAAGGAGCTGCAGCGCAACTACGACTGCCTGCGCGAGGCCAAGAAGCGCGGCGTCGTCATGACGATCGGCTCCGACTCCTTCTCCTTCGTCACCCCGTACGGCACCTGCTCCATCGAGGAGATGTACGAGTTCGTCGACAAGATCGGCTTCACTCCGGTCGAGACCATCACCTGCGCCACCCTCAACGGTGCCAAGATGTGCCACATCGAGGACGAGACCGGTTCCATCGAGGCCGGCAAGTGCGCCGACCTGCTGGTTGTCAATGGTGACGTCGCCGCCGACATCCACGTGCTCAACACCGACAACATGGACGTCATCATGAAGGATGGCTGGATCGTCGAGGCTGGCACTTTTGGTGAGGCTAACAAATACAGCGCCTAAGATACCGTTTGTCGATGGCTTGATGTAAAACACAGTTTTTGATTGCATAATGCAATGGAGAGGGTCGCTTGCGGCCCTCTTTATTGCTATGGGTGCTAAGGACAAGAGGGGATGACGGTGGATTTAAACAGGCTGATTCTGGGCAAGAGCTACAACTCTACCAAGGTCTTTCGTACGGCCCAGCATGTGGTTCAGGCCATCCTGCTCGGTATTGTCGTTCCGGCGCTTATCCTGCTGCTTATCTGGGATTTAACCGATAATCCCAATCCCGTTCCGGGCGTTGTCGTTATTGCCGGCCTGGTCATGCTGTGCTTCTTTTTCTCGTATGTCTTTGTGGTCCCCGACGACCTCACATCGAGCGCAACCGACCGTACGCTCGCCATCGCATCAAAAATATTCGCCTACACGTCGCGCGGCCTTACGCCCGAAGCGGCCCTGGGCGCCTCTAAAATAATCCTGTCCGAGACCATCGCCTCTGCCATCTGCTTTACCGATGGCAAACAGGTGTTGGCAAGCTGGGGCGAGGACTCGGCAAAGTGCCCTGCCGGAACCCCGGTAGTGCTCAAGACCACGCTCAACGTGATTGGGACGGGTGAGCAGAGCGTGTTTTCGCGTGACGCTTCCAATGAGACGGGTGGCTACTTTCCGCGCCTGCGCGCCGGCATTGTCGCACCGCTTACCGTGCGCGGGCATTGCGTGGGCACGCTTGAGCTGTATTATCCCCGTCTGAGCAGCATCGATATGCGCCAGACGGCGTTGGCCTCGGGCTTTGCCGATCTCATTTCCACGCAGCTCGCCAGCTTTGAGCTCGAGCGCCAGGACGAGCTTACGGCCCGCGTGGAGCTGCGCGCCCTGCAGTCGCAGGTCGACCCGCATTTTCTGTTCAATACCATCAGCACTATCGTGTCGCTCGTGCGAACCGAGCCCGACAAGGCGCGATCGCTGCTGATCGACTTTTCTAATTACTATCGTCAGACGCTTTCTGACTCCGATACGCTCACCACGCTCGAGCATGAGGTGGAACAGGGCACTCGTTATATCAATCTTATGCAGGCCCGGTATGGCGACGGCCGTCTGCGCGTTTCGGTCGACATCGACTTTGAGGTGCGCGACAGCATGGTGCCGCCGTTTATCTTACAGCCGCTGCTCGAAAACTGCATCAAGCACGCGCAGCGCGAGACCGAGCCGCTTTCTATTCATGTTAGGGCTTTCGAGACCGATGACGGTTTGGAGATCATCGTCGAGGACGACGGCATCGGTATGAGCGAAGAGGTCTGCGCGCATCTGTTTGAGCAACATCGCCGAGAGGAGCCCGAGAGCATTACCGCCGACGGCTCCGTCAAGCGAGGTTGCGGCCTGGCGCTCTTCAACGTGCTTCAGCGCATCCATTTCTTTTACGGAGAAGATTCCGGCATGCGCGTGAAGTCCCAAGAGGGCGTGGGAACGCAGGTCATCGTCGAGCTGAACGGCGAGCCGCATGAGCCCGCGCCGTTGACGGCGTAGCACGCGGTTGGATTGAGAGAAAAAGAGGGGAAGCACATATGTCCGAAGGCTGGAACATCTTGGTGGTTGATGACGAGCCCCCAATTAGGGCTGAGCTACGCTATCTATTGGAAAAGGATACGCGTGTGGGTCATATTGCCGAGGCGGGCAATGTCACCGAAGCCGTGGAGTCGATTCTGTCGAACAAGCCCGACGTGTTGTTTTTAGACATTACCATGCCCGGTCGCTCGGGAATTGAGCTTGCCGAGACGCTGCAGAACCTAAAGACGCCGCCGGTCGTGGTGTTTGTGACGGCATTTGCCGAGTATGCGGCCGATGCCTATAACCTCGATGCCGTCGATTATGTCGTCAAGCCGGTTGAGGACGCACGCCTGTCAAAGGCACTCGACAAGATCGAGGCGGCCTTGGGCGTCCGTCGTGTTATCCACGCTCCGCGCCAGCCTTTGCGTCTGGCGGTGGACCGCGGGGGCAAAAAGGTGTTCATTCCCGCCGCAGACGTTTGCTACTTTGAGGCGCGCGCCGATTTTTGCAACGCCATCTGCGCCGAGGGAACGTACCTGATCAATGAGTCGATCTCTTCGCTCGAGCGTCGCTTGGACTCCGAGGGCTTTATTCGCGTTCATCGCAGCTACCTGGTCAATTTGGAAGACGTGCACAATGTTGAGATTGGCTCCACGGGGCTGATGGAGCTCAGGCTCGACCGAGTGAGCTCGACGGTGCCCGTGTCCCGCCGTCGCGCTGCCGAGGTCAAGTCGCACCTGGGGCTTGCGTAAGAGGCTTGCGTGCTGTCGTTTACCATCGCAGGTTTGGCATGGGCGCGCGGTGGGCATAATGGGTGGCATCGAATGAAATCGAAAGGATCATTATGCCTGCGCTCATTACGCATCATCTGTTTGGCGAGGAAAGCATCGACCGTCTTCCGCAGGGCGTTATCACGTCCGACGAGGAGCGTATTGCCTTTATCCTGGGCAACCAGGGCCCCGACCCGTTTTTCTTCCACATGCTCACGCCGCGCGTTTCCGATTGCACGTTGCTTGCTCAGGTCATGCACCGCTCGCGTATGTCGCGCCAGTTCTCGTGTCTGCGCGACGGCGTGTCGCACCTGCAACCGCGCGATGCCAACCTGGGTCGCGCCTTTGCGCTGGGCCTGCTGTCGCACTATGTGCTCGACCGCAATGCTCACCCCTTTGTCTACGAGCAGCAGTTTGGCATTGTGGACTCCGATCCCGAGCTCGAGGCTTCGGGCAGCCAAGTTCACGCCGTGCTCGAAAGCGACCTGGACGTGCTGATGCTGCAGCTCAAGCGCGATGGGGCAACGGTCGAGGATTATCCGCCGGCGGGCGAGATCGTCACGACCGACCGCATCAATCGTGTTGCCGGCGTGCTGATGAGCTATGTTGCCGGACGCGTGTACGGTATCGACATCCCGGCGGGGGAGTACGCCGGCGCCGTAGCCGACATGCAGCTGCTCTACCGTACTATCGAGCCGGCCGGTTCGGCCAAGACGCGCGCGATTGCCCTGCTCGAGGGCTTGGTGCACGATTATTCGCTGCTCGACGGCCTTGCGCACCGCGTGACGACCGAGCTGCCCGAGCGTACCGGCAACCTGGGCCACTTGGCATGGAAGAACCCCTTTACCGATGAAGTCTCGACCGAGAGCTTCCCCGAGGTCTTTGACCGCGCGCTGCTCGATTACGAGTGCACGGTTGCCCGCTTTATCGAGACCGGCGATATGGAAGCCGTGACCAACCATGTCAATTACAGCGGTCGCGTGCTCAATGCCGATGAGGAGTTCGACCGCGAGGAATAGGGCTCATGCGTGCCCCTTTGCCGAATCCTTACCGGTGCTTCTGGACAATTGGGGTACGATGAACTAACTGCATGTCGGGCAAATACGAAGGGTCCCTGTCCATGAAATACACCAAGCTCGAGCGTAACTGGGTTATGTACGATGTGGGCAATTCGGCCCTCGTGCTGCTCAATACCTCGGTGGTGCCCATTTACTTTAACGCCATCAATACCGGCGCTTCCTCGGCCGACCTGGTGGTCGCTTGGGGCAATGCGCAGACGATCGCCTCGCTGGTCATCGCCATGCTCATGCCCATTCTGGGCGCACTTGCCGACTACGCCGGCAACAAGATCAAGTTCTTCTTGGGCTTCTTCCTCACGGGCCTGGTGCTTTGCCTGACGCAGGCTATCCCAATGTCCGCCATGGCATTTTTGACCGTGTACGTGCTGTGCACCATCGGCCTTAACTCTTCTATGACGTTCTACGACGCCATGCTGCCCGACATTACCACCGACGAGCGCATGGACGCCGTGTCCAGCTCGGGTTATGCCTGGGGCTACATCGGTTCCACCGTGCCGTTCGTCATCTGCCTGGCGCTCATCATGGGTGGCCCCGCTCTTGGCATCCCCACCATGCTGGCAACGCGTCTGTCGTTTATCATCACTGGTGCCTGGTGGCTCATCTTTACCCTGCCGCTCATTCGCACCTATAAGCAAAAGTACGGTCGCGAGCGCGGTCCCGAGGACACCATCGGCCACATCGTGGGCGGTGTGTTCTCCGAGGTCGGACACACCATGCGCGAGATTGCCCACAATAAGACCGTGCTGGTCTACATGATCGCGTTCTTCTTCTATATCGACGGTGTGCACACGGTCATTTCCATGGCCACCAGTTACGGATCGGCCTTGGGCATCGATTCGACGCAGCTGGTGCTGGCGCTGCTCGTTACGCAGTTCGTGGCCTTTCCGTCCGCCATCATCTACGGCAAGCTCGCCGGACGCGTGGGCACGCTCAACATGATCCTGGTGGCGGTCGCCGCCTACATGGGGATTGTGCTGTTCGCCGCGTTCTTCCTAAAGACCGCCTTTGAATTCTGGGTGCTTGCCATTATGGTCGGCCTGTTCCAGGGCGGTGTGCAGGCGCTCAGCCGTAGCTACTTTGGCCGCATTATCCCCAAGGAAAAGTCCAACGAGTACTACGGCTTCTTTGACATCTTTGGTCGTTATGCAAGCGTTATGGGCACCTTCCTGGTGTCGGTCGTCACCTCGCTGACCGGCAACCCGTCGCTGGGCGTCCTTTCCATTGGCGTGCTGCTGGTCGTTGGCTTTATGCTACTGGTCCGCCTGTCCCGCATGACTCGGGCGGCAGAGCATGCCGCATAGGAGCGAGCGGCTATTGTGCCTGTCCACGGTACTCTTTTGGGGTTATCCGCAATAAACATTGCGACTTGCGAGCAATGATTTGCCCAAGTGGGTATGATGGAATCAGCTAGGTCGCGGGGCGTCGCCTGTGTTTGGCGGCGTCCCGTTTTTGTGTTGCAGGGAGGGTAAGGCATGAACGCCACGGTCGTGATTCCAACGTATTGGGCGGGCGATGACGCTTGCGCAAACGCCCCTGGCACCTATGACCATTCGACGCGACTCAACGCCGACAATCCCGAACTCGACCGCTGCCTGGCCTCGCTTGAGCAGGTGTGCGACATCCCGCGCATCATCCTTTTGGTGGTCTGTCCTGTTTCTGCCACAGCCGATGTGTCGCTGCGCGTGCACGAGATTGTCGACGCGCATCCCACGCTCAAGGTCACCGTTGTCACCAACACCCAGGCCTCGCGCATCGCAGACCGGGTTGCTCAGATCGCGCCCAAGGGTTCGGGCGAGTGCGTGAGCCTGCGAGGCTACGGTGCCATCCGCAACATGGGGCTAGCCTGTGCCGCTGTGCTGGGGCATGACGCGGTTATCTTTTTGGATGACGATGAGACTGTCATCGACGCCGACTTTATGAAGCGCGCGACCTATGCGTTGGGGCAGCAGACGCGTCAGGGCTTGCCGATCTTGGTCAAGAGCGGCTATTTCTACGATCGCGACGGCTCGCCGCTGGCTCCCACGGACAAGGCGGGCATCTGCCATCGTTGGTGGACCAAGCGCATCGAGTTCAACCGTTGGATGAAAAAGGCGCTCTCGGGCACCCGCATCTCGCGCTCCAACTACGTGTGCGGCGGCCTGATGGCCCTGCACGCCCGCGCCTTTACGCGTGTGGCCTTTGACCCGTTTATCACCCGCGGCGAGGACTTGGATTACCTCTTTAACATGCGTATGTTTGGCTACGACGTGTGGTTTGATAACGAGTGGACCGTGCGCCATCTGCCTCCGGAGTCCGAAAAGCGCTCACCGCGCTTTATGCAGGATGTATACCGTTGGTACTACGAACGGGCCAAGTTGACGTTCGCCGCGCATCAAAAGGAGCTCATCCCCGTTACGGCGGCATCGCTCATGCCCTACCCGGGCCCGTGGATTTCGCGCGAGCTCGACGACCGCGTGCGCAAGACCGCTATGGTCCGCAGCGTGTTTACCCGCGAGCATGAGGGCTACCTGCGCATTTGGCGCCATGGTATCGGCGAGGCAAAGGCCTATGCGCGCCAAAACGCTGCAAGCTACCTGCGTTTCCAGAGCTTTTGGCCCAAGATCATGGACGGGCTTTGGCGTGACGCACAACTGATCAGTATCCTGGAGGGGGCCGAATGATCGACCGCCGCGCCCAGCGCGATAGTTCAATATCAATCTTTCGCATCATTGCCGTTGCATGCGCCATTTGCGTGCTGGTGTACTTTATTTTTGCCTTGGTGACCGGTATCGAGCCGATCGCCACGGTGATTGCCTGCGCGCTGCTGTGCATCTTTCTGTGCATCTTTATCTTTTTGACGCTCAATCCCGATTCGGTGCGCTCCCAGTACACCGAGGAGACGCTCTCGGTGGCCTCGGCCATGCTCGAGGACATTAAGGGCGGTCTGACGCAGGAGTCGGCGCGTTTGGTGTGCCGGCGCATTTTGCCCGAGACGCGCGCCATGACGGTGGCCATCACCGACGAGGACAACGTGCTTGCCTGCGCGGGCGAGTTTGAGGAAAAACTGCTGCCCGATACTCCCATCCACACGCTTGCCACACGCTACGTTATCGAACATGGCATCGTGCAGTCGTTCAACCGTATGGTGGATGTCGTGGGCTCGGACGGCTCGCACAACCAAGTTCCCGCCGGCATTATCGCCCCCATCAAGGTGGGCGATCGTACCGTCGGCACGCTCAAGTTCTACTACAAGACCCCGCGCGCCGTCGACCGTACCCAGTATGCGCTTGCCTCGGGCTTTGCCGAGATCTTGTCCACGCAGCTCGCCATCCACGAGCTCGAGGTGCAAAAGGAACTCACGGCGCGCGCCGAGGTGCGTGCGCTGCAGGCGCAGATTAACCCGCACTTCCTGTTCAACACGCTGAACACCATTGCATCGTTTACGCGCACCGACCCGCTGCGGGCCCGCGAACTGCTTCGTGAGTTCTCATCGTTCTATCGTGCTACACTCGACAACTCGGGATCGCTTATTCCGGTCTCGCGCGAGGTCGCACAGACCAAGCGCTACCTTACCTTTGAGAAGGCCCGCTTTGGCGAGGACCGCGTGCTTGCGACGTTCGATGTGTCCGAGGACGTGGAAGATACGCTGGTGCCGGCGTTCGTGATCCAGCCGATTGTCGAGAACGCCGTGCGTCATGGTATGGGCGATGACGACGCCCTGAGGATCGACGTGACCGTTCACCAAGACGGCGAGGATGCAATCTTGATTGCCGTGGCCGATAATGGCGTGGGCATGGATGAGGGTACCGCCGCCAGACTGTTTGACGAGCGCTCTGCCCGTCCCGACGCCAGCTCTCCCCAGGGTGGCGGCGCCGGTGTGGCCATGCACAATATTTCGGAGCGCATCCATCGCTTTTTTGGGCCGCACTCCTATACGCGTGTCGAATCGGCGCCGGGCAAGGGCACCAAAGTGCTTCTTCATCTTGATTTGTCAGAGAGCATCTTTGACATTCAAGAGTAAAATAAAAGGCTACGGGCTCAACGTCATGCGACGGATGCCCGGCGTAGTTAGTTGACGAAAGGTTTTATCCCTATGCTGCGTGCGATGATTGTGGATGATGAGGCGCCGGCTCGCTCGGAGCTTCGCTTCCTGCTCGAGCAAACGGGCAAGATCGGCACGATCACGGAGGCGTCGAGCGTCCGCTCCGCCATCGAGATGCTTATGGAAAGTCGCGTGGATGTCGTGTTTCTCGATATCTCGATGCCCGGTGCCTCGGGCCTGCAACTTGCCGAGGCACTGCATAAGCTCAAAAATCCGCCGGCGATCGTATTTGTGACTGCGTATAGCGACCATGCGGTTGAGGCATTCGACGTCGATGCCGTCGATTATCTGATGAAGCCTGTCGAGGAAGCTCGCTTGGATCGCGCGATCGAGAAGGTTATGCAGCGCGCCAAGCCGGTCACGGACAGCAAGGTGACCATCGAGCGTATCCCGGTGGAAAAGGGCGGCCGCAAGGTGCTCATTCCCGTGGACGACATTCGCTTTATCATGGCCAAGGACGATTACTCCTGCATCTATACCGTCGATGATCGCTTTTTGTCGACGACCTCGCTGGCGCAGTTTGAGGCCAAGCTCTGCGACTTTGGCTTCTTCCGTGTTCACCGCCGCTATATCGTCAACCTGGCGTGCGTCACGGACGTTGAGACGGTGCCCTCGGGTGCCATCCAGCTGGGCATTACGGGCGTCGACGAACGCGTGCCGGTTTCGCGCCGCCGCGTCGTGCCGCTCAAGAAGGCTCTGAGTCTCTAGCACACTGGCCCCGCAGCCCTGTAGACCCATCGTCTGCGGGGCCGTGGGGCCTTTTTTGTATGTATCTGCCGAATCGTTTTTTTGCGGAAGGGATCCCATGAACAGTGCAAGCGCCAAGCGTATCGACATCATCTCGGACACCCACGGCTATTTATCGCCTGCGCTCTTGGATGAGCTTGAGGGCGCAGACCTGATCATCCACGCCGGCGACCTCACGTCAGAGATGGACTACGAGCACCTATGCACCATCGCCCCCGTGCGGGCCGTCTTGGGCAACAACGATTACTACCGCGACTACGGCCCCGATGTAGACCGTCTTGCACTCTTTACCTACGAAGGCCTCAAATTCGCCGTAGCCCACTACCGCGAAGACCTTCCGGTGGGATCCGTAGACGTAGCCATCAACGGTCACACCCACGTAACCAAAGAAGCCCAAGTGGGCCGCTGCTTAGTCCTTAACCCGGGCAGCGCCAGCTACCCCAGAGGCACCCGAGGCCCCACCATGGCCAGAATGCTCGTTAAAGACGGCAAGATCCTAAGCACCAAGTTTATTGACTTGGACTAACCGCAACAAAAACGGGGGATGCACAACGCATCTCCCGTTTTTCTTTGAGCCAAAGTAAGAAGTCCAACCAGAACAATCAGACCAACCCCGCCGAGGAGCATGCGGGCTAGCCGCGCAGCGGCGCACGCCCGAAAAACTGGTTGAACAATGTGACGGCAGGGAGGGTCTCCGGGGCTGGGGGCGGGGGTTAAGTTTGTCGCGAGTTCCGCACGCAAAGGAAAGCACTTAATGTGCTTTCCGTCTTGCGCAGGACTGTAGAGCAGCAAACTTAACCCCCGCCCCCAGCCCCGGAGACCCTCCCGGATGGCCCCAAAAATTTTTTCAAAAAAGTTGTTGCGCGCCGGACAGACTTCTGTGTATACTAATCCCCGCAGCGCACGCGAGCGGAAACAAACGCGAACGCCTGCCTGGGGAGTTAGCTCAGTTTGGTTAGAGCGCCGGCCTGTCACGTCGGAGGTCGCGGGTTCGAGCCCCGTACTTCCCGCCAACGCAATTAAAGCCACGTCTTCGGACGTGGCTTTTTGCGTTTGATGCACTTTGTTTCGATAGAACGATCGCCCTGGCGCATCTTCGCCCAGAATCCCCGCGCCTTCGGGAACGCAAGTAAAATCTAATAAGTATATTTGTCTGAACAACAGCTTTGTTGCGCAACACCTGTTCAACGAGACAGGGGGTTAGGTTATACTAAATTGCACTGTAGGCCGCATCTGATGCATTTCGCTCCGAGCGCGGCGTTCAGTGGATATCCGATTTACCATTTGGATGTCCTAGCGGTCATTTAGCGTCTCGACACAAGCTCGGCCCCCGGAGCTCGTTCGAGCTGTTCGTATTCCTTGAAAGGGGAAAAATGGACATATCGAGGAAGACTGATTACGCCCTTCGTATGTTGGCGATGCTTGCCGAGGATCCGGAGCGTTTGCTTTCTGTTCGCACCGCTGCCGAAGAGGTCAATGTTCCGTATTCGTTTGCCCGCTCGATTCAGCACGGTTTGGTCCAGGCCGGTATTGTGGAGAGCCTGCGTGGCGTCCACGGTGGCATGCGTCTCAAGGTCAGTCCGGACGACGTCACCATCCGCCAGGTCGTCGAGGCCGTTCAGGGCCCTATGGTTATGAATGATTGCACCGCACCCGATGGCGACTGTGCACGCATGGGCACGTGCTGCTATCATCCCCTGTGGGCCGGAGCTCAAGCGTTGATGCGCGATTACCTCGATTCCGTTTCGCTCGGCGACATCGTCGCTCACCGCCAGTTCCCGGCCGTCGATCCCAAGTTCGCCGACCGCGAAGCGTTTCCCGAGTACGCCACCTGCGCGTGCGCTTGCCGGGAGGAATAGCGCCGCATAAGGAGCATAGATATGATTCAGGACCCCTTTCGTTCGATGATTCGTTCGGAAGGGGTCCTGCGTTATCGCGACCTTCCGTGGCGCCGCACGCGCGATCCGTACATTATTTGGCTTTCCGAGGTCATGTTGCAGCAAACACAGGTGCCACGCGTGGAGACGCGTATGCCGGCGTGGCTCGATCGCTTTCCGACCGTGCAGGCGCTTGCCCAAGCCGCGCCTTCCGATGTTTTGGACGCTTGGCAGGGCATGGGCTACAACCGACGCGCTCTGGCGCTCCACAAGGCCGCTCAGCGCGTTGTGGAGGACTGGGACGGTGAGTTTCCGCGTGAGACGCGTGACTTGGTCGCTCTGCCTGGTATTGGCCCGGCAACGGCGCAAGGTATCCGGTCGTTCGCGTTTGACCTTCCAGGCGTGTATCTGGAGACCAACGTGCGCACGGTCTTTCTGCATCACTTCTTTCCCGATGTACCGGCTGTTCCCGACCGCGAGCTGGTGCCGCTGATTCAGGCGGCCTGTCCGGCGGTCCCCGGTGCGGCGACCGACGAGATCGCTCCCTTTGCCGTGCCGCTCGATGATGCCGACACGCCGCGCGCGTGGTATTACGCGTTGCTGGACTACGGCGCATATCTAAAAAAGACGTTGCCCAATCCGTCCAGGCGCTCGGCGGGCTATAGCCGTCAATCAAAGTTTGAGGGCTCACGTCGCCAAAAGCGCGCGCATATCGTGCGCATGTTGCTGGCAGCGCGCGATGGCCAACCGGCGGGGATTACGCTTGCTGATGCCGTGGTGGGCGTTAACGATATGGAAGCGGCGGCTGGGCGCGGGCCGGTCGAGCGCGAGCTTGTCGCGGGCATTCTGGCCGACCTGGAGCGTGAGGGCTTTTGCCGAGCCGAGGGCGATCGCTGGCTGAGCATTTAGCCCGTGGAAATCTGAAGAACAGGATTGTAAGGTTTAGATTTCCGACATGAGGGCATCCTAAAGACGAGGCCGCTCGAAGCCTACGGGCGGCATGCGTTGAAGGGAAGTACACCTATGGATTTTGAGAATTCCCAAACCAAGAAGAACCTCGAGACCGCTTTTGCCGGTGAGTCCCAGGCACACACCAAGTATCGCTACTATGCCTCCAAGGCAAAGAAGGACGGCTACGTTCAGATCTCGAACATCTTTGCCGAGACGGCTGGCAACGAGTCCGAGCACGCCAAACTGTGGTTTAAGTATCTGCACGATGGCGCCGTCCCCGATACCCTGGACAATCTGCGCGATGCCGCCGCGGGTGAGAACTACGAGTGGACCACGATGTACGACGAGTTTGCCAAGACCGCCGAGGAAGAGGGCTTTGCCGAGATTGCCGCAAAGTTCCGTGGTGTCGCCGCCGTCGAGAAGGCCCACGAGGAGCGCTACAACAAGCTCGTCGAGCGCATCGAGTCGGGCGAGGTGTTTGAGCGTGAGGGCGTAAAGGTGTGGAAGTGCCTGAACTGCGGGCACCTGCACGTTGGTGCCGAGGCGCCTGAGGTGTGCCCGGTTTGTAACCACCCGAAGGCGTACTTTGAGGAGCAGGTGGTGAACTACTAGCGCTTGGCGCTGGCTGCTGCGGAGCGCAGGGCGGGAGGCCGGATCGCCTTCCCTCCCCGCTCACGGCTCCGCAGGGTCGCGTTGAGGGAAGGCGATCCGGCCTCCCGCCCTGCGCTCCGGCTTCGGGTCGTCGCGTGCTCGTTACTGAAAAGCTGATTAGAAGTTTGTGTGCCGCCCCTTTTGGGGCGGCACGTTTTTGTGTGGGGTCCCTGTCTTCACAATTTTCGTCAAGTTTTTGGTTAGATTTTGGTCAGTTGGCGTAAGAGTGGAAGGCCAAAAGATTGCTGGCGAAAAAAGCTCAGAGAAAGTGCTGGTAGGGGAGTTGTTGAGCTTTTCGACGGCTTTTGAGCAAAAGAAACTTTGTGGCTATTGCCGGCGATTGCGTTGTCGCGGTCATGGCGGTGCGGGATGCTGGTCGTAAGCGTCGAATGCTCCGATTTTGGAGGCCAGCATGGATCTGTTTCTTGAGACTCCGCAGCAACAAGCTGAGCGCATGCTGCGTCAGCAGCAACGACTCATGGAGATGCAAATGCAAGGGGCGGCAGCCCAGCCCTTTGCGCAAAATGTCGTGCCCGCTGCTGTACCTGCAGCTGTGCCCGGGTGTGAATCGGCGCCAGAGGCCTATTCCGTACAGCAAGATTCATATGCGCAGGAGCTCGCGTTCGACAAACGCCGCGCGCGCCGCCGCCGTTTGGGCCAGCGCCTGCGCACATTGGCGATGATCGTGCTCATCCCGTTGGGGCTTGCGGCCATCTTTCTGGCGTCGTATGCCCTCACGTGCATCCTCAACGGCGCATCGCCCAACGAGGTGCTCCAACATCTGTCAGCCCTCGGCCAGCGCCTAGGTGACGTCATAACAACCATCCAGGTCGGTTGGGAAGACTGACGTTCGCCACCATTGGTCTTCTTGGATGCAAGGATTATCGCCACGAGTGGAATCCTTGCATCTTGCGGGTCATGTCGTGCGACTAAATAGTATTATTGAAGATAAATAATAATAGCAAATGAACGGAGGTGCGCGGTTGAATCTGACCTTTGAGGGATTCTTAAAAGGCTATTGCCGAGAGCTATCCGGACAGCAGTCACTGAGTTTTAGAAAGCTGGTTGAGCAGGCGACGACGGTTGCGCCGCGCGTGGCGGAGCCTCTGTTTTTGCTTGCTTTGGCGCAAGGAAAAGCCGAATACGTTCTGGGTTTATCCGAGGGCTCGTGGATGGAAGAGGATTACCGAGACGTTTTGTCCTTGTACGGTCAAGCGGGTAACATAATATCTTTATGCGCCAAAAGTGAGCTTCCTAATCGTTATGCCAACGTTTGGCGTGCGTATAGAGCGGTGAAGGAAAAGCCGGTGGCGAACAGAAGGATCAACGCCCTGATGCGAAAAAGAATACTGGAAGCATTGGAGGAATCGGGCGTAACGCGCTATGGCCTCTGCCGTGCTCTGCACCTGAATAAAGGAAACGTATACGCATACTTGGCCGGCGATGACTCAAGGGTGAGCAGGGAGACGGCGCGTCGCATTATGGAATATGCGGAGGAGAGGGGCACCCAAGAAGGGGCCGGCCGCCCGGTGCGTGTGGCGGGGTAAGATTGATCGCGGTTTTGATTGGTGCTCGATTGGGTTTGTTGGGCGGAGTTTATGTCTGCTATTGATATTGTGCTTGTTGTGATCGCCTTGGTGGCGGTGGGGGTTGCTGTGGCTTGCGCCCTCCAGCTCAAGAGCCTGCGTGCCGAGCTGCGGGAGCGTGGCGACAGTAGCGCGGAAACGCTGGCAGCGCTCGAGCAGGCCAACAGCACGCTCGACACCCTGAACGTCGCGTTGGCCGAAACCCGTCGCACGGCAAATGCCATCGCGCAGCAGCAGACGACCGACGCCGCCGTAGAGCAGCAGCGCTACCTGACCATTGCGCGCGAGTTCTCGCAGGCCGGCGACCGTATGGATGACCTGCGCCGCGAGACGGCCCAACAGCTTGGCGCCAACCGCGAAGGCATCGAGCATCGCCTGGACAAGGTGCGCGAGACGGTCGATGCTCAGCTGGGCGCCATCCGCAAAGACAACAACGTGCAGCTCGACCAAATGCGTGCGACGGTGGACGAGAAGCTCTCTCGCACGCTCAACGACCGACTGTCGGCATCGTTTAAGCAGGTGAGCGACCAGCTCGAGGCCGTGTACAAGGGCCTGGGCGACATGCAGTCTATCGCCACCGGCGTGGGCGACCTTAAGCGCGTGCTGGGCAATGTCAAGGCGCGTGGCATTTTGGGCGAGGTGCAGCTGGGCGCGATCCTGGCGGACATCCTTACGCCCGACCAGTATCTGGAAAACGTTGCCACCAAGCCTGGCGCCTCGGAGCGTGTTGAGTTTGCCGTCAAGCTGCCGGTAGACGAGGGCGACCCCGTGCTGCTGCCGATTGACTCCAAATTCCCGGGTGATGCGTACGAGCATCTGCTCGACGCGCAGGAGTCGGGCGATGCGGAGACCGTGGCGGCTGCGCGCAAGACGCTCGACACCATGGTCAAGCGCGAGGCTAAAGACATCTGCGAAAAGTACCTGAGTGTGCCGGCAACGACCAACTTTGGCATTATGTTCGTGCCGTTTGAGGGGCTGTACGCCGAGGTCGTCAGTCGCCCCGGGCTTATCGAGACCCTGGGCCGCGACTATCACGTCAACGTTGCCGGCCCCAGCACCATGGCGGCCATCCTCAATAGTCTGCAGATGAGCTACCAGACGTTTAGGCTGCAAAAACGTACCGACGACGTACTGCGCGTGCTCTCCGCCGTCAAGGCCGAGCTGCCGCGCTATCAGGCGGCGCTGCGCCGCGCCCAGCAGCAGATCGAGACCGCGGGCAAAACGGTCGAGGGCATCATTACCACGCGCACCAACGTCATGGAGCGCAAGCTCAAGGACATCGACGCGCTGGAGGATGCCGACCAAGCCGATGAGATTTTGGGGCTCACATCCGCGGAGCTGCTCGCAGGCCAAAAAGACGAGGACTAGCTGCATCTGACGGCGGGGTGCCGGTGTAAACGCGGGTGCCCCGCTGCTTTTCGCATCGTGCTTGCCTGAAGTGCGCTTCAATGTGCAACAATGGCGTTTCGCCCTATCAGACGCGAAAGGAAGCCCATGTCTCAGAGAAGCACCAGTCCGCTCAAACGCTCCACCGTGCGCCGCACGCTGCAGCGTTTTTGGGACGTCACGCGCACGCAGCCGCTGATCGTCTTTCTCTCGGTGTTCTCGTCGGCGGGCTACATCTTTTTGCTCACGTTTGCCAACACCTACGTGATGGCCCTCATCGTCGACCGCGTCCAGGCCGGCCCCGTGGCGGGTGACCAGGTGTTTGAGGTCTTCGGCCCCTATATCCTAGCGCTCGTGCTCGTCAACTTGGCAGGCCAGATCCTCTCCAAGCTGCAGGACTACACCGTCTACAAGCTCGAGATTGCGGGCAACTATCACCTGGCGCGCCTATGCTTCGACACGCTCTCCAACCAATCTATGACATTCCATACCAGCCGCTTTGGCGGATCGCTTGTGAGCCAAACGAGCCGTTTTATGAGCGGCTACACGGGTCTGGTGGACGTGACGGTGTATTCGCTCATTCCCACCATCACCTCGGTTGTCTGCACGGTGACGGCGCTCGCTCCGGTGGTGCCCACATTTACCGTGATCCTGGTGTGCATCATGGTCGTCTACATCGCGTTTGTCTGGCTTATGTACAAGCGCATCATGCCGCTTTCGGCCGCGACGTCCGCCGCACAGAACAAGCTGTCGGGCGTGCTCTCCGACGCGGTCACGAACATCTTGGCCGTCAAGACCTGCGGGCGCGAGGACTTTGAACGCGATCTGTTCGACACCGCCGATCGAGCCGCGCGCGACGCCGAGACGGTCTCGATGCACGCCATGATGCAGCGCAACTTTACGACCTCGGGCCTTATCGTCATCACCATGGCCGTGGTGAGTGTGTTCGTGGCGGGCGGCAACGCGTGGTTTGGCATCTCGGCGGGCTCGCTCGTCATGATCTTTACCTACACCTATAACCTCACCATGCGCCTGAACTACGTGAGTTCCATGATGCAGCGTATCAACCGCGCTTTGGGCGATGCGGCCGAGATGACGCGCGTGCTGGACGAGCCACGCTTGGTGGCAGACGACCCGGATGCCCCCGAGCTCAAGGTGAGCGAGGGCGCGATTGATTTTGAGCACTTGAGCTTTGCATACCGTGACGCCGCGGCGGGCGATAGCGTGTTCGACGACCTGACGCTCCATGTGCCGGCGGGCCAGCGCGTGGGCCTGGTGGGTAAATCGGGCTCGGGCAAGACGACGCTCACCAAGCTGCTGCTGCGCCTGGACGATGTTCAGGGCGGCCGCGTACTCGTGGACGGTCAGGATGTCTCGCGCTGCACACAGCAGAGCCTGCGCCGCCAGGTTGCCTACGTGCCGCAGGAGGCGCTGCTGTTCCACCGCTCCATTCGCGAGAATATCGCCTACGGCCGCCCCGACGCCACCGACGAGCAAATTCGTGAGGCGGCGCGCCTGGCCAATGCCCTGGAGTTTATCGACCGCCTGCCCCATGGCTTTGACACCATGGTGGGCGAGCGCGGCGTCAAGCTTTCGGGCGGCCAGCGCCAGCGCGTGGCCATTGCCCGTGCCATCCTCACCGACGCGCCGATTCTGGTACTCGACGAGGCGACCTCTGCCCTGGACAGCGAGTCCGAGGCGCTGGTGCAGGAGGCGCTCGAAAACCTGATGCGTGGACGTACCTCCATTGTGGTGGCGCACCGCCTGTCCACCGTGGCGGCGCTCGACCGCATTGTGGTGCTGGCCGATGGCGAGATCGTCGAGGACGGCACGCATACGCAGCTTGTCGAGGCAGGTGGCGAGTACGCGAGCCTGTGGAGCCGTCAGACCGGCGCATTCTTGGAGTCGTAAACGTCTCGGACGTGGGACAATTGTGTCCATAAGTTTATTGTGCCGTTGAGCCGAGGAGTCGTTATGCCACGCGAGACCAATGCCGCCAAGCGCGAGCGCGCCATCGAGGTGTGTGAGCGCCTCAACCGTCGCTATGGCCCGGTCGAGTGCTTTTTGGACCACGAGAATCCCTTCCGCCTGCTGATCGCGGTGCTGCTCTCGGCGCAAACGACCGATGCGCAGGTCAACAAGGTGACGCCGCGGCTGTTTGCCCAGTGGCCCACGCCCGAGGCCATGGCCGGGGCGAGCGTGGCTGACGTGGCAGACACCATTAAGTCACTCGGCTTTTATAAGAGTAAGGCCAAGCATGCCGTGGAGGCCGCGCAGATGATCGTTGCTGACTACGGCGGCGAGGTACCGGCCGACATGAAGGAGCTTGTAAAGCTGCCGGGTGTGGGGCGCAAGACGGCGAACATCGTGCTCAACGTGGGGTATGGCATTGTGGAGGGCATTGCGGTGGACACGCACGTCAACCGCATTGCGCACCGCCTGATGCTGAGTCCTAAGACGCATGCCAAGGAGCCGCTCAAGACCGAGCAGGATCTGCTTAAGATTTTGCCGCACGAGTATTGGGAGTCGGTCAACCATCAGTGGATCACCTTCGGTCGCGAAATCTGCGATGCCCGCAAACCCAAGTGCGACGAGTGTCCGCTGGCAGATTTGTGCCCCAGCGTGCGCGTAGCGGGGTAGGGCGGAATGCATCTTCGTCTGGCGTTTTTTGCAGGGCCGGGTTTGCCCTTGAGCGGGAGTCCTCTCCATGCGCTACCATGACAAACAATGATCTTTGACGTACGACCCGCCGAGCTTGCCCCGGCGGGCTTTTGGCGTTGCGATGCCGGAGGAACAGCATGCTCATTCACCGTATAGCCGCGCAGCTCTACACTGCCGAGGCACTGCAGACCGTCGAGGCCGGACTCGATGCCGGCGAGGACGTGACGTTGGCCGTGTCGCAGTCGGGTCGCACGCTTATGGCGGCCGCCCAGTTTGCGCGCCGTCCGCGTCCCACGGTCTATATCGTGAGCGGCGAGGACGCTGCCGATCGCGCCGCGCGCAGCCTGGCCGCCTATGTGGGCCTGGCGCACGTGTGCCGCTTTCCCGAGCGCAAGGACTACCCGTGGCGCGAGCAGGCGCCCGACGATGCCGTGGTGGCGCAGCGCTGCGAGGCCCTGGGACGCATCGTGCGCGGTGACAACTGCATTATGGTTGCCTCGGCCCGCGCGTTGCTGCGTTGCGTGCCGCCAGTCGAGAGCCGCTACTGGGAGTCCACGACCTTTGCGGTGGGCGAGGAGATCCCTTTTGACGAGGTGCCGCAGCGCCTGGTGGGCATGGGCTATACCAATGCCGGTGTCGCCGACGCGCCCGGCCTGTTCCGCGTGCACGGTGATACCGTCGAGGTGTTCCCCGCGCAGGAGAAGGCACCCGTGCGCATTGAGTTCTTTGGCGACGAGATTGATCGCATCCGCCGCATGGTGAGTTCCACGGGGCAGACCATCGGCAACGAGGACAGCATCGAAATCTTTCCCTGCCGCGAGCTGGCGCTCACCGACGAGGCCGTTCACAACATGCACGTGGCGCTCTACCGCGCCAGCCAGGACGACAGCAAGTTGGCGGCGCTGCTCGAGATGGTGGATGCGCGCATCGTCACGCCTGAGCTCGACCGCTTTTTGCCGGTGATGTACGGCCAGACCGTGAGCCCGCTGTCGCATGTGAGCGGCAAGGCGCTCGTGGTGCTGTCCGAGCCGCGCTCGCTGTTCGACGACTGCCTGCGCGCCTACGAGGACATCGAGGCACGCGCCGGCGAGGCGGGGATTGACCGCTTGGACGGTCTGTACGTGCGCGCCCAGCAACTCGACTTTGGTGCCCAGCAGCGCCTTAACTACGTGAGCTTGATTCGTGCCGGCGGTGCGGTGACGGCAGAGCTCAAGATTGAGCAGCCGGCCATCGCGGGCTCGGACAATCGCTTTATGACGCGCATCCAGGAGGTCGTGGGCAAGCGCTATGCCTGCGTGTTTGCCATCCCCGACCGCGGTGCGCGCGAGTCGATGGAGCTCACCTTTGGCGATGAGGGTATTACCTTTGAGGAGTCGCTGACGGCCGCGCCCGAAAACGCGGGCGCTATTGGCGACCGTGTGCGCGTGGCGGCGGCGGATTCTGCCGATCGTGCTGTCCGCCAGGATGCTCATGCTGCAATTCGCGAACGCAAGGCCGATGCGCTCAACGCCCGCTCGCTCGAGGCGGGTGCGGCCCAGGCTGCCGCCGGCGCCGCCGTGCCCACCATCTCGCGCGGGCGCGTGACCTTTGTGGACGCCGCCCTGCCGCAGGGCGTGGTGGTGCCCGATGCCAATCTGGCCGTTTTCTCGATCGCCGACCTCAACGCTCGCATGGACGCCAACCGCGCCCGCAGCCGCCGCAAGGTCGATATTACGCAGATCACCTTCCCCTTTAAGCCAGGCGACTACGTAGTGCATGCAACGCATGGCATCGCGCTCTTTAGCGAGATCGCGCGCCAGGAAGTGGGCGGCAAGGAGCGCGACTACTTTTTGCTGGAATATGCCGACGGCGACAAGCTCTATGTGCCGCTTGAGCAGGTCGACCGCATCACGCGCTATGTTGGCCCCGACGGCGACAAGCCGCGCCTGACCAGGCTCAACACCGCCGACTGGACGCGTGCCACCAACAAGGCGCGCAAGAACGCCAAAAAGCTGGCGTTTGACCTGGTCGATCTGTATACGCGCCGCTCTTCGATTACCGGTATCGCTTGCCCGCCCGACACGCCCGAGCAGATCGAGATGGAGCAGAGCTTCCCCTACGACGAGACGCGCGATCAGCTGGAGGCCATCGCCGATATTAAGGCCGATATGGAGGCGCCCAAGCCCATGGACCGCCTGCTGTGCGGAGACGTGGGCTTTGGCAAGACCGAGGTCGCCCTGCGCGCGGCGTTTAAGTGCGTGGACTCCGGCCGCCAGGTCATGGTGCTCTGCCCCACGACCATTCTGGCCCAGCAGCACTACGAGACATTCTTTGAGCGCTTTGCTCCGTTTGGCCTGGAGGTCGAGGTGCTCAGCCGCTTCCGCACGCCGGCGCAGCAAAAGCGCGCGCTCAAGGCGTTTGCCGAGGGCACGATCGATGTGCTCATCGGCACGCACCGCCTGCTCTCGGCCGATGTGAACCCCAAGAACCTGGGCCTGGTGATCATTGACGAAGAGCAGCGCTTTGGCGTGCAGCACAAGGAGCAGCTCAAGAACCTGCGCGAGCAGATTGACGTGCTCACGCTTTCGGCAACGCCCATCCCGCGTACCATGCAGATGGCCACGAGCGGCGTGCGCGATATGAGCCTGATCACCACGCCGCCGACCGGGCGTCGTCCCGTGATCGTGCACGTGGGGGAGTACGACCCCGATGTGGTGAGCGCGGCGATTCGCCTGGAGGTGGGCCGCGGTGGCCAGGTGTACTACGTGTCCAACCGCGTCAAGACCATCGACGATGCCGTGGCGCGCGTGCGCGAGGCCGCGCCCGAGGCGCGCGTGGGTGTGGCGCACGGCAAGATGAGCCCGCGCGAGGTCGAGGACGTGATGATCGAGTTCGCGACCAAAAAGATCGATGTGCTCATCGCCACGACCATCGTGGAGAGCGGCATCGACAACGCGACCGCCAACACGCTCATCATCGAGGACTCGCAGCGCCTGGGTCTGGCACAGCTCTACCAGCTCAAGGGCCGTGTTGGCCGCTCGGCCACGCAGGCATACGCGTACTTTATGTTCCCGGGTGAGCTGCCGCTCACCGAGGAGGCCACGGCGCGTCTGACCGCACTTTCCGAGTTCCAGGACCTGGGCAGCGGCATGCGCATCGCCATGCGCGACCTGGAGATCCGCGGCGCCGGTTCGCTGATGGGTGCCGAGCAGCACGGCAACCTGTCGAGTGTGGGCTTTGACCTGTTTACGCAGATGTTGGGCCAGGCCGTGGCCGAGGCGCGCGGCGATGACGATGCCGGCGTGGAGGCGGCGAGCGTGGGCATCAACCTGCCGGCCGACTACTTCTTGTCCGAGGCGTACATGCCGGCGGTGGACCAGCGCGTGCTCGTGTACCGCAAGCTCGCGGCGGCTGAGGACCTGGAGAGTGTCGACGAGGTGCAGGAGGAGACCGAGGCCGCGCATGGTGAGCTGCCGCTGGCGGGACTCAACCTGTTCAACCGCGCGCGCATCCGCATTCGCGGCGAGCGCCTGGGGCTCGAGAGCGTCACGCTCAGCGGTGGGCGCATTACCTTCCTGGGGGTTGACGTTCCCAAGAAGGTAGCCTTTGAGTTCAAGAATCGCTATGGCGCGGTGAACTTCCCCAAGAGCCGCAAGCTGTCGGTGCCCTACAAGGCGGGCGCCGGTGCGGGCAGCGGCCTGGGCCGAGGTCTCGACGCCAACGACGGCACCGGCCCGGTGGCGGCCGCGCTCATGCTACTGCAGCAGCTGGGTGCTACTGACGATGACTAACAAGTAAGTCGGTGGGACAAAGTTATCAGTAGTTTTTGTCCCAGGTGCGATAGTCGCATCGAGCCTGTCAACGCAAGCGACCCTGGGACAAAACTACTGATAGCTTTGTCCCGCCACGTTGCGGGTCGACCCTTCGCCCGATGGAAAGGAAAGCATGTTCGGGTACATCTACAAGAAAGACGCCGCTGCCATTGCGGTTGTCCTGTGCCTTTGTCTGGGCGTGGGCAGTTTCTTCGATTATCAGATCTCGAGCGCGCTGTTCAATATCGGCAGCATGTACGGTCGCTTTATCGAGGCCGCTGGCGAGCTGCCGTTTGAGCTGACGGCGAGCGTCGCGGGCGTTATGCTCGTGCGTTTGGCACGCCCCGATTCCAAGACGAGCAAGTGGCTTGCCGCGCTGGGCGTTCTGGTCAACGTGGGCCTGACCGGCTACGAGATCGTTTCGTCCCTGAGGGTTGGCGGCAAACTCATCGCGGCTCAGTTGGTGCTGACGTTTGTGCTGGTCATCGTCGCCAACCTTATCGTCTATCGCCTCACGCGCGCGACCGACCCCGACGAGCTCACACGCTGGGCGTTGATGGTGCTGGCCGTGTGGGTCGCTCAGGCCATCATCCTCAACGTGGTTGTCAAGCCGCTGTGGTCGCGCCCGCGCATGCGCGTGATCGAGGTCACGCCGGGGCTCAATTTTCAGCCGTGGTGGGTGATTGGCAACCCCGACAAGTGGAGCTATATTGCGGCCGGCGTAATCAAGGACGGCTTTAAGTCGTTTGCGAGCGGACACACGGCGCACGCGGCGATTGGCCTTATGCTCGCCGGGCTTCCTGCGGCGTCCTTTAAGGAAAAGCCGTCGCGACGCCGCGTGGTCTTTTGGGTCGCTGCCGTGGTCGCGGCGCTCGTCGCCTTTGGCCGTATCGTGATCGGTGCACACTTTTTGACTGACGTGAGCTGCGGCTTTGCCCTGGTGTTGGCACTTGAGTGCCTTGCCGCACGCATTGCCTATCCGGGCGGCGTACAATAGCGGCGTTTAAATCATCGGGCCCATGCCCGGCTAGAGAGGATTGCCATGCTCGCGTTCAACAACGACTATTCCCACGGTGCTCATCCGGCAGTGCTGCAGGCGCTCGTCGATACCAACATGGAGCCGCAGCCCGGCTACGGTACCGATGCGCACACCGAGCGTGCCAAGCAGCTGATTCGCGAGGCCTGTCAGGCCCCCGATGCCGACGTGTTCTTGCTGGTGGGCGGCACGCAGGCCAACGCGACGGTGATTGACATGCTGCTCGCGCCCTACGAGGGCGTCGTTGCCGCCGAGACCGGCCATGTCGCTTGCCACGAGGCGGGCGCCATCGAGTTTGGCGGCCACAAGGTGCTCACCATCCCCGGCTACGAGGGCAAGATGCACGCCGAGGATCTCGAGAACTATATCCAGGTGTTCTACGAAAACGAGAGCTACGAGCACACGGTGTTCCCGGGCGCCGTGTACGTGAGTCTATCGACCGAGTACGGCACGCTGTACTCCAAGGCCGAGCTCGCGGCGATTCACGCGGTGTGCCAGAAGCGCGAGATTCCGCTGTTTGTGGACGGTGCTCGTCTGGCCTATGCACTGGCGGCCGATGAGTGCGACATTACCCTGCCCGAGCTGGCGCAGCTGTGCGACGTGTTCTACATCGGCGGCACCAAGTGCGGCGCGCTTTGCGGCGAGGCTGTGGTGTTCTGCGGCATGCACGCTCCGGCGCATCCCATTCCGCGTATTAAGCAGCACGGCGCGCTGTTGGCCAAGGGCCGCCTGACGGGCGTGCAGTTTGAGGCGCTCTTTACCGATGGCCTGTATTTTGAGATTGGCCGACAGGCGATTCAGACGGCCCAGGCGCTGCGTCGTGTGCTGCACGAGCGCGGCTACCAGTTCTTTTTGGAGACGCCCACAAACCAGCAGTTCGTGATTCTGCCCAACGAGGACATGGCCCGCATTCGCGAGCATGCGGCGATCGAGTACTGGGAAAAGTACGACGATACCCACACGGTGGTGCGCTTTTGCACCAGCTGGGCCACGACGCAGGAGGACATCGACGCGCTGGCGGCTGTCCTGTAGCCTGATGTAATGACGAGGGGCCGCCTTGCGCTGGGTTTGGCGCAAGGCGGCCTTTGTTTTTGAGAGAGAAGGGTTGTATGACCGAGATGTCCGAGCCGGCGATTCGCCTGGCGACGCCCGAAGACGCGCCGGCGTTGCTTGCCATCTATGAGCCGTATGTGCGCCAGACGGCGATTACCTGCGAATACGAGGTGCCGAGCGTTGAGGAGTTCGCCGGGCGCATCGAGCGTACGCTCAAGCGCTATCCGTATCTGGTGATGGAGCTGGACGGGCGTCCGGTAGGCTATGCCTATGCGAGTCCGCTCAACAGCCGCGAGGCATACGACTGGTCGGTCGAGACGTCGATTTACCTGGCACGCGACGTGCGCCACGGCGGGCTGGGCCGCAAGCTGCACGATGCGCTCAAGCAGTGCCTGATCGCGATGGGCATCACCAACATGTGCGCGCTCATCGCCGTGCCGCACGACAAGGACGACGAGTATCTGACGCACAACAGCCAGGATTTCCATGCCCACATGGGATACCGCCTGGTGGGCGCCTTCGACCGCTGCGCGCAAAAGTTTGGCCGCTGGTACGACATGTGTTGGATGGAGCTGCTTCTAGCCGAGCGCACGCCCAACCAACCCAAACCAACCTGGTTCCCCGACCTCCCCAAACCTACCATTTAGGGACAGGTTTATTTTGGCAGGTTTTATCTGGGCAAACGTTGCAAGCCGCTGCGAAGGATGCGGATACCTTCGCGGCGGCTTTTGTTTTGGGTGTGTATGACCAAGGCGATTGACCTGCGGATATAATAAAACCCCAGATAAAACCTACCAAAATAAACCTGTCCCTTTTTGGCCGGTTAGCCGATGGGCTCGGTGTATTTGGCGCGGTCGGTACGTTGGATGCGCTTGGAGACATGGAGCGGGCGACCGTCGGTGTCGTAGACGTAGTCGGTGATCAGAATCAGCGCCTGCCCGCGCTCAACGTTGAGCAAAAACGCTTCGTTTTGCGAGGCATAGCACACCTCAAAGGTCTTATGCCCCTGTGCCGGCGCGCGATGGAATTCTTGGCGCAGCGTGGCGTAGAGCGAACCGTTGATATCGCGATCGATGAGCGACCCAAAGCTTGGCGGCAAATAGGTGGTCTCCAGGCACAGTGGCGCATCGTCCAGGTAACGCAGGCGGACAAGTTTGACAAGCTTGCTGCCCACGCTAGCGTCAAAGAACTTGGCCACGCTGCCCATTGCTTTGGCAAAGCCCGAGTCCACCGTGCGCGTGGTGGGCTTCATACCCTGGCCTTCGACCTGCTTGGTATAGCTCGAAAACACCAGGTTGTTCTCGTGGAGCGCCGGTGTGTCGGCCACAAAGGCGCCGCGCCCGCGCTCGGTTCGAATCAGGCCCTCGTCAACAAGCACCTTAAGGGCATGGCGCACGGTGCTGCGCGACAGGCCCGATTCGTCCATGAGTTCCATCTCGGACGGCAGTTTATCTCCGCGGGCGTAGGTGCCGGCGGCAATGCGGTCGCGAAGCGTTGCCGCCAGACGCTCGTATTGGGTCAAGTTCTTTTTCGATGAAGTGCTCATGCGAACAACCTGTATCTAACTTGTATGCTTACAGAACCAAGCATGTATCCAACATGATAACAAAACCGCTGGTAATGGCTTGCCGAAATCTTTACCAGCAAAATTTCTAAGACAAATATAGCATACAACTAGTCGACATAACCAAAACATGTATGTAACTTGTATGCCATCGAGAGCATCAAACGAGAAGAAAGGCTGATGCACGATGACTACTCAGGAACAGGTTAAGGACGTCGTCTCCCAGGTTTTGGCTGACAAGGCAGACAAGGGCGGCATCAAGCGCGTCGTGTGGATTGGCGCCGGTGGATCCAACGGCGGCAACTATCCTGCCCAGTACTTTATGGAGCACGAGGCCACGCAGGTCGTGAGCTCCAGCTACACCAGCAACGAGTTCGTGCACGCCACGCCTGCCTACGTCAACGAGAACACCCTGGCCGTCGTCGTGTCCATGCGCGGCACCAAGGAGACCATCGTCGCCGCCCAGGTCGCCAAGAACCACGGCGCCAGCACCATCGCCATCTATGTTGACGAGTCCGGCCTCACCGAGGTCTGCGACTACAAGATCCAGTACGACAGCCTGGCCATCGACGAGTCCTGCATGGGCCGCACCAACTCCGCCGTCGTGACCATGATTGCTATGGAGCTTACGCAGCAGACCGAGGGCTATGCCGAGTACGAGGCCGCTATGGCCGCCTTCGACTTGGTCGACCCCATCTATCGCAAGGCTGTCGAGTACACCCGTCCGCTCGCTGCCAAGTGGGCCGAGCAGAACGCCGACAAGCCCTGCATCAACGTTATGGCTCAGGGCCCGCTCTTTGGTGCCGCCTACGTCTTTAGCATCTGCAACGTGCAGGAGATGCTGCAGATCGACTCCTGCACCATCAACACCTGCGACTTCTTCCACGGTCCCTTCGAGATCCTGGACAAGCGTACCTCGCTGTTCCAGCTCATCAGCGTCGGCCGCAGCCGCTGCAACGACGAGCGCGGCATTCGCTTTGTCAACCAGTACGGTGGTGAGCGCGTCTACCAGCTCGACGCCAAGGAGCTCGGCCTCAACGACATCAAGGACAGCGTGAGCGAGTACTTCAACCACCTGATCTTTGCCCCGATCCTCAACAACGTCTACATGCGTGCGCTCTCCGCCGTCACCCACAAGGACTACATGACGCGCCGTTACATGTGGAAGCTGGATTACTAAGGGATAGAGCGGCCTAACAGCCCAATACCCCTCATGAGTTGCGGTGGAATAGTTCCTGTTTGGGAGTGTGAAGCCTCTGTTTGAGAACTATTTCACCGCAACTGCTAGAGCGGCACTTGGGGACGTTCCCTTTCTGCCGGCAGTTAGGGATGTTCCTTTTGTGCCGGCAGTTGGGGACACTCCTTGTGTCGAGAGATTTCCCGTTCGCCGATTTGTGCCTTGAAAAATGTATATAACGACTATAACGTAACATGAAACATATTGGAAATAATACTGAGGAGGCTGCGTTGAAGAGGAGCAATCTGGGCTATGTGCTGGTGCTGATCGCCGCGCTTATGTGGGGCAGCATCGGAATCTTTGTAAACGGCATCTCGGCCATGGGCGTTTCGTCCCAGAGCATGGCTGCCTTTCGCTTGTTGGTCGGAGCGCTTATCTTGGCGCCGGTCCTGATGTTTATGGGCTGCCGTCCGGGTGAGGGGTCTACCGTGGTTCAGGGTCCGCTGACCCTGTTCAAGGCAAGCCCTAAAGAGCTTGTTTCCTGCGCGCTTGTCGGTATCGTCGGTTTGGCTGCCGCCAACACCTGCTATTACGAGTGCATGCGCGAGGTGGGCATGTCCACGGCATCGGTGCTGCTCTACACGTCGCCGGTGTTTGGCGTCGCGCTCGGCCGCGTCCTTTATCGCGAGGACGTGACCCTCAACAAGCTCGTTGCCATTGTCTTTAACATCGTTGGCTGTGTGCTTGCGGTGACCAATGGCGACCTTTCCGGTTTTCATTTTTCGGTTTGGGGCGTCACGTCGGGCGTGATTGCAGGCCTTTGTGGTGCGTCGCTCGCGGTGTTTAGCCGGATAGCAACCAAGACGGTCCACCCGCTGGCTGTCACGTTTTGGGGCTTTGTTTTTGGCGGTGCGGTTATGGCAGCTATCGGGGCTCCGTGGCCGGATGTCGCCGCGGCAATGTCGCCACAGCTGCTGCTGCTGTTCCTTGGCTTTGGACTCATCCCCACAGCCGTGGCTTACATCTTATATATGCAGGGTCTGTCCATGGGGCTCGAGACGTCGAAAGTTCCCGTCGTAATGTCATTCGAGACAGTCGTCACCGTACTGCTGGGCATTGGTGTCTACGCCGAACCCGCCGGCGCGATCAAAGTTCTGGGCATCGTTTTGGTGCTCGCGTCCATCGTGATTATGAACACCGACTTTTCCAAGCTGCGCAACAGTGTGTTTGTCGGCCATGTCGTTGAGAGCATGACCTTTAAGCCCAACGCGTGGTGGACGGAGAAATCGCAGGACATGGATCTCTTCCGCGAGCGCACGGGCATTGCGCTGGAGCCCACCGTGCAGGAAAGCCCCTGGTACTTCGTGCGTTAGGGGATTGGCGGTGTGTTTGAGCAGGTAGCGCCCGGCGTTTGATCGGGCGGCGCCTAGCCAGCGCCGACCTACCCAAGACCATCGTTTCGATTGCGTTAAACCCGCCAACGGTCGTTTTTCACCCGCGAACGGTTTATATACTAATTATCAATATAAGCAACGTATAAGACATTATAATGACCATAACGAAAAGGAGGAGGCAAGATGAATCAGATCATTCTCGCATCTCATGGCGGCCTGGCCGCAGGCGCCAAAGACACGCTCGAGATGGTTCTCGGCGACGTGTCGAACGTCCACGTCGTGTCGCTTGCTCGTGACGACAAGGAGCCCATCACCAATAAGGTTGAGGCTATGATCGCCACGTTCAACGCGGACGACACCGTGTATGTGCTAACCGATATGCTCGGTAGCTCGGTCAACAACAACATGGTCGAGCTTTCCAAGAACGGCACGAAGTTCACGGTTGTCAGCGGTTTCAACATCCCGCTGGCGCTCACGCTTGCTATGAGCCCCGCCCCCGTCAAGGGCACCGAGCTCGCGGCCCTCATCAACGAGGCCCGCACCGGTCTGACCAACCCCAACGCACCGGTCGAGGTCGCCGCGGCTCCCGCCAAGAAGGCCAAGGCGTCCCGTCACAGCTCCGGTCCCGCCAAGATCGTCCTCGCACGTCTTGACTACCGTCTGCTGCACGGCCAGGTCGTCTTTACCTGGACCACCAAGGTTCAGGCCGAGCGCATCATCGTCGTCGACAACGCTGCCGCCAACGATGACATCAAGAAGGGCGCTCTTAAGCTGGCCAAGCCCCAGGGCGTGCGCCTGAACGTCTTCACCGTCGAGCGTGCCCTCGCCAAGATGGACAAGCTCAACACCCTCGGCGAGCGCGTCATGTTCGTCTTTGGCAACACGGCCGAGATGCTGCAGTTCTGCCAGGGCTACAAGCTCGACGCCATCAACCTGGGCGCCACCGCCAACCACGACGGTGCCGATCAGGTCGGCGGCAAGGACAGCTCCGTCTTCCTCGACGCCACCCAGAAGGCCGACGTCAACCAGCTGCTCGACATGGGCATCAAGCTCTACGTCCAGCAGACCCCTACGTATCAGAGCGTCGACATCGACGCCAAGCTGTAATCAACCAGGCTTTTGCCTGACTGAAAGGAGAAGGGTATGAATACGTTCATCAGTGCGGTGCTCGTCGGCCTCGTCGGCGTGTTCTGCATGTGGGACTCCCGCCTGCTCGGTCGTCTTAACTTCGAGCAGCCTCTCGTTGGCGCTACGCTCGTCGGTCTGCTGCTGGGCGATGTGCCCACCGGCCTTGCCGTCGGTGCCGCCGTCGAGCTCGTGTCCATGGGCCTGGTGCAGGTCGGCGCCGCCGTTCCGCCCGATATGGTCCTGGGCGGCATCGTGGCCGCTGCCTTTGCGTGCCTGACCGATGCTTCCGCCGAGACCGCCATGACGATCGCCATCCCGGTCGCCGTCCTGGGTCAGCTCCTCGGCATCGTGTTCCGTTCCATCATCGCCGCCCTCACCCATGTGGCAGATAGCGCGATCGATAACGGAAAGTTCAAGACCGCCTACCGCATGCACATCTGCGCCGGCTCCGGTCTGTACGCCGTCATGTACTTCCTGCCGATCTTCCTCGCCGTCTTTGTTGGCACCGACCTGGTTCAGGCCATCGTCAACATGGTTCCCGAGTGGCTGTCCACTGGTCTTAACGTTTCGACCAAGATCATGACCGCCTACGGCTTGGCCCTGCTGCTCACCATGATGATCAAGAAGGGTATGACTCCGTTCCTGTTCATCGGTTTCCTGCTCGCCGCTTACCTCAACCTGTCCGTCATCGCGGTCGCTTTGATCGGTGTGTGCCTGGCTGTCGTCTTCATGGGCTTCAAGTTCAACGGTTCCCATGCAGCCGCCGGTGTCGATTCCGACTACGATCCGCTCGAAGACGACGAAGACTAAGGAGGAACACACTATGGCAACCGCAATCAAGGACGTGTCCCTGAACAAGAAGGTCAGCCAGTTCTTCTGGCGCTCCTGGGCCATCCAGGCCTCTTGGAACTACGAGCGTCAGATGAACATGGGCTTCCTCTACGGCATGGTCCCCACGCTCGATCGCCTCTATCCGGACGAGTCCGACCCCAAGCAGCTCGCTGCTAAGAAAGAGGCTTACCACCGTCACATGGCGTTCTACAACTGCACCCCGCAGACGAGCGCTTTTGTCCTAGGCCTCGCCGCCTCCATGGAGGAGGAGTACGCCAAGGATCCCGAGAACTTCGATCCCGATTCGATTAACGCGGTCAAGACCTCCCTCATGGGCCCGCTTTCCGGCATCGGTGACTCTTTCTTCCAGGGCACCATCCGCGTTATCGCCTTTGGCCTGGGCGTTCAGCTGGCTCAGCAGGGCTCCATCATGGGTCCGATCCTGGCCATGCTCATCTCCATCGTGCCCTCCGTGCTGATCACGTGGTTCGCCGCCAAGATTGGCTACCAGGGTGGCCATGAGTACCTGAGCAAGCTCCAGGGCGGCGACCTCATGGAGAAGCTCATGTATGTCTGCGGCATCGTGGGTCTTATGTCCGTGGGCGGCATGATCGCTACGCTGATCGGTGCCACCACCCCGCTGCAGTTCGCTGAGGGTACCGTCGTTATCCAGGACATCCTGGACGGCATGATGCCCCAGATGATCTCCCTTGGCCTCACCGGCCTTATGTACTGGCTCATCAAGAAGAACGTCAACACCGGTTGGCTTCTCGTGATCGCCATCGTGGGCGGCATCGCCCTCTCCGCGGCCGGCATCCTGGCCTAGTCGCGACCCAGTGCTTTCCCCCGGGGGCCTGCCTGGCATCCCATACCCCAGGCAGGCTCCCATCCCTAACATGTGACAAAGGGACAGCCCCTTTGTCACATCCTCAACGGGCCGGCTACTCGGTCCTAACCACGGTAACCCTGCGAGCGTCCGGCAATGTGACGCCGCAAAAAATCGAAAGGAATGTGTCAGATGTACGAGATCGACCTTAACCTCCCTAAGCAGATCGTCGCTGACGTCCTGTCCAACCACGAGATCCACAGCGTCGCCTTCGTCGGCTGCGGTGCTTCCATGTCCGATCTTTACCCCGCCAAGTACTTCCTGGCCAACAACACGGACAAGCTGAACGTTCAGATCTTCACCGCTAACGAGTTCAACTACGACACGCCTTCCTGGGTCAACGAGCACACCTTCGTGATCACCTGCTCCCTGGGTGGCTCCACGCCCGAGACCGTCGAGGCCAACAAGACCGCCAAGAAGCACAACTGCCCGGTCGTCTCCCTCACCAACAAGGCTGGCTCCGCTCTGACCGTCGACGCCGACCACGTCATCGTTCACGGCTTCCACGCCAACTACGCTGCCAAGTGCGAGAAGCCCGGCTACGCCATCGCTCTTGCTGTCGAGATCCTTCAGCAGACCGAGGGCTATGACCACTACGAGGACATGATCACCGGCCTCACCAACGTTTTCGATCTCTGCGAGAACGCCGCTCAGCACTGCAAGAAGCTCGCCAAGAAGTTCGCCGAGGACTTCAAGGACGACAAGATGATCTACTTCATGGCTTCCGGTGCCTCCGAGAAGATGGCTTATTCTCACGCCGCCTTCCTGTTCACCGAGATGCAGTGGATCGACGCCGCCGCCTACAACACCGGCGAGTACTTCCACGGCCCGTTCGAGGTTTCCACCGAGGGTAAGCCCTACGTCTTCTTCATGTCCGATGGTGCTACCCGTCCGATGGACGCTCGCGCCCTCACCTTCCTTGAGCGCATGGGCGCCAAGGTCGCTCTGATCGACTCCAAGGACTACGGCCTGGCTGACGCCGTGCCCGCGAGCGTCGTCACCTACTTCAACCCGCTGCTGCACCTCGCCGTTATGCGCGAGTACGGCAACCAGATCGCCGAGGCCCGTCAGCACCCGCTGACCATGCGTCGCTACATGTGGAAGCTTTCCTACTAATCACAAGTAAGTAGACCTTACGGGTTGATTGAGAGGGGATGGGGTTTGCGCCCCGTCCCCTTTTTGCTTTGGGGGCGTGTCTGTCGCGTCGCAAAACACCAGATAAAACCTACCAAAATAAACCTGTCCCTTTTTGGCAGGTGGGAGGAGATGCGTATGATCAAGGCAGTGCTGTTTGATATGGACGGCGTGCTGGTCGATACCGAGTGGTTCTACAACCGTCGCCGCGTGGCGTTTATGGAGGAAAAGGGGTTCCACTTTGACGAGATCCCCGATCTTTCGGGGTCTAACGAGCCTGCCATCTGGAAGTCGCTGGTGCCCGACGATGTTGAGCTGCGCGAGCGCTTGCGCGTTGAGTACAAGCAGGTCTACAGCCCGGTTCACCCTGTTCCGTATGCCGAGCTGCTCAACGAGCAGACGGAGCCGGTGATGCGCGAGCTGCACGAGCGCGGCGTCAAGTGTGCCATCGCGAGCTCGTCCTATCGCGAGCTCATTGACGAGCTGGTGGAGATTGCCGGTATCACCGACGTGCTGGACTACACCATCAGCGGTCACGAGTGCAGTGCATTTAAGCCCGACCCCGAGATCTACCTGCGTGCCATGGAGGCGCTGGGTGTGGAGCCTACCGAGTGCCTGGTTATCGAGGACTCGCCTTTGGGCATCGAGGCCGGCAAGCGCTCCGGCGCGCGCGTCCTGGCACTGCGTCCGCACGAGGGCGTTAACCTGGACCAAACGGGAGCCGACGCCGTCATCGACAACCTCGCCGACATTCTGACCGCTTTGTAGCGTCAATTCGCCGCAAGAAGTGCGGATTCACACGTCTCTTGCGGTGGATTGGCTCATTTTGGCTTCGATTTAGATCCGTTTGGCTTCGACTCGGACTAAGTGAGTAGACTTTTTGGCACATGCCGAGCACAAAGCGTATCTGCCTTAGTAAAACCGCAGGTCGGAGAGGTGGCTGTTTTGAGTGCGCTTGGTAGATCGCGAAAAGTCTACTCACTTAGAATTTGGCTCTTTGGTTGGGGAGCTGCTGGCTCGTTTTGGTTGTCGAGAGAGGGTGAATTGAAGCGCCCTCTCGCGCTCCATGCTACAATCGCCGGCATGCCCCACAATTACATCTGCCTTCGAAAGGAGCCTACGTGGCGAACGCCATCGATCAGCTCACGGACCGCGTGCTCGTGCTCGGCCGTCTCACCATCGTCCGCCGCGCCATTACTGCCGTGGCGGTCACCATCTCCGCCGTTCTCCAGACATTTCTGATTCAGGCGTTCATTCGCCCCGCCGATCTGCTTCCGAGCGGCCTCACCGGCGTCGCGGTCCTGCTCGATCGCGTCACCTCGCTCGGCGGCGTTCATATCGACATCTCGCTCGGCATGCTCGCGCTCAACATCCCCGTGGCGCTCCTTTGCTGGAGCGGCATCAGCAAGCGCTTCGTCATCTTCTCGATGATGCAGGTCATGCTCTCGTCGCTGTTCCTCAACATCTTTCACTTCGCCCCGTTTTTGGGCGACAAGATCATGCTCATCATCTTTGGCGGCGTGGTCTCGGGCCTGGGCGCCGCCATCGCGCTTAAGTCCGGCGCATCCACCGGCGGCACCGACTTTATCGCGCTGTGGGTTTCCAACCATACAGGCAAGACCATCTGGGGCGTCATCTTTGGCTTTAACTGCGCTATCCTGGCGATCTTTGGCTTTATGTTTGGCTGGGACAATGCGGCGTATTCCATCGTGTTCCAGTTTATTTCGACCAAGACCATCGACAGTTTCTACCGACGCTACGACCGTGTGACGCTGCAGATCACGACACGCAAGGCAGACGAGGTCATGACAGCCTATGTTGACCATTTTCAGCATGGCATTAGCTGCGCCGAGGTCATTGGCGGATACAGCCGCGAAAAGATGTATCTGCTGCACGCCGTTGTCTCGACCTACGAGAGCCAGGACATTATCAAGCTGGTGTGCGATATTGATCCCGGCGCCGTGATCAATGTGTTCCACACGCTCAACTTCGTGGGCGGCTGGTGGGGCGGTCATGTCGACGAGCCCATGCCCACGGCCGTACCCGATCCCGACAAGCCCGCGCGCATGGCCAGCAGGCAGGCGCGCCTCAGCGAGCAGGACAGTCTGCAGCAGGACGACGGCAAGTAAGGATTTGCTGTATGTGGTGTATCGTTTTATCAAACTGAGATAACATATAAAAAGACGTTATATACGTATTAGTTATTTCGCTATTTTGATAAGAGTGATCAGATATGCCCGCACCCAAAAATGCACCACTTTACCAGCAGATTTACGACGAAATCAAGGATGCGATCGAGAAAGGTGTTTATGCACCCAAGGAGCGTATCCCGTCCGAGCTTGAGCTTGCCGAGCAGTACGAGGTAAGCCGCATTACGGTGCGTCGCGCCGTTGAGGAGCTGTGCTCCGATGGCTACCTGGTTAAGCAGCAGGGCCGCGGCACCTTTGTCTCCACGCCGCACATCAACCGCCAGTTCCACGCCTCGACGTTGCAGACGTTTACCGCGCTGTGTGCCGACAATGACATGAAGGCGGGTGCACACGTGGTCGATCGCCAGATTGTGCCGGCACGTCAAAACGAGATGGAGTTCTTTGGCCTGCAGAAGGACGCGCTGCTACTGCACATTAAGCGCGTGCGTACGGCCGACGGCGAGCCCATCTTTGAGGAAAACATCTTTGTGCCGTTTGATACATACCGTGAGCTGTTGACGGCCGATCTTGAGGACAAGTCGATTTTTGCCGAGGTCGAGCGTGTTGGCGGAACGCCGATTGTCTCGGTTGGCTACCGTACGGTCGAGGCCGTTCGCGCTAACGCCGAGCAAGCGGCCGAGTTGGGCATTGCTCCGCACGATCCACTGCTCAATCTGCGTGCCGGCTTTATCGGCCCCAATGGCGAGCCGGTCCTGATGGGTAAGCAGTACTACGTGGGTAGCCGTTACGTCATGGTGATGTAAGTTACGCGGTTTTACCAAACCGCGTAACCAGTCGACGCTGCGCCCTTGGTTCCGCCGTTCTAACGAACGGCGGACCGGTCGACGCTGCAAACGCCCCTAAGCGGCAATCTGACGTTCAATCGTCGGTCGCGTACCGAAGTACGCTTCCCTCCTCTTTCACGTCACCTTGCTCGCTTAGGGGCGTTTTCGCTGACTCATGCTCAACCAGCGACGTTTCCACGCTCATCCGGAAAGTGTCCAAAAATCCACGCTCGTCCCTTTGGACCGCGTAGCCCGTGGCTGGCGGCAGCTCGGCGCTGGTCCGCGTGGCGGCGTATAATCGGCGGCAGATGATTCTGACGTTAGGAAACCATGACCGATAGCATGCAGCAGATGGCGCTCGACACGCTCGGCGCCTATTTTGGCTACACCTCGTTTCGCCCGGGGCAGGACCGCATGGTCGATGCGATCCTTGCCGGCCGCGATGCACTCGGCGTTATGCCCACAGGTGCCGGCAAGTCCATTTGCTACCAGGTGCCTGCGCTCATGCTGCCCGGCATCACCTTTGTGGTGAGTCCGCTGCTGTCGCTTATGGAGGACCAGACCCGTGCGTTGCTCGCGGCGGGTGCGCGACCCAGTTATCTCAACTCCAGCCTTACGCCGGCTCAGCAAAATACCGTGCTCAAGCGGGCGCGCGAGGGTCGCTACCAGCTTATGTATGTGGCACCTGAGCGCCTGCTCGAGCCGCGTTTTCTGGCCTTTGCGCAGGAAGCTGCGGCCGAAGGCGGCATCGGCGTTCCGCTCGTGGCCATTGACGAGGCCCACTGCGTGAGCCAATGGGGTCAGGATTTCCGCCCCGCCTACCTGCAGATTCGCGAGTTTATCGATTCCCTGCCGCAGCGCCCCATCGTGGCGGCCTTTACCGCTACAGCGACTGAGCGCGTGCGTGCGGACATTCAGCAGATGCTCGGCCTCCAAAACCCGGCGACGGTGGTGACGGGCTTCGATCGCAAGAACCTCTACTTTGGCTGCGAGGAGATGGGCGACAAGGCTAAGATCGCGTGGGTGCGCGACTATGTGATTGCGCATTCGAGCGAGAGCGGCATCGTGTATTGCTCGACCCGCAAGACCGTCGATGCGCTGGCAGGAGAGCTTACCGAGGCTCTGGGCCCCAGCGGCATTCGCGTTGGCCGCTACCATGCCGGCATGGGTAATGACGCCCGCCGCCAAAGCCAGCGCGCCTTTATCGACGACGATATTCAGGTGATGGTTGCCACCAACGCCTTTGGCATGGGTATCGACAAGCCCAACGTGCGCTACGTCATCCATAACAACGTGCCCGAGAGCATCGAGGCCTACTATCAGGAGGCGGGCCGCGCCGGCCGCGATGGCGATCCGGCCAGCTGCCACCTGCTGTGGAACGGCAACGATTTTCGCATGCGCCGCTTTTTGATTGACCGCGGCGATGCGGCCGACGAGACGCTCGACGACGAGCAGCGCGCGTGGGCGCTCCAGAACCGATATCGTCTGCTCAGCCAGATGGAGGGCTACTGCAATACCACCGGCTGCCTGCGCGAATATATGCTGCGCTACTTTGGCGACGAGGCCGCGGCCGAGCATGCTGCTGCGGCTGGTGCGGGCGCCACCGCCACAGACGACGCCGAGGGCTGTGGCAACTGCAGCAACTGCCTCACGCAGTTCGAGGTCGAGGACGTCACCGGTATGGCTCGCGCCGCCGTGCGCTATGTGGCCACGCGCCCCATGCGCTTTGGCAAGTCGCTCATCGCCGATGTGCTTCACGGCGGCAACACCGAGCGCATTCGCCAGATGCATCTGGACGAGGACCGCGGCTACGGTGAGCTGTCGAGCGAATCGGTCGGGCGCATCAAGGACATCATTGGCCAGCTGTGCGGCCGCGGTTATTTGGCCACCTCGCAGGGGCAGTACCCGGTCGTGGGCCTGGGTCCGCGTGCCGGCGAGGTCGAGGACGAGGCGTTTGCCTTTACCGTTAAGCGTCGCGCATCCAAGCGCAAGGCCTCGGCCCGTGCTCGCCGTGCGGTGGATCTGCTGCGCGAGGAGGCCGAGCTGGATCAGCGCCCGCGCGTGGGCGACGATGCCGAGCTGTTCGAGCGCCTGCGCGCCCTGCGCAAGGAGATCGCGGCCGAGCTGGAGATGGCGCCGTACATGGTCTTCTCCGACAAGGCCCTGCGCGGCCTGTGCCGCCTGCGCCCGCAGACGCGCGACGAGCTGATCCAGGTCAACGGCATTGGCGAGAAAAAGGCCGACGCCTTTGGCGAGCAGTTTATGGCGGCGATTGAAGAGTTTGAATCCGAGCATGCGCGGGATGGAGCGTAACGATGGCAACCGACGATAAAACCGACCGCGCTGGCGTATCCGCCGTACCGCTGTACCAACAGGTCATGGACGACCTGAAGGGCGAGATCGCGCGCGGCGTGTATGCGGCCGGCTCGCGCATTCCTTCCGAGATGGAGCTCGCGAAGTCTTACGGCGTGGGACGCATCACCGTGCGCCGCGCCATCGAGGAGCTGTCGCGCGCGGGATATCTCAACCGACAGCAGGGGAGGGGCACCTTTGTGTGCGCTCCCAAGCTCAAGCGCAAGATTGTCCAGAAAGGCGACGTCCAGAGCTTTACTGAGGGTTGTGCCGCCAACGACATGGTGGCCGGAGCGCGTCTGGTGTCGCGTACGGTGGTCGCGGCGACGCGCGAGGATGCGGCGTTCTTTGGCGTGGAGCCCGGCTGCGAGCTCATCGTGGTCGAGCGCGTGCGCACGGCCGACGGCATCCCCGTCATGCTCGAGAACAACGCCTTTGTGCTCGCCGACCATCCCTATCTGCAGACGCTGGCCGATAAGGACCTCACCGATAACTCAATCTTTGCGCTCGTTGCCGAGCATTCGGGTCGCGCGCCGCTCAAGTCCGACCCCTGCACCGTGGAGATTGCGCTGGCGGATGCCCAGGCGGCCCCGCTGCTGGAGGTGCCGGTCGGCGAGCCGCTCTTCTATATGGAGGCGTACTTTACCGATGCGGACGGGCGGCCCCTGCTGCTCGGGCGCCAAAAGATCGTGGGCTCGCGCTACGTGTTCGACATCTAACGTCCATAGATAGAACAACATAGAACAAATTTGCCGAAATGACTTCACGAGCGTCGTCGTGCGTGCTATAAATAGGACAACATAGAACGACAGCAGGTACGAGCTGCCGTCGTTCAAAGCCGCCCCACAAGGAGGAGCATCAGCATGAACGCACATGATCTGGTTCAGGAAATTATCGAGCGCAAGGGCAAGATTGAGAACGTCTTTTGGATTGCCTGCGGCGGTTCGATGATCGACCTGATGCCGGCCAACGAGCTGCTCAAGCGCGAGGCGACCACGTTTACCTCGACGGTTTACACGGCGCGCGAGTTTTGCCTGATGGCCCCCAAGAGTCTTGGCGAGAAGTCACTCGTCATCGCCTGCAGCCACAGCGGCAATACGCAGGAGGTCGTCGACGGTTGCGAGATGGCGCTGGCAGCCGGCGCCGAGGTCGTGGCCATGACCGACTGCGAGGACTCCAAGATTGATAACGGCAAGTGGACCACCTGGGTCTATCCGTGGGGCAAGGGCGAGTCGCAGGCCGAGGTCCCGCAGGGCATCGGCGTTCTGATGGCTGCCGAGCTGCTCGACCAGCAGGAAGGCTACGAGGCGCTCGCCGACATGTACGCTGGCCTCAAGCAGATGGATGCGCTGCTGCCCGCCGCCCGCGAAAAGGTCAACGCCGTGCTGGGCGCCCGCTTTGCCGAGCTCTGCCAGCAGCACAAGTTCTTCTACATCCTGGGCTCCGGCCCCAACTTTAGCCAGACCTACGCCATGGCGATCTGCTCGCTCATGGAGATGCAGTGGCAGCACTGCTGCTACATCCACTCCGGCGAGTACTTCCACGGCCCCTTCGAGGCCACCGAGCCCGGCGTGTTCTACTTTGTGCAGCTCGGATCGGGCGAGTGCCGCCCCATGGAGGAGCGCGCGCTCGCATTCCTCAACACGCATACCGATACGGTCATGGTGCTCGATGCGCTCGAGTACGGCGTGGGTGAGGTGCCCGCCAGCGTGCGTTCGTTCCTAGAGCCGATCTTCTTCTACGCGATGAGCTGCGAGCTGCGCGCCGCTCGCGGCAAGGTGTTCGACCACAGCCCCGAGGTTCGTCGCTACATGGGCATCGAACAGTACTAGGTACCGGGAATTATCTTTTACGACGGGGCCTGCGCCATGCGCGAGCCCCGTTTTGCGTTGTGGCGGCCGGATTCGTGTCTGCGCGAAAACGAAGGTGAATACTTTTCCGCGAAGTGAACGACCTATTTTGGACCCCCGAAGCATCCACACTTTTTGGTACCAAAACTGCAGGAAAAACTCGGCGAAACCGCAGGAAATGGCGCCTTAAAAGTGTCGATGCTTCGAGGGCTCGTTTTTGCTCGTTCACTTCGCGGAAAAGTATTCACCTTCGATTCGCAAGGGCACTGCGTGAGCCAAAAAAGCGGACCGCGCCGGGGATTTCCGGCGCGGCCCGCTTGGCGTCGCGCTTAGATTCGCAAGGTTGCGGCAGCCAGCGGCCTACTTTGCGTCGTAGGCCTCGGCGTCCCACCAGTCGAGCTGGGAGATGTTGTCGCGGATGTGCTGACAACTCTTGTGGAAGCCCTCGAGCTCGTGCTCGGAAAGGTCGAGCGTGTAGACCTCCTCGACGCCCTCGGCGCCGATCACGCACGGCAGGGATGTGAAGATGCCCTCCTCACCATACTGGCCGGTCATGAGCGTGGAGGCGGAAAGCACGGCGTGCTCGTTGTGCAGAACGGCAGCGCAGACGCGCGCGGCGGAGTTGGCGACGGCGTACTCGGTGCACTGCTTGCCCTGGTAGGTCACATAGCCGCCCTTGCGCGCGAGCTCCTCGACCTCCATGTGGTCAAATGCGTACTTGTCGGGGTTCTCGGCCTGAAGCTCGTTGAGGCTCTTGCCGGCGATGGTCGCGGCCTTAAAGGCAGCCAGCTGGCTAAAGCCGTGCTCGCCGATCATGTAGGCGTCGATGGACTTGGGGCTCACGCCGACCTTCTTGGAGATCTCGGTGCGCAGGCGGGCGGAGTCCAGACCGCAGCCCGAGCCGATGATCTTCTTGGGATCGTAACCGGTCAGGTGCCAGAGCTCGGTGCATACGACGTCGCAGGGGTTGGAGATGCTCACGAAGATGCCGTCGAAGCCGGCGTCGACGATGCGCTTGGCAAAGGTGCGGGCGGCGTCGGTGGTAAAGAACAGCTCGCCGTCGCGGTTGCCGGCGGCCAGCGCGACCTTGCCGGCGGCGTTGACGATGACGTCGCAGCAAGCCAGCTCCTCGTAGTGGTCGTAGCAGTTGACGATTTTGGTGTTATACGGGACAAACGAAAGGGAGTCGCGCAGGTCCTGGACCTCGGACGTCACCTTGGCCTCGTTGATATCGCACAGGTACAGCTCGTCGGCAATGCCCTGCATGAGCAGGCTGTTGGCGACATGTGCTCCTACGTGGCCCTGGCCGACCACACCGATCTTACGCGTCTGGTACATATATGTATCCTTTCGGCCGAGTTTTTCGCGTCGAACCATTGTAGCGTCCTGCTGCCACTTTGCTAGGCTAAAGTGCCGTAGATTTTTGGGACATGCTTTAATCTCTACTTTTGGAGTGATTTGGGCCGCTGACGGCATCGCTGGACGATGTGCTCGCGCGGATGGGGCCGGTCGTTGTACCATAGCTGCAACTGACTCGTAAGGAGCTTCCATGCCCATTCGCATTCCCGACGCCCTCCCTGCCGCCGCGCAGCTCGAGAGCGAGAACATCTTTGTCATGACCGAGTACCGCGCACTGCATCAGGACATCCGTCCGCTGCGCGTGCTCATCCTCAACCTCATGCCCACCAAAATCGCCACCGAGACGCAGATCATGCGCAAGCTCTCCAACACGCCGTTGCAGGTGGAGGTGGACCTGCTGCGCACCAAGACGCACGAGGCCACGCACGTGAGCGCCGGTCACCTGGAGACGTTCTACCGCACGTTCGACGACATCCGCGACATCCACTACGACGGCCTGATTATCACGGGCGCGCCCGTGGAGCAGATGCCGTTCGAGGAGGTCGACTACTGGCCCGAGCTCTGCCAGATCATGGATTGGTCCACCACGCACGTGCACTCTACGCTGCACATTTGTTGGGGTGCACAGGCCGGCCTGTACCACCACTACGGTATTCAGAAGCACGACCTGCCGGCAAAGGCGAGCGGCGTGTTCGAGCATTATCTGGTGAAGCCGCAAAGCCCGCTGGTCCGCGGTTTCGATGACCGTTTCTATGCCGTGCATTCGCGCAACACCGATGTGCGCCGGGAGGACGTGGAAGCCGAGCTGCAGCTTGAGGTCGTGGCCGTGTCCGACGAGGTAGGCCTGTACATCGTCAAGTCGACCGACAGCCGTCGCTTCTTTGTATTTGGCCACCCCGAGTACGATACCGACACGCTGCGCCTGGAGTACGAGCGCGACGTGAAGCGCGGGCTCAACCCGGAGGTGCCGGCGCATTACTTCCCGGGCGACGACCCCACCGCCGAGCCGCGCAACGTCTGGCGCAGCCAAGCTCAGCTGCTCTACACCAACTGGCTCAACTATTACGTCTACCAGACCACGCCCTACGACCTGGCCCGCGCCGGCGAGGAGCACTAGGCTGTCGGGAGGGACGCTGGCATTTAGGCGCTGACGATGTTGGGTAGCGGCAGATCGTGGGCGTCGGTGGGAACGTGGTCGACGCGCTGCTCGTCAAAGGCGATGCCGACGATTTGGCATGTGGGCGAGAGTATGGGCAGGTAGCGGTCGTAGCAGCCGCCGCCGTAGCCCAGGCGCGCGCCGGCGCGGTCGAAAGCCACGAGCGGCGCGACAACCATGTCGAGAGCCTTGGCAGGCACGATGGGGAAGCGGTCGCTGTCGACGTCCGTGGCTGCGAAGGCCCGCGTGGGATGAGCGATAAACGGGGCCGCGGGTGCGTCGCCGGCGGCGGCCGTTCTCATGCACATACGCTGGCCGCAGGCAGCAGCTTCGGTTGCCGAGAGCATGCACGGATAGGCTACGCGCCAGCCACACGCGACGGCCGCGGCGGCAAACGCGGCGGGATTGACTTCGGAACCCATCGCGGCATAGACGGCAACGGTGTGCGGTGCCGCGGAATCCGAGTGATTCAACAGCTCAACCAGCCGCGCACAGATAACGGTAGACTTCGCCGTCCGCACATCCAAATCAATCGCGTTGCGCCGGGAAATCACCGCCCGTCGCAGCTCAACCTTGTCCATCCCAGCTCCCTCTCCCAAACCTACCAAAAAGGGACAGGTTTATTTTGGCAGGTTTTATCTGGGCAAACACCCAAACCACCACACAAACCATCGCGAGGGGGCAGTTCATGGACACCTTCGTGGTGGTTTTGACGAAGAACGGGTGCTCGCGGCGGTTTGTCTCGATCTGTAACAGTAACTCGGCAAAATCGGACCTAGATGTTACAGATTGAGACAAAGGGTCGGCGCCATTCGGAAACGTCTCGATCTGTAACATCTGGAGACGATATTGCCGTCTTAGTGTTACAGATCGAGACAAACCGGCAGACTGCGGCAAAAGAAAAGGTAGATTTTCAGGCATGTTCCAAAAATCTACCTTTGTGCGTTAGCCGAGCAGGTCGACTACGTTGAAGTTGGCGTTGCTCTTGGCGATGACGTCGCGGCCGCCAAAGACGCAGGTGGGCGACTCGGCTGCGATGCGCGTCACGTCGGCGCCGAGCGAGCGAAGCTCACCGGGTGTGGCCGCGAGCATTTGGGCGCGACGCTCCTCGCGTGCATGCGGGTCGAGCCCGGCAAGGTAGGTCGTGTTGCGGCGCTTGGTGAGCGCGTACGGCTTCACCGGCGCGTCCATGCCGCTCACGCAGCTCACGATAAAGCCCTCAAAGGCGGCCTCGTCGGGCTCAAAGCTGCCAAGCCATGCGCCTGCGCGCTCCACGCGCTCAATCGAAGGATCGATCGCCGGGTCGCGGTAGGTGTAGAACGCCGTCTGGCGCTCGCCGGCTGCGCGGAATCCGCAGCCGTACGCACCGCCCTTCACGCGGATCTCGTTCCACAGGTAATCGTAGGAGAGCGCGTTGGCAGCCACGGCCCAAGCGCCTGTCACGTCGAGCCCCAAGCGACGCGGATCGCACGCACGCGCGGCAAAGCAGATGTCGCTGGGGATGACAAAGGCCTCGTGGCGGTCGCACGGTGCCGGCACCGCGAGCGCGTCGCGGCCGGCACCATCGCCCACACCCAGCCCTAGGTCGCCCGCGGCATCCCAGTACGCGTCAAAGTCCTCGTCGCTGCCGGTAAAGCTCGCCATGCAGCCATCGGCCACAAAGATGCGCTCCGCCAGCTTGGCAAGCTTGGTACGCAGCCCGTCCACGCGCTCGTCAAAGTGCTCGAGTAAATCGCGCAGGAACAGGTAGAAGTCTACGCCCGAAAGCTGCTCGCGCACCAGGGCCGAAGGCGAGCTGTAGCTCATCGCGCGACCGAGCGCCGCCGAGTGACCGTTGTTGATAAAGCCCTTCTCAAGCCCAATGCGAATCTGCGTGAGCACGTCGCGCACGCGGTCGGCGTCGGCGTCGAGCAAAAGCGTGCTCGACCACACCTCGCGCGGCAGGCTCGCCAGCGCATCGATCTTCTCGGACAGGGCGCCGGCGCTCACCAGCAGGTAGGGGCGCACACCGTCCACGTCGGGCTGGGTCATGACCTCGGTCGTAAAGCTCAAAAAGCCCAGCTTGCCGGCGAGCAGGTTGTCGAGTTCCTCGGCCGAATGCTCGCGCGTGGGCAGCTGCTTGAGCAGGCGGCAGAGCAGCGTCACATAGGGCAGGTCCTCAAACGCGACACAACTCAGGTCGAAGTACTGCATGGCGTAGGCCAGGCGGTTGGTGGGGATGCCGTGGCGCAGGCAGGGGATGGGCGCGGTCGTGTCCACGACGAGCGGCGGCTCGGGGCGCGCCTCGCCAATGTCGGACACGCGCAGGCGCGGCAGCGTGGCCTTGGCCTCGGGCGTGTCCTCGGCCTCCTGCGCGGCACGCAGCACGGCCGTGCGCTCGACCACATCGGCCAGCTCGGCATCGGTCATGGCGTCGCGCTTGGCTGCCAGCTCGGCAGCTTCGGCGCCCTCCGAACCCTCAGCGGCGTCCACCGGAACCAGCTCGACCAGCGCCATGTGGTCGTTCTCCAGCACGAGCTCGCGCAGAAGGTCCTCAAAGTAGCTGCCTTCCAGCTCGCCGCGCAGCTCCTTGTACACCGGGCCATACTTGAGTGCCAGCGTCGCGGCGTCGTCATCGTAGAGCCACGTGCTCAGCGCGTCGCACGCAATGGCCACGCCGTCGGCGATACCGTAGTCGCGCTGGCGCAGGTCGTATTCGTTGCTGCTGATGATAGCTTCCAGGCGCTCGCGCGGAACGCCGTGCTCACACAGGTCGCGGCAGGCGTCCTGGAACACGCGGCGCAGCTCGCGCGCCACGCCGGGCTGCGCGTTTTGCAGCATGATGAGCTCGTAGGGCTGCAGGCACTCGGCCGCGGTGTAGCTCACCACGTTGCCGCCCAGGCCTGCCGCCAGGATAGCCTTCTTAACCGGCGCCTCGTTGGAGCCCAGCAGCGCCTCGAACAGGATGTCCGCGGCGATCGTGCGCTTGCGGTCGAGTGCGCTGCCCAGCACAAGGCCCAGGCCCACCAGGGCGTTTTCGGGCGTGGTGGCCATCTCGACGCGCTTATACTCGCAGGTCACGGGTGTCTGCACGACCAGCGGATTGGGCGCCAGCGCAGACGGGTCCTCGCCGGCGGCGACGGCTGCGTCCATGCGGCGGCTCGCGGCGCTCGACTGCGACAGATAGCGCTCGTCCAAAAAGGCCAGCGCGCGGTCCACGTCCAGGTCGCCGTAGAGCGTGATGTAGGAGTTGGAGGGGTTGTAATGGCGCGCGTGCGTGTCCAGGAACTGCTCGTAGGTGAGCGCGGGAATCGCGCGCGGATCGCCGCCGCTCTCGTGCGCATAGGCCGTGTCGGGGTAGAGCGCGGCGTTGACGGCGTCGTCCAGCACGCTCATGGGGTCGGACAGCGCGCCCTTCATCTCGTTGAACACTACACCGTTATAGCGCAGCGTGCCCTCGCGCAGGCTGGCGGCGCTGCCGTCGCCGCCAGCGCCCTCCGGCAGGTCCAGCTCGTAGTGCCAGCCCTCCTGCTCAAAAATGGTGGGCTTGGTATAGATGGCCGGGTTGAACACCGCGTCCAGGTACACGTCCATCAGGTTGTACAGGTCCTGCTCGTTGGTGGTGGCAACGGGGTAGATAGTCTTGTCGGGGTAGGTCATGGCGTTGAGGAACGTCTGCATGGAGCTCTTGATCAGGTCCACGAACGGCTCCTTGACGGGGAACTTGGCCGATCCGCACAGCACCGAGTGCTCAAGAATATGGAACACGCCAGTGGAATCGGCCGGCGGCGTCTTAAAGCCAATGGCAAAGGCCTTGTTTTCGTCGTTGCACGCCAGGTGCAGCAGGCGAGCGCCCGAGGTGGTATGGCGCAGCACGTAAGCGTCCGAGTCGAGCTCGGGCACGGTCTCACAGCGCTCGACGGCAAAACCATGGCAGGTGGTACCGGGCACCAGCAGCGCGGCGGCAGCGGCGCGCGGGTCGGTTGAGGTAGTGGGCATATGCAGTCTCCTTTGGCGCCCCAACGGGGGCGAATCGAGTCGAATCCCCGAGAGTATACCCATATGGGGCCTTCGACCAATCTGCCGGATGAGCGTGGATTTTCTGACACACGAGCGTGGAAATTCGGACGCCAGCCGAATTACAGTGGATTTTCGGACGGAATCGGCCTCCAAAAGCCCAAAAACCGTCCAAATATCCACGCTCGCGCGTCAAGTACGTATCTCTCACCTCACATTCATCTCTACGACGAGGGATGAATGTGAGACAGGTAGAAGATAAAAATCAATCGGCTTATCGGATGCATATACCGCCATCAGATTGAAGCTGTATGCGGAAATGGATGGACTCTACACCGCTTACGCAAAATAACCCCTCGTTTGCTAAAACATTATAGGAAATGGTGTGGAGTGCTAAAAAGTTCTAATACAATATAAGTCATTTATCTATAGGCTGCTGATTCCTTGTAAAGGTATGGTTGATATGGTTGAGGCAAATAGCGTTATCCCCCTGTACAAACAGATTGTTCGTGCGCTTTCTGATTCAATCGCCAACGGCACGTACCGCCCGGGAGATAAGCTTCCGACCGAGGCGGAGCTTATCGAGCAATTTGGCGTGAGCCGAATAACGGTTCGCTCCGCAATTAAAGAAATGGAAGATGCTGGGCTTGTTGAGAGGGCCCGCGGCAAGGGCACGTTCGTTTCGTCGGACACGCAGATGTATGCCGCGGACGACCGTGAGAGCTTTACCCATTCGTGCCAGCTTGCGGGCAAACAGGCGTCTACCAGGGTTCTCGAAATGGGCTGGGACTTCCCAAGTCTGCGAGACGCGAAGTTCCTGGGCGTAGACGATACCCAAAAGGTATTGCGTAGCCGTCGTCTGCGCCTTGTGGATGGCAAGCCCACGATGCTGGAAACCAATAGCTATTCCGCTGCGCTTTCTTTTTTGGAGCATGAGTCCCTCGATGATTCGCTGATGGCGGTACTCGATCGCCAGGGGATCAAGATGGGTCCCAACACGCGTACGCTCGAGGTCTGCTATGCGAGCGAGCTCGAGGCGGCATACCTTAACGTGGAGCTGGACTCTTCGCTGCTTCTGTTTGTCGATAGACGTTATGCCCCAGGTGGCGAGCCGCTTTTCATCTCCCGTCAGGTGTACTGCACCGAGCGACTGAAGTTCTATTTGTAAATTAGCGATAGATTGGTCGATTTACCGACCAATTGTTACCGTTCGCGGATTTGGAAAATAGACACACCACGTAGGGTAGATTGCTAATATACTTTGTTATGACAATATAGTACGTCCTATTGGTATTGGAGAACTATGAATAAGATATTGCTAGCGAGTCATGGTTATCTCGCCCAAGGCATGAAAAGCTCTCTGGAGATTCTGATGGGCACCAACGACCGAATCGAGTGCCTGTGCGCCTATGTCGATGACGATTCAAGGGACGTCGCGGCGTTGATTGATGCATGGATGGAGACGAGGGACCCTGCCGACTCTTGGTTTGTCGTGACTGACATCTTTGGCGGCTCTGTAAACAACGAATTCATTCAGAGGCAGACCGACGGATCGTTTACGTTAATCGCTGGAATGAACTTGCCGCTGCTGGTGGAAATGGTTACACAGCTGGACTCCCTGGATGCGGACAAGGCCAAAGCCGCGGTCGGGGGATCGCGTTCGTTTATTCAGCTTTGCGAGGCGGCGGACATGCTTGCCGGCGCCGAGGAAGAAGAGTTCTAGTTAGTTCTGGTTCGAGCCCTAGCTAGGGGCCACACCTGTCATTCCCTTTATCACGTGCGGAGATGATAACGATGATTAAGCTTACGAGAGTTGATTACCGACTGATTCACGGCCAAGTTGCCATGTCCTGGACTCACGCTTTGGATGTAGATTGCATCTTGCTTGCCAGCGATGCTGTGGCAAAAGACGACATGAGGAAGGCGGCCTTGAGGCTCGCCCGCCCCAACGGCGTTAAACTCGTCATCAAGGATGTTGACGCTGCTATCGAGGCGCTCAACAGCGGCGTTACCGACAAGTATTCGCTGTTTATCATCACTGAGACGATTGAAGATGTCTATCGTCTCGCTAAGGGTTGCAAAGACATCAAAGAGATCAATCTGGGCGGAACCCGAAAGACCCCTGAGACCACGCTTCATCCGACCCCTGCGATCTTTGCGACCGAGAAAGATGCCGAACATATCCAAGAGCTCCTGGGTGATGGCGTGGCCATCGAAATCCGTCAGGTCCCCAATGACGCTAAGGTGTTTGCCAAGGACGTTTTCTAGCCGGAGACACGTTGATGCTCGGCATTTATTGAACCAATGCTCTATGCCTATGCCCGTCGATCATTTGATCGGCGGGCTTTTTATTAAAGAAAAACCAAAATAATCTGAAATAGTTCTTGCATAGTTAGTTATATAAAGTATTATAACGTCATGGGATGAATGAAGGGTTCATCCAAGTGAGTTAGGAGTAAGGGATGTTCAATTTCGATGAGCCTCGTTACGAGAAGGTTGTGAGCGATGCCCTCGCTCTCCGTCCTCAGATTGAGGCTGCCGTGGACAAGGTCTGCGAGCAGGGTTATTCCAACATCTTCTTCATCGGCTGCGGCGGCACCTGGGCCCACACGCTCCCGATGAAGTATTGGGTCGAGACCACCACGGCCGACGTCGACGTCCACTGCGAGATCGCCGCTGAGTTCCTCGCATGCCCGCCCAAGACCTTCAACAAGGACTCGGTCTGCGTCTTCTCCACCCGTACCGGCACCACCCCCGAGATCATTGAGGCCGCCAAGTTCTGCCAGGAGCAGGGCGCCCGCACGCTGATGTATGTCTCCAACGACAACACCCCGGCCACCGAGTACGCCGATTACAAGTTCTTCAGCTTCGCCGAGGACGACGTTCTGTGCGAGGCCATCTACACCTACCAGATCACGCTGGTCGCCCGCTTCCTCAAGAACGCCGGCGCCTTCCCCAAGTACGACACCTTCATGGAAGAGTTCGGCAACATCGCTCCGTACCTCATCAAGGCCAAGGACGCTCAGGACGAGCGCTGCGCCGCCATGGCCGAGGACTTCAAGGACACCGATTACCACATGGTGATTGGCTCCGGCATGCTCTGGGGTGAGGCCTACGACTACGCCATGTGCATCCTCGAGGAGATGCAGTGGATCAAGACCAAGTCCATCCACGCCGCCGAGTTCTTCCACGGCACCATCGAGCTGTGCGAGGAAGGCACGAGCCTCATCATGCTCTACGGCGAGGACGACACCCGTAAGCTCATGGACCGCGTGGACAACTTCACTCACATGCTCGCCGACGAGAAGGGCGTCAACGTCCGCGTGAACAAGTTTGACACCGCCGAGGTCGAGCTGCCGTTCAGCGACCCCGAGTTCCGCAAGATCGTCTCCCCGATGGTCACCTACACCATCACCGAGCGTCTGAGCTGCCATCTCGAGCACGTCCGTAACCACCCGCTCACCACGCGTCGTTACTATCACCAGATGAACTACTAATCCTCTCAAATTGCTGCGGTTGTCTGCAGGCGAGCTGCGCAGAATGCCTCGCCTGCAGACCTGTTTCTGGGGTTGATCGAAATGGTTGTCCAGTGTCTTCTAGTTGCACTGGTCGCATTTATTGCGTCCATGGACGAGCAATTATTTGGCATTACGATGCTTGGTCGTCCGCTGTTTACGAGCCTGTTTGTCGGCTTGATCCTTGGCGATGTCCAGCAGGGCGTTATCGTCGGCGCTGCTTTGGAGTCCATGTTCATGGGCGCCATCATGGTCGGCGCGGCGGTCCCTCCCGAGGTCTATGCCTCCGGCGTGCTTGGCTGCGCGTTTGCCGTCATTACGGGTACGGGCACGGCAACTGCCGTCGCGCTCGCCCTTCCCGTCTCCGTCTTCCTTCAGGTGTGGCGCAACTTCTGCTACGCCGTTCCGGGTGCCTTTGCCTGCAAGAAGATTGAGACCGCTCTGGCAAATCGCGATCTTGCCAAGGCGAATCTGTACCATCTGACCATCGTGCCGCTGTCGATTGGCATTCCGTCTGCACTGCTGGTGTTTGGCTCGCTGTTCTTTGGTGCCGACCTTATCAACAATGCGCTCAACGCGATTCCGCAGTTTGTGATGGACGGCCTCAACGTTGCGTCCGGCGTCATGGTCTGCATCGGCTTCGCTCTTCTTATCAGGACCATGGGCGATAACAAGCTCCTTCCCTGGCTGTTCCTGGGCTTCATTATGGTCATCTACCTCAAGATGGACGTGGTCGGCGTCGCCGCAGCTGCCATTTGCGTCGCGCTGCTCCTGGCCTTCCGCGAGGGCTCGTCCGGTCCGCAGACGGTTGCTGCAGATGAAGAGGAGGACTTCTAATGGCTATCCAGAACACCGACCTCAAAGAGGCCAAGAAGGACGCGATTATGACTCCCGATATGTATCGGAGCATGTTCCTTCGCCAGTTTACGAGCCAGTGCTCGCAGTCGTACGACAAGATGATGGCAATGGGCTTCATGTACACCATTCAGAAGCCCCTGCGAAAGATCTATCCCAACGACGACGATTACTATGCGGCGCTCGATCGCCATACCGAGTTCTTTAACATCACGCCTCATGTGCTTCCGTTTGTAGCCGGCCTAACGGTTTCGATGGAAGAGCAGGCGGCTGCCGATAAGAACTTCGACACGTCCTCGATTAACGCCATGAAGGTCGGCCTTATGGGACCGCTTTCCGGCATCGGTGATTCGTTCTACTGGGGTACGTTCCGCGTGGTTGCCGCCGGCATTGGTATTGGCATCGCTTCGACGGGCAACCCGCTCGGCCCCATCGTGTACGCGCTCATCTACTCCGTGATTAACTTTGCAACGCGTATCGTCGCCGCCCATCTGGGTTACGACTTGGGAACCAAGTTTTTGCAGCAGTCCGAAGAGAGCAACCTTATGTCTCGCATGACGCATGCTGCCGGTGTTCTCGGAATGACCGTTATCGGCGCCATGATTGCGGCACAGGTCTCGCTGTCCACGGCTTTGACCTTTGACGTGGGTGGTTCGGAGATTGTCCTGCAGGATCTGTTCGATTCGATCTTCCCCGGTCTGCTGCCCTTGCTGGCAACGTTCGCTTGCGTTGCCCTCTATAAAAAGGGCGTCAAGACCATTTGGATCATCTTGGGCATCTTCGCAATCTGCATCATCGGAACGGGCTTGGGAGTGTTCGCGGCGGCGTAATGTTGACTGATATGCTCGCGCGTTGGATAACTAACTGACCGTTTGAAAACGGGGCTCGGCGTAAGGCCGGCCCCGTTTTTTATTGGCTCTGTTAGACCAAGGTTGACATAAAAACGATGTCACCGCGAGGCGGTAC
>CAUDQR010000005.1 GCA_958451615.1 uncultured Collinsella sp. | reverse complement strand
GGCCCGTGGGTTATACCCTAAGAGCAAACCACCCTTTTTAAGGGTGGTTCTGATTCTCCTGGCCTGCTGCTGCCCCAGCTTCCCACCTAGCTTTCCAGCTTTCCACCTTAGGTGGTAAGTTAAGTGGAAAGCTGGAAAGCTAGGTGGGAAGCTGGAAAGTAAGTGGAAAGTTGACATGTAGGTGCGGGCTGAAGAGGGGTTAATAATTACACAAACCATACCAGCCAAACAAAAAGATACCAATCTGGTTGGTAAAACACTGTCAATGAGCCGCGAGCTAACTAGCTGCGTAAATAAAACCTAAAGAACTGTTGCAAATTAATGGCAAATGCCCAGATGCCGCCGTGCGATTTTCAATTAACTGTTACGCGCAAACAGCAAAATGCTACTATCTAACATGCACGTAAGAAAGCAGATTAACGGTTAAGGCTAAGAAGTGGCAGGTATGTCGGAAGCAACTAGGACTCGCACGCATGCGCCCGAGGTTAGGCAGCGCGCCGTCGAGATCCTCCAAGAGGGGGTCGGTCATCGCGCCCTCGCCGCGGAGCTTGGCATTCCCCAGGCCACGGCTCGTCAGTGGGCCCGCGCGTATGCCGTAGGCGGTGCCGACGCCGTTCTCAACGCCGGTTCGCATCATCACACCTATTCGTACGAAGTTAAGCTCGCCGTGGTCAAGGACCGCTTGGAAAACGGCTTAACGGTTCGCGAGGCCATGATCAAGCACAAGATTCCCAGCGAGTCTTCGGTCAAGGCTTGGTGCCGCCAGTATCGCGAGAGCGGTGAGTCCGCGCTGGTTGATAAGCCGCGCGGTCGCAAGCCGCGCGTTAAAAAAGCGGAATAGCGAACGGGATGGTGCGCCCACAGGGGCGCATTTTTCTTGCCGCGCCAACTTTTTGGACCGTCGTGAGCCTACTGGAACATCCTCCAAAGTGGTTAATAAACCGCGCGCAGTGGCCCGTGCGCCCGCCGCCGCGATAGGGGGAGCGTCGCCTCTCTGCTCCAAAGCGGACAGACTCCTTACCCCGTACGCCTAAAACTCCCCAGTTGACCGAAAACCCGCCGTCGCTACTCCTCAACTGAGCTATAACGTTAAACAATTGCAGCGTTTTTGCATGGGGGAGTGATGGTATGACGCTACTGTATTTCCTTACCCTGTTTCCGCTGGTACCGGCGCTGGGCATGCTGCTCGCGCGCGGTGACCGCGCCCGCGATGCGGTAGGGCTTGTAGGCTCCGGCATTATTATGGCGGTGACAGTTGTAGTCGCCGTCATGTTTTTTGGCACGGGTCCTCAGAGCTTTGAGGTCGCCCCCGGCACCTCGCATGTGCTCTCGATCATCAGCTCCGTCATCGACGTAATTCTGTGCGCCGTCATCCTGTACAACGCGTTCAAATATAGGAACGCGCTTACCGGTGTGCTCGGCGTGGTGCAGCTGGTGGGCTCGCTCGCCTTTGCAGCTATGACGTTGCCTGCGGCCGAAGCCGTCACGGCGACGCCGCTCTACCTAGACTACATGAGTGTGATCATGGTGCTCGCCGTCGGCATTGTCGGCAGCCTGATCTGCGTGTATGCCTTGGGCTACATGAAGGACTTTCAGGCCCACGACGAGCACGAGGCTGCGCTGCGCAGGCAGACCGCGCCCGACCGTCGCCCGCAGTTCCTGGCGCTTATGTTCCTGTTCCTCTCGGCCATGTTCGTCATCGTGACGAGCGACAACCTTGAGTGGCTGTTCTGTGGCTGGGAAATCACCACCGTGTGCTCGTTCCTCATGATTGGCTACACGCGCACGCCCGAGGCCATAAAAAACGCCTTCACCCAGATCATCCTCAACATGCTGGGCGGCATCGCGTTTTTGGCCGGACTCATGTACCTGCACGTTAACGGCATGCCGCTGACCATCTCGGGCATGATCGAGCTTTCCGGCGCCGGAACCGCGCAATCCGCGCTGCTGGTGATGCCGGTCGTTCTGCTGTCGCTCGCCGCACTCACCAAGGCCGCACAGATGCCGTTCCACACTTGGCTGTTGGGTGCCATGGTTGCCCCCACGCCCACGAGCGCCCTGCTGCACTCGTCAACCATGGTCAAAGCCGGCGTGTTCCTGATGGTCAAGCTCAGCCCGCTCTATGCCATCTATCCCGTGACCGGCTTTATGGTCACGAGTGTGGGTGCCATCACGTTTTTGCTCGCTGCCCTCATGGCCATCTCGCAGAGCAACGCCAAACGCGTGCTTGCGTACTCCACCATTTCCAACTTGGGCCTTATCAGCGCCTGCCTGGGTGTCGGCGCGCCAGAGGCCGTGTGGGCCGCGATCTTCCTGATCCTGTTCCATACGGTGGCAAAGTCGCTGCTGTTCCTGTGCGTGGGCACGGCCGAGCATCATATCGGCAGCCGCAATATCGAGGACATGGACGGTATGTTCAGCCGCATGCCGCACCTTACGCGCCTGATGATGCTGGGCATTATGGGCATGTTCGTGGCACCGTTTGGCATGCTCGTGTCCAAGTGGGGCGCCCTGGTGGCGTTTGCCCAGACCGGCAACGTGCTCATGATCATGGTGCTTGCCTTTGGCTCGGCCGCGACGTTCTTCTTCTGGGGCAAGTGGCTTGCCAAGCTTTCGGGCGTCGACCCCACGTCTCAAAACGTTGAGGTCAATGTCCATAAGACCGAATGGATGGCCCTCAACACCATCGCCGCGCTGCTGATTCTGTGCTGCGTGGCGTTCCCGGTTATCTCGAGCGGTCTGGTGTCGCCTTACTTGGCCATGGTGTTTGGCCGCGTGCCGTACGTTATTGGCAAGGATGCCATGTATCTGATGGTGGTTATCGTGGCTTTTATCGCCGTGGTGCTGCTGACTTCATTCCGCGTGAGCAACAAACCGCACGTAAACGTATATCTTTCGGGTGTGGGAACCGACAAATATCGCCATTTCCGCGGCTCGATGGGATGCGAGGTGAAGGCCGAAAAGCGCAATTGGTACTCGGTGGACGCCCTTGGCGAGAAGCGTATTGGTCCCGCGGGTAGCGTCGTGTGCTGCAGCATTATCTTGTTTGCGCTGCTGTGTTGCGCGTGGATTGGGCCCGAGAGACTTGCCATGAGCGCGCCCTCGGTGTTGCGCGGTAAGTACTTTGAAGGTTCGGGTGTCGTGGGCATCTTTATGGGCACCGTGGCGTTTGCCTTGCTGGCGCCGCTTGTGGGCGGCCTGATTGACGGCCTTGACCGTAAGCTTTCGGCCCGCATGCAGGGCCGCGTGGGTCCGCGCCTGCTGCAGCCCTTCTACGACGTTGCCAAACTGCTGCGCAAGGCCCCTGCCAGCGTAAACACCATGGACGATACCTATATGGCATGTGCGCTCATCTTCACCGTCGTGGGCGGCGGCATCTTTGTGTCGGGTTCTAACACGCTACTGTGCGCTTTTATGGTGACGCTCGCCGCGATCTTTGTGGTGCTGGCGTCCGCCTCGACGCAAAGCCCGTTTGCCCAGGTTGGCGCCGACCGCGAGCTGCTGCAGGTCATGAGTTACGAGCCCGCCGTTCTGCTGATGAGCGTGGGCCTCTACCTTGCCACCGACAGCTTTGATTCCATCGCCGTGACGGGGCAGTCGGCCCCCATCATCGTGTACAGCGCGCCCATTTTCCTCGCGCTGCTCGCGGTGCTTACCATCAAGCTGCGCAAGTCGCCGTTTGACCTTTCGTACTCGCATCACGCGCATCAGGAGATTGTCCAGGGCGTCGCCACCGAGATGAGCGGCAGCACGCTGGCCAAGATGACCCTTATGCACTGGTGCGAGACTGTGCTGTTTTTGATGTGGGTGGGCATGTTCTTTGTCTGGGACAACCCCGTGAGCTGGGTGGTCGCCCTGGTCGTGATGGCCGCGACGTACTTTGTCGAGGTGCTGATCGACAACACCTTCGCACGCAGCACCTGGCGCAGCTGCTTTAAGCTCGGCTGGGGCGTGGCGCTGGTGTTTGGCCTGCTCAACCTTATGCCCATCCTCGTCGACGTGTTTATTTAGGAGGCGGCATCCATGGATCATAAAATGTCGCGTTCGCCGTGGGTTATTCATTACGACGGCTCGAGCTGCAACGGATGCGATATCGAGGTGCTGGCCTCGCTCACGCCGCTGTTCGATGCAGAGCGCTTTGGCGTGGTCAACACCGGCAACCCCAAGCATGCGGATATCTTTTTGGTGACGGGGTCGGTCAATGCCCAGAACCTGCCCGTCGTGCGCCAGATTTACAACCAGATGCTCGAGCCCAAGTGCGTGGTGGCGTGCGGCATCTGCGCGTGCTCGGGCGGCGTTTTCCGCGATGCCTACAACGTGATCGGCGGCGTGGACCGCGCGATTCCCGTGGACGTGTACGCGCCCGGGTGCGCCATTCGCCCCGAGACGGTGATCGATGCCATCGTGGAGGCGTGCGGCATCTTGGACCAGAAGGAGGCCGTGATGCGCGCCGGCGGCGATCCGCTCACCGTGGGCGGCGCCGCCACCTGGGACGGTGGCGTTGAACTGGGCGAGGACGGGTTTGTGGCCGCGGGGGCCGGCGACACGCCCACTGGGACGCCCGCCGCGTCCGTCGCTGCAAAGGAGGCCGAGTAATGCAAGAGGCAATCTATACCACAGTCGGGATCGATGAGTTGCTGTCGCATGTCCAGGCGCTCAAGGGCGTCGGCGCGCGCTTTGTGCAAATGCACGCCGAGCGCAACGTCGACGACGGCACGTATCGCCTGGTCTATACGTTTATCAACGTTCATGCCGCTCGGGAGCATATTGCGCAGGACGGCAGCTATGCGATTGAGAACCTGGTAGTCGAGGGAATCGACCGGTACCAGGAGATTCCGTCCATCAGCTCGTATTATCCGGCGGTATTCCCGTTTGAAAATGAGGTCCACGACCTGTTTGGTCTTGCCATTACCGACATGCAGATCGACTTTAAGGGCTTTTTCTACCAGGTCTCGACTGCCGAGCCCATGAGCGTTATCACGCCCGAGGTGAAGGCTGCGCGAGAGAAAGCCATGAAGGTCCGTGCCGCTGCCGAGGCCAAGGCGCGCAAGGCCGCGGCCGAGAAGGCCGCCGCGGCTGCGGCTGCTTCAGGGGAGGGCGCTGCGAGCGCCGGCGATGCCGCGGGCGTCGCTGCTCAGCCCGCTGCGGCTGCCGGCTCCGATGCTCAGCACGATGAGGCTGCTGCGAAGGCCGCACTCAAGGTTGCCGAGATAGAGGCAAAGCTCGCCGCCATGGATCCCGAGAAAGCGGCCAAGGTCCGTGCGGCGCTTGCCGCCAAGGCCGCCCGCGACAAGCAGAAAAAGGAGGCGTAAGGCCCATGGCACATCGCTCCGTTATTCCGTTTGGCCCGCAGCACCCGGTGCTGCCCGAGCCGCTTCATCTGGACCTGGTGATCGAGGACGACCGCGTCATCGAGGCAATTCCGCAGATCGGCTTTGTGCACCGCGGACTCGAGAAGCTCACCGAAAAGCGCGATATGCATCAGTTTGGCTACATCGCCGAGCGCATCTGCGGCATTTGCGCCGTGGGTCACAGCTACGGCTATGCCAGCGCCTGCGAGCGTATGCTCGACATTGAGGTGCCCGGCCGCGTGCAGTATATCCGCACCATTCTGCACGAGCTTTCGCGCATCCACTCGCATCTGCTGTGGCTGGGCCTGCTCGCCGACGCCTTTGGTTTTGAGGCGCTGTTCTATCGGTCGTGGACCCTGCGCGAGCAGATTCTCAAGATCTTTGAGAGCACGTGCGGCGGGCGCGTGATTCTGTCGATTAACGAGATCGGCGGCCTTAAGCACGATATCGAGGACTCCGAGCTGGCGGGCATTGTCCAGACACTCGATGCCATGCGTCCCGACTACGAGGCCCTGGTGCATACGTTTTTGGACGACGACAGCTGCGGCGAACGCCTACATGGCGTGGGGGTGATCAGCAAAAAAGACGCGCTGGATCTGTCGATGGTCGGCCCGTTTGGGCGCGCTTCGGGCGTGGACTATGACGTGCGCATGTTTGGCGACGGCGCCTATGCGGATCTGGCTGCGTTTGAGCCAATTGTCGCTACCGATGGCGACTGCTATGCCCGCTGCCAGGTGCGTTGTGCCGAGGTCACGCAGGCCATGGACATCATCAAGGAGCTTGTCGGCAAGATTCCGCACGACGGCATCGGCGGGCGCACCAAGCTCACGCCGGCCGACGGCGCGCGCGGCGAGGTTGTGATTGAGCAGCCGCGCGGCGAGGCGTACTACTATGTGCGCGGCAACGGCACCAAGAACCTGGACCGTTTTCGCGTGCGCACGCCGACGTCGCAGAACCTGGCGGGTCTGACGCATGCGCTGCAGGGCGTGCTTCTTGCCAACGTGCCTATGATTATCCTGACCATCGACCCCTGCATTAGCTGCACGGAAAGGTAGGCGCGGCATGAGTTTACTGACATTTGCCAAGACGGCCTTGGGTTCTATGGTCAAGCAGCCGGTAACGGTGTGCTATCCGCAGGAGAAGCTGACGGCGCCCGAGCGCTTGCGCGGGCATATCGTCAACGACATGGACGTGTGCATCTGCTGCGGCATGTGCGCGCGGCGTTGCCCGGCGGGCGCGCTCGCGGTCGATCGCAAGGGCGGTACCTGGTCGATTGACCCGTACGCCTGCGTGGTGTGCGGCGAGTGCATCGAGAGCTGCCCCAAGCACTGCCTGACTATGGACGCCGCGCGCACTCCAGTCGCGGCGGATAAGACTCCCACGGTAGAAACCAAGCCGGAGTAGCGCTGGGATGGGGCCGGTGGGGCAAAAATGCCCCACCGGCCCCGCGCTTAAACGAGCGGTGGAGCCGCCGCGAACAAAACTATGCCGGATTACGGGGCCGTATAGCGAACCTCCGACCGTACAGATAATTGCAAAAACAAAACCGCAGGTAGATAGCCCGCCGTTTTTCAAAAAATGAAGGTATGGATGAGGGCCCCGACTTTAGCCCCGTAATTCGGCATAGTTTTGAAATACCACCATATCCGTAGCATCCCTTGATCTCCCGTGGACAGAGGGAAACGGATCATTTTGGCCTTGCGAGGGCTGCCGCGTGACCCGTCTGCCACGAAATGGGCCCATCTACTACGTTTAGGCCGCTACCCTCAACCATAACGAACAACGCAAAAACAAAACCGCAGGTAAAATGCCTGCGGTTTTTCATGAAACGCGGCTATGGTCAGGGGTATCGGGTCAAACGTAGTAGATGGGCCAGTTTTGAGGCGAGCACCACCAATTGATCCCCCGGGGACGGAGGAAAACGGGTCATTTTTGCCTGATGGCTCGAGTCGCACCCGTTTTCCTGCGAAAACGCCGTGTCTCAACTTTGGTGAGACATTTGTCTCACGCCCAAAACACAATCTGGAACATGTGTCACCTGCCCTAATTGTGTCTCATTCCGTAACTTTAGGCTGATGCAAGGTCTGAGACCGCGAGAAGGGAGACGCGATGAGTAAGTACACGAGGGGTCTCTTGGCGGTGATACTTGCCGTAGTGCTTGTGTTGCCGGCTGCAGCATTTGCCATGCTGCCCGAGGCCAACGCCAGGTCCAGCACCGGAATGGACGGACCGACGGCGAGCAAAAAGATAGCCGACCCCGACACTACCGACCGCTGGCAATACTGGGCGTCGGGCGGCGAGCAGGACCAGACGACACGTTATGTAGGCCGAATCTGGACGGACAAGACGGTCGAGCCCACAGAGGACGAAAAGTCCGACTTTGTGACAACGCTCTCCACGATGTCTTCGACTTCTGACACAACGTCGCTGGTCACTAAACCGCTCGATATCGTGATGGTGCTTGATGCCTCCGGCTCGATGGATAAGAGCATGGGCGGCAATGATCAGACCAAACGCATCACCGCACTTAAGAACGCTGCCAGTTCCTTTATCGACGCTATTGCCGAGCAGAATGCAAAGATCGAAGATGATTCCAAGCAGCATCAGGTTGCCATCGTTAAATTCGCGGGTGCAAAGAGCACCAAGATCGGCAACGATATGTATCGCGAATATCAGGGATTTACGTACGACGATTACAACTATTCGCAGGTTATGAAGAGTCTGACGCCGTGTGTCGGTAGCGATGCGACGGAACTTAAGGATACGGTCGGCTCCATCAAGCCCGCCGGCGCCACGCAGGCTGATTACGGCCTTGAGCTTGCTCGCGGCATGTCAGGCCGCGAGGATGCCCAGAAGGTAGTCGTGTTCTTTACGGATGGCACGCCCACAGACATCAGTGAATTCAACTCTACGGTTGCCAACAATGCCATAGCCGCCGCCAAGAAAATGAAGGAGAAAGGCGCTACGGTCTACACCATCGGCATCTTTAATGGTGCGAATCCCGCTGACGATCCTACGGACTACTGGACGAGCGACGAAAACAAGTTCATGCACGCCGTGTCGAGCAACTATCCAAATGCCACGTCCTACACAACCAATAAGCTTGGTAAGCGCACCGAGAACTCCGATTTCTACAAGGCTGCGTCGAATGCCGATGAGCTCAAGAAGGTGTTTGATGATATCTCGAGCTCTATCACCTCGGGTAAGGGTTCTCCCACTCAGATCGAGGATGGTTACGACGAGAGCAAGTCCGGCTACATCACCTTTAGTGATGAGCTGGGCGACTTTATGCAGGTCGATACGTTTGTCAGCGCTCAGATTAATGGCGTCCCCTTTGATGAGGTGACCAAGACAACCAAGGGCAATACGGACACGTACGAGTTTTCGGGCGTGGCCAAGGACCTGGTCATCACCGTCGAGCGCTCTGCCAATGCGCAGCAGGGCGATATCGTGACGGTCAAGATTCCCGCATCACTGATTCCGCTGATCCGCTATCACGTGGACATGGAAAACGGGATCTTTGAGCGCACGTCGCTCAATGACATCAAGCCTATTCAGATTAAATACACCTCGAGCGTCAAGGACGCCGCGCGTAACAACCTGTTTACGCCCGATGACGGACTCAAGAAGTATATCGAGAAACATAAGGGTGCCGACAACCAGACGGTCTACTTCCTGGCCAACAAGTGGTCGGGCGGCGAGTTGGGCGATGTTGTCGCCGAGTTTGAGCCCGCCGATACCAACAGCTACTATTACTTCCAAAAAATCACGCCTATCTACACGGACAAGGAATGCACCCAGCGCGCGACGGTAAAGCCGCAGGGCAACGACGTCTATTACTACAAGGACGAGTTTGTGGCGATGGGCGCAAACGGCAAGCCGAAGGACGACTATGCCGTTGTGGAGTTTGAGGGGCACGAGATCGCCAGCTACGACGGCGCTCTGGTCAAAGATGACGGCTATTGGTCCTTTAATAAGGGAACCGCGCGCTTGGCCTATATCGACCAGCTGCATACCACCAAGGACGATGTGGAGGCGAACGGCAACAAGACCGAGACCGCGCGCGACGTGCTTAACCCCAGGTGGAATGACCTTTCCTCCGTTGCGACTTCCACGCACGTGCATTCGCACCTGGGCAACAACGGCAAGATTATCTTTAGCCTTGCAACCAAGCCGACAACGGTTGATACCAAGACTGACTTTGGTCTGACCAAGGTGCTCGAGGGCCGCAAGTGGGCGGATACGGATGCGTTTGAGTTTGAGCTCTCCGCGACGTCCGACAACAATGCCCCGATGCCCGACCCCGCGACCGTAACTGTGACCAATGCCGATCTCGACAAGGGCAAGGCAGCCATTAACTTTGGCAAGATTACTTATGCCGAGCCGGGCGAGTACACCTATGAGGTCCGCGAGGTCAAGGGCGACGCCGGTGGCATTACCTACAGCAAGAACGTTGCCACGTTCAAGGTGACTGTGACGGTTAACGCCAAGGGCGAGCTTAAGGCCGACGTTGAAAAGATCTCGGGCGAGACCGAGTTCAAGAACACCTATAGCGTGAAGCCTGTCGAGGACCAGATCACCGCGACCAAGGTCCTGACCGGGCGCGACATGACTGAGGGCGAGTTCTCCTTCGAGCTCCTCGAGGGTAACAAGGTCGTCGCCAAGGGCACTAACGCTGCCGACGGCACGATTGCCATGGACAAGATCACTTACGACAAGCCCGGCACCCACACCTACACGCTGCGCGAGAAGCTCCCCAACGAGGCGGGGCTGAGCAACGGGATCACGTACGATAAGACGAACTACACCATCAAGACGAGCGTCATCGACAACGGCGACGGCACGCTTAAGGTGACCCATACGCTCGAGGGCCCCGAGACGGCGCGCTTTGAGAACAAGTACAACACTGCCCCGAATAAGTCCAGCGTCACCGACCAGATCACCGCGACCAAGACCCTGACCGGCCGCGACCTCAAGAAAGGCGAGTTCTCCTTCGAGCTCGTCGAGGGTAACGATGTCGTCGCCAGGGGCACCAATGCGGCCGACGGCAAGATCACGATGGACAAGATCACCTACACTGCGGCTGGCGAGCACACCTACATGCTGCGCGAGACCAAGGCCGGCACCACCGAAAACGGCATTACTTACAGCACCGCGGCCTACACCATCGTGACCACCGTCACCGATGATGGCAATGGCAAGCTCACGGTTAAGCATGAGCTGCAGGACGTCGAGAAGGCTATCTTCGAGAATGCTTACAGCGTTACTCCGAATAACTCCAGTGTCACCGATCAGATCACCGCGACCAAGGTTCTGGACGGACGCAACCTCAAGGCCGACGAGTTCTCCTTCGAGCTCGTCGAGGACGGCGAGGTCGTCGCCACCGGCGCTAACGACGCCGATGGCAAGATTACGATGGGCAAGATCTCCTACACCGCCGCCGGCAAGCACACCTATATCCTGCGCGAAGCCAAGGGCGCCGAAGGCAACGGCATTACCTACGACAGCACGACCTACACCATCGTGACTACCGTTACCGATGACGGCAATGGTAAGCTCACGGTCAAGCATGAGCTGCAGGGCGCCAACGAGGCGAAGTTCAACAACAGCTACAAGCCGAATCCTGACGAGTTCAGCGTCACCGACAAGATCGCCGCGACCAAGGTCCTGACCGGCCGCGACATGGCTGAGGGCGAGTTCTCCTTCGAGCTCGTCGAGGGCGGGGACAAGGACGCCAAGGTCGTCGCCACCGGCAAGAACGCCGCCGATGGCAAGATCACGATGAGCGCCGTGAAGTACGACAAGGCCGGAACGCACGCTTACACGCTGCGCGAGGTCAAGGGCGGAACCACCAGCAAGGGCATTACCTACAGTGACGCCAAGTTCGCCATCGAGACGACCATCACCGATAACGGCGACGGCACGCTCAGTGCCCAGCATGTTCTGAAGAATGCTGAGGCTGCGATCTTCAAGAACACCTACAGCGTGACCCCGCTCGAGACCGAGCTCGACTTTGGCCTGAGCAAGGCTATTGACGGTCGCGACTGGACGGATGGGGACGAGTTCAGCTTTACCATCACCGCCCCCGAAGGCACCCCGCTGCCCGATCCCGCAACCGTAACCGTGAGCAAGAGGGACGCGAAGGACGGCATCGTCGCCATCAAGTTCGGTAAGATCCACTACGCCGCTGCCGGAACCTATAAGTACGAGATTCGCGAGAACGCGGGCAGCACGGTCGGCATGACGTATGACGCGCATGTCGCAACCGCCGAAGTGACCGTGACCGAGGACAGCGATGGCACCCTGACCGCCAACGTCACTAAGAAGGAAAACGGACGCTTTACCAACACGTACCGCACTGAGCTCGATTACGCCGCGGCCGGCGGCCTCAAGCTCAGCAAGACCCTCTACGGACGCCCCATGACCGAGGGCCAGTTCACCTTTACCGTGACGCCCGCCGACGATGATTCGGCTAGCGCACTTGGCCTGCTGCCCGGGGCCAACAACTATGAGTCCCCCGCAACGATAGAGGGAACAGTCGGCCAGATTGACATTCTGGCGGGCCATGAGGTCAAATTTACGCAGGCTGATGCCGGCAAGACCTTTACATACACCGTTGCCGAGAAGAATGACGGCCAGCCGGGTTACACCTACGACGACGCTGTCCGCACCGTGACGATCGCCATCGCCGACGACACCGCCGGCACGCTCACCGCCACGACGACCGTCTCCGGCGGTTCCGAGGGCACGCTGGTGACCGAGTACAAGACCGGCGCGGCCGCGGTCGAGAGCGCCGTGGTCCCGTTCGTCAACAGCTATAGCGCTACGACCAACACGCCTGGTGGCACCGCTGCTCAGGTCGTTGCCGCCAAGACCCTGACCGGTCGCCCGATGGTTGACGGCGAGTTCTGGTTCGGTATCGCCTATCAGGGTGAGCTTGTGGGTTATGAAAATCTCAAGCCCAATATCGGTGGGCACGTGAGCTTTGATGCGCTGCACTACGACACCAAGATGCTTGCCGATCTTGAGTCTGCCGGGCTTGCCCATCGTACCGACAAGGACGGTAAGCTTGCTTGGACCATTAACTACACGGCCTACGAAGCTATACACGGGCTGCCGAACGGCGTTTCTGCTACAACGTGGTACTTTGGCTTTAAGGTTATCGTCGTCGATAACGGTGACGGTACCCTGACGGCAACGGTCGACTACGGTGGCATCGAGCCCTTGTTCGAGAACGTCTACGGCGCCGATGCCGTTGACGCCGCGCTTGCCGGCACCAAGAAGCTCCAGGCTGCCGAGGGCCTGACCCCGGCCGACATCACGGGTAAGTTTACCTTTACCGTGGCCGCCGATGAGGCGGGTGCCCCGATGCCCGAGCGCACGACCGCAACCAACGACGCGGCCGGCAACGTGGACTTTGGCAAGATCCACTTTACGCTCGAGGACCTCAACCGCGCCCTGGGCGTGACGGACGATGCGACCGATAAGGCCGAGGCAGACGAGGCCGACGAGGCAGAGGCTGAAGAGGCCAACGCCGACGCTGATGCCAACGCCGACGAGCCCAGCGACGAATCCGAGCCCGCAGATCCCGCTGCCCCGCGCTCGCACACCTTTACCTACACGGTGACCGAGTCCGGCACCGCCCCTGGCGTGACTAACGACGCCAATACCGCGCGCAAGGTTTCCTACACCGTGACTGACGACGGCGCTGGGCACCTGAGCGTCAAGCGCGACGGCGGCGACGGTGCGGACTTTACGTTCACCAACACGTACAGCGTGACGCCTACCGATTCTTCCGTGACCGATCAGGTCACGACCGTCAAGCGTCTGACCGGACGTGATCTTGCAGCTGGCGAGTTCACGTTTGAGCTGCTCGAGGACGGCGTGACTGTCGCTAGTGGCACCAACGACGCCAGCGGCAACGTTACGCTGAGCCCGATCCGCTACGAGGCGCCCGGCACGCACACGTACACGCTGCGCGAGGCTTGTCCCAACGCGCTCGGCCTGTACAAGGGCGTCACCTATGACGGTACGACCTACACCGTCGTGACCACCGTCTCCGACAATGGCGACGGCACGCTGACCGCGACGCACAAGCTCGAGGGAACCACCGAGTCGGCTGGCTTTACCAACAAGTATCACGCCATGCCCACGCAGGTCTCCATCGGCGCCATCAAGGTGCTCGAGGGACGCGAGCTCAAGAAGGACGAGTTTAGCTTTAAGCTCGTTGGCGAGGACATCGAGTCCACCGTCACCAACGATGCCGACGGCAAGATCAACTTCGACAAGTTCGAGTACGACGAGCCCGGTACGTACGTCTACACCATCAGCGAGGTCAAGGGCGACGAGACCGGTATGACCTATGACAAGTCCGTCTTTACCGCGACCGTCAACGTGGTCGACGACGGCGAGGGCAGCCTCAAGGCGAACGTCACCTTTACCAAGGGCGACAAGAGTGTCGAGGGTATCGTGTTCAACAACACGTACAAGAAGCCCGAGACGCCCGTGCCGACGCCCGATCCCGGCACGCCCAAGACCGTGACGAACATCGTCAAGACGGTCAAGGGTTTCCTGCCCACCACAGGTGACCAGCAGGCCGCCGCACTGCTCATGGCATTTGTTATTGCCATGGCCGGCGTCGGAGCCCTGGTCTGGGGTATCCGTAAGCGCTAGGCACGCTGGCAGCGCCCGGGGCCAAAAGGCCCCGGGCGGCCGGTGGGGCGCAAGACCATAGCCCCCCCCCCCCCCACCCCCAGCCGCCACGGAGACGTCTCCCTTCTCCGTGGCGGCACTTTTGTGCGCAGGGGAGGAAGGGCCGCCACGAAATCGGCCCATCTACTACGTTTAACCCCTTACCCCCAACCATGCCAAAAACGCGAAAACAAAACCGCAGGTAGAACGCCTGCAGTTTTCTGGAAAACAGGGGTATGGTCGGGGGTATCGAGTCAAACGTAGTAGATGGGCCGATTTCGTGGTTGGCGCCGCCAAATGATCCCCCGGGGACGGAGGAAAACGGATCATTTTGGTCCCGCAAGGCTTGCGGAGGCACTCGTGCAGGGCTGCCCGTACAAAACTATGCCGGTTTACGGGGCTGAGTCACGAGTCCCCAACCATGCCGATATTCGTGAAAATAAAACCGCAGGTAGACGCGCCGTCATTTTGCAGAAAACGCGGGTATGGATGGGGGTCCTGAGTTTAGCCCCGTAAACCGGCATAGTTTTGAAATGGCATTAAATCGGTGGCAGCCATTTTGCTATGCCGGAGCGGTTGATCGTCGGGCAACTACCCTCGCAGGTAGGCGATGGCGATCTGCGTGCGGTTGCGCAGGCCCATCTTTGCCAGGATCGAGCTGATGTGGTTGCGTACGGTGCCTTCGCCCATATAGGCGGTGGCGGCAATCTCCTTGTTGTCGAGGCCGCGGGCGATGAGCTCGGCGACTTCGAACTCGCGGTCGGTTAGGCTGGCGAAGGCCGCGGGCCGGCGGGTCGTGCCGGCATCGACGCCCGTCCCATCAAAGTTGATATCTTCGATCGCCTTACCCTCGAGCACGCGTTTGCCGTCCATGACTTGCGCCAACGCCGGAGGAATGACGGCGACATCGGTTTTAATCAGGTAGCCGCGGGCGCCCAGTTTGAGCGCCGACACAATGTACTCGTCATCCGAGAATGTCGTCAGAAACACCACGCGCGCCGAAGGGTCGCGCTCAAGGATTTCGCGCGCCGCCGAAAGGCCGTCGCGCCCCGGCATCTGAATGTCGAGCAGCGCGATATCGGGCGCGTGCTCGGCGTAGAGTGCCACCGCGTCGTTGCCGTCGGCTCCGGTGCCCACCACTTCGATCTGCGGCTGGGCGCCCAGGATAATCTTGAGCGAATCGACTACCAAGCGGTCGTCGTCGACAACTATGAGCCTCATCGGGCGTCATCTCCTTGCTGTTTGGGGACGGTGGCAAACACGCGCCAGCCGGGGGCGCCGGCGCGCAGGCCGGCGGTGAAGGTTCCGCCAAGCGCCTCGACGCGCTCGCGCATGGAGACGAGCCCCATGCCTTCTGCGACGTTGCTGCTGCTCGCCGGGGTCGCGTCTGCGCCATCATCGGTAACGATGAGCTGGTAAAACGACGGATGCTCCATGCACCGCACGGTAATGGTTTTGGCATGGGCGTGGCGCATGGCGTTGGAAAGCGCCTCGCGCAGCACCGCCGCAAAGCAGTTGGCGACGTTGGCGGGCGTATGCTCGGTCAAAACCTCAAGCTCAATCTGCGGACCGCTGTCCGAGCGTGCGCCTTCAACGATGCGTTCGAGCCGCACGGAGAGGTTGGTTGCATTGTCGTTGAGCGCGTGGACGCTGGCGCGCACGAGCTGGAGCGCCTCGTCAACGGTGTATTTGACGTCGGCGAAATCGGCGGCAACGCCGGGCTCGTTGGCATGGACCACGCGCAGGGCTTCGGTTTGAAGCGAAGCGCGCGTGAGCTGGTGGCCCACGTTATCGTGGATTTCGCGCGCGATGCGGGCGCGTTCGGCGAGCGTCGCGAGCTCGACTTCGTAGTCCTGGCGGTCGGCGAGGTCGCGGTTGCGTGCCTCGAGTGCCAGGGCGCGTTCTTGCAGCTTGTCGCGGGTGCGACGCATGCGTTCCTGTTCGCGCTCCAGCTGCGCGGTGCGCAGCGACAGCAACGTGGCGGCGACCGAAAGGATGGCGGTCAGCAGGAGCGTTCGGGCGGTGAGCGCGTCGGTGCGAAGGTCCGCGACGAGCGCAAAGACAAAGGTGGCGCCAATGCCCAGCGCGGCCCAGGCGTGCTCACGGCGCGCCCGCCGCGCGATGTCATAGAGGGCGAGAGGCGCAAACGGCACAAACGGCGGCACGAAGACAGCCGCGATGATGTAAGCGTAGCTCACGGCCTCGCTCGCACGGCGGGCGCGATTTCCCTGTGCGACCTCGGCCAGTGAGGTGGCAATAACGCCCAGGCAAAACGCCGCGACCAGGCGAGCATCCACAGCAAGGCCCGTGGCGGCTGCGATGCAGCACGCCAGCACGATCGATTTGTCGAATAGCCTGTTCATACGGGTATTGTACGCGATGCCGCGCACGGGGGAGGCGCCACTCAGAGCAAGCGTGACATTCCTCCCACGCGGCGGGGCGGTCGCGTCAGCAGGCCACGCGACCAAGCCCCGCACTCGTGACAAAGCTCACTGGTGCGCGCCGGCGGTTCCTGCGATGATGCAATCGTACCGGGCCGCAATCAACAGAAGGGCCGCCTCATGACAGACATCGTCCACGTCGAAAATCTCGTCAAGCGCTACGACGATCTTATCGCGCTCGACCACTTTAACCTGTGCATCGCCCCTGGCGAGATCTTTGGCCTGCTGGGCCCCAACGGCTCGGGCAAGACCACGTCCATCAACTGCATCCTGCAGCTGCTCGCCTACGACAAGGGCACCATCGAGCTATTCGGCGAGCGCATGACGCCCGCCCGCTACGACCTCAAGCGCCGCATCGGTGTGGTGCCGCAGCAGGTGGCGGTGTTCGACGAGCTCACCGTGCGCGAGAACATCGACTATTTCTGTAGTCTCTACGTCAACGACCGCAAGCGCCGCCGCGCGCTGGTGGACGAGGCGATCGACTTTGTCGGACTGGGCGACTTTACCAAGTTCCGCCCCGGCAAGCTCTCGGGCGGCCTGGCGCGTCGTCTCAACATTGCCTGCGGCATCGCGCACAAGCCCGAGCTCATCTTTTTTGACGAACCCACGGTGGCGGTCGACCCGCAAAGCCGCAACGCCATCCTGGAGGGCATCTGCCGCCTGCGCGACGAGGGCGCCACGGTGGTGTATACCAGCCATTACATGGAGGAAGTCGAGCAGATCTGCAGCCGCATTATGATCATGGACGGCGGCCGCGTGCTGGCGCAGGGCACTAACGACGAGCTCAAGCGCATGATTCAGATGGGCGAGAAGATTGTAATCGAGGTCGGCGAGGTTCCGAGTGCGGCGCTCGGTGCCGTCGCAAGCCTGCCGCACGTTCTGGACCTTTCGGCAACGGCGGGACAGCTCACGTTTTCGTGCGAAGCGAGCCCGCACAACCTGACGGACATTCTCGATGCGCTGCGCTCGCATGACGTGCCGCTCGGCCGCATCTATTCCGAACCGCCGACCCTCAACGACGTGTTCCTCGAGATCACCGGCCGCGAGCTGCGCGACTAGGGGGCGGCCATGTTCAACACCATCATCACCACGGTCAAGACGCTGCTGCGCCGGCCGAGCACGTGGGTCTGGGGCGCTCTCTTTCCTATCGCGCTTTCCACGATGTTCATGTTTATGTTTGCGAACCTCAGCTCCGACGGCACGGTCGACCCGGTGCCGGTTGCCGTCGTGGCGGACGAGGCCTGGGATGCCTCGACCTTTAAGGATGTGGCAGCTTCGCTTGCCAAGGCAGGCGACGATCAGCTGCTCGATGTGAGCGAGTACGAAGACTTGGCTGTCGCGCGCAAAGCGCTCAAGGCCGGCGAGGTCGCGGGCATCTATACGGTTGATGCCGCGGGCACGCCCAGGCTCACGCTGCTGTCGAGTTACGACAGCTCGCGCGCCTCGTCGGTGCTCACCGACCGCAGCATCCTTGAAACGGTGGCAAGCTCGTATACGCAAAATGTCGAGCTCATGTCCCAGATTGCCCAGGACAACCCGGCGGCGCTCGCCGATCCGGCGGCGGTTGCGCACGCCCTGTCGCTCGAGGGCGGAACCCGCCGCATGAGCCTGACTCGTGCCACGCCCGATGGCACGGTCATCTACTACTACGCGCTCTTTGGCCTGGTCGCGATGATGTCTGCCGAGTTTGCCGCCTTGAGCGTCGTCGATTTGCAGCCTAATCTGTCGGGCCTTGGCGCGCGCCGCTGCGTGGGCGGTCTTTCCAAGACGGCGTCGCTGGCCGGCATTTTTGTCGGCTCGTGGCTGGTTTCCTTTGCATCGATGGCGGTTGCGATCGGCTACGTGCGCCTGGTCGTGGGCGTCGACTTTGGCGGGCGCGAGGGGTTGTGCCTGCTGGGCGGGGCTGCATCCGCGCTTGCCGCCACGGGCCTGGGGCTTTTTGTGGGCACGCTTCCCGTTAAGGGCGGCAAGGCATCCAAGTCGGGCATCCTCACGGGCTTTGCCACCACGTGCGCCCTGTTCGCCGGCCTCTACGGCGAGCCGGCGATGGCGCTTGCCGACGACGTCGCCCGCGCTTGTCCGGTCGAGTGCTGGCTCAACCCCGTGAAGCTCATCTGCGACATGTTCAATCGCCTGTATTTCTTTGAGGACCTGGGGCCCTTCGCTGTTCGCGCCGGCGCGCTCGTCCTGATGGCCCTGGTGTTTGTCGCCGCCGCTACGCTGATCTTTGGAAGGAGCCGCTATGAGCACCTTTAAGACCGCGCTTCGCATGGCGCTGGCGCACCCGTTCTACCTGCTCATCTATACGGTGTTCATCTCGCTCATGGGCGTATTCATCGCGGCTTCGGTGAGCTGGAACTCGTCGCAGCTTACCGAGTACAAGCCCTACGACACCAACGTGATCGTGGTCGACCGCGACAATAGCGACCTTTCGCGGGCGCTTACCAAGCACCTGGGCTCACGCTTTGACCTGGTCACGGGCGTCGGCGACGACACATACGACCTTGCCGACGCGCTCTCCAAGAGCAACAGCGCCAAGGGCAGTGCCGATTGCGTGTTCTTTATCCCGGAGGGGTTTGAGGACGATCTTGTTGCAGCCGCCCGTGCGGGGGAGGCCCTGCCCAAGCTCGACGTGACCTATGGTTCCGGCACCATGGCGGCGGCGCTTTCGTCCGCCGAGGCCTCGCGCTGGATCTCGCTCGCGGGCGCTGCGGCGGCGCTTGAACCCGCTGCCTCCAACGGTGACGTCGCAAGGGCCGCCGAGCACGCGGCCGCAAAGCGCGCGGAGGTCCAGATCGAGCAGGTCAAGGTCGACTCGACTGCTGCTACCACGCTCGAGTCGTACTTCAACTTTGGCGCGTACGCGATCATCTCGTCGGTCATCGTGTCGGTGGGACTGGTGTTTTCGGGCATGAACGAGCCCGAGCGCGTGCGCCGCATGGATGCCAGCCCGGTCTCTGAGCGCCAGCGTTCGCTCGCTGTGTTCGCGGTCGCCGCCGTGCTCGCCGTCTGCATCTGGCTCGTGTCGAGCATGATGGGCGTCGTGGGCTTTGCCAGCGCGGTTGCCGAGGTCGGCGTGGGTCGCGTGTGCCTGGCGCTGGCGGCAACGTTTGCCCTGGCGTGCACGCCGCTGGCCGTTGGCTTTACGCTGTCGAGCCTGGGCGCGCGCGAGGAGCTGCTCAACGGTGTGGGCAACCTGCTCGGCATGCTCATGACGTTTTTGGGCGGCGCCTGGATGCCACTGTCGCTCATGGGCTCGGCCGTGCAGACGGTGGCGCACTTTGTGCCGACGTATTGGGTGAACGACGCGATCGGCGAGGCGCTTGCCTCGGACCTGACGTCTGCCGTGCTGGGCGACATCGCCTGCGACCTAGGCGTCACGGTGCTCTTCGCCGCCGCCATCGCCGCCGTAGGCCTAGCCCTCGCACGCGCCAAATCCCACGCCTAGCCACCTAGTCATTGGGGACGTTCTTAAACGACTGGTCGCTGGGGGCAGTCTTTGCCCATTCGCCGGCCCGCCGGCCGGGCTGGCAAGGACTGTCCCAATATGTCGGCACTTGGGGACGTTCCTTTCCTGCCGGCACTCATTGGGGACAGACTTAAATGAGCGATTTCACTCATTTAAGTCTGTCCCCAATGAGTAGGTTGGAAAAAAGTCGCGCACGTCGCTTAAAAATAGTTCACCTGGGTTTACTATTAGCCTAGAAAAGTGGCAGAAGGCTAACAACGGGGGATAGCATGGCGACAAAGCAAGCGTATGTCCAGGTCAAAGGGCTCAAGAAACACTATGGCGACGGTGATGCGCGCCTGACGGTACTCGATGGCATCGACACGTCCATCAACCGCGGCGAGATCTGCGTCATGCTGGGGCCCTCGGGCTCGGGCAAGTCGACCTTTCTCAACCTGATCGGCGGCCTGGAGGATGCCGACGGCGGCTCCATCATGGTGGACGGCTGCGATCTCACGGCGCTCAAGCCCGCCGATCTGGGCGAGTACCGACGCCGCGAGCTGGGCTTTGTCTTCCAGTTCTACAACCTGGTGCCCGACCTTACCATCAAGGAAAACATCGAGGTCACGGCGCACCTGTCCAAAAAACCGCTCGACGTCGACGATCTGCTGCGTTCGCTGGGCCTCTACGAGCACCGCAACAAGTTTCCGCGCCAGGTCTCGGGCGGCCAGCAGCAGCGCTGCGCCATCGGCCGTGCGCTCGTCAAAAATCCGGGCCTGCTGCTGTGCGACGAGCCCACGGGCGCGCTCGACTACAAGACATCCAAGGAAATCCTGCAGCTCATGGAGGACGTCAACCGCACCTACGGCTGCACCATCATCATCGTCACCCACAACGCCGCCATCGCGCGCATGGCCAATCGCGTGCTGCGCCTGCGCGACGGGCGCATCGTCGAGGACGAGCTCAGCGAGTCGCCCGTCGCGGCCGCCGAGCTCGATTGGTAGGCGGCGCCATGACACCTTTCGCAAAACGACTCCCGCGCGAGCTGCGCCGCAATATCGGCAAGTACCTGGGCATCTTTTTGCTTATGTGCGGAAGCATCGCCCTCACGTCGGGCTTTTTGCTCGCGGCGCATTCCATCGGCTGCCTCATTGACGACATGCGCGATGCGTACACGATCGAGGACGGCCGCGTGACTACCTCCTTCGAGGCCACCAAAGATCAGCTCAAGGCTGCCGAAGACGCGGCTGAGGACGTCGGCGGCGTTACGTTCTACAAGAACTTCTCTATCGACGCCATCATCAAAAAGGCGGCTGGCGACGACGGCACCAAGCGCACCCTGCGCACCTACGCGCATCGCACCAAGGTTGACATTGCGTCCTACTGCGAAGGCAGGCAGCCCAAGACGGACGATGAGGTGGCAATCGACCGTGTCTTCGCCACCAACAACGACCTCGCCGTGGGCGATAAGGTCGAGCTTGAGGGCCGCACCTACACCATCTGCGGCATCATGACCCAGCCCGATAGCCAGGCGCTGTTCCTCGACAATTCGGACTTTACGGTGAACACCATCACGTACGGCGTGGCCGAGGTCACCGACGCCGGCTTTGCCGCGCTTGAGGACGCCGGCGGCGCGCCTGCCTACACCTACTCCTTTACCTTTACCGATCGCGATCTCCCCACCGCGGATCGCATCGATGCGGAGCAGGATATGGTCGAGGCGCTGACCGATGCCGATGCGCGCGTGGACGATCTGATCGATGCCGATTCCAATCAGGGCATTGGCTATGCGCGCGACGACGTGGACGGCGACTCCATGATGTGGATGACGTTGCTCGACATCATCATCGTGATCATGGCGTTTGTCTTTGTGGTGCTCACCGACGCCACCATCGAGGAGGAGAGCGCCATCATCGGCACGCTGCTCGCCAGCGGCTATCGCCGTCGCGAAATCGTGCTGCACTACCTAGCGCTTCCCGCCATCGTAGGCGTGGCCGCGGCGCTACTGGGCACCGCTCTCGGCGTTGCGTTCTTTACCGAGCCCATGCGCGGTCTCTACTACGGCTCGTACAGCCTGCCGCCGTTCCAGGTGTACTGGAGCTGGGAAATCTTTGTGAAGTGCGCCGTGGTTCCCGCCGCCGCGCTCATCCTCATTACGCTGGGGGGCCTGCTGCGCAAGATGGGCAAGACGCCGTTGCAGTTCCTTCGTCACGAGGCGAGCGGCAAATCGGGCACCAAGCGCGGCCTGCAGCTGCCGGAGCGCATGGGCTTTGTCTCGCGCTTCCGCCTGCGCGTCTTCCTGCGCAACCTGGGCAACTTCGCCACGCTCTTCGTGGGCATCGCGTTTGGGTCGCTGCTTTTGCTCTTTGGTCTGGCGATCCTGCCCACGATGACGCACTATGCGGACAACCTCGAGACGAGCCTGGTCGCCGAGCATCAGTACACACTCAAGGCGCCGCTGGAGCTCGAGGGCACTGCCGAGGAGCGCGAGCAGTGGTCGGCACTCGAGCGCTTGCAGTCGGTTGACGGCGCGCTGCTTTCTGCCGCCCAGGATGCCGATGACGAGCTTGACGACGCGGCCGATGCGGCGCAGACGGCAGCCGATGCCGCGACCGCATCTCCGTCTGCCGAGAGCCTGACCGCAGCGCAGGATGCGCTTGCCAAGGTCCAGGACAAGAAGGATGCGCTCTACGCGCGCCTTGACGATCTTGCCGATGCCCTTGGCTGCGACCGCGACGAGGCTATCGACCTGATCGACAAGGCCTCTAAGATCGACACTGACAACGACGATATCCACCCGGTCAATACGACCGACAACGGCGCGGGCGCAATCGCGCAGGCCGAGAAATATGCCGTTTACCAGCTGCAGTACGACCGTGGCGACGGTAATGGCGAGGAGACGATTTCTGTCTACGGCATCTCGTCCGATTCGCGCTACTGGAAGGGCCTCAACATCGGCGATGGCCGCGTCGTCTTTGGCGGCGGTCTGCTCGATAAGTTTGGCTGGAGCGAGGGCCAGAAGGTCACGCTCAGCGACAAGTACGAGGGCGAGCATTATTCCTTTGAGTACGCGGGCAAGGACTGTGCCTGGGGCTCCAAGTCGGACATGAACATCTATATGAGCATCGATGACTTTAACGAGCTGTTCGACAACGATGCCGCCTACTTTAACGGCTATGTGAGCAACGAGAAGCTCGACCTCGACGCGCGCTACTTTGCCGGCGACACCACGCCCGACGACATGCGCGCCGTGGGTGACCAGTTCATCGGCATGATGAGCAAAATGATCGGAATGATGATCGGGCTCGCGGTGTTTATCTTCCTGCTGTTTATGTACCTGCTGACCAAAGCGGTGATCGACCACAGCGCCCGTTCGATCAGCTACATGAAAGTCTTTGGCTATCGCGATAGTGAGATCTCGCATCTGTACATCCGCTCGATCACGCTGTGCGTGGCGGCGTCGCTCGTGCTGAGCCTGCCGGTCATTATTGGCTCGCTCACGGCCATCTTCCGCTCGATGCTGCTCGCCTACAACGGCAATATCGAGATCTACGTGCCCGCTTGGTCCATGGCTGCATGCGTCGGCATTGGCTTTGCGACCTACCTGGTCGTGGCGCTGCTACACACGCGCTCTATCAAGCGCGTCAGCCTGGCCGAAGCCCTCAAGGTGCAGGAGTAGTCATTGGGGACGTTCTTAAACGACTAGTCGTTGGGGACAGTCTTTGCCGGATCGCCGGCTCGCCGGCCGGGCGGCAAGCACTCATTTAAGTCTGTCCCCAATGAGTGCCTAACGACTCGGCGTTGCGCTTGACTTCGACCCTACTTCAACGGGTACCATCCTCTATGTCTGTAACGCCATATAGACCGAGGGGATATAACTATGACCGCAACTGCACCCACAGCACCCGCTAAGGTGTACTTCACCAACCTGCGCACGCATGCTCGCGAGAGCCAGCTCGACAAACTCAAGCGCCTCATTCGCCGCGCCGGCATTGAGCAGATCGACTTCGAGAACAAGTTTGTCGCCATCAAGATTCACTTTGGCGAGCTGGGCAACCTGAGCTTTTTGCGCCCAAACTACGCCCGCGCCGTCGCCGACGTGGTGAAGGAGCTGGGCGGCAAGCCCTTCCTCACCGACTGCAACACGCTCTATGTGGGCAGCCGCAAAAACGCGCTCGAGCACATCGATACCGCCTACCAGAACGGCTTTACCCCGTATGCCACGGGCTGCCAGATCATCATCGCCGACGGCCTCAAAGGTACCGACGAGGCGCTCGTCCCGGTCGAGGGTGGCGAGTACGTGCGCGAGGCCAAGATCGGTCAGGCGCTCATGGATGCCGACATCGTGATCAGCCTCACCCACTTTAAGGGCCATGAGCAGGCCGGCTTTGGCGGTGCCATGAAGAACCTGGGTATGGGCGGCGGTAGCCGTGCCGGCAAGATGGAGCAGCACGCCGCTGGCAAGCCGAGCGTCGATACCACCAACTGCGTAGGTTGCCGTGCCTGCGAGAAGATATGCGCGCACAGCGCCATCACGTTTGACGGTACGCGTGAGCGCGAGCTTGCCAACGGCAAAACCCGTACGGTTCACGTTGCCGCTATCGACCACGATCGCTGCGTGGGCTGCGGACGCTGCATTGCGGCGTGCAACCAGGACTGCATCAAGCCCGACTATGATGCCGCGGCCGACGTACTCAACTACAAGATCGCTGAGTACACCAAGGCCATCGTCGACGGCCGCCCGAGCTTCCACATCTCGCTCGCCGTGGACATCAGCCCCAACTGCGACTGCCATCCCGAGAATGACACGCCCATCGTCAACGACATTGGCATGTTCGCGAGCTTCGACCCGGTCGCCATCGACCAGGCCTGCGCCGACGCCGTCCTGGCGTCCGAGCCGCTGCCTAACACCGAGCTTACCGACAGCGCGGCCAAGATGGAGCATAATCACGAGCATCTGGAGGGCGAGCAGGCCAAGGATCCCTTCTGCATCACGCATCCCGACACCGACTGGCGCGCGTGCATCGCGCATGCCGAGAAGATCGGCCTGGGCACGAGCAAGTACGAGCTCATCGAGGTCAAGTAGCACCTAGCTATTGGACAAAACAAGCGCATTCGTGGCGCAATTCAAGCAAAAACCGCCCGCGAGCACAGCGCTCGCGGGCGGTTTTCCGGAAGTATGCGGCAAATTTCGAGACCGTCGAGCACACGACGTTTTTTGGCAACAAAACCCCTGATAAATTGTTGATAAAACTGCGGTCTGGTCGGCAGTTCCAGATTTTGCCGCATACTTTCGAAAATAGGGGTCAGATAAAGCCCCGGACGTTGCTTTTTGCCTAAAAATTCTTTCCGAGGAAGTCGTCGACCGTGTTCCAGTAGAGCTCGGGGTTAACTTGCGCACTCTTGGCGTGGGTGGCGCCATGGATGGTGAGCTTTTGCTTGACCTTGCTGGCGCACGCGTCGTAGTTTTGGTCGAGCATGTCGTACGGCACAAAGGTGTCCTGGTCGCCGTGGATAAACAGCATGGGAACCGTCGCGTGTTTGAGTTGCTCCACACTGCTCGCCTTATGAAAGTCGTAGCCCGCGCGCACGTTGCACACCAAGTTTGCTACATCGAGCAAGGGAAAGCTGGGCAGCCCGAACACGTCCTTGAGCTGCAGAGAAAACTCGTCCCAAACACTCGTATAACCGCAGTCCTCGATAATGCATTTCACGTTTGCGGGCAGAGATTCCCCCGCAACGTTCATGGCGGTCGCTGCACCCATCGACTCGCCAAAGACCAGGATGCGCGCCTCGGGGTCAGCCTGAACGATCCGCCCAATCCATGCAACGACATCGAGCCGCTCGGGCCAGCCCATGCCGATATAGTCGCCGCCGGAGCGCTCGTGGGCGCGGGCGGCAGGCGCGAGCACGTTCATGCCGCGGTCGTGGAAGCGCTTGGCGTATCGGGCCATGCCGATGGGCTCGTCGGTATATCCATGCAGGCAGACGGCGTAATCGTGGGTGTTCTCCGAGGCGGCAAAATACCAAGCGGAGAGCTCGGTTCCGTCATCTGCGGTGAGGCTGCTGCTCTCGCGGTTCTCTTTAAACCATGCCCGCGCTTCGGTTCCCTCGGCATCCGGCTGCTCACTTTCTTTGTCGTCCTTGCCGTCCTGCATCATCTTCATGGTGTATGGCGCGCGGGGATTCAGCGCGAAGTCAAACAGAAAGTTGCCGGCAAATCCGAGCAGCGCAATGACAACCACCAGTGCAACGATGCCGGCTATCTTGAGCTTTCGATGGGAATGTGCGTTTTGAGCCATGCGATATTCTCCTATAAGATGTTAATGCATCAACATTTAATGCAAGCGCATTATGGACGTTCGCCGTTGATGCGTCAACAGGCAAAGAATGGGTAAACAAAGGGTCACGTATGGTGCAAATTTCGCACGCACCCAGACGCTTTGATATAGTGTTGAGAACTCTTTACGTTGGAGGATGTAACCGGCATGTCCGATTCGAGCGACAGTTCCAAGCCGCGACCCAAGGCCGCGGCCGTTCCGCACTACACGGTGGGCGAGGAGATCATGAACTCCGTCACCCATGGTGTCGGCTGTCTGCTGGGTATCGCGGGCCTGGTGCTCCTGATCGTATTCGCTGCCCTGCGCGGCGGTGGCCCGGCCCACATGGCCGCGGCAATTGTCTATGGCGTCAGCATCATCCTCGAGTACCTAGCCTCCACGCTCTACCATGCGATTCAACCCGCGCGCGCCAAGCGCGTGTTCCGCATCATCGACCACAGCTGCATCTACCTGCTCATAGCCGGCAGCTATACGCCGTTTTGCCTCATCACGCTCGCAAACGACGGCGGCGCTGCGCTGTTCTTCGCCGTATGGGCCATCGCCATTATCGGCATTGCCCTCGAGTGCTTTATGCGCGAGCGCCAGCCGCACTGGGTAAGCGGCCTGGTCTATCTGCTGATGGGCTGGCTCGTTGTCTTTAAACTGCCCGCACTCGTGGCGCTGCTGAACCCCGTGGCGCTTGCCCTGCTCGCCGTCGGCGGCGTGTGCTACACCGTGGGCGTGCCGTTCTATATCGCCAAAAACGTGCGCTATCTGCACAGCGTGTTTCACCTGTGGGTGCTCGCCGGTAGCATCTTCCAGTTCATGGCGGTGATCCTCTTCGTAATCTAGCGACCACGCCTGCGCGCCCGCGTCCTCGTTTGGGCGCCGGTGCAATTGCCGTATCCGTCATCAACGTTTTGACCTGACGTCCCGAATCTTGGAGGTTCGAGAAACTCCCGATGGACATAACCATCTCCCTTATCACTACCCTCGTTTTGACCCTCATCAACGGCTACTTCTCTATGTCCGAGATGGCGCTCACCACGGCCAAGCGCGCCGTGCTGGAGCATGAGGCCGAGGAAGGCGACAAGCGCGCCGAGCGTGCCATTAAGCTGGCCGCCGACTCCGACCAGCTGCTCGCCACCATCCAGGTCGCCATCACGCTCGTGGGCTTCGCCTCGTCCGCCGTCGCCTCGACGAGCCTGTCCGACCCGCTTGCCACGTGGCTCATGAGCTTTGGCATCGCGCCGCTCTCCGCCATCGCGCGCGGCCTGGCGCCGGTCATCATCACCGTCGCGGTCGCCTTCGTGTCCATCGTGATCGGCGAGCTCGTCCCCAAGCGCATCGGCCTGGCCAATGCCGAGGGCGTGTCCAAGCAGGTCGTGGGCCCGCTTTCCGTGTTCCAGAAGATCGCCCGTCCGCTCGTGTGGCTGACTGGCGCTTGCTCCGATGGCCTGGCCCGCATCTTGCGTATCAAGAGTGCCGACGACCGTCAGAACGTCTCGGAAGAAGAGATCAAGTACATGGTCTCGGAGCAGGACGACCTGCTCGACGAGGAAAAGCGCATGATCCACGAGATCTTTGACCTGGGCGACACCGTTGCCCGCGAGGTCATGGTGCCGCGCGTGGACACCACCATGTGCGAGGACGACGAGACGGTCGCCAGCGTGCTATCCACCATGCGCCAGACCGGCTTCAGCCGCATCCCCGTCTATCACGAGGACCCCGACAACGTCGCGGGCATCGCGCACATCAAGGACCTGATCCAGCCCGCGCTCGACGGCAAGGGCGACCAGCCCATCGCCGGCTTTTTGCGCGACGCCACCTTTGTGCCCGACACCAAGGACATCCTGCCGCTGCTGTCCGAGATGCAGACCTCGCACGACCAGATCGTGGTCGTCGTGGATGAGTACGGCGGCACGGCCGGCATCATCACCATCGAGGACATCGTCGAGGAGATCGTGGGCGAGATCGAGGACGAGTTCGACCCCGACAACAAGTACCTCACGCGCCTTTCGCGCCGCGAGTGGCTCGTCGATGGGCGTTTTTCGTGCGATGACGCGATTGAGCTTGGTTGGCCGCTCGAGGAAAGCGATGATTATGAGACCATCGCCGGCTGGATTTTGGAGCTTTGCGACTCGGTGCCCGACATCGGAGAGGTGTTTGAGGTCGCGGGGTACAAGTTTAAAGTGCAGTCGATGCGTGGCCAGCGCATCTCGCTCATTCGCGTGATCGCTCCGGCCGAAACCGATAAGAAGGATTCCGAGTCTTCGGCAGAGAAGCCGGCGGCGTCGGGTGCGGGCTCTGTGGATCCGCACGATGGCGACGAGTAGGACAAGGAAGAGTAGGGGAGAGTTATGGCAGGCCTGTTCAACATCCTTAAGGTCACCGTCAGCGAGGACAAGATCTGCGCGCATGTGCTGGTGAACCCCGGCATGCCGCTCATGACCTCGGAGGACATCGAGGCCACGGCGCGCGTGTACTACCTGGTGCCCGCGATTGCCAAGCACCTGTGCCTGGGCGATTCCGGCCGCGAGTTCCAGGACTGCATGGGTCAGACCGAGCTCTGCCACCTGCTGGAGCACGTGACGGTCGAGCTCATGAACGAGACCGGTCTTGCCGGTAGCATTTCGTGCGGCCGCACGCGCGTAAGCGAGCATGACGAGCGTGTCTTTGAGGTCGAGCTTTCGTGTCCCGACGACGCACTGGCCATCGGTGCGCTGTCGTCGGCCACCTTTATGATGGACTGGGCGTACCTGCACGCCGACCAGCCTGCCCCCGACGTGGAAGGCACGGTCGCGGGCCTGCGCAACCTGGTGCTGGGCATGCGCGCCGAGGCCGAGGGCAAGGATCCTCACGAGGCCGTCGCCGCTGCGAACGGCGAAGATACTGCCGAGGACGAGGGCGCTGACGAGGGCGATGTGCCGGTCGACGCCGAGCCCGTTGCCGATGCGACCGCCGAGCCCGTTCCCACCGAGCCCCAGGGCGTCCCCAACTTTGACGACGAGCCCCAGGTGGCGATTGATACCGAGGGCGCGGTTGCCGAGAACCACGAGGCCTCCGCTGCCGTCTTTGGCGGTGCGGCGACGGTTCCGGCAGGACCTGCGCATGAGGGCGGCCTGCCGCTCGTGGACGGCGCCGGCGAGGACCCGGGTGCCACGGTGGCCATGCCGGCTATGCCTCAGGAGTAGGCCTACGCGTTTATCACCATCACGTACCTGCGCCTTTGCCGTACGCAGATGAGCGGAGCGGCAAGTGATGCGCTGCGGGTATAATGGACAGCATTCAAACGGTGGGCACCGACGTGCCCGCAGGAGAGGAATGATCATGGGTAAGACTTTCAGCTTTGTCTCCGGCGCACTTTTTGGTGCTGCTGCCGGCGCTATTATCGGTGTTGCTCTGGCCCCGCGCTCGGGCGCCGAGACCCGCGCCATGGCTGCCGATATCGCCAACGACGCCTGGGACAATATGCGCGACACCTACGAGCACAGCGCCGAGGAGGCCCGTGCCGCGGTGAATGACTTTGGCCCGATGGTCGACGCCAAGACCGACGACCTGCGCGCCAAGGTCGACCTGGCCCGCGAGCGCATGGACCAGCTGCGCGAGCAGCTCAACGACGCCATTTCGGGCGGCAACGTGACGCCTGCCGCCGACGTCGTGGTCGAGAACGCCGTCGAGGCTGATACCGAGGCCGCGGAGCCCTCGACCGAGGCATAATGCGCGCCGGGGATTTTGTCGGCGCCAAGATCTATCGCAAGCCTACCGAGGACAAGCGCACCAAAAAGGACGGCACGCCGCGCAGCCCTAAAAAGCTCGGGAAGATTCACTTTCCGGTCTTTACCCCGGGCGGTACGCGTGTGGTCGGCTTTATGGTTCGCCAGTCCGATATCGCGGGCATGATCGAGCGTCCCGACCGATTCGTAGCGCTCGACGCCATTGGTGTCTACGAGGGCGCCATTGCGGTCGATGACGTCAAGGACACGTACGATGCCGCCGCCGCCAAGCGCCTCGACATCAACCTGGACGATTGCATCATCTGGGTCGGTATGGACGTGCGCACGGAATCGGGCGACGTCGTGGGCTATTGCTCGGACGTTGAGTTCAAGCCACGTTCGGGCATCGTGCAGTCATTCTATGTGACCGCCGGTGCTGCTTCGAGTGTTTTGGTTGGTGACACGCAGGTGCCGCCGACGATGCTACGCGGCTACGAGAACGGCGCGATGGTCGTCTCGGACGAGGTCAAGTCGCTTGGGTATTCGGGCGGTGCGGCCGCCAAGGCCGCCGAGGCCAGCGTCGTGGTGGGCGACAAGGTCAAAAAGGGCGCCAAGGTGCTCGACGACAAGGGATCGGTCGCCGTGGACAAAGGCAGTCGCGCACTGGGCAAGCAGCTCGGCAAGACGCGCGGCATGTTCAAGGCCTTTAAGGACGAATACCAAAAGGCGAGCGGAGGCTCGTCAAAAGCTACAAAATAGCGACGTACCAAATGATGGGAGGCAAGCCGGAGACCTGTTGCTCCGGCTTGCTGTGTTTATGGGGGAGGGCACATGCGCCAAAACGGATCCAACTTAAACGGGCGTTCGGGTGCGCGTCCGACGGCGCGCCGCGACCTGGGGCAGCTGCCCAGCGGTCAGCGCCGTCGCCGCCGTAAGCCCGGCGCGATGTACCTCAACCATAGCCGCGGGTTTAGCGACCGCAGCGCGCGCATCGGCAACGGGCGCTCGCCGCGCCGACCGTCCCGTCTGCCCTATGCGCTCATTGCCGTGGGCTGTGCGCTCGTGCTGTTTATCGCTGCCGTCGTGGGCTACGTCAACCGCAGCGTGGACGTGGAACTTAACGGGCAAAAGACCGCGGTGCGCGTGGGCTCTACGCTGCAGAATCTCATCGACGACCAGGAGTTGACCGATACCTACGACGCAGGCGACCTGCTGGCCGTCGATGACAGCGTGCTCAAGCGCCATGGCGGCGAAAAGCTGTCGGTTAAGGTGGACGGCAAGCGCATAAAACAGGGCAAATGGGATAGCCGCGAACTTGAGGGCGGCGAGAAGGTGACGGTCAAGGATGGCCGTAACACCTACGAGAAGCACGAGGTTCAGGCTACGGTTATCGAGCCCAAGCTCAAGGTCGAGGGCACGGGCGCTATCGAGTATGTGCAGACATGGGGTGTCCAGGGCCGCTCCGAGGTGTGGGTTGGTGAGCAGTCGGGCAAGACGCAGGACCGCGGCGAGGTTGTGCCCGCCACCGATTGCGTCGTTGCGTGCGCCAGCGTGGCGCCCAAGGGCAACAAAAAGTACGTGGCGCTGACGTTTGACGAGGGTCCGAGCGGCGCCACCAAACAGATCTTGCAGGTGCTCAAGGAAAAGGGCGTTACCGCGACGTTCTTCCTTTCGGGCGATGCGGCCGAGGCCTCGCCTGCCACGGCCAAGGCGATTGTCGATGCCGGGTGCGAGATCGGATCCAACAGCTACAGCGACGATTCGCTCAAGGGTCAGGACCGTGAGACGGTACGCGAACAGATCACGAAAGGCACCGATGCGATTAAGTCGGCGACCGGCGTGAAGACGATGCTGCTGCGTGCTCCCTACGCTGCCTTTGACGAGCAAAACTGGATTGATGCGATGGACCTGGTCTCCGCCGTGGTCTCGTGGAATATTGACTCGGGCGACTGGCTGCTCAACGGTGCCGACGAGCAGGTCTCAACGGTGCTCGATTCGGTGACGCCGGGCAATATCGTGCTGCTCACCGATAGAGACGAATGCGCCGAGCAGACGCTCGAGGCGCTGTCGCAGATCATCGACGGCCTTGTCGCCGACGGCTACAAGATCGTGACGCTCAGCGACCTGGTCAAGACGGACACGTCGCTGAGCAAAAAGCTCACCTCGCTGACGAAGGTCACCATGCCCAAGGACGCCGTGTTCCCCCAACTTGCCGAGGACGATGACACCACAGAGTAGTCATTGGGTAGTCGTTTAAGAACGTCCCCAATGGCTATGTCACGGATACGTCAGCGTTTGGTATGCCTGCAATGTGCAGCGCATAAATTCGATGCCGCAGGGCGATGCTGATGCTATAGTTACTGCGGTTAATGAGGGTCAAGAGAAAGGTTACAGGTGAAATCCAAACCTCGACCATACAGTCGATGACCCCATGCAGGTGCTTTTTGCGCATGCACGGGGTGTAAGCGTCGAGCGGCGTGCCGCCCGCGCATGCGTATACATATCCAGAAGCCCCCGGACGCCGCACGCGCGGCCGCGTCCGGAGGAATAATGATGGGGAGCACCATTGAATTATCTGAGTGAGATGCTCAAATTGCCAGTCTTGGACGTCGACGGCGAAAAGCTCGGCGTGGTCAACGATTTTGGCATTGCAACCGGCGAAGTTTTTCCGCACGTGACGTCGCTCGCGTTCCGCGGCCCCGGCAAGACGCCGTTTATGATCAGCTGGCGCAAATGGGTCGACCGTATCGACGAGACGGGCGTGTATCTCAACACGTCTGCCACCAATATTCGCTTCTCGTACCTGCAGCCGACCGAGCTCCTGCTGGCGCGCGACGTGCTCAATAAGCAGATCGTCGACACGCAGGGCATGAAGGTCGTGCGCGTCAACGACATCAAGTTTTCCATGTCGGGCGAAAACCAGCTGCGCCTGTTGGGTGCCGAGGTCGGTGCCCGCGGTCTGCTGCGCGCGATCAGCCCCGCACTCGAGCATATCGTTGAAGGCTTTATGAAGCACCTGGGCAAGCCGCTCAGCGAGGACATCATCGCTTGGTCCTACATGGACCTGCTCGACCGCTCGACTAAAAACATCCAACTCTCGGTGTCGCACAAGACGCTCGGCGAGCTGCACCCTGCCGACATCGCCGACATTATCGAGCAGCTCGACCCGCGCCTACGTGCGCAGGTGTTTGCGCAGCTCGATACCGCCCAGGCAGCCGAAGCTATCTCGGAGTTCGATGACGACGAGCTTATGACCGAGATGCTCGAGGGCCTGTCCGACACGGACGCATCGTCGATGCTGGCCATGATGGACCCGGACGACGCTGCCGACCTGATCGACGAGCTTGATTACGAGAAGGCCGAGAAGCTCCTGCGCCTGATGGGCGTCAAGGAGGAGAAGGCGATTCGTAACCTGCTGGGGTATGAGGACAACACCGCCGGCCGCATCATGACCTCGGAGTTTGTCTCCCTGCCTGCCACGGCAACGGTCGGTGACGCCATCGAGGCGATTCGCGAGCTCGACGAGGACTTCGAGAGCGTCTACTACGTCTATACCGAGGATCCGAGCGGCATGCTGACCGGTGTGCTTTCGCTGCGAACGCTGATCGTAGCCGATCGCGACGCCACGCTGGGTCAGCTGGCCTATCGCGACCTGGTCTACGTGTCGCCCGACGAGGACCAGGAAGACGTAACGGACGAGATGACCAAGTATGACCTGGTCGCTATCCCCGTCTGCGACGAGAACCGCCATATCCTGGGTATCGTAACCTTCGACGACGCCATGGACGTTATCGCCGAGGAGCATCAGGAGGACCTGCAGATCGCTGGTGTCGGCTCGGGTGACAGCGCGTCCGACGACTCGACGAACGTGCTCAGCTGGTTCGTGCATCGCCAGTACTGGGTTGTTGTATGGGGCATCGCGTCGTGCATCATGGCGACCGTGCTGGGAACGGCGCTCGGCTCCGCGCATCTGGTGGTGTTCCCCATGTGCGCCATGCCGCTCGTGCTGCTGGCGGCCTCGCGCATGGTGTCGTTCGTCAAGAACTACTTCCTGGAGTATGACGGTCACGACGACGAGCCCAAGCCGTATCTGGGATTCTTCTTCCAGAGCACGGGCATGGGCCTGATTCTGTCACTCGTGACCTACCTGTGCGCCCAGCTGGTGCGCACCGCCGCGTTCCCCGATGCGCCCATGTTTGAGGAGCAACTCTTTACCGGGTGCTTTAATATCGCTGCCATCATTTGCCTGGTTGGCAACATGAGCGCCGTGATTTACCTGATGGTGCTGTTCTGGCGTGACGAGCATGACCTCAACACGTCGGGCACCGCCATGAACGTCATTGCCGTCATGATCTCGTGTGTGGCGTATTGCATCGCCGCGGTGCTGCTCGCCATGTCAGTCATGGGTTAGGTGGTCGCGTGCAAAATACCAAGCAAAAGTCGGGCACCAAGCAAAAGCTGACCATCGCGGCCATCTTTGGCGCTATGGGTCCCGGTCTGCTGGCGGCGCTTTCGGGCAATGACGCCGGCGGCATTGCAACGTATTCCAGTGCGGGCGCCAGCTATGGCTACAAGATGCTCTGGATGCTTCCCGTCATGACTGTGCTGCTCATCGTGACGCAGGAGACCGCGGCGCGCTGCGGCTGCGTCACGGGTAAGGGCCTGGCATCGCTCATTCGCGAGCGCTTTGGCGTGCGCAAGAGTGTACTTGCTATGGCGGCGCTGTTGATCGCCAACACGGCTGTGACCATTTCGGAGTTTGCGGGCATCGCCAGCGGTCTTGCTCTCTTTGGCGTGCCGGCGAGCATCTCGGTGCCGTTGGTGGCGCTGCTGGTATGGATGCTTACCATGTCGGGTAGTTTCCAGCGCATCGAGAAGATTCTACTGCTGGTGAGCTGCGTGTTCGTGACCTATATCGTCGCCGCGTTTATGGCTGGCCCCAACTGGGGTGAGGTCGCGGTCGACCTGGTCGTGCCTAACATTCAAAATGACCCCAGCTACGTGTCGCTCGTGGTCGCAACGATCGGTACCACCATCGCGCCGTGGATGATTTTCTTGGCGCAGAACAACGTGGTCGATAAGAACGCGGGCGAGGACGATATCGTGCTGCAGCGCATCGATACCGTGAGCGGCTCGCTTGCCGCTGATGTCATTGCCGGCTTTATTATCATTACGACCGGTACGGTGCTGTTCCCGGCGGGTATTCAGATTAGCGATGCTGCCGATGCTGCCCGCGCGCTGGAGCCTATTGCGGGTCAGTGGTCTACGGTACTGTTTGCCTCGGGCCTGGTCGCGGCGAGTTTCTTGGCTGCCTGCGTGCTGCCGGGCGTTACGTCGAGCGCTATCTGCGAGGCATTTGGCTGGGAGCGCGGTGCCGATCGCAGCTGGGACGAGGCCCCGGTCTATCGCGGCATCATTACGGCCATCATCGGCATCTCTGCCGTGCTGGTGCTTATGCCCGGCGTCGATCTGTTCCAGATTATGATGACCTCGCAGGTCATCAATGGCGTGCTGCTGCCCGTGGTTCTGGTGTTCCAGGTGGTTATTGCCGCTGACCGTCACATTATGGGCACTAACCGCAACGGCCGCGTGTGGAATGTGCTCACTTGGGCGACTATCGGTGTGATTACGGTGCTGACGGTCGTCATGTTTGTTCTGCAGGCGATGGGCTACAGCGCTTAACGCCCACTTTTGCTTCCGAACAGGCCGCAGCGATGGACTGCGGCCTGTTTTTTGCCCGCTATAGGGCATTAGTTATATGGCAGTGGACAAAAAATGCCAAATATGAGTACTGTTGCTAAGTGAATAGCATTTACATCCAAGAAGATAATGGACATAGCCGATAGTATGTTCATTAAAATTGGCTCCAATATGTCTTAAACCAGTCAGGTTGGCTGCTTTAGGGGGTTGTAGGGGTCGCTCGGACGTCATTTTGGGTGGTTTTGCCTGCTACTAAAATGGTAACAGTACTCATATTTGCCCCTTTTTGTCCACGACCCCTTGGAGCCGGCTCGAAAAGAGTGATTTTGGGTTGTTTGCTGCGGGTGTGGGCTTGGAAACAACGTTCGGGGTGGCGAGGCGCCCAGAATTTGGTCGCAAGGAGGGCGTTCCTCGGCTGTGTCAGGAGTGTCCCTGGGTGCCGGCACATAAGGAACGTCCCTAACTGTCGGAGGGGGTGCCTGCCGTGGCGCACCCTCCGGATGTGGGAAGTTTGCGCTGCAGGTTACTTGTCGGTGCCCAGCTTGTGCGGCTTGAGAGCGAGCGCATTGACGAGCGCGTCGGTGGCAGACTTGACGGCCGCCGGCTGCAGATCGTTGACGTGATCCTCGGGATGCACGGGCAGGTCCTTCTTGACTGCATCGTGGATCAAGTTGAGGTACTCAGTCATGCCAGTGGTCGACAGGTGCGTGCCATCGCCATCGAACAGGTCGTTGCGATTGGCACTGTATCCGTACCAGTCGATAACGCGCACGTTCTTGTAGCGCGTAGCAGCGTTGGCGATGGCCTGGTTGGTAGAGCCAACCCACGGCTGCGGGCTGCGCGTGTTCACAAACACCACAATACGCTTATCTCCTGCATCGGTCATGATGGCGTCGATCTGGTCGTCGGTTACCAAGCCGTTGGTGCCCAGTGCAAAGACCACGATCTTGCCGGCAAGGTTCTGTTGGAGATAGCCCTCAAATGTCGCGCGGCCCGCATCAAACTGGCGGCCCTTTTCGGCATCGATATGGCTGTGCGGGAACACGCCGTCAAAGGAATCAACGGCGCGCAGCGACACGGAGTCACCGATCATCAACAGGTCGTAGGAGCCATCGGGGAAGCCGTCGTTGTCCTTGTCGGTGTCGTCGGCCGCCTGTTGGTCTGTGGGCGCGGTGTTTTTGGCTTCCTTGTTGAGGACTTCGGCGCCCTCACCGCTCAGTGCGGAGGTCTCCGGCACAAAGATCAGGCCGCCCAGTGCAACGACCAACACGACAGCGCAGGCTGCGCAGACAGGGACGTGCGCGCGCACCCAGTTGGCGGGCGCGGTGGTGCCGTCGCGGAACTCGGATACGGTGCGCCCAAAGGCGCCCTTTCTAAACGGCGTCTCGATAAAGCGATATGAACATTCGGCTACGGCGACCACCAACAACACCTGCAAAATGTACTGCCACCACGGCGTATCGTTGATGTTGGCGACCGGGTTCATGAGCAACAGTAGCGGATAGTGCCACAGGTAGATGCTGTACGAGCGCTTGCCAACCCACACGAGCGGCTCGGCGGACAGTGCGCGGGCAACCATTCCCTGGGGCTGCACGCAGGCCGCGATGACCATGAGCGTGAGGATGGAGCATAGCAGCGTGCCGCCGCGATACTGGAACGCGGTGTAGCCGTTGGTGAGCGCGACCATGGCGGCAAGGCCAACCAGACCCACGACGCCCAACACATCGATGGATGCGGGCGAGGACCAAAAGCGCACGAGGGCGCTCGGCTGTGCCGGGACGGTCTCGGCTGCGTTGTCGGCCTTCTCGCCAGGCTTGCCCTCGGCGTTCTTGCCGTGCTTGGCGGCGCCAGCCAGGCGATTGAGCCCCAAACGATGAGCGAGACGCACCGGCGCCAGGTCGCGATCGGGGATAAAGGCCATCCAGGCGCCCAGCAGCAGCGAGAAGACGCGGGTGTCGGTGCCGTAGTACACGCGGCTGGGGTCGGCGGCAGGGTTGTAGAGCACCATCATGGCAAGGGCGGATACCGCTGCGAGTCCCAGGACCATACGGCGCGTGTTGGGTTTGCTCACATGCATGGACACCATGGCAAACAGCAGCGGTGGCCAAACCAGGTAGAATTGTTCCTCGATGGCGAGCGACCAAAAGTGCGTAAGCGGCGAGGGGTCGCCCAGGGCGTTGAAGTACGAAACGTCCTGCATAATCTGCCACCAGTTGTTAAAGAACAGCAGCGACGGCAGAATGTCGGGACGCATCTTGGTGAGCATCACGTGGTTGAAGACGGTGCACAGCGCACAGGTTACAACCACAACGGTCACCACGGCGGGGACCAGGCGACGGATGCGGCGGATCCAGAAGCTCTTGAGGTCGATGCGGCCGGTCTTAGCGACTTCGTTGAGTAGCAGGCGTGTGATCAGATAGCCCGAAAGCACAAAGAAGATCGTGACGCCAAGCAGGCCGCCCTGAGCCCACGTGAGGTTGAGGTGATAGAGCACCACCGCGACGACGGCAAGCGTGCGCAGGCCGTCGAGCGCAGGGATGTAGCGGGACTTGGGGCGAGCAGGCGTCTGCTCCGCGGCGGGAGTGTTGGCGCGGCCAGCGTTGTTGGCAGAAGCGCGATGGGGGCTCGCGGTGCGTCGCGGCTCGTTGGCACGGCGCTCGCCCTTCACGCGTTCGTGCGGCGCCGGCTCGTTGCCCGTGCGGCGTCGACCGCGCGAGCCCGATTGCGAGAATTGTTCCATAAAACATCATCCAATGACGAGAATAATCAGCACGTATTCATTGTAGCTGCCTGCCCCTGTGAATGCTTGCTGCTGGCGCAAGCTCAAGCGCGCGTCCACATCAAAGTGGACTAAAGTTATAGGGGGTGCGAGAGTGCACAATCGTTGGTCGATGGTGGGCGCAAAGCCTGAAGACGAGGAGGTTTCCATGGCGGATCACAGCATCGTTGCGGTGTTCGGCAGCATGAACATGGACCTTTCGGTGGCGTGCGAGCGCATGCCGCGCGCGGGCGAGACGGTCGATGGCAGCGGTTTTATCACCAACGCCGGCGGTAAGGGAGCCAATCAGGCCGTTGCCGCTGCGCGCATGGGTGCGCGCACGTGCATGATCGGCGCTGTTGGGCGCGATACCTTTGGCGATGCGCTTGTGGCAGGGCTCCAAGATGCCGGCGTGGACTGTGACTTTGTAGTGCATCGCGATGACGTGGAGACGGGAGCGGCGACCATCATTCGCTGCGAGGGCGACAACCGCATCATACTGTCACCGGGCGCCAACCATGCGCTTGCGGGCGCGGACGTTGCCTGCGCACTGAGGCGCTTGGTGGCCCATGAGCTCGACGGCGACGCCAGCGAGATTGCCCCGGCTGCCGGAAGCGTCTTTATCGCCCAGGGCGAATGTGACCTTGCGGCGACGGCCGAGGCGCTTGTTTGCGCTCACGATCTGGGGTTCTATACGATCTTTAATCCAGCGCCCGCCTGCGAGCTGCCTGCGGAGGTCTGGCCTGCGGTCGACCTGGTCTGTCCTAACGAGACCGAGTGCCAGGTGCTGACGGGAATCTTGCCCGCGGACGATGCAAGCTGCGTCGCGGCGCTCAACGTCCTGCTCGCTAGGGGTGCCGGAGCTGCGGTCATCACGTTGGGCGGTGCCGGCTCGGTTACGCTCGGCGATGGCGGTGAGCCGCTGCGCATGCCGGCGCTTTCGAGCGTGGTGGTCGATACGACGGCCGCGGGCGATACATTTATTGGCGCGCTTGCTGCAGCTCGTCTGGAGGGCCTGCCGCTCTTTGAGTGCATGGCGGCGGGCGCTCGCGCCTCGGCGGTGACGGTGTCGCGCCTGGGCGCTCAGCAATCAATTCCCACGCGTGCGGAAGTCGAGCACAAGTTTGGTTTAGACGGTTTGGATGTAGAGGGAGAAGCGGAGTAGAACAATGGCAACCAAGAAGCTGATCCTTGATCTGGATATGGGTGTGGATGATGCGATGGCGCTCGCCTATGCCATCGCAAGCCCCGAGGTGGAGCTCGTCGGCATCACCACGTGCTTTGGTAACGTGCGCGTCGAGCAGTCGGCGCACAACTGCTTGGCGGTGCTCGACCTGTTGGGTCGTCCCGAGGTGCCGGTGTACCTGGGCGCCGATCGTCCCATGAAGGCGACCGAACCCTACACGCCGCCGGCGTCCACCACGCTTATCCACGGCAAGAACGGTATTGGCGGCGCAAGCGTGCCCGCTTCGCCGTACGAGCCGGTGGGCGCGACGTCGGCCGATGGCAATGCGGCGGTCGATTACCTGATTGATGCCGCGCGTACCTATGGCCCCGATTTGATCTACGTGGCGACCGGCCCGCTCTCCAATCTGTCGCTCGCCCTGGAGCGTGATGCGGCGGCGATGATGTCTATCGGTCGCGTGGTCGTGATGGGCGGTGCGCTTACCGTGCCCGGCAACGTGAGCGCGGGCGCCGAGGCCAACATGGCGGGCGACCCCGAGGCTGCCGACGCCGTGTTGCGCTCGGGCCGCAAGCTCACCATGGTGGGCTTGGATGTGACGCACCGCGTGGTGCTCACACGTCGCGACGTTGCCGGCTGGACGGGCTCGGGCACTATGGCTGGCTGCGCGTTTGCGAGCATGGTCGAGCACTATATCGGTTCGTACGAAATGAACGCGCCCTACCTGGGCGGCTGCGCGCTGCACGATCCGCTGGCGGTTGCCGTGGCGATTGATCCCACGCTCGTGGGTGCGCTCGGCTGCAATCTTCGTGTCGACCTGCTGGGCGAGTACCGCGGCCGCACTATCTGTGATGAGCACCGTCTGTCCGATCCGGATAAGAGCGCGCTCGTGGCGCTCACCGTGGACGCCCCACGTTTCCTCGCGGAGTTTAAGGCACGCATGGCTCGCATCCTTGGCTAAACGGTTTCTGTGCCCCGATCCAGATTAGCTACCGAGTAAATACGCCCGTTGGGGGAATAGTCGCGTCGCTTCGCTTGACAACAGGCTAAACTAGCTATTAAACATTTACTATTCTGTTTAGATTGAATTTGCGGTCGTTTAGTTGTCGAGTCACGGGGCGGTCAGGCCACGATGCTCCGCCACGACCGTTGCTAGGGGGAACAATGGCCAAAGCAAGTGTTCGCGAAATCAGCCGCATCACCGGTTTTTCGCCTGCGACCGTGTCCAACGCGCTCAACCGCAAGCGCAGCGTGAGCGAGGAGACCGCCAAAGTCATCCTGGAGTGCGCGCAGTCGCTCGGCTATCAGCAGTCGACGCAGCTCGAGAGCATCCAGTTTGTGCTCGCGCGCAAGACGGGCGCCATCCTGGACGAGAGCACCTTCCATCCCGCGGTTATTGAGGGCGTGGAGCGCCAGGCGCGTCGCCACGGCATGAGCACGAGCTTTGTCTCGCTCGACTTTAGCGACCTGGACGCCGTGCGTCCGCAGGTCGAGGGCCTGATCGCCGACCCGTCTGCCGCCATCGTGCTGATGGGTACCGAGCTGGGTGAGGAAGATTACGCCCTGTTCGCCAACGCTGCCGCCCACCTGATCGTGCTCGACGGCTGGAGCGACCGCCAGTACTTTGATGCCGTAGTCATTGCCAATACCGATTCGGTGCTGCGCGCCGTGGACTACCTTATCGAGAAGGGTCACAGGCAAATCGGCTATCTGGCAGGCGATCTTCGTATCCGCAACTTTAAGGATCGCGAGCGCGGCTATCGCCAAGCGCTTGAGGATGCGGACCTCGAGGCCAATCCGGCATGGCACGTCACGCTGGGCACCACGCTCGAAGGTGCCTATCGCGATATGGGTGCATGGCTCGACAGCGTCTCACGCGACGACCTGCCGACGGCTTTCTTTGCCGAGAACGACGTGCTCGCCGTGGGTGCCATGCGCGCGTTCAACGAGCACGGCATTCGCGTGCCCGAGGATGTCTCGATCATCGGCTTTGACGACCTATCTCTGGGCGCCTTCTCCAACCCGCCACTCACCACGGTGCATGTTCCCAAACACGAGGTGGGCGAGATCGCGGTGCGCCGTCTGGTGGGTAACATCCGCAATCCCAAGAGCTATACCTGCAAAACGGCCGTGTCGACCTATTTTGTCGAGCGCCAGAGCGTGCGCGAAATCTAGGCGGAGACGGCATTGCCTGCAGCGTGCCAAAGCTCGCTAGGGCAGTTAACATAGTGCCATTCAGAAGAGGATCCTTCGGGGTCCTCTTTTTGTTTCCCTTGTATGTTCAGTTTGTTTACATACCGTTTAGGCTGATTTCTCTACCGTTTACGAGACTTTCGCGCTAAACTTTTAAACAAAAGAGTAAAACATTTAGTAAACAGAACAAAACGAAACATGCGTCTGTTTACTGAGCATGTGACTAGGGGAGGACGTACATGGACAAGATCAAGCTCGGCTTTGTGCCCACGCGCCGCAGTATCTTTAGCGCGCCGGACGCGATCAAGTATCGCGGTCTGACGGCTGATCGCCTGCGCGAGATCGGCGTCGAGATTGTGGATATCGACGACATCAACGACGAGGGCCTGCTGTTCGACGACAGCCATATCGAGCCTATCGTCAAAAAGTTCCGCGCCGAGGGCGTCGACGGCATCATGCTGTGCCACGCCAACTTTGGTACCGAGTATGTCTGCGCCCGCCTTGCCCGCGAGCTCGGCTTGCCCGTGCTGCTGTGGGGCCCGCGCGACGAGCGCCCCGAGCCCGACGGCACCCGTCTGCGCGATAGCCAGTGCGGCCTGTTCGCCACCGGCAAGGTCCTGCGCCGCTTCCAGGTTCCCTTCACCTACATGACCAACTGCCGTCTGACCGATCCCGAGTTCGAGCGCGGCGTCTGGGACTTTTTGGCCGTGTGCAACGTGGTCAAGACCTTCGAGCACACCCGCATCCTGCAGATGGCCACCCGTCCGTTCGATTTCTGGTCGACCATGTGCAACGAGGGCGAGCTGCTTGAGAAGTTCAACATCCAGCTTTCGCCCATCCCCATGACCGAGCTTGTCCAGGCCGTGCGCGACGCCCAGGCTGACGAGCAGGCCATGGCAGCCATGCTCGCCCACATTGGTGACAGCTTTGAGATCTGCATCCCCGAGGACAAGGTTCCTGCGGTCGCAGGACTCGCCATTGCCATGAAGCGCCTGGTCGAGAAGTACGGCTGCAACGCCGGCGCCATCCAGTGCTGGAACGCCCTGCAGGACGAGTTGGGCATTATGCCCTGCGCCGCCAACGCAATCCTCAACGAGATGGGCATCCCTATCGTATGCGAGACCGATATTCACGGTGCCATCACCGCGCTGATGGTCGAGGCCGCCGACCTGGGCCGTCACCGCGGCATGTTCGCCGACTGGACCGTGCGCCATCCCGATAACGAGAACGGCGAGCTGCTGCAGCACTGCGGCCCCTGGCCCTGCAGCTGCGCGGCCGTCAAGCCCAAGCTCACCTATCCGCTGGCGTTCGATCATCCCGGCGCGCTGACGGCCGAGGCCAAGCACGGCGACCTCACCCTTGCCCGCTTTGACGGCGACAACGGCGAGTACTCGCTGCTGCTGGGCAACGCCCGCGGCATCGACGGCCCGGCCGGTATGGGCACCTACCTGTGGGTCGAGGTCGACAACCTCAAGCGCCTCGAGGCCAAGATCGTCGAGGGTCCCTACATCCACCACTGCGTCGCCATTCACGCCAACGTGGTGCCGGTGCTCTACGAGGCGTGCAAGTACATCGGCATTGTCCCCGACCTGTACGACCCCATCGAAGAAGACGTCAAAGCTTACCTGCGAGGAGAGTAGAAATGGCAACTATCGAAGAGCTTGAATCCCTGCGTTGGGACCTTCGCCGCGATTGCGTCGATATCATCATGGCTGGCGCTGGCGGGCACATCGGCGGCGACATGTCGGTCATCGATGCGCTGATGACCCTCTATGCCAACCACCTCAACATTTCTCCCGAGACCGTCGACGATCCCAACCGCGATCGCTTCGTACTCTCCAAGGGCCACGCCATGGAGGCCTACTACGCGGTGCTCTGCCACGAGGGCTATCTGGACCTCGACGACGTCAAGGCCCGCTTCTCTAAGTTCGGCAGCCCCTACATCGGCCACCCCAACAACAAGCTCAAGGGCATCGAGATGAACTCGGGCTCGCTGGGTCATGGCCTGCCCGTGGCCGTCGGGATGGCGCTTGCCGGCAAGATGGATGGCCGCGACTACCGCGTCTACACCATCATGGGCGACGGCGAGCTTGCCGAGGGCTCGGTCTGGGAGGGCGCCATGAGCGGCGGCAACTACCAGCTCGATAACCTGTGCGCGCTCGTGGACCGCAACCGCCTGCAGATCAGCGGCAGCACCGAGGACGTCATGAAGCAGGATTCGCAGGAGGAGCGCTGGGCCGCCTTCGGTTGGAACGTGCTGTCCATTCCGGGCAACGACGTCCAGGCCATCGACGCCGCGCTGACGCTGGCCGCCGAGACCAAGGGTAAGCCCACGGTCATCATCCTCAACACAGTGAAGGGCTACGGCTCGCCGGTTATGGAGGACAAGGCCGCCTGGCATCATCACCTGCCCAACGATGAGGAATATGCCCAGATCATCGCCGATTTCGCTGCCCATAAGGAGGCCATCAATGGCTAACAAGATCGCCAACCGCAAGGCTATCTGCGACACGCTGCTCGAGGCCGCCGCAACCGATAAAGACATCGTCGTCCTGTGCTCCGACTCCCGCGGCTCTGCATCGCTCACGCCGTTCTTTGACCAGTATCCCCAGCAGTCCGTTGAGGTCGGCATTGCCGAGCAGGACCTGGTGAGCATCGCCGCCGGCATGGCCTCGTGCGGCAAGAAGGCCTGGGCCGCCTCGCCGGCGTCCTTTGTGACCACGCGCTCGTATGAGCAGTGCAAGGTCGACGTTTCGTACTCCAACACCAACGTCAAGCTCATCGGCATCTCGGGCGGCGTGTCCTACGGCGCCTTAGGCATGAGCCATCACTCCGCGCAGGATATCGCCGCCATGAGCGCGATTCCCAACATGCGCGTGTATCTGCCGAGCGATCGCTTCCAGACCGCCGAGCTCGTGCGTGCCCTGGTCGCCGACAACAAGCCGGCCTACATCCGCGTGGGCCGCAACCCGGTGGAGGACGTGTACACTGAGGACGAGTGCCCGTTCCAGATGGATCGCGCCACCTGGGTGCGCCGCGGCACCGATGTGACGATCGTCGCTACCGGTGAGATGGTCCGCCACGCCGTGGACGCCGCCGATCTGCTGGCCGAGCAGGGCATCTCGGCGACGGTGCTCGATATGTACTGCGTCAAACCGCTCGATGCCGAGGCCGTGATCGAGGCCGCCGGTGCCACGCGCGCCGTCGTGACCGTCGAGGAGCACAGTCCCTTCGGCGGCCTGGGTTCCATGGTCGCGCAGGTCGTGGGTGAGCACTGCCCGCGTCCGGTCAAGTGCCTCTCCCTGCCCGATGCGCCGGTCATCACCGGCACGAGCCCCGAGGTCTTCGCGCACTACGGCCTGACGGGCGAGGGAATCGCCAAGACGGTCGCCGAGGTCCTTCCCGCAGAGTAATTGGTGCATCGGGGACAGGTTTGCACCAATCCTTTTAGGTTGAATTCTGAGCAGGCCGGCTGCGCTCTCATGAGCCGGTCGGCCACTCGCTCCTTGTCCGTCGGGTTTTAGTTTTGAATCGACGGGGGAGACAGGAGAGTACATGAGCAAATACATCATCGGAATCGATCAATCCACGCAGGGCACCAAGGCGCTGCTGGTGGACGAGGGCGGCCATTTGATTCATCGTGCCGATCGCCCGCATCGCCAGATTGTCAACGAGGCTGGCTGGGTGAGCCATGATCCAGCCGAGATCGCCGCCAACGTGCTGGCCGTGGCGCGCGCCGTGGTGGAGGAGACCGGGGTCGACCCTGCCGACGTCGCCGGCATCGGCATCTCCAACCAGCGCGAGACCACCGTTGCCTGGAACCGCACGACGGGCGAGCCGCTGTGCGACGCCGTGGTGTGGCAGTGCGCCCGCGCCCGCGAGCTGTGCGACGAGCTGGCCGCGCGCGAGGGCGTGGCCGAGCTGGTGCGCGACACGACGGGTCTAGTGCTCTCGCCCTACTACCCGGCGGGCAAGATGGCCTGGATCCTCGCGAACGTTCCCGCGGCTGCCGAGGCCGCTGCAGCGGGCGAGCTGTGCCTGGGCACCATCGATGCCTGGGTGGTCTGGACGCTCACGGGCGGCGCGGAGTTCCGCTGCGACTGGTCCAACGCCAGCCGCACGCAACTCTTTGACCTGCGCCGTGGCTGCTGGAGCGAGCCGGTGTGCGAGGCCTTTGGCGTTGACGTGGCCTGCCTGCCACAGGTGACCGATTCCGATGGCCTGTTTGGCATGACGGACCTGGGCGGCTTTTTGCCGGCACCCGTGCCCATTCACGGCGTGCTCGGCGACAGCCATGCCGCCTTGTTTGCGCAGGGCTGCCATAGCCGCGGCATGGCCAAGGCGACCTATGGCACCGGCAGCTCGGTCATGATGAACGTCGGCGACGAGTTCGTCGCCAGCTCGCACGGGCTTTCGAGCTCGCTCGCATGGCGCATGGACGGCGTGACCGAGTACGTGCTCGAGGGCAACGTGAGCTACGCCGGCGCCGTCAAGACGTGGCTGCGCGACGATCTGGAGCTCATCAACAATCCCGAGGAAGTCACCGACCTGTGCTACGCCGCCAATCCGGCGAGCCGCGTCTACTTTGTGCCGGCGTTCACTGGCCTGGGCGCGCCGCACTGGGCGAGCGATGCCGAGGGCTGCGTCTTTGGCATGACGCGCACCACGGGCCGTGCGGAGTTCGTGAAGGCTGCCGATGAGTCGATCGCCTACCAGATTTTCGACGTGATCGATGCGATGGTCGAGGATTCGGGCGCGGCGCTTTCCGAGCTTCGTGTTGATGGCGGTCCCACGCGCGATGCGTACCTGATGCAGTTTGAGAGCGACTTGGTCGGCTCGCCCATCCGCATTGCGAGCAACGACGAGATGAGCGGTCTGGGCGCGGCCTGGGCCTGCGGCATTGCGCTGGGCATGTACACGCGCGACGTCGTTGACGTCTACGGCGCCCGCGGCATCGTGGAGCCTGCCATGTCTGCCGACGAGCGAGCCAAAAAGATCGCCGGCTGGCGCCATGCTGTCGACGCGACTATCGCCTACACTGCCTAGGCGGCTGCGCGGCGCCCAAGGATTTTTCTGGGACGGGGATTAAAAACTCATTGATCCCCGTCCTTGGCAGCTCATTTGGGACGGGGCTTTTTTGACTGGTATGATTGGTGCGACCATTCCAACCAGCTAAAAGAGCCCCGTCCTAAATTGACTATCGAGAGGATCTGCCATGGAGCGCATCGCGAGTTTTTCCGTTGACCATCTGCTGCTCGAGCCCGGCGTGTATGTGAGCCGCATCGACCGCGATCCGGCGACCGGCGCTGCCGTCACCACCTTTGATCTGCGCCTGACCACGCCTAACAAGGAGCCGGTCATGAACACGGCGGAGTGCCACACCATCGAGCATCTGGGTGCCACGTTCCTCCGCAATCATGCCGAGTGGTCGAGCCGTATCGTCTACTTTGGCCCCATGGGCTGCCGCACGGGCTTTTACCTGGTTGTCTTTGGCGAGCTGACGAGCGAGGAGATCTTGCCGCTCGTACGCGAGCTGTTCGAGTTCGTCGCTGGCTTTGAGGGTGATGTCCCCGGCGCCGCTCCCGAGGAGTGCGGCAACTACCTGGACCAGAACCTCCCCATGGCAAACTGGCTCGCGCGCCGCTATCTCGACCGTGACCTGGCCGATATCGACGAGAAGCACCTGCACTATCAGCAGACATAGGGCCGCCCTCTGCCTCCAAACCGTTCACACGGAGATATCGACCGTTTAACTGTTTAGAAGTGTTTATTCGAGGTCATTAGCACTAGCTCGCTTAAACTAGTCCTCAGAGTGATATTCAGGCAAGGCTCCTGAAGCAGCATCTGTCGACATTGATTGTCGGATTCTGCTTCGGGAGCCTTGTTCTGTTTAGGGGGGGACACATGGAAATTGTTAAACGAATTAATACCAGCGCTGTCCTCTGCGTCGATGGAAATGGCAGACAGTTGGTTGCATTCGGCCGTGGTCTGGGGTTTAAGAATGTCGGAGACGAGGTCCCTCTTTCGGAGATTCAACGAACGTTTTATAACGTTAGCTCTCGCTACATCGCTCTCGTTGACGAGGTCCCCGACGAGCTTCTCGAGCTTACCTCGGATGTTATTGATATGTCGACAGGTTTGCTGTCTTATGAGGTGAGCCCTAATTTGCCGTTTATCCTTGCGGACCATATCGCGTATGCGGTTAAGCGCAAAGAGCAAAATATCGTTGTCCGCATGCCTTTATCGTTTGATGTCCGCCAACAATAACCCGTCGAATTTAGAATCGGCGAGTATGCACTTAAGATAATCAGGAAACGTCTTAACGTTAGGCTTCCAGCTCATGAGGCAGTTGGAATTGCCATGGCGTTTATCAATAACATGGCCGATTCGGACTCATGCGAAGTAGTTAAAGAGTTTAGCGCGGATATCTACGATCGTGTTCTGGAGGAGTCAACCGTTGCTGTTGAAAATCGGCTTGGCATTCAAGTTGATCGGGAAGGTTTCGATTACGCAAGGTTCGCAACCCATCTTCAGTACTTATTCAATAGGTTGAACTCTGGCGAAAGCATCGTGAGCGACAACCGCAAGATGTACCTCTCGCTCAAAGACGAATATCCGGTGGCATCAATGTGCGCCGATGATATTGCTTCTGTTCTCAGCCGACTGACGGGGCGGGAACTTATAGACGAAGAAAGACTCTACCTCATGATGCACATCAATCGAATTGCATCGAAAACAAGGTAATTAGTTGGCAAAGGCGCGCGCTTTGCTGATGGTTACATATAAAACTCAACATGGGAGAAATGGTATTTATGGCAGATACAACCAAGCTCGCTGCCGAGATTCTCGAGATGGTGGGCGGCGCAGACAACGTTACATTTGTAGCTCACTGCATGACTCGTTTAAGGTTCAACCTTAAGGACGAAAGCATCGTAGACGATGCAAAAGTCAAGGCGATTGATGGCGTGATCGACATTCGCCATTCCGCGGGGCAATATCAGGTGATTGTGGGACCTAAGGTCGATAAGGTCTATGAAGTCGTTGCCAAGGAAACCGGGATTGATGCCGGAGATTCCGAGGCAAGCGAAGGAGAGACTAAGGGCTTTCTGGGAAAGCTAATGAAGCTCATCAGCGGCATCATGATGCCCGTTCTTCCTGCCTTGATCGCATGCGGAATGATAAACGCCGTCCTTAGTATTCTGACGACGGCGGGTGCTGTTTCCGCCGAGAGCGGAATATACACTCTGCTGTACGGCATGGGAAATGCCTGCATGTATTTTCTGCCCGTTCTTGTCGGATCATCTGCTGCTCAGTTCTTTGGAACCGATCGATATATCGGTGCGGTACTCGGTGCAATCCTGATTTATCCGACTTTCGTTGCTGCGGCCGGAGCGGGCGATGCGCTGGATTTGCTCGGCATGAAGTTCACAATGGTGAGCTATTCCTCCACGGTGTTTCCTGCTATCGTGGCGGCTTGGTTCGCATCCGTTCTTAATAAGTGGCTGCGGGCGGTTCTTCCCGATGTTGTGGCATTTGCGCTCGTCCCGTTCCTGACGGTTGCTGTTGCCGCCCCCGTCTCGCTCCTTGTGATCGGCCCCGTTATTCAGCAGGCGAGCTCTTTGCTTGCGACTGCAGTGCTGGCGGTCTATCAGTTCAGCCCCGTCCTTTGCGGCGTTATTCTCGGGCCGATATTCGGTCTCGTTATGATCCCCCTTGGACTCCATTGGGCCCTGATCGTGCTTTCCATCAACAATATTATGACCGTCGGCTCCGATCCTATCCTTGGACTTCTCTGCTGCAGCATGGGTGTTGTCGGCGCTTGTTTGGCGTTTGCCCTCCGCTCGAAGGACCCGAGTGAAAAGAGTCTTGGGTTCAGCTGTGCCATTACGGGCTTTTTCGGGATTACGGAACCGGCGCTGTACGGCATCATCTTGGAGCACAAGAAGATCATTATCGCTTCCATGGTCGCCGGAGCAATCAGTGCTGTTATCCCGGCGATTTTCAACACCTGTACGTTCGTTATGACGTCGAGCGGCATTTTTAGCTTCCCCGGTTATATGGATCCTTCTGGTGATATGAGCAGCCTCATCGGCGCAATTCTTTGCAATGTCGTCGGTTTAATTCTTAACTTCGTTCTCGTTTACATCCTGTATCGCCCTGATGAAGAGGCAGTAGTGGAGTAGACAATTATTTGGGATGTAAGCTGCCGAAAACCCCGCGGCAGATTGCATGTGGTGGGCTTGCCGTTGATTCACGCGAGCCCACCCTCATTTTTGGAGTGACTAGCTATGACAATTACAGCCGATATGACGTTTGGCGAAATCGCGCTCCTTCCTGAGTTCGCTGGCTTTGGCGAGCACCTTATGCTTTGCCGGCCTTCAACTTGGGAGCGCATGTGGAATAAACCCATCGTGTCTCATATGAATTCTGATGCTAATCCATATGAAACTACTCGCGTTTTGCGTGGATTGAATCGGATTGTCGAGCTCGTGGATGACGGGAGGCAAGTTGCCTACGATATATGGGATGAAGCCGACTGCATCCGTGATCCGACTCGACGCAACACGAAACTGTTCTTCTTTCCCGGGAGACCCGGGGCTCCCTTTATCATTGCGGTTTCGGGCGGAGGTTATCAGAGCGTTTGTCATCAAATGGAAGGCTTTCCCGTTGCCCCCGAGCTCAACGATGCGGGCTATAACGTGTTCGTGCTGTCATACAGGGTGAGGGTCGAGCCTTTGATGCCGCGTCCAATCGACGATTTAAATCGAGCTGTCCGTTTTGTCTTCGAGAATTCAGCGAAATTTAATGTCGCAAAAAGTTATGCAGTTATCGGCTTTTCTGCTGGTGCGCATTTAACTGCCGAGTGGGGGACGGACAACAAGGGATTTGCGTCCTACGGATGCGAGGCGCCAAAAGCCTTGGCCCTGTGTTATGCACCGATTGATCTTCATGGCTTTGAGAACGCATCAGACAATAGATTTCTTGATTCGGTGTGCGGCGGGGCTGGTCGCGACTCGCTCGATGATTTCTGTATTAATCAGCATGTGTGGGAGCAGTATCCTCCGACATATCTTTGGCAATGCGCTGACGATGATATTGTATCGCCCGACAATTATGAAAAGATGGTCGATGCTCTGGATGCAGCTGGAGTACACCATGAGGGAGTCATGTATTCAGAAGGGGGGCACGCATTGATGAAGCCCCATGCGCCGGAGACCGACTACTGGTGTATGAGCGTTATTGAGTTTCTTAAAGATTATCTCGACTAGGAAACTGCATGTCGCTTTTTGAGCGGGTGATTTCGTCATGCAATGTTTTCGGTATTGATCGTGGTCGTGGATGAATGATGTTCTAGAATGTTCGTACTGTCACATAAACGAACAGGAGCGAACATGCATATCTACTCTGTATCAGATCACGAGTTCAAATCTTATGGCTGCGTGTGGAACGACGTTCCGTCCAACCTGACCGCTCCGCTCATCGAGGCGCTCGCGGCTACGCCCATCCCCGAGGGCAGCAAGTACGTAGCAAGCGCGCCGGAGCTCGAGGGCGTCAAGGATGCCGATAAGCTGGGCTTTCTCATGTACGGCGGCCGCTCCTTCCAGCTCGGCTGGTGCAACGGGCACAACACACGCCTCAACTGCCTGGAGTATCACCGCGCCAGCGAGTTTAACCTGGGCGCCCGCGACTTTATCCTGCTCGTGGCGCATCGCTGGGAGATCGAGGACGGCAAGCTCGACACCGCGTGCGTCAAGGCGTTCCGCGTACCGGCGGGCAAGGTCGTTGAGGTCTTCAACACCACGCTCCACTACACGCCCTGCATGGTCGACGACGGCGGCTTCCAGGTGATGGTGGCGCTGCCGGCGGGCACCAATGGCCCGCGCCCCGAGGCTGCAGCCGACATGCCTGCCGCCGGTGACAGCTACTGCTACTGGAAGGCCGACAAGTGGGTCCTCTGCCACGCCGACAGCCCCAAGGCAGCCGAAGGCGGCTACGTGGGCCTCGTCGGCAAGAACCTCGACATCACCTGCGACTAGGGGCTTCCTGTTTGTCTCGATCTGTAACATCTAGCGGGTTAAATCGCCTCTACCTGTTACAGATTGAGATAAATCGTAGAGGGTGCCCGAAAGATCTCGATCTGTAACACCAGGCCCGGTTTTGGCGGCCTACCTGTTACAGATCGAGACAAACCGGGCCCAAACCACCACAAAGGTGCCTGTCCCCTTTGTGGTGGTTTGGGGCGGCGGTATCAGAAAGTGTCAGGCAGGGGCGGCTGCCGGGCCGCCGTGTGCGAAAAGAAGTGTCGACCTGCGTCGTTGCCGTTGAGTAGCGCGCTGCTTACGGGGATACTGAAACCACGACAAACAGCGTGTGAAAGGATCGATGCATGGCTTTCCGTAAAGACTTCCTGTGGGGCGGCGCAACGGCTGCCAACCAGTGCGAGGGCGCTTACGACGTGGATGGCCGCGGCCTGGCCAACGTGGACGTGGCGCCGCACGGCCCTGAGCGCTATGCGGTGGTCTCCGGCCAGCGCAAGATGCTCGACTTCGAGGACGGCTATTACTACCCCGCGCAGACCGGCATCGATTTCTATCACCACTACAAGGAGGACATCGCCCTCTTTGCCGAGATGGGCTTTAAGACCTTCCGCATGAGCCTGGCCTGGACCCGCATCTTCCCCAACGGCGACGAGACTGAGCCCAACGAGGCCGGCCTGGCCTTCTACGAGGACGTGTTCCGCGAGTGTCAGGCGCACGGCATTGAGCCGCTCGTGACCATCACGCACTTCGACTGCCCGATTCACCTCATCAAGGAGTACGGCGGCTGGCGCAACCGCAAGCTCATCGACTTCTACAAGAACCTCGCGACCACGATCTTCACCCGCTACAAGGGCCTGGTAAAGTACTGGCTTACCTTCAACGAGATCAATATGATCCTGCACCTGCCGTTTATGGGTGCCGGTCTGGTCTTTGAGGAGGGCGAGAACAAGGAGGCCGTCGAGTACCTGGCCGCCCACAACGAGCTCGTCGCCAGCGCTTGGGCAACCAAGATCGCTCACGAGATCGACCCTGAGGTCAAGATCGGTTGCATGCTTGCCGCAGGTAGCTATTACCCCTACAGCTGCCGTCCGGGCGATGTGCGCCAGGCGCAGATTGACAACCAGAGCAACTATTTCTTCGTCGACGTTCAGAGCCGCGGCTACTACCCGGCCTATGCCGTCAAGAAGCTCGAGCGTCTGGGCATCGATGTGGGCATGACGGATGAGGACCGCGAGATCCTGGCCGCCAACACCGTCGACTTCATCAGCTTTAGCTATTACAGCACCCGTTGCTCCGCCGGTGCCGATAACCCCGATGTCGAGCGCACCCAGGGCAACGCCTTCGCCGGCGCCAAGAACCCCTACCTGCAGGAGAGCCAGTGGGGCTGGGCCATCGATCCGCTGGGCTTCCGCATCACCCTCAACGACCTGTACGACCGTTATCAGAAGCCGCTGTTTGTGGTCGAGAACGGTCTGGGCGCCAAGGACGTTGTCGAGGAGGACGGCTCCATCAACGACGACTACCGTATCGACTACCTGCGCCAGCATATCGTCGCGATGCGCGATGCGGTGACCGAGGACGGCGTTGACCTGCTGGGCTACACTACCTGGGGTCCGATCGACCTGGTGTCTGCCGGCACGGGCGAGATGTCCAAGCGCTACGGCTTTATCTATGTCGACCGCGATGATGCGGGCAACGGCACCCTCAAGCGTTCCAAAAAGAAGAGCTTTGACTGGTACAAGCATGTCATTGAAACGAATGGAGAGGATCTGTCCTAAGGAAGCCGAGACACTCAACTTCAGAGTTTCCTAACCAAAACGCCCGGCGAGCAGTTAATGCCCGCCGGGCGTTTTGTTAAGAAGTGAAAGCACTCATTGGGGACGTACTTAAATGAGTACCCGCAGAATGAGAGTGGATAATCTCCCGTTTTTAGCCTGTTTGTGGGCTCAAAGTGGGAGATTATCCACTCTCGCCATTTGGGCGTCCAAAAATCCTCGCTCGTTTTGTCTTAGTCATTGGGGACGTTCTTAAACGACTAGTCGCTGGCGACGTCCCTCGCCGTCGGCGGATTTTGGGACATGTGGCCCGCTTTTTGGGCCTGCCTGTCGGTACACTAAAAGCACTATGGGTACCCGCGCACGACATATCGGCCACGCGGCCGTCCGATCCGCGCCCGTAGCGGATCCCAGGGGCGGCAGGCTCTTCGCTATGCCGCGATTCCTTGTTGGCATAACACATCAGGTGTACCGTCACCGCGTCTTTGCTATCGCCGGCGCCATCACCGCGCTGTTCCTCATGCTTTTGGCGGTCTTGCCGGCGCTGTTTGCCTCCGACCCCAAGCTTTCCAACGCCGTGCCCGCCTATAGCGAGGTGTCCAAAGAGGTCGTGGATGCGCTCGTCCACTCGAGCTCTCTCCCGTTGCTTGTCGCCGCAATTATATTTTCGATCTGGGGTGTATCGGTCTATCTGCGCTGTTTGGACTATGTGTTGCGCCGCCGCCTTGTTGCCGTCGCCACCATCTGCGCCCTCTGGATGATTGAGGTCATCCTCAAATACAAGTCGTTCACACCGGTTTACGCCACGATCCTGTGGTACCTGTACTACGTGCCCATGACGCTCATTCCGCTGCTCTACCAGCTGTGCGGCCTGCGCCTCGCGGGCGTGGAACAGCACCGTATGGGACGTCGCTATCGCAGCATCCTGTGGGTCGTGGCCATCCTACTTATCGGTTTTGTGCTCACCAACGATTTCCACCGGCAGGTATTCCACTTTGACCGTGCAAGCGACACCTGGAGCAACGATTATACGTACGGCTGGGGCTATTTCGCTGTCTTGGTGTGGACGGCCTTTAACTTCGCGGCCTTTTTTATCCTGGTGGGTCGGTCCTCGTCCTTTCGCATTCAGCGCTTTTCGGGCACGGCGGCGCTTGTTTTGTTGGGTGCTGCGTTCTTTGCCATCTCGTATGCTCTGCGTGTGCCCTGGGCATGGAGGCTCAACTTCTCGCTCGTCTATTGCGTCTTGTGCGTGGTGGCGATGGAAATCTGTCTCGATTGCGGTGTCATTCCGTCATATCACGACATCGCCGGCATCTTCGACACCTTGCCGCTCGACCTCAAAGTTCTAACGCGCGACCTGCAGGAAGTCTATGCCACACCGGTGTCGAAGCCAATGCCGGCGGGCGTGTGCGAAGAGCTTCGGGCCCAGGAACACGGGCATGCCCATGCCTTTGCCGTGGTGTCCGATCCCGATGTGATGTACCGTGCCTTTCCGCTGCTGGGCGGATCGGCCCTGCTTGCCCAAGACGTGTCGGAACTTAACGAGCTTAACCGTGAACTGGCACATCGTCGTATGGAGCTGCAGCGCCAAAATGAGCTGCTCACGGCCGATTACGATCTTAAGACGCATCTGGCAGATCAAGAGGCCGAGACCTTGCTGGTCCAAGACGTGGACCAGGCGCTTGCCCGTGCGTTCGATGAGATGTACGACCTGCTGAGCTCGCTGCCACCGTTGACCGACGAGGCGTCTTCGCGCGAGCGTTACCGCATGCTGCAGCGCGCCAAGATGCTCGTTGCCTATTGCAAGCGCAAAGGGTCGCTCACGTTGGCACAACACGGGAAGAGCGGTTTTGATCGCGACCGCATTCAGCTCATTGCCAATGAGCTCGCAAGCGACCTGCGCACCATCGATGTCGATTGCGCTTCGATTATCGCCATACGGCGCCCGATGCACGCCGGTACGGTAAGTGCCCTGTACGACTGCGTGTATGACTTTGCGTTTTTTGCCTACACCACCGACCATCCAGCGCTTATGTATCACTTGGGCGACCATGACCGGTGCAGTGTCGAGCTGCGCGCCACGCTTTTTTCCAACGATGATGAAGATCTTTCGCAGACGCCCGCTGCGCAAGAGCTCGAAAGCGCTCTGCAAGGGCGCAACGTGGCATACCGCCTTGAGGGCGAGCCCGGCCAGCTGCGCATGATCGTCTTGATGCCGAGGGCGGGTGAGTGACGATGCAGATTTCGTTCATCCTTCCCCAAATCGTTGCGCTCGATGTTGTCTTTGCCCTGGCTGCGTGTCTGCAGACGATCCACGTCCCGCTCATCGCATCGCGCCGCTCGTCCTATAACCGTAAGGTGATTTGCGCCTACGAGGCGAGCCTTGTGCTTCACCTGATGATTTCGGCGCTCATCTTATTCGCGTCGTCTGGCTCGTATCTGGTGGCGCCGCTCAATGTTTGCGCCAGGGCAATGGGCGGAGTGCTGTGGCTCGATGCCGCGATCTTTGCCTAGGGCGTGGTGCTTATGGTGCACTATCGTCGCCCCGTCATGCTGGCCGAGCTGCTACTCATTGCCGCCGTGACACCGCCGGTGGTTTTTGCCATGGGCTCGGCGTGGGCCGTTGTCCTTATCGCAGAGGGAGCGTTCTTCCTGTTCCGCTCCATCGCGGCGCTCTTGATGGACGTCCGTAACCGCCAGGAAGATATCACTGCGTTCTCGACGATTGAAACCATCAACGTGATTCCCGTGGGCATCCTGTATCTGGACCCGAGGGGCCGTCCGCTGCTCATGAACCGCTGCATGCGAAAAAACCTGGTGGAGCTTCATATGCCCACCGACCTAGGCGATATGAGCGGTACATGGAACGACCTGCGCAAACTCAGTATGCAAATGCCCGAAAGCAGCAGGAACCGCGTGCGCATTAATCTGGACCGCTTTGGTGAGGCGCGCGTTGTGGTTGAGGTTTCTCCCGCCGAGATTCGCTTGTTTGTGCACGATGACGTTATGGTTTCGGGCCGTTCGTTCGAGCGCATTATCGGCCTGGATGTGACAGAGTATGCGCACGCGCATGACCGTCTGGCGCAAGCCAACCACCTGCTTGAGCTTGCGGGCCAAGAGCTCCAGGCCCAGATCGAAGAAGTCAAAAAAGTTGCCGACAACGCGGCCTATCTGCGCATGCGTGCCCGCGTTCACGATGTGATCGGCCAGCGCCTGTCAATCCTTCATCGCTATTTGGAGGAGGGGCGCTTGGACGACGAGTCGCTCGAGCAGATCGACCCGTTGTTGCGCTCGATCGCCGCCGATCTGCGCAGCGGGGGCGACGCCGAACCGACAGAGCAACTGGGCGATATCGTCCATGCTTTTGGCCTGGTGAGTGTGCAGATCGATGTTGAGGGCGCGCTGCCCGAGGACGTGCGTGTCGCGGCAGCCTTTCTGCAGATTATCCGCGAAGCCTCGACCAATGCCACCAAGCATGCGCAGGCGCATCGGGTCCATGTGCGCTTGTGGCAGGAGATGTCGGAAGACGGCGCTGTTGCGCGGATGACCGTTTCTAACGACGGCGCGCCTGCACCCGTATCGTATCGCGAGGGAACGGGTATCCCTGGTATGAGGCATGTCGCACAGAATCTGGGCGGCAGCCTGGAAGTCCACGCCGCCCCGCCCTTTACGCTTGCGGTGTCCATCCCGCTCGCCTCCAACGCCACGGTCCAAAGGAGAAGCTCATGATCCGCGTGTTAATCGTCGAAGACCAGGCTATCTTGCGCGAGAGCCTGGCGCGTTCCGTGGGCGACCAGCCCGACATGACCGTTATCGCCGCGATCGCCGACGCCTCGGATGCCTTGGACGTTGTGCTCAAGGAGCGTCCGGACATGATACTGATGGATGTGTGCACCGAGCACGATTCCAACGGCATCGTGGCGGCGGCGCGCATCAAAGAACAACTGCCCGAGTGTCGCATCATCATCATGACGGGTATGCCCGAGATCACCTTTGTGGACCAGGCGCGCGAGGCGGGCGTCGACAGCTTTGTGTACAAGAACGTCGGTATCGACGAGCTATTCGCCGTGATGCGCTCCACGCTGGCGGGTTACTGCACGTTTCCCAAGCCGCCCGAGAGCATCTTCTCCGGCACGGCGGCCCTCGACGATGTCGAGCTGTCGATCTTGCGCCTTGCCTGCGAGGGTAAAAGCCGCCGCGAGATTGCGGCCGAGCTGTTTATGAGCGAGGGCACCATCAAACGCCGCATCTCGGAGATTCTCAACAAGACCGGCTACGACAACATCATGCGCCTGGCTGTGCGCGCGGTGACCGAGGGCAGCATCGTTCCCAACATGGAGCGCCCGTAATCGACGCGCTCACCCGTGTTCCGGCGCCGCAAAGATAGGCCGCCCACCGTTTCGCATCTAAAAACGGCGGGCGGCCTGCTTGTATGGGCAGTGCTGTCGGCATAAAAGCGACGGGGCCGCAGGATCAACTCCTGCGGCCCCGTCTGGTGTGCGCGGATGTGTCCGCCAATCCGCGGCTGTCGTGGTCTACCGCTACGCGATGGTTGCGCTGTAGGAGGCGACGTCCTCGTAGGAATCGGTCAGGTAGGCGTCGATGCCGATGGTCGTGTTGACCAGGCTGTCGAAGCTGTCAAGCGTGCCCTTCGAGAAGGTGAACTCTTCGGTGGCGTTGGTGTCGGGCATCAGGTGGGCCGAGAACCAGGCTTCCTTCATGGTGCCGTTGACGTTTGTCTTGCCGGTGGGAGCGTAGAAGGTCAGGTCCTTGTCGCTCTTGTTGGTGATGTTGACGACAAAGCCGATGTCGTCCCACTCGTCCTTGAACTTCTCGGTGATGGTGATGGTGCACAGATCGTCATCGGCGACGGTGACGGCGGGGGAGATTTCGACGCTCTGGACATCGCCGTCTTCGACGGCCTCCTCGACTTCCTCTTCCTTCTCGGCGGCCTCGCGATCCTTCTTCACGGTACCGGATAGGTCCTTATCGGACTTGCTAAAGATGAGCTTGTCCTCGCCGTCCTCAAGGACAAGCTTGCCGTCCTCGAGCTTCACGTCGGTCGTCTCCTTGTCGACGGTGATACTCGCGGTGGTAGCGTCCTTGGCCTCCCACTTTAGGTCGGAAACTTCGGAGAACAAATCGAGGCTGCCCGTGCCGTCTTCGTCCAGGACCAAGATGCAGCTGATGCCCCATTCCTCGAACATATCCATATACTCATCGGTCAGCTCTTCGCCCTCCGTGGTTCCACCCGAGAGCTTCCAGCTGCCGACAAAGTTGGCCTTGGGGTCTTTGCCGCCGCTGCAGCCCGTGAGGGCAAAGGCGAGCGCCAGGACGCATGTCAAAAATGCGAGTACGGACTTTTTGAACGTTGTCTTCATGGTGTCCTCCTTCTTGTATAAAAACCCATAGAAGCAAATGCGGGGGTGGCGGATCCCCCGCCAATTACCAGATAGAGGGGCTAGGGCCTGGGCGTTCCGCAGTTGCTGCAGAACTTGCCGCCGTTTTCGCTGCCGCAGTTGGGGCAGAACCACTTGGCCGGTGCCGGGGCGGGTGCGGGACTGCCACACTCGGAGCAGAACTTGCCGGTGTTGGTGGCGCCGCAGCTGCAGGTCCATGTGCCGGCCGCGGGGGCAGCGGCAGGAGCCGGTGCGGGAGCGGGTGCCGGAGCCGGCTGCGGGGCGGCCTGCTGCTGTGCCTGGCCGGCGGCGAACAGCTGGCTGGCGTTCATGCCGCCCATGCCACCTGCCATGCCCATGCCCATAAAGCCTGCCATCGCGCCGTTGGGATTGGCGGCTGCCGCGCGCATTGCGTCGCTCTGGGCGCTGGCAATGTTGGCTGCCGCCATAGTGGGATCGCGCATGACGGCGGCTTTCTGCAGGTCCTTGATCATCTGCTCGTCTTCTTGCGAGGCTGCGATGGAGTTGACGCCAAAGCTCACGATCTCGACACCACGCAGGTCGCGCCAGTCGGCAGAGAGGACCTCGTTGAGCGCGCGGGCGAGCTCGGTGGTGTGACCGGGGATGGCGCTGTAGCGAATGCCCATCTCCGAGATCTTGGCAAAGGCGGGCTGCAGGGCGGTGAGCAGCTCGGACTTAAGCTGGCTGTCGATCTTGTCGCGCGTGTAGCTATCGGTCACGTTGCCGCACACGTTGGTGTAGAACAGCAGCGGGTTGGTGATGCGGTACGAGTACTCGCCGCCGCAGCGCACGGAGATGTCAACGTCCAGGCCAATGTTGTTATCGACCACGCGGAAGGGCACGGGCGAGGCGGTGCCGTACTTGTTGCCGATGATCTCCTTGGTGTTGATGAAGTAGACGCGCTGGTCCTTGCCCGCGTCGCCGCCAAAGGTAAAGCGGCTGCCGATATTGGCGAAGGTCTCCTTGATGGAATCGCCCAGGTTGCCGCTAAAGACGCTCGGCTCGCTGCCGGTATCGAAGACGAACTCACCGGGCTCCAGTGCGACTTCGATGATCTTGCCGTTTTGCACCACGAGCATGCCCTGGCCGTCGTTGACGGCGATGACCGAGCCGTTGGAGATGACGTTGTCCTCGCCGCGCGTGTTGGAGCTGCGGCCACCGGTGCGTTTGCTGCCCTTGCAGGCCAAGACGTCAGCAGGCATCGATTCGCAATAGATAAATTCCTTCCACTGGTCGGCCATGACGCCGCCGGCAGCACCCAATCCAGCTTTCAAGAGTCCCATGGTGATCTTCCTTTCTCGTCAAAGGCCGGGTGGTATTGGTCGGATTGCTTAGTCGTCCTTGTCGTCTTTCATGACAACGGTGGTCTCGGTGTGGTTGAAGGTGTCGTGCTTCTCGGTCAGGTCGAGCTCGCCGCAGTACTCGCCGGCGTGGGTGGCCTCGTTGGCCGTCTTGAGCTGGCCTACCAGTAGCACGTCTCCGATAATCACGATGATCAGCGGCGCGACGATGTTGATGAGGATGCCCTCGATATCAAAGGCGAGGTAATCCGGATCGAAGGCGTTCTCACCCATAAAGAGAATCTGGGAGAGGATAAATCCGATCACAAAGAACAGCACCGAGGCAATAGCGAGCTTGGGCTTGGAGCAGGGGAGCTCGCCGACCAAGCGGCCGGTCTGGCCGTTCATGGCAAACAGGTAGCTCTTGCCGTTCCACGAGGTGGAGAGCATCCAGACGGGGAACAGGGCGTAGTCGCTGTCTTCCCAGGTGTAGTCGAGCTGCTTGCTTTCGACCGTGGCATCGTCGTATTCGTCGACGACAGTCTCGCGCAGGGCCGAGATCGTGCTTTCTTCCATACGGCGCTCGGCGCGCGCCTTGCAGGTCTCGCAGTCCTCGTCGTAACGGTTGGCGATGTAGCCGGGCATATATGCGACCGAGAACGGACGCAGCGCGTCGTAGTCAAACGGCTCGATGGCGTCCATGTGGCCGTCGGGCATCTTGGACGATCCGTCGACGGGCACGCGCTTAAACGAGATATTGCCCTTGCGATAGGCATCGTAGTGGTCGGTGGTCGTGACGGTGCGGTCGGATTCCTCGGTCACGGTCTCGTTGGTCGCGTCAAAGTACACTTCGCCGTCCACGCGGGCGCCGTAGAGCCAAAACGGCACGTAGACACCTTGGACCTCGTCGATGTGGTTGCCGGTGACAAAGCTCTTGGGCAGCAAGATCTTGCCCTTGTAGTGTTCCTTGAGTGCGGCCGTGACGTCGTCGCGCCCGAGCTTAAACGGAATCACCAGGTCGGGCGAGAAGTCGCCAGAGAGCTGGCCGGGCGCCACGGCGGAGTTGCCGCAGTACGGGCAGGTGGTGACGGCGACGGTGCCGTCGGACACGAGCTCGGCGCCGCACGACGAGCAGATGTAGCCGGCGTTTTGGGCGAGCTCCTGCACGGCATCGTCGGCAGCAGGTTTGGGAGCTGCGGCTGCGGCATCGGCTTTGGCATCTGCCTTGTCCTGGCGCTCGCGATAGAGGGCCTCGACTTCTTCGACTTCAAAGCGTGAGTCACAGTAGTCGCAGACAAGCTTTTGCTCGGCGCTGGCAAAATGCAGGGGACCACCGCAGGCAGGGCACTGATAGTTGACGCTCTCGAAGGCCATGATCGGTCCTTTCCGTGCCGGAGGCTATGCGCCGATGGCGCCGCCGCAGTATTCGCAGCGCCCACTGGCATCGGGAATGGTGGTGGCTCCGCAGAAGGGGCAGGTCACCGCGGTCTTGGGGGCCTTGGCGGCCACGACGCTGTCGCGCGTCTCCTGGCGCAGCTGCACCAGCGCGTCGCGGACCTCGGTTGCCTGGCGCTTGGCCTCGCGGTATTCGATGGAGCCGCGCTGATCGATGGTGGAGTCGTTCACGCGCAGGTTGATCTCGGTAAAGTACGGCGTGTTGACGTGAATGGTCAGATTAAAGTCGTAATCCAGGTCGTAGCGCGGCGGATTGTAGCTCTCGCGCTCGCCGTCCTTGGTCTCGCGATAGATTTCGGTGCGATGCTCGTCGATATCCATATCGCAGCCGAGTACCTGCGAGAACTCGATGATGTCGGGATTGGCGTCGCGCCAGCGGCTCTGCGAGGTGATGATCAGCAGGCCCGCGTCCTCATCGAGCATGATGTTGGTGCGCCCGGCAGAAAGCGTGCGCGTGGGGTTGAACGACGCCAAGCGCTCGGCATTGGCCTCGCGGTAGGCGATCTGCTCGCGGATATCGTCCGCGGTGCTGGAGCGATAGCCGTGAAAGTAGGGGGAGAGCTTGCCGGCGCACTCTTTGCACAGGTAGCCTTCATTGATTTTTGTCTTACCTAGAAGTCCCAGCTCGGTACCGCAAATCGCGCACTCTTTCTTCTCGAACATCTTGTCAAAGAAGCCCATGGCTGCCTCCCATCAACTGGTAGCGTGTGTCACTTTTGATGATGGGGGAGTGCGCAGCCTTTCACGATACCCAGACGGCTCAACGAGTCTCCACAACTGGGACACATGGCCCATTTTTCCTACTCATTGGGGACGTACTTAAATGAGTGAAACTACTCATTTAAGTACGTCCCCAATGAGTGCTCGCAGAACGAGAGTGGATAATCTCCCATTTTTGGCCTGCTTGTGGGCTCAAAGTGGGAGATTGTCCACTCTCGTTGTTTGGGTGTCCAAAAATCCCCGCTCGTTTGACGCCTGGGGACACTCTTTGCCGAATGCGGCGGCTGCCGAATGTGGGCGCCGCCCTTGCTATGCCACGGTTACGGCGATTTGGGCGTAGCGGGTGCAGGGGCGCTCGGCGCGCGTCTGGACGGTGAGGGTGAGCACAAGGCGGTCGCCGGGTCGCGCGTCGGCGGGCACGATGAAAGCGGTGTCTACCGTGCATTCTTGCCACATCGACAGATCCTGGACGTCTGCATAGCTCGATGGGTCTACGGCCACATCCCAATGTGCATCGAAGCCCTTGCCGTCGGGGTCGACGATGGTCGCTGTAAGGTTGACGCGCTCGCCGGCTGTGGCGCTGCGGTCGGCAGTGACCTCGACAACATGCGCCGGATGCGAGCAGATGGCCGGATCATGGGCACACCATTGCGCGCGGGCGGCAAAGTCTTCCTGATAGGCACGCAGATAGGGATTGAGATTGTCGTCTGCGGGCGTGCCGATGGAGGCAAAACCGGCGGGCGCGTTCGCATCGGGATGCCCATCAAAAAACATGCGTCCCAGCAGCGTATCGAAGCCGCGGTCGTCGATACCGCGCAGGCCAAACGGCAGCAGCGGAATATAGGTCATGCTGTCGCCTTCGGCCATAAAATCGCCGCGCTCAAACTGCATCGCGGGCATGCCTTCCAGGCCCCAATCCAGACGGGCATGCTTGCCAAACTGAAAGCGCTCAGGCTCGTTTTCGTAGACCTTACCATCGCCATAGAGCATATAGCGTGCCATGAGGGGGCCGTTGCCCTGCGTGAGATTCTGCTCGGGCCAGGGAGCCTTAAACAGCGGCAGCGTATCGGGCTGAGCTGTTTTGGCGTCGAAATAGTTGCCATACATATAGGGCGTACGCCAAAAGATGAGCTCGGGAAAGAGCTCGCGCCCATGGTCGAGCCACGAGTTGTCCTGTCCCACGCCATCGGCAACGCCCATCACGCGCACCTTCTGATAGACCTGCTGCTGCACGGCGGGCCACTCGGGCGTGGCGCGATAGCGCTCGGCAATACTCATGAGGGCGCGAACGATCGTATTCATACCACCCCAGCTGAGCAACCATAACGTACGCGGATCATCATCCAGAATCGCCTGCGCAATTACGCGAGACCCCTCAGTTTCCTCAGTCACATCACCCTCAAAGGCAACATTTCCCACAAAGGTGCGCTCGATCATCTGGGCGGGCGTGGGAAACGGCGGCTCACCGGCAGCGGCCGCATTTGCTTGCAACTGCGGCCAAGCCTGGGCATATTCATTGCTCCAGAGGCTCTCAATCCAATGCTCGGGAAACGGACGATACTCACGAAGCTCCCCTGCCAGTGGATCGGGTTCATGAGGCACAACAGCCCACTCATAAGAGCGCCGCCCTTTGGTCCGCCAATGCGAATTCACCTCGCCGAGCGTATGAACCCCATCCCCAAGAAAGTGATACTGCGAAGCCGTATACACCACAGCCTGAACATCAAGCAAGTTGAGATACAGAGCCAAATGAACAAGCGAGTTCATATCGTCGACTTCCATATCGGTAGTAACAATCACCCGAGTCAACTTCTGGGACATAGGAACAGCTCCAATCAAAATCAATTCAGCCAGTTACGCGCAAGGCAAGACGGGACCCATGCCCCCATCGCCACCGACCCGGCGGCCCGCTAGAAGCGGCCGGCCAGGGTCACGGCAACGTCAACGCAGCGGGGACCGGGGTTTAGTCTTGCAAACATTCCGCAGGGGGCATGGGCAGGCGCAGCGCGAAGCGCAAAGCGCCAGCCCATGCATGCCCGAGGACGTTTGCAAGACTAAACCCCGGTCCCCGCGATGGGAGGGCTTAGCGGTCGACCCTGGCCGACCACTCCCAGCAGCCCACCGGCTCGCCGTCGATGAGTACGTTGCCCCCGTCGAAGTCTTGATAACACAGGTCGTTGAATTGGTGGATCCACACGCCGTGGTTGAACGTCTTCTTGGCCGAGCCGTCGGCCTCGCGATACACGCCGGTCAGGTCCTCGACATGGCTAAAGTAGGTGAGATGCACGTTGGCGCCGGCACCGCGCAGGCGCGCGAACAGCGGCAGCACGGTCTGTTGCGGGTGCACGAGCTCGTCGCCCTTGGAGTGCGTAAACCACAGCGGCGTCTTGGCGAGCGCGGCCACGTCCTTGTCCGTGGCGTTGTACCACGGGGCGCAGCAGGGAAGGCCCGCGGCGAAGAAATCGGGGTAGTCGGCGCACAGGCGCAGGGTCATAAAGCCGCCGTTGGAAAGACCGGCGACCACGATGCGGTCGGTGTCGATGCGGTCGACATGCTCGGCGACAAACTCGTCGATAAGCGCCTTGAGCACGGAGGAGTAGATGCTCTGGTTGGAGCGACCGAGTTGCTCGACGCCGTTGTCCATCCAAAACGTGGGCGACTGCGGCACGAGCACCCAGGCAAAGCCGCCAAAGTAGCGCTGGATCTGCGCCTGACTAATGGCCGTCACGCGGTTGCCGATATAGGCGCGCGTAGCGCCTTCGCCTTGCGTGGCGCCCTTGCCCTCGCCGGCGCCGTGCAGATACACCACGAGCGGTGCCTTTTGGGGTACGACCGTCGCCTCGGGCGCGAAGGGATTGAAGCAGGCCGAGTCCTCTGCCTTAAAGCTGGGCTCAAAGAAGCCGTATTCGAGCGCGATGCCGTCGACGGCGGTCTTTTGCGTGGCGTTGCTCCAGCCTTTGAGCGCGGGGCAGATATCGCCACGGCAGGTGTCGAAGACCAGGCCGCAGGTGGGATCGTCGCCGTCGTTGCCGGGAAGAGCTGTGAGCTGCGTGATGCGCAGCTGGTCATCGAGCATGCGCGAGCCCATGACGCCGCCTTCGATGGTCTTGGTCAGGCGCTGCTCGGCGACCTCGAGCGCCACATGGGTGCCCACGGCGAGCTTACGTCCGTTCTCGTCGCACGGATATGCGGCGAGAATGTCGATGTAACCCACGGAGGGCGCGGCATGGTCGGCGCCGCGTTCCTTGCGCATCAGAACATCGCCCGAGCGCTCGTGACGCTCTACATATATATGGAAGGTGTTCGCGTCGATGTCGTTGGCGCGCACGGTGCAGGGCAGGTCGAGTACGACCTTGCTGATCCAGGGGCCAAAGTCGCCCAAGGTGGTGATGGTTGCGTAGGTACACAATTTGAGTTCCATGAGCTGCCTCCCTTGCGCCGCGAATGCCTGGCATCTGCGGCAATACAAACTAAACATGTTTAGTGTAATCTAGAATTGAAGAATAACCAGATGAACTCGGTAAACGGCAAAATTGAACACGTCGTGAACTACTAAACGTATGTTTACTAGCTTCTAGCAGGGATTCTGTTGATGAGTTAACAGATCAGTGAGGTGTTCATCAAAATAAAATCCCACGTAAATGGCTATATATCAATAGATGGTCAAAGAGACCATCTCCCGCCATTCAAATACGTTCACCCCCGATTTCCTACCGTTCACCGGACTGTAGACGGCAAAATTGCCATAAATTCGGCGCTCCGTGTAAACTAAAGCCTGTAAACGTTCAGTAAACACCTTGTTTACAAAAGCGTATCCAAGGGTCCGGCAACCGTAAGGGGTTATAGTCGCCGGGCCAAAGGCGTGCCTAAGCCCAAGGGGGCTGGCACACGAAGATATGGGGAGGGGTCCCATGGCAGTAGATAACAAGCAGATTGCCACCGATGTCCTCGAGCTCGTGGGCGGTGCGGAGAATGTTTCCGTTGCCACCAACTGCATGACGCGCCTGCGTCTGACGCTCAAGGATAACAGCAAGGCCGACGTGGAGAAGATCAAGAAGGTCAAGGGTGTTCTGGGTTGCCAGTTTGCCGGCAGCCAGCTCCAGGTCATCATCGGCCAGAACGTGCCCAAGGTGCTCGCCGAGTTCGTCGCCATCTCCGGTGTCAAGCAGGGTGAGGCCGTCAACGAGAACCTCGATGCTCCCAAGGAGAAGTTCGAGCTCAAGAACCTGCCCAATATCATCCTCGACTATCTGTCGGGCTCCATGACCCAGCTCATCCCGCTGCTCATGGCCGGCGGTCTGTTCCGTACCATCGCGGCCGTCCTCGGCCCCACCATGCTCGGTGTGCTCTCGGCCGACGACCCGACCTATACGTTCCTCTACACCACGCTGTACGAGGCCACGTTCACCTTTATCCCCATCTACCTGGGTTATGCCGCGGCTAAGAAGCTCGGCGCCAGCCCGGTGCTCGGCATGCTGCTCGGTGGCGCCCTCATGGCTCCTTCCGTGGTGAGCGTCGCCACCCAGGAGGGCGGCGGCATCATCTCCGTCTACGGCATCCAGATCGCTGCTGCCAACTATCAGCAGTCCGTCCTGCCGATCATCCTTTCGGTGCCCGTCCTGTACTTCATCGAGAAGTTCTTTAAGAAGGTTATGCCCGACGTGCTGTCCACGGTCTTCACGCCGTTCTGCACCATGATCGTCACGATCCCCATTGCCTTCATCGTCCTCGCTCCGATCGGCAACGAGATCGGTACGCTGATCGCCAACGCCCTCTTCGGCCTTGCTGACCTTGGCGGCATCGGCATCCTGATCGTCATGGCCATCCTCGGCGCCTTCTGGCAGCTCTTCGTGGTCTGCGGCATGCACATGCCCGTCATCCTGCTCGCCCAGGTTCAGATCATCGCTGCCGGTTACGATCCCTTCGTCTTCGTTTCCACCAACTGCGCTATGGCCGCTGTCTGGGGCTGCGCCTTCGGTGCCTTCCTCAAGATGAAGAACCCCGACGAGAAGTCTCTCGCCATCGGTTACGTCATCTCCGCCATCGCCGGCGGCGTCACCGAGCCCGCACTCTTCGGTATCCTCATGCGCTTCCGCCGCACCATGCTCGGCATGTTCATCGGCGGTGCCATCGGCGCTGTGTTCTCCGGCCTCATGGGTGTTACCTATTACCTCGCAGGCGGTGCCTCCAACTTCCTGGTCTTCACCAACTACCTGCAGGGTGGCCAGATGAACACCGTCTGGGCTATCGTCGGTATGGCAATCTCCTTTGTCATCGCCGCTGCCGTCGTCTTTGCCACGGGCTTCTCCAAGGAGGAGCTCGCCGAGATGGAGGCCTAAGGCCAAACCATTCGGTTGCATATGACCTCACCTACACGACAGGGCCCCGTCAGGCGCAAGCCCGGCGGGGCCCTTCTTGCAAGGTAGACTGATGGGGGGCGGGTGAGATTCGCCCGCGAGGGTTTGCCAAGCGGCGGGGGCTTTCGCGCGGGGTTACCGCGAAAGTTTCCGGCGGTTCGCAAATCCTTTATCGAACGAAAGGACATGCAGATGAGTTTGGGAACGCTGACCGTCAACGGTCGCCAGGATGGCTTTTTGTGCGAGGGCAAACCGTTCTTTTGGTTTGCCGATACGTGCTGGAGCGCGTTTACGAGCATTGCCGAGGCCGATTGGGACTACTATCTGACCCGTCGCGCCGAGCAGGGCATGAACGTGCTGCAGATCAACACGCTGCCGCAGTGGGATCGCTGCTGCCCCGATCTGGGCATTTGGCCCTATGCCAGCGAGGATGGCGTGCATTTTGATTGGTCCCGACCCAACCAAGCGTACTGGGATCGTGCCGCCGCCATGTGTCGCGCTGCCGTCGAGCACGGCATTCGTCCGGCACTCGTGCTTATGTGGTGCAACTACGTGCCCGGTACCTGGGGCGCCAAGATTGCCGAGCATTGCGGTGCCGAGGTTATGCCGCGCGAGGAGGTCCGTGCCCACGTTGCCCGTGTCGTCGAGAACCTGGGTGAGTTCGACCCCGTTTACGTGGTGACGGGCGATACCGACTTTACCAGCGACGAGGCGATCGCCTATTACGAGGATGCCCTCGACGAAGTCGTCAATCGCGCGCCCGAGGCGTTGCGCACCATGCATATCAACCGCGGCAACCGCACCATCCCGGCACGGTACCTGGACCGCTTGGACTTCTACATGTTCCAGCCCGGCCACAACTACGAGGGCCAGCCCGAGGCTTGGCACTTGCCGCAGGACTTTATCGCCAACTATCCCAAAAAGCCGATGGTCAACTCTGAGCCTTGTTACGAGCAGATGGGTGCGTCGCGCAATGTGTACTGGCGCTTCACCGCGCAGGACTGCCGCGCGAGTGTGTGGTCGTCGATCCTTGCCGGCGCCAGCGCGGGTGTGACCTATGGCGCGCACGGTGTTTGGAACTGGCAGACTAGCAAGAGCCAGGGCTCGGTGCTGGGCGAGGGCTTCGATATGCCGTTCCGCTGGCAGGAGTGTCTGCAGTTTGCGGGCGTTTGGGACTTTGGCGCGATCGAGCATGTGCTTGCCGGCCTGGGTGCTACGGCTGGCGACGACGCACTTGCCGTGGTTCCGGCGCAGGAGCTCCTCGATGACGCGCGCGAGGCCATTCGTGTGGCGCGCGTTGGCGATCGCGTCGTCACGTACCTGCCGCGCACCACGGCGCTCAAGTTTAAGCTCGACGGCGCGCGTGGCTGGACGGCGACGGTTCTCGACATGGAAGACAAGCGCGTCGCCAAGCTGCCCGTTCGCGACAACGGTGACGGCACCGTGCGCGTGGCTCAGCATCCCTTTGAGCACGACGCCCTGGTGATCCTGACCCCTGGGCGCTAACGGCTCTTCTCCAACATTTACAACCCAGTCCCTTTCATAAGGCTGCGACGGAATGGTTCCTGCATGACGGCTTTAAGCTGTCAAGGGGAGCCATTCCGCCGCACTCATTGGGGACGTACTTAAATGAGTGGTTTAACTTGAGGCGGGACTTTTTGACCGCCTGATGGGTCGAGCGTCACAACTCGTGCGTTACAGCAGCTCGCCGTGGCGGGCGATGTAGCGGCGCTTGGCCAGTTGGGTGAGCGCGATGTAGGCGGCGACAATGCCGATGAGCAGCGCGAAGAAGATTGGCGGCAGCGGCATGAGACCCAGCGCATCGGCGATGGGGCTTGCCGGCAGCCAGGTGACGAGCACCAGGCCCAGCACGGTGAGGAGGCACAGCGCGGGCGCGGCGTGGTCGCGCGGGCGTGGCAGGCGCGGGGAGCGCAGCATGTGGACCACGAGCGTCTGCGACCACATGGACTCGACAAACCAACCGCTCTGGAAGAGCGCCGTAAAGGCCGCCATGCCTGCGACGTCGCCTATAGCGGCAAGCTCTGCCCAGCTTGCGCCCACGGCGGCGGGGCACACCACAAAGAAGAGCGCGGCGAAAGTCGCGATATCAAACAGTGAGCTCACGGGGCCCAGCTCGAGCATAAAGCCCTTGATGGACGCGGCGTCCCAAGCACGCGGACGGGCAGTCCAGGCGTCGTCGACGGTGTCCCACGGCAGCGCGATGCACACGATCTCGTAGACCAGCGACAGCAGCACCAACTGCAGAGCGCTCATGGGCAAGAATGGCAAGAACAGGCTCGCGACGGTCACGGATAGCACGTTGCCAAAGTTGGAGCTCACCGTGGTCTTGAGGTACTTGAGCAGGTTGCCGTAGGTGCGGCGGCCTTCGATGATGCCGCGCTCGAGCACGCCCAGGTCTTTCTGGAGCAAGATGATATCGGCGGATTCCTTGGCGATGTCGACGGCCGAATCGACCGAGATGCCGCAGTCGCTCGCACGCATGGCGGCGGCGTCGTTGATGCCGTCGCCCATAAAGCCCACGGTGTGGTCGAGCAGCTCACGCATGACGCGCACCAGACGCGCCTTCTGCAGCGGCGAGAGCTTGGCGAAGAGGTGGGTGTTCTCGGCGCGTTCGGCAAGCTCGGCGTCGTCGAGCGCATCGATCTCGGAGCCGAGCAAGACGTTGCTCGCGTCGATGCCGATCTGCTCGCAAACGGTGGCGGCGACACGGTCGTTGTCGCCGGTCAGAACCTTGACCGCCACGCCCTTGGCTTCGAGGGTAGCGACGGCGCCCGCGGCACTTGCTTTGGGCGGATCGAGGAAGGCCAAAAAGCCCATCAGCACCATGTCGCACTCGTCAGCGATGCCAAACTCGCCCACGCAGCGCGGATTGGTCTTCTGCGCCACGGCAATCACGCGCAGGCCCTCGGCGTTGAGCCCGGCGACCTGCTTGCGAATCTGGGCGAGCTTGTCTTCGGTGAGCGGCTGGGCGGCGCCATCGACCTCGATAAAGGAGCAGATCTCGAGCATTTCCTCGGCAGCTCCCTTGGTAACCATCTGGGTTTTGCCCTGGGCGTCGGCGACAACGACGCTCAGGCGACGGCGCGAGAAATCGAAGGGCACCTCGTCGATCTTGGTATAGCGGTCGCGCAGGCTCTGGCCCAGCATGGAGCCGGGTGCTGTGGCCGAGGGCGTCACGTCGGCGCGGTCGATGACGGCCAGGTCGATAAGGTTCTTGAGGCCGGTCTGGAAGAAGCTGTTCAAAAACGCATGGCGCAGTACGCGCACGTCCTCGTTGCCGTCGGTGTTGAGGTAGCGCTCGAGCACGATGCGGTCTTCGGTGAGGGTGCCGGTCTTGTCGCAGCACAGGACGTCCATCGCGCCGAGGTTTTGGATCGCCGGCAGTTCCTTGACGATAACCTGGCGACGGGCGAGGTCCTTGGCGCCCTGCGACAGGCTCGTGGTCACGATGACGGGAAGCATCTGCGGCGTGATGCCCACGGCCACGCTCGTGGCGAATAGCAGCGCGTCGATGACGTTGCCCTTGGTGGCGGCGTTGATGGCAAAGACGGCCGGCGCCATAACGAGCATGAGGCGTACGAGCAGCATGGAGACGCTCGAGACGCCGCGGTCAAACGCGCTCTTCTCGCCGTGCCCGTTGAGCATCTTGGCGATGCCGCCCAGGTAGGTGTCCGAGCCGGTGGCAACGACAAGCGCCATTGCAGTGCCGTTTTGCACGGAGGTGCCGGTAAAGACGATGTTCTTGCAGGCGGAGAGTGGCAGCGCGGAGCCGTTGGCACCCTCGACGACCGCGGCGGAAGCGGTCTTCTCGACGGCGTTGCTCTCGCCGGTGAGTGCGGACTCGATCGCAAACAGATCGCGCGCGGTGATGATACGGGCGTCGGCCGGCACCATATCGCCGGCAGAGAGGCGGATCACATCGCCGGGGACGAGCTCGTCGAAGGGGATCTCGAGGCGCTCGCCGTCGCGCAGAGCGCAGCAGGTGTTGGAGACCAGGTCCTTGAGGGCCTCGGCCGCATTGCCGCTGCGGGCTTCCTGGATAAACTTCATGCCGCCCGATACCAGCAGCATGATGCCGATGACGATGACCGTGGAAGGGTCGCGCTGCGGCTCGGGCACGGCGAGCACGTCGATGTAGAGCGAGACCAGCGCGAGCGCGGCGAGGATGCCGGCGAAGGGATCGATGAACGCGTCGGCGATGCGGCGGGCGAGCGTTTTGGTCGGCGCCTCGATGGTGTTGGGCCCGGTGGCGTCTAGGCGCTCGGCGGCGTGCTCGGCAGTGAGCCCGTCGGCCGTGGTGTCGAGCAGCACGAGGGCGTCCTCGGCGCTATGGGTGGCGGCGAATATGGTGTTCTTTGACAGGCCGGCGTGAGCGGCGGGGCGCGCCGTGCGGCGGCGCTTGGAGATGGCTTCGAGTACCGTGGCGGTTTTGAGCATCAGCATAGGGTCCTCCTTGTTGAAGGGAGTTAGCGTACGTGTCGTATTTGCTTTAAAAAACCTAGATGTCGCTCACGTCATACTCGCGAACCACCACAAAGGGGACAGGCACCTTGGTGGTGGTTTTGACGATCGGTTAGTGGCGCTTATGCGTGCGCGGAATCCTCGCGGCGTGCCGAGGGCGACATGCAGGTTTTTCGACTATGACTGCCTTCCATGGCACACCTCCTTAAGGCCGGGCGCGGCGCGCTTCGGGCATCTCGTGCCCGTTTGAATCCGCCCGTATTCTTGATGAGGGGGTTTGCCGTGTCAACCCCATTGTTCGGAAAATCATCGCCCCTGACAAAGCCTTTACAGAATGTCGCGGTCTCAAAGCGCGCCCGCAATGAGCCCTGCCTGCGCTAAACTGGAAGGCACGTACGCGAACACGAGAGGAGCCCGCATGGAGGCTTACAAGCAAGAGTTCATCAAGTTCATGGTCGAGTCCGACGTCCTTAAGTTCGGCAGCTTTACGCTCAAGAGCGGCCGTCAGTCACCGTTCTTTATGAACGCCGGCGCTTACGTGACGGGCTATCAGCTCAAGAAGCTGGGCGAGTATTATGCCCAGGCCATCCACGATAACTTTGGCGACGACTTTGACGTGCTGTTTGGACCGGCCTACAAGGGTATTCCGCTGGCTGTTGTTACCGCCATTGCCTACCACGAGCTGTACGGCAAGGAGGTCAAGTACTGCTGTGACCGCAAGGAGGCCAAGGACCACGGTGCCGACAAGGGCAACCTTTTGGGTTATGAGCCCCAGGACGGCGATCGCGTGGTGATGGTCGAGGACGTGACCACCTCCGGCAAGTCCATCGACGAGACCTATCCCAAGGTCATGGCTGCGGCCGATGTCGAGATCAAGGGCCTGATCGTCTCGCTCAACCGCATGGAGGTCGGCAAGGGTGGCGTGACCACCGCTCAGAAGGAGATCGAGGCTAAGTACGGTTTCCCCGTCGCGAGCATCGTCTCCATGGCCGAGGTCGTCGAGACCCTCTACAACCACGAGATCGACGGCAAGGTCGTCATCGACGACGAGCTCAAGACCGCCATCGATGCCTACTACGAGCAGTACGGAGCTCGTTAGTTACGGCGTTTTACCAAACGCCGTAACTGCTCGACGCTGCGCGGGCCGCATTTGGACAATCTGACGTTCAACTTCAAGGGCGCGACCAGAAGGTCAGCGCCCTTTCGTTTCACGTCACCTTGTCTCAAATGCGGCTCGCTCGCTGTCGTTGCCAAAACATCGGCGTTGCTGGGCCGGCACTTGGGGACGTTCTTTTTCTGCCGGCACCTGGGGACACTCCTGATGTGGTCGTTGGGGACGTTCTTAAACGACTAATCATTCAAGAACGTCCCCAATGACTACCCGCAAAATGAGCGTGGATAATCTCCCACTTTGAGCCTGCATCCAGGTCAAAAACGGGAGATTATCCACGCTCGTTATTTGAGTGTCCAATAATCCTCGCTCGTTGTTACTTGAGTCCGGGGAGGCGGGTGTAGGGGAACGAGCGCTCTAGGAACTCGGAGCAGCGGGCGTAATCTTTGGCAAAGTAGCTGCTATAGAGCGAATCGAGTACGTATTGCACGGCGATATGGCTGGCGAACTGCGTGATGCGGTGCGTCATGCTCTCGTGGTCGCTTACCGTGAGATAGGCGGCAAAGCCGGGGTGAATGCGGGCACAGTACGGCGTGCCGATGACGATGACCGGGACATGTCGACTGCTAAGGATCGGCAAGATCTCCTTGAGGTTGGGGGCAAGGCCGCTGTAGGAGATGATGATTGCCACATGGTCGGGACCCGAGGCGAGTGCCGTGCGCACCTGCGCCTCGACGCTGTCGTGGCACGTCGCGCTTTTGCCGGCGGAAAGCAGGCGATCGCGGAACATTCCCGCTGGATACAGGTTATGCGAGCCCGTGTAGATGTCCACGGTGCCGGCGCGCATGATGAGCTTGGCGGCGTGGTCGAGCTGTGCAGGGTCGAGCAGCTCCTGCGTTTCGGCCAAGGTGGTCTGGTAGAGCCCCTCCATGCGCTCCATCACCTGCGCAGGGGTGGAGGTGGCATCGAAGGGAAAGTTGATGTCCACGTCGCGCCGGTTGCCCGCCTCGGTCGCCTGGCGGATGAGCTCGACCTTGAGGTCTTTGAAGCCCTCGAGGCCGAGCTTTTTGCAAAAGCGGTGAACGCTCGCGACCGAAACGTTGGCGCGCGCGGCAAATTCCTTAATGGAAAGCCCGCGCACATCCTCGCCCATGGCGAGGGCCGTTCGCCCAAGTTGTTGCTCGGTGGGGGTGAGGCTTTTGCCCTGCGTGATCTTCCGCCTGATATCCATATGGCTCCTATGCGTTTGCGTCGCGATAAACCAATCATAGCGATAAATAAAACGTTCGGCTTGGCTGGGAGTTTTGGTCCGCCGGTCTATGAACGACGGACCGCTCGACGCTGCGCGGGCTCAACATAGGGGCGCTGTCCTTGTTGGGCCGTTTGCGCCCGGGGCGTTACCCGAGCACGCGTACGGGCCCCAAGAGACCGCTGGGCTCGGAGGGCTCGGTCATGCCGAACACGTCGGGGACGGCGTGGTCGAGGGTGTTGATGATATCGATCGTGAGCGCGTGCTCGCCGGCTAAAAGTGCGGCGGCCTCAAAGCGGTAAGGCGGACAGATGCGGGTGCCGAGGGATTTGCCGTCGAGGGTGACGGTTGCGGTCTCAAAGACCTCCCCAAGGTCGATGACAGCGCGGCTGGCCGCTTCGCCCAGGACAAAGGAGGCCTGGTAGCGGAACGTGCCGGCCTTGCCGGGGAACTCGGCCGAGGAAAGGTCGTGCAGGTCTGCAAGCTCAACAGACTCGCCAAAGGCATCGGTACCAGGGGCAGAGAAGGCAACCGCCCAGGGCTCGTCGACGCATGTGGCTTCGTCTCCAGCAGTTGCCGCGCCGGCGGAACCTGTAGCCCCAAGGACCACGATGCAGCTCTCGTAGGGAGCCAGCTCGAGCGTGCCGTCAAAGGCGGCGGGATCGGTGCCGTTGAGCAGGTCGAGGCGCGCGCCTGCAACGGGTATGCCGTCGGCAAGCGCAATCTGAGTGGAGATACCCTGCTTGGGATGCTCGTTGACGAGCATCAGATAGGTCTCGCCCGCCCGCTCGTAGCGCAGTGCGCGCAGCCAGGGCTGGGACTCGGCACAAACCACGGTCTGCATACCGGCATCGGCAAGCGTGCCTGCGAGCTCGGCGGTTGCCAGGAGCTTGATGCCGGCGACCGCGGCTGCATCCACGGAGGCAAAGCCCTCGCGGGCTGCAATATCACCGTCGTAGCGCTTGCTCGGCAACTCATCCAGCGCGTACACGGCAACACCTGCGGCTGCGGCGCGCGTGGCAAAGTCGAGCACGGCTCCGCCGACAAACTCGGCTCCGGGCATCACCAGGCAGCGGTATGCCTGGCCGTTCACGCCAAAGCCGCTACCGTCTGCGGCAATTTCAACGGCATAGCGCCCTGCGTCCTCAAATGCCTCTGCCGGCACGATGTCAAAGTCGACCTGCGCGCGCATAAGCTCGGAGGCGGCATGCTGCATAAAGTTCGCCTCGCCTGTCCACTCGGCGTCCGCATGGTAGAGAAGCGCCACCGGGGTCGTTGCGCGCCCGCCGCTCAGTAGGCTCGCCGTACGGTTCATGTAGCTCATGAGCTGCCCAAAGTGTGCAAACTGGGGGTTTTGGCCATGCGCATAGAAATGCGGTGGGCAGTCCCAGTCGGGGAAGGCGGCCACGCTAAAGGCATGCGGCACAAACCAATTGACGCCGCGCACCAAAAAATGATCGGCGATCCACTTCATCTCGCGTAGGCCTTCGTGCCATCCAAATGCGCCAAAGACCTCGGCCATGCAGCGCCCCTGCTTTTTGGGGTCGAGGTGTGCTGCCGAGGAGCCCAGCTTGGGCAGCACGTAGTTATAGAACTCGAGGTCCCACACGCCGCGTCCGTAGCTGTGAAAGCCGCGGTCCATGCCGGGTACCAGCTGGTTGATCACGATGTCGACGCCCGCCATGTCCTGACCGCCCACGGCGCGGAAGTAGTGCCCGGCGCCCACGCCCAGGCGCGCGTGGCAGTCCTTGTCCTCGATAACGTGGCCGATGTACTGCACGCCGCGCGCGCGGCACCAGTCTCCGAGCTGGTCGCAGAAGCACTCCTTATAGAGGGTGCTCGCGATGTCCATATAGACGTGGCGTACGTGCGCGCCGGCCGGCTCGCGGTCCCACAGGTGCGGGAGCTCGGCCAGGTAGCGCTCGCCCAGTGCCGCGCGTAGGCGACGCTCAAGCTCGGCCGACCAGGGTAGGGGCGCGGTGGCCTTGCCGATGAGCGTGTCCGAGATGCCATCGGGGCCCGTGGTGCCCTTCTCGTTGGCAAATCCGGGCTCATCGGAGAAAAAGCCCAGGATCGTCTTGCCAAACTCATCGCCCAGATGCTCAAAATGCGGCTCGTAGACAGCATCGATGAGCTGCGCCACCGAGGCGCGGTCGACCATATTGATGTAGTCCTCGTTGTAGGAGGTCTTGCCGCTCGTGAACATCACGCATGCCTGCGTGAGGCCCGCAGGTGCATCGAAGACCAGGCGGCTGGGGTTGCCGTCTGCATCGTCGATTACTCGGTAAGCGACGTCGACGGGGCTGCCGTCCTGCATAAATGTCACGCCGTGGAAGCGCTCCGTTTTGTCGAGCATGTTGGCGAGCGCGATGCTCGCGGCGGACGTGGAGCCCACGATGTCGAACGTGCGGTGCGTGAGCACGATCTTGCGGAGCTCGGGCACGGCCTCCTTGACGGCGCCGTTGGCAAAGCCCGTGGGGAAGTGCGCGTCGTCCAAGATCCAGAGCTTAAGGCCCAGCTGCTTGCACTCGTCAATGACAAAGCGCAAGTCGCGCCACCAGCCCTCGCCGCAAAAATCGGGGTGTGGGCGGCTTTCGAGACAGACCTCGTGGATGTCGGCGCCGGCGATCTTTTCCAGATACTCGGCAATGGTCTTATGGCTCTCGCCCTTCATCCACAAAAACGGAAGCACGTGGTTGTCGTATGTGCCCTCGAGCACCTGCTGATAGTACGCGGTCATGGATTCTCCTTGGCTCGATCGATCTGCTGCATAGCACAGATTATGGACGCGTCGGCGCGTTCTGCTAATATCTGAATCACGACGAACTATGACCAAATCAACGATTGGCAAGCCATGGAGATCGACGAGCTCGAGCGTAGGCTCAGCGAACTGAGCACCAGTGAGATCGCTTATAAAGACGGCATGGCATTTGATTGGTCGATTATGACCGAGCATGTCGAAATCGACGGATGCCCAGTGCGCAAGATTGGGCAGCCAGGGTTTGCCTATGCCCAGCCCGGCATGCCGCGTGGCCTGACGATAAGGAAAAACTCGCGCTTTAATGCAGTTCCCGAGCACGTGCATGATTACGTGGAGCTGAGCTATGTGTATCGCGGACGCTGCCCGCAGACGGTGGCGGGGGAGAGGCTCGAGCTGGGCCGCAACGAGGTGCTTTTGCTCGATGCCCTCTGCCCGCATGCCGTGGCGGCGCTTGGTGAGGACGACATCATGCTAAGCATGACCGTTTCACGCTCTTTTTTGCGCCGGAGTCTCGAGTCGAGCCTCTCGCGCGAGAGCGCGGTCTCGCGGTTTTTGTTCAACGCGCTCAACAGCGAGACGGACCATCGGGGCCATGTCCGTTTTCATTGCGGCGAGAGCCGTCGGATTCGGCGCTACATGCAGGAGATGCTCTGCGAGCTGTACGACCCGAGCCCCAACGGTCCCGAGATCGTCTTGCGTCTGTTTCAGCTGTTTTTGGCCGAGCTCATGGATTGCTACGAGCGCGAGCTGGTGCGCGGCGCGGCGGACGGCGCGGCGGGGCCCACTGCCCTGGTGACGGGAATGCTCGGCTATATCGATCGCGAATTCGCCGCGTGCTCCCTCGAGGGGATGGCGGCGGAGTTTGGCTTGAGCCCTAATTATGCGACGGCGCTCCTCAAGCGGCATGTGGGCAAGACCTTTAGGCAGCTTGTGCAGGAGCGACGCCTGGTACGTGCGGCCGAGCTTCTGTGCGGCGGCGCCACGGCCGGGGCGGCTGCGCATGCGGTGGGCTATGAAAACATGAGCTTCTTCTACCGTAAGTTTCACGACAAGTATGGCTGCACCCCCGCGGCATACCGCCGGTAAGCGCGGAGCGGATCGTCTTCGCTCCTTCGGTGTCAAAAAGTTTCAGCTGCAGCGCTGTTGCAGCGCGCGTCTGCGAAAAGAAGTGTCGGGTTTGGCACCCCTGCCCCTGTCTGTCGCGTGCGTGGGCGATACTCGGCCTATCGACCCGCAATGCAAAGGAGATGCTCATGGCAAACATCAAGTTCCCCGAGGGTTTCTATTGGGGTGGCGCCACGGCCGCCAATCAGTTTGAGGGCGCTTGGAACGTGGACGGCCGCGGTCCTTCGGTCGACGACCATTTCTTGGGCGGCAGCTACAAGGAGCCGCGTCAGATCACGATCGACATCGACCCCGACCGCTTCTACCCCAATCATGACGGCATCGATTTCTACCACCACTACGAGGAGGACATCGCGCTGTTCGCCGAGATGGGCTTCAACATGTTCCGCATGTCCATCTCTTGGAGCCGCATCTTCCCCAACGGCGACGACGCCGAGCCCAACGAGGCCGGCCTCGCCTTTTACGACCGCGTCTTCGACTGCCTGCGCGCTCACAATATCGAGCCGCTCGTGACCCTGTCGCACTACGAGATGCCCTATCACCTGGTCGAGAAATACAACGGCTGGGCGAGCCGCGAGCTCATCGGCTTCTTTGAGAAGTACTGCCAGACCGTCTTCGACCGCTATCAGGACAAGGTCAAGTTCTGGCTCACCTTCAACGAGATCAACTGCGGCACCCAGGACATGGGCAACCTCTTTGGGACCAGCATGATCCAGGGCTTTGAGGGCCCGGCTTCGGCGGTCCACACCACGCCGCAGGCCCGTATGCAGGCCCTGCATCACCAGTTTGTCGCCAGCGGCCGCGTCGTGCGCTATGCCCACGAGCACTATCCGCAGTTTAAGATGGGCAACATGGACTGCTTCATCCTCTCCTATGCCGCCACGTGCGATCCGGCCGACGTGTTCGCCACGCAGCAGGAGATGAATACCATGAACTGGTACTGCTCCGACGTGCAGGTGCGCGGCAAGTATCCGTTCTATGCCAAGCGCTTCTGGGCCGAGAACGATGTCGAGCTTGTGATGGAGGACGGTGACCTGCAGGATATCGCCGACGGCAAGGTCGATTTCTACACCTTTAGCTACTACATGTCCGGCACCGTGGGCACCCACAGGGATCACGAGATGACCGAGGGCAACATGACCTTTGGCGGCAAGAACCCCTATCTGGAGTCCACCGATTGGGGCTGGCAGATCGATCCGCTGGGCCTGCGCATCGCCCTCAACGAGATTTACGCCCGCTACGAGATTCCGCTGATGGTGGTCGAGAACGGCATGGGCGCCTACGATGAGGTCGAGGAGGACGGTTCCATCCACGATCCGTACCGCATCGCCTACTTGCAGAGCCACATCAAGGCCATGGGCGAGGCCATTGCCGACGGCGTCGACCTGATCGCCTACACCTGGTGGGGTCCCATCGACCTGGTGTCCGCCGGCACCGGCGAGATGCGCAAGCGCTATGGCTTCATCCACGTCGATAAGTACGACGACGGCACCGGTACCTACGAGCGCCGCCGCAAGGACAGCTTCTACGCCTACCAGAAGATCATCAAGTCCAACGGTGCCGAGGGCCTGGATTAATCGACAATATGAGTGCCACCGGGGAAAAGCGTTGGGATGGGCTCGCGATTCGAGTCCCCACCTTAGCATTTGAACCATTTGGCACTATAATCACCATAGGCATGCGCATAACGTTGCGCTGAATCAAGAGGAGAAAACGTATGGGTCTGTTTGACATGTTCAAGAAGAAGGCTGAGCCCGCGGCTGCCGCTGCTCCGGCCTCCATCTCTGCTTCTGCCGGCGCCGACGTGCTGTGCTCGCCCGTCAAGGGCAAGGTCATCAAGATGGCCGACGTGCCCGATCCCGTCTTTGGTGGCGAGGTTCTGGGCAAGGGCTGCGCCGTGTGGCCCGAGGACGATCTGGTCTACGCTCCCTGCGACGGCAAGGTGACCGTCACCATGGGTCACGCCGTGGGCCTGCAGTCCGATAGCGGCATCGAGGTTCTGGTGCACGTTGGCGTCGATACCGTCAACATGAACGGCGACGGCTTCGAGGGCTTCGTCAAGGCCGACGATGTCGTTAAGGCTGGCCAGCCCATGCTCAAGATCGACCGCGCCAAGATCGCCGCTGCCGGCTACAAGGACTGCGTCGTCGTGGCTGTGTCCAACACCGCCGAGTTCGCCGATGTCGAGCTCGCCGTCGAGGCTGACTCCGCTGTCTCCGCTGGCGATGCCATCGTCAAGGTCGTCCGCAAGTAAACTGCGGCAACATAAGGATGTGCAAGGGTGGTCGGGTTATCCGGCCGCCCTTTTTTATTACAATGCGGCGGAACGTTTTATTGCGCGTTGGGCGGACCGGTAAACCGTTCGGACGTTAAATCGAGCCGATTGCGCCTTTGCTTTGCCGGGGGTGTTCGTTATCGGCTAGTATGGCCTTATTGTTACGACGTGCACCGCGTCGGGAAGCGCGGTGCCGCTTGTTGGGAGGAATGTCATGAAGAAGAAGCTGCTGCTTGCGCCCCTGATGGCTGTTCTGGTCGCGTGCGTGGTTGTGCTTTCCGGCTGCGGAGGTCCTTCGGTTGAGGAGCTCATCACCGAGGATCTTACGACGCAGTTTGACGAGGTCAAGAACGGTGGCGACGACTTCCTCGCCGGCCTGGAAGAGGCCTCGGGCGACGAGTTTGAGCAGCTGGGCATCGATCCCAAGGAGTACGCCAAGAGCTATCTCGAGGGCTTTGACTACAAGATCGGCGACGTGACGGTCGACGAGGACAAGGGTACCGCAACTGCCGAGGTCACCATTACCTGCAAGTCCATGAACCAGATCGTTGAGGATTTTGCCACCCAGTACCAGGAGAAGGTCGCCGCGCTCGATTCGATGCCTTCCGATGACGAGCTGTACAAGATGGCCGGTCAGGTTATGGTCGATGTGACCAAGGCTGCTAAGACCAAGGACACCAAGGTCACCTTCAAGTATTCCTGCAATGACGACGGCGAGTGGTCTGCCGACGATTCCGCAACCAACGAGATGATGAATGCGATGATGAGCTAGGGGAGTTACGCGGTAGTTCGTTACGGCGTTTTACCAAACGCCGCAACTGCTCGACGCTGCGCGCCGCCCAGGACGACAATTTGTCATTCAAAAGGCGAGGCATGACCAGAAGGTCTATGCCTCGCCTTTTTCATGCCAACTTGTTCGTCCTGGACGTCGCTCGCTGTCCGTCCTCTACCCGTGACGTTACCATCGCTGGAGTAGTCATTGGGAAGGCGGTGCTTGGGGACGTTCCTTTTCTGCCGGCAGTTGGGGACACTCCTTGTATCAACGCCGTATCAAATGCTCGGGAAAATGCGACCCGGTTTTTTGGCCGAATTCCGGGTCGCGGTTTCCGGATGGGGCGGGTTGCGGAAACCGCGACCCGGAATATTGCTCTGAAACGGGATACGGTTTCCCCGACGCGCCTCAAACGGAAAGTGCATCCCATTTCGGAGCTCCAAAACGGGATGCACTTTCCGCGTGGAAGAATTGTCGCAGCTGCGTTAAGCGGTGTCGCTCGCTACTCGCCCAAGATTAGCTCGGCGAGTTCGTCCTGCGTATCTACCACGTAGTCGGCGCCGGCGGCTTCCAGCTCTGCGCGGCCGCGGAAGCCCCAGCTGACGCCCGCGCTCTTAAGGCCGGCGTTGTGGCCGGTCAGAACATCGACATTCGAATCGCCCACATAGAGCGTGGTTGCCGGATCGGCGCCCAGCTCTTTCATCACATGCAACGTGACGGGTGCCTCGGGCTTGGGCGGAAATGCGCCCACACGGCCCTGTACCAGCGCAAAGCGATCGGGGCCAAAGTATTTCTCGATAAGCGGGGCTGCCGAAACATGATCCTTGTTGGTGAGCACGGCAAGCTGAACGCCCGCTGTGCGCAGACGGTCGAGCATCTCAATCGTGCCGGCGTAGGGTGAGGTGTGGTCCTCCTTGTGCTCGCCGTAATAGGCCCTAAACTCGGCAAGCGTCTGCTCAAACATACGGCCGTCGCCCGCGTACTCGGCGGGCATAAAGCGCTCGACCAGCTTGAGCATGCCGTTTCCCACCTTGTAGCGGTACTCGTCTACGGCAAACGTGGGCCAGCCGTGCATCTCGCAGGTATGGTTGCTGGCGGCCGCCAGGTCCTCGAGCGTGTTGAGAATGGTGCCATCCAGATCAAAGATCACATGGGAAAAAGCTGCTGCCATGGGTGCTCCTGCCGCTTGAGTTGTAAAACGCACCCCATGATACTGGGCATGCGTGCCGGGCATGTTTGGAATCTGAATATCTTTAATAGCCCTGAGCCTTTGTCGTTAGCAAATCCTCGGCAGTTGTTCTCCCACAAGCATGTCGAGGATACGGGTCGAGCCCCAGCCGGTGCGTACGCGCACGGCGGGACGGGCGCCCTCGGCAAGTGGCAGCACGCGACCGATGATGGCGGCGTTCTCGCCGTAGCGGGCGGCGCGCATGGCTGCCAGCGCGGCATCGGCTTGCTCGGCCGGCACCACGGCAACCATCTTGCCCTCGTTTGCCACCTGCAGCACATCGTAGCCGAGCATCTCACATGCCGCCTGCACGCCGGGGCGCACGGGCACGGTATCCTCGTCGATCTCCATGGCAACGCCGCTGGCCTGGGCAAACTCGTTGAGCGTGGATGCCAGGCCGCCGCGCGTGGGGTCGCGGAAGCAGCGGGTGTCGGGGGCGGCGGCGAGCACGTCGGCAATCAGATGATTGAGCGGCGCAGCATCGCTTTCGATGTCGCTCGAAAACGCCAAGCCCTCGCGCTGGCTCATGATGGCGATGCCGTGGTCGCCTAGCGTACCCGATACCAGGATGGCGTCGCCGGGCCGACAGTTCGCACCGCTGAGCGTTACGCCCGCGGGCACTTCGCCCACGCCGGCGGTATTGATGTAGACGCCGTCGGCACCGCCACGCTCGACCACCTTGGTGTCGCCGGTGATTATGGACACGCCCGCCTCGCGCGCCGTTTCGGCCATGGTCTGCACAATCTGGCGCAGCTTGTCCATGGGATAGCCCTCTTCGAGGATAAAGCCGCATGAGAGGTAGCGCACGTTAGCGCCCGAGGTCGCGACGTCGTTGACGGTTCCGCATACGGCGAGTCGGCCGATATTGCCGCCGGGGAAGAACTGCGGCGTTACCACAAAGCTGTCGGTCGACATGGCGATTCGCCCGCTTGCGGGCAGTGCGGCGACACCGGCATCGTTGCCCGCAAGCAGCTCGGGCGACCCAAAGGCATCCAGAAAGACCTCATCGATAATGCGCTTCATCATCTGGCCGCCGGAGCCGTGGCCCAGCAGGACAGTGCTATCGGTGGCAGTACGGGACATATCGAAAACTCCAATCGTGGGTGGTGCCGGTACGCGGGGGCGTCCGGGCTAGTCGCGGTATCTAAAGTACGCCGCGCAGCTGCCTTCGGAGCTCACCATGCAGGGGCCGACGGGGTGTTCGGGCGTACATGCGTGGCCGAACAGCGGGCAGTCGCTCGGTGTGATGGCTCCGCGAAGCACGTCGCCGCAGCGGCACCCGCGTGGCTCGACCGTCGCCTCAACGGGCACGTCAAAGCGGGCGCCGGCATCAAAGCGCGCGAATTCGGGTCGGATGGAAAGACCCGAAGCCGCAATCGGCCCCAGCCCGCGCCACGTGGTGTCGCATGGCTCAAACACCTGCTCGACCAGCTGGCGCGCTACGGGATTGCCGTCTGCATTGACGCCACGGCGGTAGGCGTTGTCGATTGCGGGCCTGTGCTCGACAATCATCTGGACCAGCATGCAGATGCCCTGCAAGATATCGACCGGCTCAAACCCGGTGACTACGCCGGGGGTCTCGAACTCATCGACCAAAAACCCAAAGGGTGCCAGGCCTGTGATGGTAGCGACGTGACCAGGCAGGATAAAGCCGTTGATGGCGGTCTCGGGGTCGTTGGAGATCGCACGCAGAGCCGGCGGCGTGGTCTTGTGAGCACAGTAGACCGAGAAGTTCTGGAGCCCGCGCGCGTCGGCCTCCAGGATAGCGGCGGCAATGGTGGGCGTTGTGGTCTCAAAGCCGACGCCCATAAAGATGACCGGGCGTTCGGGATTTTGCTCGGCAATGTCGAGTGCGTCGAGCGGAGAGTAGACGATGCGGATGTCGCGCCCCGCCGCCTTTTGCGCGGCAAGCGAGGTGGACGATCCGGGCACGCGCATCATGTCGCCAAAGGTGGTGATGATGGCGCCGTCCATGTTGGAAAGCGCGATTGCGTGATCGATGTCGCGGTTGGCGGTGACGCAAACGGGGCACCCCGGGCCGCTTAGCAGTTTGAGCCCCGTCGGCATAATGGAGCGAAAGCCATAGCGGCCAATGCTCACGGTATGCGTACCGCAGACTTCCATAAGGTTGATGCTGCGGTTGCCGACAAGCTCATGAATACGATCGATGAGCTCGCGGGCCAGCTTGGGGTCACGAAATGCCGAAAAGTCGATACCGGAGCGAACCGGCTGCGCCGCCGCCACTAGTATGCCTCGGCTGGGTTGGTGGCGAGTTGGTCCTCTTTGGCCAGCTCGGTCATGGTATTGACGAGCTCGAGTGTCTCTTGGGCTTCCTGCTCGTCGACAATCTGAATGCCAAAGCCGGCGTGCACGAGAATATAGTCGCCTACCTGTGCCGTCGGCACGAGGCGCAGCGAAACGGGGCGCTCGATGCCCATCATGTCGACGGTCGCCTTAAGGTCGTCGTCGCGTTTGACCACTTTACCGGGAACGGCAAGGCACATAATGTTCCCCTTTTATACGTTTTGCGCTGGATAGGCGCCTAATTACCCATCAGTTGATGGTAGCGCTCGCGGGAGTCACGAGCAAACGCGTTACACCTGTGAGACGGCGGCGCGCAGGCTGGCAAAACAGCCTATCGCAACGCCGTCTGCGCGAGGCGAGCGCGAGCGATGGCGGCCTGACCGTAGGCGATGCAGCCGTCGTTGGCGGGTACAGCGTGGGGGACCAAGACGGCAAGACCGGCGTCTTTGAGTTCGTGGGTAAGGAGCTGAAGCAAAAGCCGGTTCATGAACACACCGCCCGAGAGCGCGACGGTATCGAGGCCTTCGCGCGCGCAGATTTCGCGTGCGATTCGTGCCGAAGAGCGCACGATGGCGATATGGAAGTCGAGCGCGAGCCTGTCGGCCGGCGCGCCTGCCTCGATTCCATTCAGAAGAGCTTCGATGAGCGGTTGGGGGTCCAAGATGGGGGAGTCGTCGGCAGACGTGAATACGCCCGTATGATTGCCGTCGAGACGAACGGTCTTACCGTCGAGCGCGCGCCAGGCGGCGGCTTCGAGTTCTATGGCGGGTTCGCCTTCGTAGGTTGCCTTGTCGCAGATGCCCAGAATCGCTGCCGCGGCATCAAAGAGACGCCCCATGCTGCTGGTACGCGGGCTGTTGATGCCGCGCTCGATCATGGTGGCTGTCACGCTGCGTGTTTGCTCGTCGAGGGTGCCCAATAGCCCCGCGGCACCCGGATGCTCGAGCAGGCCGAGCTCGCTCAGCAGGGCAAAGGCATTGCGCCGGGCATCGCGCACGGATGTGGCTCCGCCTGGCAGCGCCCAGGTGCGCAGGTGCGCGGCGCGTTCAAAATCGGCAAGGCCGGCGATAAGAAACTCACCGCCCCATATGGTGCCGTCGGTGCCGGCACCCGTACCATCGAAGGCAATACCGAGGACGCGTGCATCAGGCGCAATCCGGCCAGCGACAATCGCCTCTGCCATTACGCTCGCGATGTGCGCATGATGATGCTGGATTTCGATTAGCGGCAGACTGTGCTCCCGTGCCCGCTCACGCGCCCACTGGCTCGATAGATAGTTGGGATGCATGTCGCATGCCAGGGCGGCAGGCGTCAGGTCAAAGAGGTTTTCTAGACGTGCGCGGGCGGCGCTCCAGGCATCGAAGGTCGCGCCGTTTTCGACATCGCCGATATGCTGCGACACAAAACAGGCCACATGGCCGTCGGCGTCCTCGCGCGTGAGCGCGATCGTGGCTTTTTGCTGCGGCCCGCAGGCGAGCACGCAGGGTGCAGTGCCGTCGAGCGCCGGCAGCGACAACGGTTGCGGCGCATATCCGCGTGCGCGACGCACAGGCATGACGGTGCCGTCGACCACACGTACCACGGAGTCGTCGTAGCGTGAGAGAATCGCACGGTCGTTGCCAAGTAGCGCGTCGGCGATGCCGGCGGCAACAAGATGTTCCCATGCAAGGGCATCGTCGGTCTCGATAGGTTCCTCGCTCAGGTTTCCGCTGGTCATGACCAGCGCGTGCATGCCATGCGACGAGGCAGCTGCAAGCAGCAGATGCTGAAGCGGTGTATAGGGGAGCATGACGCCGAGATCGGGTAGATCGTGCGCGACGGATGGCGCGAGTGTAAGGCCGTCGGGGGAATCTCCCTCGCCAACAACACGGCGGCGCAGCAGCACAATGGGGCGGATGCTGCCGGCCAGCAAGTCGCGCTCGGCATCATCGACATGGCACAGGCGTTCAGTATCGGCAAGGCTGCGCACCATAACGGCAAGCGGCTTGTTGCTGCGGCGCTTGCGACGGCGCAGCTCGACCACCGCCTGCTCATTGGCGGCGTTGCAGGCCAGATGGAATCCGCCCAGCCCCTTGATGGCGACAATACCGCCGCTGGCCAGCAGCTCGACACAGCGGTCAATAATGGCATCGCTGGTTTCGCGCGTGCTGCCGACGGCCGGCATCGCCCCCGAGCCCTCGAGCTCCATGTCGCCCGCCGCCTCGCGCCAGGTAATATGTGGCCCGCAGTCAAAGCAGGCATCGGGCTGCGCATGAAAGCGCCGGTCAAGCGGGTCGCCATACTCTGCAGCGCACTCGGGGCACATAGGAAAGCAATCCATCGACGTGGCCGCTCGGTCATAAGGCAGCGACCGGATGATGGTAAAGCGCGGCCCGCAGTTGGTGCAGTTGATAAAGGGGTAGTGATAGCGACGGTCGGCGGGGTCGAACAGTTCGCGCAGGCAGTCGTCACAGGTGGCGATATCGGGGGAGATGAGCGTCGTGTGCACGGTCTGATCCTGTGACGCTACAATACGAAAGACCTGCTCATCGTCGGCATCCCAAGCGTCGGGCTCCAGGTCTGCAACAGCGACATGCTCAACGCGGGCTGCGGCCGGCGCGTGCTCCGACAGCGCGGTGACAAATTCGTCGAGCGCCTCGCTCAAAGCATGCGCCTCGATGTGTACGCCATCGCCCGCGTTGAGCACCCAGCCGCAGATGCCATGCGCCATAGCCTCGCGATACACAAATGGCCGCATGCCAACGCCCTGCACAATGCCCGTCACATGAATATGCACATGCCGCATGTGGCTTCCCCTCGTCAAAACCGACCAAAAAGGGACAGGTTTATTTTGGTCGGTAAAACTTCTAAACCTGCCAAAACAAACCTGTCCCTTTTTGGCAGGTGCGCTGCGGGAAATCCCGCTACAGCCCCAGGCTCTGCTTGGTGGCGGCGCAGGTGAGCTCGCCGTGCTTAACGCCGCGCAGTCCCAGCAACCGGTCCGCTAGCTCATAGACGCGTTTGCCGCGACCCTTGAGCGCCAGAATCTCCAGGCAGTTGTGGTGGTCCAGATGCACGTGCATGGTCGAGACAATCTCGTCGGTGTAGTCGTGCTGCACCTCGTCCAGACGGCGCGTCAGATCGCCGGTATGGTGGTCATAGATCATGGTGAGCGAACCGATGACCTGCTCGTCGGGCGTGCGCATCTGCTCCTTGGCGATCGAGGCGCGAATCAGATCGCGTACGGCCTCGGATCGGTTAGCCACGTCACCGCGGCGCGCGATCTGCTCGTCAAAGCGGCGCAGCAGGTCGTCGGGCGCGGTGACCGAAAAGCGGACCAGCTCGGAGCTGGAGCCGCTGTAGCGGCAGCTTGCATCGTCGTCCGCACCGTGATTGTGCGCGTGCTCGTGCTCGGCCACGTTACACCAGTTTCACAGAGCCGACGGAGTTGTGGTCGGCCTCGATGGCCTCCTCGTAGCCCTCGAGCGCATCGTGCGCCTCGTGGAGTGCCGCCATGGCGGCCTCGAGCTTGGCGCCAATGCGCTCCATGTCAAAGTTCTCGGTCGCATGCAGCAGCTGATGGCTCCACTCGTGAGCGAGCTCAATGGTGTCGTCGACCTGCTTGACGCTCATGGCAAGCTGGCTCATGTTCATTCCGACGTCATGCATGGGGAGTCTCCTTTTGTACGGGGCGATATGGTGGTTCAGATTTTACTACGCCCGCTCTGCGCGCCACTGCATAAGAAAACGGGTGCGAGTCTGTGCGACTCGCACCCGTTCACTGGGGGCTGTTTGTGACTACCATACTATCCGTGGTCGCACGCGCCGCACCCGGCAGTCCGGCGAGCGGTACAAAACCGCTCATGGACGGCGGGTAAGTAACAAGCGTATTACAGATGCTTCTCCAGCAGCGCCTGCAGCCTCGCCTTGGGCAGAGCGCCGACCGAGCGGTCGATCTCCTCGCCGTTCTTAAACACAATCAGCGTGGGGATGCTCATGACGCCATACTTCATGGCCAGGTCCTGGTTGTCGTCGACGTTGCACTTGGCCACAGCCAACTTGCCGGCCAGCTCGTCGGCAACCTCGTCTACGATGGGCGAGAGCGAGCGGCAGGGGCCGCACCACGGGGCCCAAAAATCAACCAGTACGGGCAGGCTATCGTTGACGACAGCGCCGAAGTTCTCGGGGGTAATCTGCTTAATGTCAGCCATGGTGACCTCCATAATACGACGCGGCTCGGCCGCGTAAAACTCAGTACGACCGTGCTTATACCCAGCGGCCCGCAAAGCAACCACTCGCGGGCGGCTCTTTTATATAATGGTGGGCACGCAAACGATTGGAGAGCGCATGCCCACGTCACAAAGCCAGAAAAAAGAAGCCATCGCTCAGGCGACCGAGCAGGAGCTCGCGTCGCTTGCAGATCGCGGTGTGCGTATCGCGGGCAACGCGTGCTCGCCGATTGTGCTGGTCAAAGGCGATTTGGATGAAGCCGAGTGCTCGGGCGGCGAGCTGGCCGCCGGCGCGGATGGCGCCGCGTTGCGCAAGGCGCTCGGTGCCATCGGATATGCCCCCGAGGATTTTTGTGTGCTGGCAAGCGTCGCCGGCGCGGGCGACGGAGCGGTCGCGGCGGGCGAGGCCCTGACGTGCGACCTGTTCCGCGAGGCGCTGGAGACCTTGGACCCCGAGGCGGTGCTGCTGCTGGACAACAGTGCGGCCGATGTCATGCGCGAGACCTATGCCGATATGCTTGTGGCAATTGATGACTTTGACACCGCCATGCTCAAGCCCGGCCTGGTCGCCCATGTGCAGGGGCGCCGCGTGCTGGCGCTCGACGGTTTTGAGGCGGCGCTCACCGACAAGGCCGCCAAGCAGCGCATGTGGGCCTACATTAAGCAGCTGACCCCGGCGGCTGCACCGCTGTAGCGAGGTTGGCGGCAGCCCCTACATCACGGCGCGCAGCTCAAACCGGTCGCCGTTAATGCGGAACTGGCAGTTGCCGTTCATGCGCTCGACGGCAAGCATAATGCTCTTGGTGCCAAAGCCGTGCCCAGTGTGCTGAGTCACGGGCATGCCGTCGACCATGTGCGGCGCACGGCCAAACGTGTTGGAAACCAGCAATAGAAGCTGACCGTCTTCGTAGCGAAGGTCCAGGTCGACAAACCGCTTGCCTTCGGGGGCGGCGCTCGCCGCGGCGATGGCATTGTCCAGGGCGTTCGATACCACACTGAATAGATCGACATCGCCCACGTGGACGGTTTCGGGCACGGCGGCGTGCAGGTCGGCGGTGATGCCGTGCGCGTTGATGTCCGCGGAAAGCGACGAGAGCGCAATGTTGACCGTTTCGTTGGCGCAGTAGCGGCGCACGGCGGTGCGGTCGTTGGTCTCGCAGAGCGCGTCGATGCGCTCGAGTGCCTCATCGGTGTGACCCTCTTCGATCAGGGCCGCTAGACCGCGCAGGTAGTGGCGCATGTCGTATCACATTGAGACCAAGTCAAGAAGAATCGCTTCGGCTGAATCTCCTATGTCGGACGAGCTCTCAACGCCCGTTGCCGCCGGTTTCCGCCGTATGCCGAAAACACCCGGGCGATGCCGTGCGGATCGCTTCGCTTTGCTATAGTCTCTCCAATTCACGTTCTCTACCGGGTTGGTGGTTAATATGGGCGACATGCTCGAATCGTTCCTGCGCGTGGCGATGGTGGTCTTCATCGTCGGTCCGCTCACTGCATGGGTCGCCCGCCGCGGCGCGCGCGAGCGCAGCGAGGCGACGGACAGCCTCGATCGCTTCACGGTGCGCATGCCCGCTGCCATCCGCACGATCATCGCCTGCTGCGCGGTCGCGTTCGAGCTGCTCATGTTGGGTGTTTACGTCTGGCAGGGCGTTTCGCTGGGCGAGTGGGGCCATGAGCTTGTGTGGTTCGGCCACGCCATGGCACTTGCGGGCATGGCCATCTGGGCCCTGCTGAGCATCCCGCGCATCGACGTGGACGGTGAACGAATTCTCTCGCGTAACGCCTTCGGCATCCGCAAGGAGACGACGTTCGGCAACATCACCCGTGCAACGCTTCACACGCAGATGATGAGGATCGACCTGTTCGAGGGCGACCGGAAGTTCTGCTCGATAAGCCTCGAGGGGGTGTGCTCGCTCAACCTCCTCGCCCGTCTGGAGGAGGAGGGCATCGAGGTCTCGGACGCCGTCGACGGTCCCATGACCAAGGCGGGCCTGTGTTGGTCTGCCGTCAAGCCGTTGACGATTGTTTTCAACGGCATGGCGCTCGTCTTCTCGCTCGTGATCGCCTTCATGGCTGTTTTCACCGATGCCGGAGCCCGCTTGCTCTTGCTCGTTCCGTTCCTCTTCCTGTTCATAGGGGGACTCCTGCCCCTGCTTATGCTCAGCATGCCCGCCCGTGGTATCTACGAGATCGGCAGGCAGGAGCGCGAACTCGGTTTCTCCTTCGCCGAGGAGATGGCAAGTCGAGGTGCCACGGGCACTTCGCTTGTCGACGACGATTGGTTCATCGAGATCAGCAATGCCCGCGTCGTGGCGTTCCGCCGCGATTACCTCAAGAAGGTCACGGCGCACGAGGACAGCGAGAGCGGCGACCGCTGCACGGTGACTACGAAGGGCGGTCGAAAAATCAAGGTGTATGCAGCGGGCAGCACGCTCGAGGACCTGCGCACGTGGTTCAAACAGGGTGCCAAGGGCCAGAAGCACGCTCGACCGTGCAGAGGACGCGCTCGAGACGACGTCTGATTGGGTTGTCTGACCTGTATCGTCTTTTCGGACACGCATGCTAGAGGCCCAATCCTTTAGAATGCATTCATCGACGACCGAGAGGACGGTATGCTATGTCCAACCCAGCCGCCAAGTACACCGACGAGTTCAGGCGCGAGACCGCCGACTACATCATCTCGACGGGCAGGCCGATAACGGAATGCTGCGCAGAACTGGGCCTGAATTCCAAGACCGTGAACAAGTGGGTGCAGAACCGCCGGCGCGAGCTTGCCGGCGGGCCCGACCCCAAGGCCGAGGACCGCGAGCTTCGCGAGGCGAAAAGGCGCATACGCGAGCTCGAGATGGAGAACGCCTTCTTGAAAAAAGCCGCGGCCTTCTTCGCCAAAAGCCAGGCGTAGCCGCATGCTACCGGATGATGTTGGCGGAGAAGGCCGAATTCCCGGTGAAAATGATGGCCCGCGTGCTCGGCGTGAGCCGATCGGGCTTCTACTCGTGGCTCTCCAACGGCTGCCCGCGAGAAAACTGGTCGGCCGAGCGCGAGGCGGTCCGGCGCGTGTGGCTGGAGTCGGACCGCAGATTCGGCTTCCGGTTCGTGAAATGCTTCCTGCCCGGCGAGTTCTCCGGATTGACCCTGTACAGGGTGCGCAAGCTGATGCACGAGCTGGGAATACGCGGCTGCACGCCCAACGCCAGGAAGCGCACCACCATCCCCGACCCGAAGGCCAGGCCCCGGCCCGACCTGGTGAGCCGCGACTTCACCAGTCCCGTTCCAACCTACAAGCTCGTGGGCGACATCACCTACCTGCGCACCGGCGAGGGATGGCTGTACCTGTCGACGGTCATCGACCTCAACACCCGCATGGTGGTGGGCTGGTCGCTCTCCGAGCGCATGACCGCCGACATCGTGGTTTCGGCGCTGGCGTCGGCCAAATCGCGCGGCTACGTGGCCGGCAACGCGATATTCCACGCCGACCGCGGCGCCCAGTACACCAGCAGGCTTCTGGCCGAATGGGCGCGCGACAACGACGTGCGGCTGTCCTGCAGCCGCACCGGCAACTGCCACGACAACGCGGTGGCCGAGTCGTTCCTCGCCACGCTGAAGAACGAGATGTACTACAGGCGCAGCTTCCCGACCAGGGATTCCGCCAAGCACGCGGTGGTCGAGTTCATCGAGGCGTACTACAACCGCCGAAGGCCCCGCTCGACGATCGGCTACAAGGTGCCGGCCGAGGCCATGGCGGCCTTCTTCGAGAGAACCGAGCCCAAGCCCGAGGCCATGCCTATGGCCGCTTGATTCCTCGAGCTTGCGTGTCCGAAATCTTGACACAGGTCAGAAGGCCTCGATGCCAGCGCTGCGCCGATATGGGGCAGCGGCCCCCCCGTTGGCCGCCATGGCCCTGACTTCCGAGCGTATGCTGGCGCCGCTCGTCTTAAGACGTTGACCTCCATCCGGAGCCTGCGGTTCTCGCGCTCGGGCTCCAGGATCCGGTTCTACTCGGGCGTGCGGTTGTCGGCGGCGCGCGGCGAGCCGGTCTCGTTTATCGACTTGACCCGCCTCTCCACGGTGCTCTTGTCGAGGTCGCACTCGTCCATGGCCTCGCGCCTGGGTTTTCCGGCGTTGTGGAGATCGACTATCTTCCTCTTGAACTCGTCGGTGAAATGCCTCGGTCTGGGGCCGGTCGAGGCCGAGCCCCCGGTCCGGCTGGGGTAGCATGTCGCTGCGGACCATTGTCTTTCCTCTCGTTGAATATCTAGGCGCTGACGATTCTAGGCGATGGCCCTCTCTTGCTTCTTACACCTCGATTGTGCTCGCTACCCCCAGCGGGCCCGGATCGAGCGATTCGGGCCCGCTTTTGGGGCCTGCCGGAAACCCGGTGGTCAAAAAGGGCCAAATATGAGTACTGTTACCAGTTTGGTGGCAGCCAAATGGCCTCAAAAATCGGTGCCAGAGGCCAAAAGTGCATCGATTTTCGTTCTTCAGAGTCGCGATCGGGCTCCAAACAAGGCGATTTTGCTGCTCTGGACCGGAAAATCGATGCTACTAATTTGGTGACAGTACTCATATTTGGCCCTTTTTGACCACTGCCCCTTGGTCCAGGACAAAACGGGCTGCCCGAATCATGGGGCGGGTCCATTTTCGGCTATCCTCAGCTTGCCAGTTCGAAAATGGACCTGCCGCATGATTGAATCTTTATTTCAACTTTACACCTAGGTTTACAGCTGTCTTGTCAGCTGTAAAGCCAGGTGTCATACTAAAGCCCCAAGATTCGCCAAAAGAGAGGGGCCTTGATGGCACAGAGCGCGAACATGGATGCGTCGGAGCTTGCACGCGATATCGCGGCCGGCCTAGCATCGGCAACGACGGCAACGGAGCGCGCGGCACTGGTGCCCGCAGAGCTCGTCGAGGCCATTCAGCAACTAAAAACCCAACGTGACGCGGTGATCCTGGCGCACTATTACGTGGCGCCCGAGGTCCAGGCTGTGGCCGATTACGTCGGCGACAGCTTCTACCTGGCTAAGCTCGCCAAGAGCCTGCCGCAGCAGACCATCGTGCTGTGCGGCGTGGAGTTTATGGGCGAGAGCGCCAAGCTGCTCAACCCCACCAAGACCGTGCTGCTGCCCGAGCCGGGCGCGGACTGCCCCATGGCTCATATGGTCAAGCGCGAGACGGTCGACGCGGCGCGCGCCGAGTACGGCGACGACCTGGCCGTGGTCTGCTACGTCAACTCCACGGTCGAGATCAAGAGCTGGAGTGACGTGTGCGTTACCAGCTCAAACGCCGTCAAGATCGTCTCCGAGCTGCCGCAGCAGCACATCTTGTTCATTCCCGACCAGAACCTGGGCCGCTTCGTAGCCGAGCAGGTGCCGCAAAAGCACGTCATCCTCAACAACGGTTACTGCCCGCGCCATCACATCATCACCGTCGAGCAGATTGTCGACACGACGGAGGCCCACCCCGACGCGCTCGTGCTGGCGCATCCTGAGTGCAAGGCCGACGTCCTGGCTGAGGCCGACTACATCGGCTCCACCGCCGGCATCATCAAGTACGCCGAGGAGTCGGACGCGAGCGAGTTCATTATCGTGACGGTCCGCGGCGTGCTCTACGAGCTCGAGCGCCGCTGCCAGGGTACCGGCAAGAAGTTCTACTTCCCTGCGGTGCAGCCCACCTGCGTCAACATGGATCTCATCACGCTCGAAAAGCTCGTGCGCTGCCTGGAGACGGGTGAGGGCGAGGTGCAGATCGGCGTCTCGGACGAGGCGGCAGACCAGGCCAAGCTCACGCTCGACCGTATGCTCGAGTACGCAGCGCGCTAGAACAATGTGACATGAGGGACAGTCCCGCATGTCACATTACAAGGGAGAGGATTCCTGTGGAAACCAAACAATACCCCGACATGGAGTGCGACGTCGTCATTGCCGGCTGTGGCGTGGCGGGCCTGTACGCGGCCCTCAATCTGCCGACGAGCACGCGCGTGATCATGCTCTCCAAGGGCGCTGTCGACGAGTGCGATTCGATGCTCGCGCAGGGCGGTATCTGCGTACTGCCCGAGGGCTCGGACTACGATGCCTTCTTTGAGGACACCATGCACGCCGGCCACTACGAGAATCGCCGCGAGAGCGTCGACATCATGATCCGTTCGAGCCGTTCGGTCATCAACGACCTGCTAGCGATGGGCGTGGATTTTGAGCGCAAGGCCGACGGCAGCCTCAACTTTACCCGCGAGGGCGCGCACAGCCGTCCGCGTATTGCCTTCCATGCCGACATTACGGGCAAGGAGATCACGACCAAGCTGCTCCAGGCCGTTCGCAAGCTGGATAACGTGCAGATTTTGGAGCACGTGGCCATGACCGACATCCTGACGGGCGAGCGTGACGGCGTCACGGTGTGTGTCGGTGTCGTCGCCGTTTCCGTGGACGAGGACAACTCGGTTCGTCCCGCCGACGAGCTGGCAAATGCCGCCGAGGGCGTGCATGCCGGCGAGCCGTTTAAGATTCATGCCCGCCGCACGCTGTGGGCGACAGGCGGTATCGGCGGCGTGTACGACCATTCGACTAACTACCCGCAGCTCACGGGCGATGCATGCTACATCGCTCAGGAGCATGGCATTAAGATGGAGCACCTGGACTACGTGCAGATTCACCCCACGGGGCTGTTCTCGCCGCAGCCGGGTCGCACCTTCCTGATCAGCGAGAGCTGCCGCGGCGAGGGCGCGATTTTGCTCAACGCCGCCGGCGAGCGCTTTACCGACGAGCTTCAGCCGCGCGATGTGGTCGCTGCCGCTATTCGCGAGCAGATGAAGCAGGACGGTACCGAGCACGAGTGGCTGAGTTTTGCCCCCGTCGAGCGCGATGTGGTGACCGGGCACTTTGCCAACATTCGCGCGCGCTGCCTGGAGGACGGCCGCGACATCTTGGACGAGCCCATCCCCGTTACGCCCACGCAGCACTACTTTATGGGTGGCGTATGGGTCGATAAGGACGGCCGCACCTCGATGCCCGAGCTCTACGCCGCGGGCGAGACGGCCTGCAACGGCGTTCACGGCAAGAATCGCTTGGCTTCCAACAGCCTGCTCGAGTCCCTGGTTTGGGGCCGCCGTGCCGCCTGGTGCATGCGCACCGGCGAGTCGCTCGCCGTGGAGCAGGCGGGCGAGCCCGCGCTTGACGGGCGTCATCGCGCCCTGGGCGCCGAGACCCTTGCAATCGATGATTTGGCCCGTGCGGCCGGCACGCAGGCCGTGGAGGAGTAGACCATGAATCCCATTACCATGAAGCTCGTCGTCGATGATCTGATTTTGCAGGCTCTGCGCGAGGACATCACGTTTGAGGACGTGAGTACGGCGAGCGTGTGCCCTACGGCGCGCCCCGCTACCGTTGAGCTCATCGCCAAGGCCGATGGCATCATCGCCGGCTTGGATGTGTTCGCTCGCACTTTTGAGCTGCTGGATCCGCAGAGCTCCGTGTTGTTCGATGTCGCGGACGGCGACGAGGTGCACGCCGGTGACCACGTGGGCCAGGTGCGCGGCGATGCGCGCGTATTGCTTTCGGGCGAGCGCGTGGCGCTCAACTACCTGCAGCGCATGAGCGGCATCGCTACTTACACGCATCGGATGGCGGCCGCGCTCGAGGGCACCAAGACCGTGCTTGTCGACACGCGCAAGACCACGCCGGGCATGCGCGTCTTCGAGAAGGCAGCAGTCGAGATCGGCGGTGGCAGCAACCATCGCTACAACCTGTCGACGGCCGTCATGCTCAAGGACAACCATATTGACGCCGCCGGTGGTGTGACGCGTGCGATTGAGATGGCACGCGCCCACGCATCGTTTACCACGACGGTCGAGATTGAGTGCGAGAACCTGGACATGGTACGCGAGGCCGTGGAGGCCGGTGCCGATATCATCATGCTCGACAACATGACCCACGACGACATGGCTGCAGCGATTGAGCTTATCGCCGGTCGTGCTAAGACCGAGTGCTCGGGCAACGTAGACGCCGACAACATTCGTGCCCTGGCCGACCTGGGTGTTGACTTTATCAGTTCGGGGGCGTTGACGCACTCTGCGCCGATTCTCGACCTCTCGCTCAAGCACCTGCGTCTGCTGGACGGTAAATAATGGACGCCCGCGAGCGTCGCCGTGCCATCATGGCCGTGCTCGAGGGGGCCAAAGATCCTGTCTCGGGCAGTGCGCTTGCCCGCGAGGTGGGCGTGAGCCGTCAGGTCGTGGTGCAGGACATCGCCCTGCTGCGCGCTGACGGGCACGATATCGTCGCCACCAATCGCGGCTATGTACTACAGGAGGCCCCCAGCAGCCCCGCCGTGCCCACGCGCTTGGTCAAGGTTCGCCACAGCGTGGAGCAGGCAGGCGATGAGCTCACGAGTATCGTCGACGCCGGTGGCGCCGTGCTCAACGTGATCGTCAATCACCGCGTGTACGGTAAGATCACGGCCGACTTGGACATTCGCAATCGTCGCGATGTTGAGCGCTACCTGCACGATATCGAGAGCGGCAAGAGCTTTCCACTACTAACGGTGACGAGCGGCTACCACTTCCATCGCATTGCGGCGGAGGACGAACAGACCCTCGACGAGATCGAGGCCATGCTCAAGGAGAAAGGCTATTTGGCAGACCTGATGCCCTACGAGGACGATCTGTCGTAGCCGATGCTGCAAACGTCCCTAAGCGGCAATCTGACGTTCAATCGTCGGTCGCGTACCAAAGTACGCTTCCCTCCTCTTTCACGTCACCTTGCTCGCTTAGGGACGTTTTCGCTGACGTGAGCTCAACCTGCGACGGTGCCTAATTGGTTATCCGCACAAAAAAGGAGGCCTCCGCGGCGATGCGGAAGCCTCCTTTTTTGTGCACGGTGTACTTTTGAGTGTGCAAGTGGGGAGTTGTTACTCCTCGACGATCTCGGTGATCGCGCCAGCGGGGCAAGCGTCCTGGCAAGCGCCACAGGCGACGCAGGAGTCCTCGTCGGCGACGGTAGCGACGTCCTGGAGCTCCAGAACGCCAGCGGGGCAGGAGTCGACGCAAACGCCACAAGCGATGCACTCGTCGGCATCAATTACGGGATGAGCCATGGTAGTTTCCTCTCTGTTGACCGACGCTACAGGCGATGCGCGCCGGTTTGATTCGGGCAAAAACATACCACGGGAGCGACCGTTTGCAATACCCTCTGGCCGGCATCTTCATACCGTTCGCCGAGTATGCCAAGGTTTACTAAAAAACGCGCAGGTGGGGCCGTTGAGCTGCGAAAATGTTAGCTAAAGGTGACTTGAAATATTGAGCTATTGAGCGCGCCTGCGGAAAGGGCGTCCCGTTATTTGGCCGAAAACTGGGGCGCAGTTTCCGGATGGACCGCCCGGCGGAAACTGCATCCCGGAATTTTCGCTCAGATTGGGATGTATTTTCCCGAAGGCTCTGGTTGCGGAAACTGCGACCCGGAATCCACGCTCAAACCGGGATGAGCTTGCCGCAAGACGGCCCCCAGGCACCCCCGGACGCAAACCTCAGCCATCTCTACATAGATCTCAATAGATTTGCCGAGAACTCATTCAGCGCATCTACCTGCGCATTTAAGAACCTAAACTCTCAACAATAAGAAATCTTATATGAATTGACTTAGATTTTGTATATTCCGGCCCATAAGGGGATACACTACATCCTGAAAGACAAGCCGAAGCGCCGCGCGACAGATCGTCGAGGCGGCGCGAACGCAAAAGAGAGAGGGAATTTCTAATGAGTAAGATTCTTGGTATCGACCTTGGTACTACTAACTCCGCAATGGCCGTCCTCGAGGGCGGTTCTCCGACCATTATCGTGAACGCCGAGGGCGACCGCACCACCCCGTCTGTCGTGGGCTTCCGTGCTGACGGCGACCGCGTCGTGGGTAAGGCCGCTAAGAACCAGGCGGTCACCAACCCCAAGAACACCGTGTTCTCCATCAAGCGCTTCATGGGCCGCAAGTACTCCGAGTGCACCTCCGAGATCAAGACCGTGCCGTATGAGGTCAAGGAGGGCCAGGGTGGCCGTGCCGTCGTCGATATCGAGGGCAAGGATTATACCGCCGAGCAGGTGAGCGCCATGACGCTCGCAAAGATGAAGGCCGACGCCGAGAAGTATCTGGGCGAGACCGTCACCGACGCCGTCATCACCGTCCCGGCCTACTTCAACGACGCCCAGCGTCAGGCCACCAAGGACGCCGGTAAGATCGCCGGCCTCAACGTCAAGCGTATCGTCAACGAGCCGACCGCTGCTGCTCTTGCCTATGGCCTGGACAAGCAGGGCACCGACCAGCGCATCCTGGTCTTCGACCTGGGCGGCGGCACCTTCGACGTCTCCATCCTCGACCTCGCCGACGGCGTGTTTGAGGTTCTGTCCACCTCGGGCGACAACCACCTGGGCGGCGACGACTGGGATCAGCGCGTCATCGACTGGATGGCCGATAAGTTCCAGCAGGAGAACGGTGTCGACCTGCGCCAGGACCCCATGGCCCTGCAGCGTCTGAAGGAGGCTGCCGAGAACGCCAAGAAGGAGCTCTCCGCAGCCCAGCAGTCCACCATCAACCTGCCGTTCATCACCATGAACCAGTCCGGCCCGCTGCACCTCAACTACACGCTGACCCGTGCCGAGTTCGAGAAGATCACCCGCGACCTGCTCGAGCGCTGCAAGCAGCCTGTCACCAACGCCCTGCGCGACGCCAAGCTTAAGCTCTCCGATTTGACCGAGGTCATCCTCGTCGGCGGCTCCACCCGTATGCCCGCCGTCCAGGAGCTCGTCAAGACCATGACCGGCAAGCAGCCCAACATGTCCGTGAACCCCGACGAGGTCGTTGCCGACGGCGCTGCCGTCCAGGGCGGCGTGCTCACCGGCGACGTCGAGGGCATCCTGCTGCTCGACGTTACCCCGCTGTCGCTGGGCGTCGAGACCATGGGCGGCATCATGACCAAGATGATCGACCGCAACACCACGATCCCGACCTCCAAGACCGAGGTCTACTCCACCGCTGCCGACAACCAGACCAGCGTCGAGATCAACGTGCTCCAGGGCGAGCGCGAGCTTGCTCGCGACAACAAGTCGCTCGGTAAGTTCCAGCTGACCGGCATCCCGGCTGCCCGCCGCGGCGTGCCGCAGATCGAGGTCACCTTCGACATCGACGCCAACGGCATCGTCAAGGTCTCTGCTAAGGACAAGGGCACCGGCAAGGAGCAGCAGATCACCATCTCCGGCTCCACCGCTCTGTCCGACGACGAAGTCGATCGCATGGTCAAGGACGCCGAGGCCCATGCCGAGGAGGACAAGAAGCAGAAGGAGGAGGTCGAGGTCCGCAACCAGACCGATAGCCTGTGCTACTCCACCGAGCAGACCCTCAACGAGCTGGGCGACAAGGTTTCCGCCGATGTGAAGTCCAAGGCCGAGACCGCTATCGCCGACGCCAAGAAGGCGCTCGAGGGCTCTGACGTCGAGGCCATCAAGGCCGCTGGCGAGTCCCTGCAGTCCGTGGCCTACGAGCTGGCCCAGGTTGTCTACGCCGACGCTCAGCAGCAGACCGACGGTGCCGCCGGCGCCCAGCCTGCCGACGATGACGTGGTCGACGCCGACTACGAGGTTGTGGACGACGAGGACAAGTAATCATGTCCGCCCGTAAAGCTCGCACGGAGGCGGCTGCCGCTGGCGCCGCCCCCGTTGACTCTGAGGAGAAGGACGTGAAGATTCCCGTAGAGGCCGTCGACGATACCGAGGCCAACGAGGCCGAGGCCGCCGAGGCTGCCGAGAACCAGGTAGAGGATTCCAACAAGGAGGCGACGATGACCGAGGACGAGATGGTGGAAGCCGCTATCCGCGCCGGTGAGGAAGCCGCCGACAACGACTTTAAGCTCAAGTTCGAGCAGGCCCAAAAGGAGCTTGCCGACGTGCGCAGCGAGCTCGATGCTGCGGCAGAGGCTCAGAAGGCTGCCGAGGACAAGGCGAAGGACGCCACCGAGCGCACCGCCCGTTTGCAGGCCGACTGGGAGAACTTCCGTCGCCGCACCGCCAACGAGCGCATCGCCGAGCGCGACCGCGCGACTGAGAAGCTTGTCACCGCGCTGTTGCCGGTAATCGACGATATCGAGCGCGCGATCGACCATGCCCGCAGCCAAGAGCTTGCCGACGACTTTAAGCAGTTCGTCGATGGCGTTGATGCGGTGCATGCCAAGCTGCTCGATGTGTTTGCGCACGAGGGCGTTGAGCCCATCGACCCCAAGGGCGAGGCGTTCGATCCGCTCGAGCACCAGGCTGTGGGTCGCGTCGAGGACGCATCGCAGTACGACGAGACCGTCAACGACGTGTACCAGAAGGGCTACCGCATGGCGGATCGCATCCTGCGTTCCGCGATGGTGACGGTGACCTACGGTGGCGAGAAGCGCCCCGCACCGGAGCCCGAAGCGGCGCCCGAGGATGCTTCGGCCGATACGGCCGAGAGCACCGAGGAGTAATTGAGAAGGGCCCCGGGGCAACACCCGGGGCCCTTTCTGGCCTAGTGCCATATGAAAGCATGAGCCGCCGCCCGCTGGGCGGCGGATGAAACAGGAGAGGAGCTACGATGGCTGCAGGCAAAACCTTCTATGACATCCTGGGCGTATCCAAGAGCGCCTCCGACAAAGAGATCAAGAGCGCGTTTCGCAAGCTCGCGCAAAAATATCACCCCGATGCCGGCGGCGACGAGGCCAAGTTCAAGGAGATCAGCGAGGCCTACGAGACGCTTTCGGACGAGAAGAAGCGCAAAGAGTACGACCAGATGCTCATGTTTGGCGGCATGCCGGGCGCAGGCGGCGCGTATGGCGGCGGCTACGGTGCCGGCGCGGGCGCCAGCGGCTGGGGCGACATCTTCGACAGCATCTTTAGCGGCAACGGCGCCTGGGGCAGCGATTGGGGCTCGGGCTTTGCCGGGGCCGCGGGTAATGCCGGCGCGGGACGCAGCCGTGCTCGCAAGGGCAGCGACCTGTCGCTGACCGTCGATGTGACGGCTGAGGACGCGTTTCGCGGCGTGACGCACAAGGTTACCTACCGCATTCCCTCGACGGGCGAGCAGCAGACCATTACGGTCTCAGTGCCCGCGGGCGCGGTCGACGGCGGCAAGCTGCGCTACAAGCGTCGCGGAGAGTACGGCGTTGCCGGCGGCGAGCGCGGCGACCTGGTCGTGACCACGCACGTGGAGGAGCACCCGCTGTTTAAGCGCAAAGGCGCCGACGTGACCATGGAGGTACCGGTCTCGGTCTACGAGGCGGCGCTCGGCTGCACGGTGGACGTGCCCACGCCCGGCGGTGCAACGGTCCGTTTGAAAGTGCCCGCGGGCACCCAGACGGGCAAGAAGTTCCGCTTTAAGGAAATGGGGGCGCCCGACGTTAAGCACCGTGGCCGCACGGGCGCGCTGCTCGTCGAGATCAAGGTGCAGGTCCCCACGAACCTGTCCGATGACGAGCGCGATGCCATGACCAAGCTGCGCGAGGTCGACACGCGCGATTATCGCGAGAAGGTCAACCGTTACAAGGCGACGTACTAGGGCGGTCGTGGCGCACACCCGCGCCCGCGGGCTTATGATGGACGATAACGAGACGGAAAGGGGTCAGGTAGCATGGCCGAGGACAATAGGAATAAACCGCTGTACATGATCAGCGTGGCGGCCGAGTTGACCGGCATGCATCCGCAGACTCTGCGCGTCTACGAGTCCAAGGGCCTGGTGAACCCCCAGCGCTCGGGCGGCAACACGCGTCTGTATTCGCGTGCCGATATCGAGCGCCTGGAGCTCATCAACCAGCTGACTGACGAGGGCATCAACCTTGCCGGCGTGGTGCGCATCCTCGATATGAAGGAGCGTGCCGAGGAGCGCGAGCGCGAGAACGAAAAACTCCGCGCACGCGTGCGCCAGCTCGAGGACGAGCTGCACGAGTACAAGATGCAGAAGAAGATCACCGCCCTGGCCCCGCGCGACGGCTCGGTCAACCCCGAGCAAGTCATGCGCAAGCTGCTAGGTACGGGTAGCGACCTATAGCTCCGCCGACGCTGCCGGGCACTCATTGGGGACAGACTTAAATGAGTGCCCGCAGAATGAGAGTGGATAATCTCCCGTTTTTGGCCTGTTTGCAGGCTCAAAGTGGGAGATTATCCACTCTCGTCATTTCGGCGTCTAAGTCTGCCCCCGGCACCCAACTCGTTCTTTGCTTTACTGAGATAAAGTGAACGTGCAGATTCGTAACCCACTCGCAACCGTTCTATGGCACGATATTGAACGAATGTATGCTATGCGCCCAAATCGTTTTGGGCAGAGTGGGAGACAGTATGGTCAAGCTGTACGAGGACGGCATCTACCTGCGCGGCGGCAGCGAGGTTGTGCCTGCGGCCGAGGCTGCCGAGCGCGGTATTACGCAGACGCCCGAGGATGCCAAGCGCGGCACCATCGCGTATTCGATCCTCCAGGCACACAATACGTCCGGAGATCCCGAGGCACTCAAGATTCGCTTCGACGCCATGGCGAGCCACGACATCACCTTTGTCGGCATCATCCAGACGGCGCGCGCCTCGGGCATGGAGCAGTTCCCGCTGCCTTACGTGCTCACCAACTGCCATAATTCGCTGTGCGCCGTGGGCGGCACCATCAACGAGGACGACCACGTCTTTGGCCTCTCGGCCGCCAAGAAGTACGGTGGCATCTTCGTTCCGCCGCATATCGCCGTTATCCACTCCTTTATGCGTGAGAACTTCGCGGGCTGCGGCAAGATGATCCTGGGTTCCGACTCGCACACCCGCTACGGCGCTCTGGGCACTATGGCCGTGGGCGAGGGCGGCGGCGAGCTGGCAAAGCAACTGCTGCGCGACACCTACGACGTCGCCTATCCCGGCGTCGTCGCCATCTACCTCACGGGTGCCCCGTGCCCCGGCGTCGGCCCGCACGATGTGGCGCTCGCCATCATCCGCGCTGTCTTTGCCAAGGGCTACGTCAAGAACAAGGTCATGGAGTTTGTGGGCCCCGGCATCGCGAGCATGACGATCGACTACCGCAACGGCGTCGACGTCATGACCACCGAGACCACCTGTCTGTCGAGCATCTGGGCCACCGACGAGGACACGCACGCATTCCTGGCCATGCACGGCCGCGGCGACGACTACCGCGAGCTCAAGCCTGCCGATGTCGCCTACTACGACGGTTGCGTCGAGGTCGATCTGTCGAGCATCAAGCCCATGATTGCGCTGCCGTTCCATCCTTCCAACGGCTTTGAGATTGACGAGCTCAACGAGAACCTCGAGGACATCCTTCACGAGGTGGAGCTCGAGGCCGCTAAGATCGGCGAGGGCAAGACGCACTTTAGCCTGCTCGACAAGATCGTCGACGGCAAGCTGCACGTGCAGCAGGGCGTTATCGCCGGCTGCTCGGGCGGCAACTACGACTCCGTGGTCCAGGCTGCCCGCGTGCTCAAGGGCGCCAACACCGGCTGCGGCGAGTTCTCGCTGTCGGTCTATCCCACGAGCCAGCCCGTGGCACTCGAGCTTACACGCCGCGGCTATATCTACGACCTTATGGAGGCCGGCGCGATCGTGCGCACGGCATTCTGCGGCCCGTGCTTCGGTGCCGGCGACACGCCCGCCAACAACGGCCTGTCCATTCGCCACACCACGCGCAACTTCCCCAACCGCGAGGGTTCCAAGCCGGGCAATGGCCAGCTGAGCGCCGTGGCCCTGATGGACGCCCGCTCCATTGCGGCGACGGCTGCCAACGGCGGCGTTCTGACGCCGGCGACCGACCTGCCCGAGGAGACTTGGGACGAGGCCTGCGAGTACACCTTTGATGACGCACCGTACAAAAAGCGTGTGTACTGGGGCTTTGGCAAGGCGGAGCCTGCCGACGAGCTGGTTGAGGGCCCCAACATCAAGCCGTGGCCCGCGATGGAGCCGCTCGGCGACGATATCCTGCTCAAGGTGTGCTCCAAGATCATGGACCTGGTCACCACGACCGACGAGCTCATTCCCTCGGGCGAGACGAGCTCCTTCCGCTCCAATCCGCTGGGCCTGGCTGAGTTTACGCTCAGCCGCCGCGACCCGGCCTACGTGGGTCGCTCCAAGGAGGTCGACGCTGTGGAGAAGCGTCGCGTTTCCGGCGAGTCCGCGAGCGACCTGGCGGCGCTCGATGCCGAGCTTGCCGGTGTGTTTGAGGCGCTGGCCGGCGCGGGTGTCGCGGCCGATGCCAAGGCGACCGAGTTCGGTTCCATGATTTACGCCAAGAAGCCTGGTGACGGCAGCGCCCGCGAGCAGGCCGCGAGCTGCCAGCGCGTAATTGGCGGCCTGGCCAACATCGTCCACGAGTACGCCACCAAGCGCTATCGCTCCAACGTGATGAACTGGGGCATGGTGCCCTTCCAGATGGAGGCCGAGCCCAACTTTGAGGTGGGCGATTACGTCTTTGTGCCGGGTATCCGTGCCGCGCTCGATGGCGACCTGAAGGACATCGCCGCCTACGTGGTGCACGCCGATGGTGCGGTCGAGCAGATTGAGCTCTACATTGCCGATATGACGGCCGAGGAGCGTGCCATCGTCAAGGCCGGCTGCCTGATCAACTACAACAAGTTCAAGGCCGCTGCCGAGTAACGCTGCTGTACGCCCCGGCCACACCTTTCCCTCGTGCTCACGCGCTTCGCGAGGGTCGCCCGAGGGAAAGGTGTGGCAGGGGCTACCGCGACGTTCTCGTTGGGTCTTGAGGGACGCTAAAAATAGACTTGCTTGATGCCGCCTCTGTTATCGGAGCGGCTTCTTTTTTGGACCACCACAAAGGGGACAGGCACTTTTGTGGTGGTGGGGACGAGCTCGATGTTGTTGTGATCGTTGAGCGGCATGTTAATGGGCGGCCCTACAGAATATCATCCGGGTTGGCGGGTTTGGTTGTTTTGGAGATGCCGAGTTTGGATGACGCGAAATCGTCAACATCGTCCTTGATTCCATCTTTGGTGTAGACAGTGACCATATAGGTGCTGTGTCCGAATTCGCCCTTGTCGCGTGTTGCCCAGGCATCCCAGTAGGCGGCCCCGTTTCGCCCTTTGATTTTTCCGACACGGCGGAGTTCTGTTCGCTTTAATTTCTGGTTGCTATAGATGGTTCGACCGGCCTCCTCGGTGAGCCCGCACTGTCCAAGCATCTTGTCGAGGACTTGGTTCATGTGGCGCTCATCGGTGTTTGGTGCGTAGTCGTAGGCGAGGGTGATGGAGTCGAGTGGCTGGTCGTCGATTAGATAGTTTAGCGCCTGAGGTCCAAGGCAGAAATAGGGGGAGCATCCGTCGATCTGACCGAGCAGTGGCAACTTTGACTGCCAAATTCCGGTGGGAATTCCATCTTCGTAAAACACGCCGCGACAGATAAAGGAGAGCGAGGTGGCACGCGAGCCGGCGTCGACCATTCCGCATAAATCGAAGGGCGAGCTGATACCAAGGGAAAAGGGCGTGATGACGATAAGGAAGAGCATCACGATGGGTATGGCGAGAATGGCGATGACGTTGCGACCGGTGGAATGAGGCGGCTTCATATGCGCTCCTCGAGACTAAGAGCAGGCAAGCTCGATGACAAATGAATAATCTCAGCTAACAATTCAATTTTAATCTCATAACGTGTGACAGCTGGCCGTCGAAACCGAGAACCACCACAAAGGCGCCTGTCCCCTTTGTGGTGGTGAGGAGCGCGCGGCTTCTTTTGGTAATAGTGCTGGCTGGCGATATCATTAGTGCAGGTAGCGAAGGTTTGCGTTGCGAGGTGCTTTGCTGTGAGAAGTCCTGCCCGTATTGGATTGATTGTTTTGGCGCTTGCGATCACTGTGGTTGGCATGGGCGCTGTCGGCATGGCGTTTCTACCTGCTGCGGTGACGGAGCCGGTGGTCAAGCCTGTGACTCAATCTGTCGAACTTCTGACCGGCGACGACAAGCCCGAGACCATTACCGTTGATTTTGATGAGCAGCCGGCTGTGCTGGGTATTAGCAATTATCCGCGTATTCAGCTTGGGGCCATGCGCTATACCACGGATACAAGCCTGATCGATAGGGCGTCCAAGCTACTCAAGGGCAAAACATTTAAGCGTTGGTACAGATATGCGTCCTATCGGGCAAAAGCGAACGACATGGTTGGCGGATGCCACTCTTCCATCGAGCTGGACACTGCAAACGGCGCAAAGTTATGTGATGTCTCGTACGATCCGGGCTACGAGGGCAATGAGGGTCCGGGCATCTACATCATGGACGGCGATGTCGCCTATGTCATGGAGGGCGACCAGACCGAGCTCAACGATTTTATGGGTCAGTGTATCCAAGATGCCTATAAACAGACCTGCTTGCCTGACCCGCAGACTGCACGCGATAGTGGGTCTGCCCGTACATGGCTGTTCGAGGATGAGATGCCCTGGACCGTCGAATCGGGAAGTACGGGTTCGGCGAAGGAGTAGAGACCGCGACCACCACAAAGGTGCCTGTCCTCTTTGTGGTGATTCGCATGTCATGAGAGCACTCAGAAAATCTTATATATAGAGACTTAGATTTATGTATATAATCGCGCAAAGCTGGCAACAATACTTCTCGAACAACGTGAAGCCGCCCCGTAGGGCGGCCGCCCCAAGAGAGGTGATTCCATGAGAATCGATAAGCTAGCAATGACGTCGCGCGAGGCGCTGCAGACCGCCATGAGCACGGCTGCCGACGCGCAGGCCGGCGCGGTGGAGCCGATTCACCTGCTGTCCGCCCTGCTTGGTGCCGGCGAGCGCAATATCTCCGTGATCATCGAGCGCATCGGCGCCGATCCGGCCCAGCTTGCACGCTCCACACAAGATGCCATCGACCGCGCGCCCAAGGTTTCGGGCGAGGGCCAGCAGATGGGCCTGTCCAATGAGCTCGTCCGCGTCATCGAGAAGGCCGAGAAGAAGGCCACCAAGATGGGCGACAGCTTTGTGGTGACCGAGCATCTGCTGATGGCGCTTGCCGAGGACAAGGGCGAGGCTGGTCGTGTACTGCGTGACGCCGGCGTCACCAAGGAGCGCATCGAGCAGGTCTACGAGGAGCTGCGTGGCGATGACCGCGTGACGTCTGCCGAGGACAAGACCCAGTTTGAGGCGCTGGAGCAGTACGGCCGCAATATCTGCGACCTTGCCCGCGCCGGCAAGCTCGACCCGGTCATCGGCCGTACCGACGAGATTCGTCGTACCATCCAGGTCCTGTCCCGCCGCACCAAGAATAACCCCGTGCTCATCGGCGAGCCGGGCGTCGGTAAGACGGCCATCGTCGAGGGCATCGCCCAGCGTATCGTGGCCGGCGACGTGCCGAGTACCCTGCGCGATCGCGACCTCATCGAGCTCGACATGAGCGCGCTGGTCGCCGGCGCCAAGTACCGCGGCGAGTTCGAGGACCGCTTGAAGGCTGTGCTCAAGGAAGTGCAAAAATCTGAGGGCAAGGTCATCCTGTTCATCGATGAGCTCCACACCATCGTGGGCGCGGGTGCCACCGAGGGCTCCATGGACGCCGGCAATATCCTCAAGCCGGCGCTCGCTCGTGGCGACCTGCACGCGATCGGCGCGACCACGCTTGACGAATACCGCAAGTACATCGAGAAGGACGCGGCGCTCGCCCGTCGTTTCCAGACCGTGATGGTCAGCGAGCCTACCGTCGAGGACACCATTTCAATCCTGCGTGGCCTGAAGGAGAAGTACGAGATCTTCCACGGCGTACACATCACCGATAGCGCGCTCGTGGCTGCCGCCGACCTCTCCGACCGCTACATCGCCGACCGCTTCCTGCCCGACAAGGCTATCGACCTGGTCGATGAGGCCGCGAGCCGCCTGCGCATGGAACTCGACAGCATGCCGGTCGAGATCGACGCCACCACGCGTCAGCTCACCCAGCTGCAGATCGAGGAACAGGCGCTCATGAAAGAGACCGACGACGCCTCTAAGGAGCGTTTGGAGGCTCTGCGCCAAGAGATTGCCGAAGTCCAGGAAAAGCTCAACGTGCAAAAGGCCGGCTGGCTCAACCAAAAGAACGCCATCGACCACGTGCAGGAGCTTAAGGGCCAGCTTGACGCGGCCAAGAGCGAAGAGGAGCGCGCGACGCGCAACGGCGATCTGGGCCGTGCGTCCGAGCTTCGCTATTCTGTGATCCCGGGTCTGCAGCAGCAGATTCAGGATTCCGAGGCTGCGCTCGAGGCGCAAAAGCAGCAGGACGGCGAGGGCCTCAACGAACAGGTGACCTCCGACGAGATCGCCGAGGTCGTGAGCGCCTGGACCGGTGTGCCCGTGTCCAAGATGATGCAGGGCGAGCTCGACAAGTTGAAGGGCTTGGAGGGCGAGCTGCATAAGCGCGTTATCGGTCAGGACGAGGCCGTCTCCGCTGTAGCCGCGGCCGTGCGTCGCAGCCGTGCGGGTCTCTCCGACCCAGACAAGCCCATCGGCAGCTTCTTCTTCCTGGGCCCCACCGGCGTAGGCAAGACCGAGCTCGCCAAGGCGCTGGCCGAGTGCCTGTTCGATGACGAGCGCGCGCTCGTGCGTATCGACATGTCCGAGTATATGGAGAAGTTCAGCGTCCAGCGTCTGATCGGTGCGCCCCCGGGATACGTGGGCTACGACGAGGGCGGCCAGCTCACCGAGGCCGTGCGCCGTCGTCCCTACTCCGTGATCTTGCTCGACGAGATGGAGAAGGCTCATCCGGATGTCTTTAACGTGCTGCTGCAGGTGCTCGACGACGGCCGTTTGACCGACGGTCAGGGTCGCCAAGTGTCCTTCAAGAACACGATTATCATCATGACGTCCAACGTGGGCTCCAAGGCTATCGCCGATCTGTCCGGCAAGGACGAGGAGGAGATGCGCCATCAGGTTGACGGGGCCATGGCTCAAACCTTCCGCCCCGAGTTCCTCAACCGTATCGACGATATCGTGGTGTTCCATCCGCTCGGCATGGCGCAGATCGAGAAGATCGTCGACATCCAGCTCGCCGACGTCCGCGCGCGTCTGGCCAAGGAGCGCATGACGCTGGCCATCACCCCGGCGGCCAAGCAGATGCTCGCCGTGGGCGGCCTGGACCCGGTCTTTGGTGCCCGTCCGCTCAAGCGTCTCGTGCAGCGCGAGGTCGTGGATGCCATTGCCGCCGCCATCATCGACGGTACGGTGCGCGAGGGCGATCAGGTGACGGTCGATGTCGACAAGGACGGCGGCTTTACCGTCGTGTGCGACAACACGCCGGCGGCCACCTACGAAGTCCCCGACGCCGAGTAGATTTTGGGCCGGCTTTAAAACCGCCCCTCATCGCAAAACGCCAAGGGCGGCGGATCCAATCGGGTCCGCCGCCCTTTTTCGTGCGACAATCGATGGTGTTGAACGTGAGTACATGGCAAGGAGCTATGCAGATGACAGACAAGAACAAGACGAACACGCCGGCGACCGATGCCGCACCCGCCGCACCTAAGCCTGCGCCTAAACCGGCGCCCAAGCCGCGCGACCCCTATATCCGTGCCGAGAACGAGGATGACGACGGCTACGATCCTTATAGCGATCGTCGCCCCGAGCGCGAGCCCCTCTTCGAAGCCGACCCCTGGCGTTAAGTGGCTCATTTGGGACGTGTCTCTATGGTTTTGTCAACCGCGTGCTTCGCGCCATTTCGGCATGA
>CAUDQR010000004.1 GCA_958451615.1 uncultured Collinsella sp. | reverse complement strand
GGACTTGCAGCGACGGACCTCGGGACGCTCTTACACCACGTCTGCGCGCGCCACCCCGCCCAACCAGCCAATCGAGAAATTGGCGGCGATCGATGCTTTGTCCAACCCCCTTGCGATACCCTCTGGGCAAAAAATGGCAAATATGAGTACTGTTACCAGTTTAGTAACAGCGAAATCTGGCTGAATATGCCGTCTTCCACCAATTCCGAGCGTCATAAAGTCCCGAATCGCCATGTCGAGAGGGTTGGTTATATCAAATTTCGGCCGATTGGTCTTAAATACGTTCAAGATGATATGATACTACCACAACAACAGTACTCATATTTGCCATTTTTTGCCCACAGGGTCTATTCGAGGGCGGCTCCCGGGGTCTCCAGCCCGCCCCATAGCCGTCAAAAACCTTTAACAACAGCCGCCGCACGTTTTGGCACCGGCTGATTGCCACTCACGGATCGGTACCCCACTATTACCGAACCAAAATCGAAGTCGCGTATCTCATAAAGCTGAAATGACGTACCCTCATCCCAATGAACGCTGATAAGAATGGCTTTCAAATGAGCAACGGCACGCATCAATACGCCCTTTTCGGGAGCGCCTTATTCAAATTCAATAAAACGGTCGTCCACGCTTCGGATCCGCGCAAGCAAATCGTTATCTGCAGCAGCGGTCCAGACATCCGTTATACAACGCTGGAAGAATGGGAGAAAGCTGGCACATCTTTCGATAGACGGGCGCAGGTCGAGGGTATCGTCACCAGTGCGAGCCCAGCGCGCGACAAACTCGAGCTCTTCCGCAATCTCTTTTCTGGCCGCAAAGATGTCTACGCTCATGGGTACCGCAGAAAAGACGGAGGAATCGGCTATACGCCCGTCTGCGCAAATGAGTGGAAGTCAGGCATTTGCCCCAAAGCAAGCCACCAGAGAGTCAAATGCACGGAATGCAGCAGCCGCGTCTTCCCCGAGTTGAGCGATGCCGCGATCATCGCCCATTTCAGAGGCAATGACGATAGGCTTCGAGACGTTATAGGCCAATATGTGCTCGATAAAGACAGTAACACGAAAGTCCTGGTCATCGATTTTGACGGAGCCGATTGGAAAGAAGCGACGAATGCCATTCGACATGTCGCAAAAAGCCACGGAATCGATGTCGCAGTCGAGCGATCGAGATCGGGCGACGGCGCACATGTCTGGTTTTTCTTCCTAGAGCTCGTCAGCGCAAAGACCGCACGAGATTTTGGAAGCGGCCTTATCACCGAAGCGGCGATACTGAACAAGACAATCACCTTCAAAGCATTTGACCGAATGCTGCCCGCGCAGTCCACCATTCCTGAGGGCGGCTTTGGAAATCTCATAGCGCTGCCTTTTCAAGGAAAAGCGCAGCGAAAAGGGAACAGCGTATTTGTTGACGAGCAATTTGAGCCCTTTCCCGATCAATGGCTTTACCTTTCGCAAATCCAGTTAATCCCGCGCGTGACGGTGCAAAATCTGATCGAGAGCATCGAAAATAGGTCACATGGAATAGCAGCTGTTGCGGCGGCAAACACCGGTGTGCCACATTCCCAGAGACTGCGAAAGCGGCTCCCGCTCACACCGCGGGACTTCCCGTCATCGCTGTCCGTCACGCAGGCCGATATGCTCTATATCCCCGAAAAATCTCTGAGTCCCGCAGCTCAAATGGAAGTCCGCAGGCTTGCAACATTTGCCAACCCAGAATTCTTCCGCGCACAATCTATGCATCAATCGGTATTCGGCAAACCGCGGTTCATAGACCTCAGCGAACTTAGAGATGGCTACGTCGCGATTCCCAGAGGCTGCAAGGTTCAACTTGAGCGGCTGCTTCAAGAAGCCGGCGTTTCTGCCCACTATTCAGACAAACGCAAGTCGAGCAATCCAATTGTGATGGCATTTAAAGGGACTCTTCGCCCTGAACAACAAATTGTCGCTGAACAGATGCTCGGCTATGAAGACGGGATCATGTCCGCACCGACGGGGTTCGGCAAAACCGTCATCGGAGCTTATCTTATTGCTGCCATTGGTCTTCCAACGCTCGTCATCGTTCCTAAAACTGCGCTCATTGCCCAATGGAAATCCCAACTCGAACGATTTCTCGACATCACGGACAACAGAGAGCCCGTCCGAACCCCAAAGGGACGAATCAGCAAAAGACAGCCTCCGCTCATTGGGCAAATCGGAGGAGGCAAGACCGCCATAAGCCGTCTCATCGACATTGCTTCATTCCAGTCGCTATCCGGCAAGGATCCCCAAACCGGCGAGTCATTAGCCAAGGAGTTCGTTCGCGATTACAGTCTCATCATCTGTGACGAATGCCACCATGCGGCCGCGCCACAGCTTGAGCTTGTCCTCAAGTCCGCTCCTGCCAAATATGTATATGGCCTTTCCGCAACGCCCGAGCGTTCGGACGGACTCACGCGGGCACTCTCGATGCTCTGCGGCCCGGTTCGCTATGTCGTCGATCCAAAAACGCAAGCAATCCAGCAGGGGATTCAGCGCATTGTTAGACCGCGTTTCACCGGAATTCGATTACCCACCTACGAACCAGGAGCATCCTTTAACCAAATTCTCGATCTCCTGTGTATACACGCCGCGAGAAACGAAGCAATTATCGAGGACGCCCTCGAGGCCGCATCAAACGGCCGGCATCCGCTTGTGCTATCTAAAAGAAAAAAGCATGCCGAAGAGCTATGCAGGCTACTTCAAAGCCGTGGACACGAACCCATACTCTTAACCGGAGAAATCGACGCCAAAGAAAGAAAAGCAATACTGAAGAGTCTTCCCAGCTTTGAGCATGAGCATCGAATCATCGTCGCAACTGAAAGTCTTCTGGGCGAGGGCTTCGACCTGTCTTACCTTGACACTTTGCTCATTGCCACTCCAATATCTTGGGACGGCAGCATAACGCAGCAGGCAGGTAGGCTACACAGAAGCCACGAGGGCAAACAGCGGGTTGAGATATTCGACTATGTTGACCTGTCGATACCCATGTTCGCGCGCATGTACCAAAAGAGGCTCAAGACCTACGCCAAGCTGGGATATAAAGTCTTTGCGGCAAACGACAACAGACAGGACGATCGAAATATCCTCGTTAGGTCGGCAAGAGCCGTGGAGGCTTTAGCGAATGACATCGAGAACGCATCGAAAAGCATTTTTATTGCCGCACCCTACGCGTCCGCCGCATGCCTTGAAAAGCTCGCCGCTGCACTCGCGGATGCCGCTACCCGTGGAATTGCCCTTGAGATTTCTATTGCTTCAACTCCACGCGATGACGTGAAAGCGATTTTTGCCGAGATGAACGTCAACTATCTCATCAAAGCCGAAGGACGCCTGTGCGCATCAGTGATTGACGAAGAAACTGTCTGGTACGGAGCTATTCCGTTGCTGGCTTTCCCAAAGAAAGAAGACTGCAGCATTCGTTTCAAAAGCAGCGAAGTCGCAGCCGAGCTTTTGAGCGAAATTCAGCGAAAAGTGGAACCGGAGGCCGCGGCGACGAACGGGGTACCCCCAGCAGTTGCGGTTAAATAGGGACTGTTTTTGACTTATTAGCCGTCAATCAATCCCTATTCCACCGCAACTTAGAAATCGGCAATCAGCCCTGCGGGCCCTGGAACAGCTCCTCATGCGAGCCCATTCTGACCAGCCGAATCACAGGATTAGTCTTATGCGGTAAGTAGAGAACGACCACGTCGACCAAGCCATCGGATAGGTGGAAATCGATGTGGCCGTTGTAGTTTCCGCCCGGGTTTGAAAGCTCATGGGCGCCATATTCCGCGGGAAGCGAGCCGTGGGCTGCAAGCTCTGCGACTGCCGCCTTAAACTCACTCTTTAGCTGCGGATGCATGCGCATCGTTCGTTTGTAGTCCGCCTTAAATTGAGCCTCGACTTTAATCTCGAACATCGCTATTCCTCATCGAGGAATGTCATAAGCTCATCAGCGTTGTTGAATGACGGGCTATCGTCCGGCAAAATCCCCAACTCATGAGCCTCGGCGATCACCATGGCACGCCTCGTCGCCTCGTTAGGCACCTCCGCCCTTCCTACAATCTCAAAAGGAATCTTTCGCTGATTTACAAGCTGCCGAACGGCAAGATTGAGATAGGAATTGAGGCTGAGGCCGACCGAATCCAAGAACTCAGTCGCCTGCTCCTTGAGCCCCTCTTCGATGCGAACCGTCGTAGGCTTAACCGTTGCAGTAGACATACGCGACCTCCTCGCCCTCGTCTTTTACATCAGTATACCCAATATAAATGTCAACCTGACGTTAGATAGCATCAGATTGCCATGCATATTCATGTCGCTGTGGGCACGATTGCTCTACATCAACCCGCCGAGCGCAATGTCGACGGCCTCGTTGAAGTCGTCAGTAATGTGTACCAGATCCGGATCGAGCGGGCTGATCATACCGGCATCCATCACCGGGCCGTTGAGCCAGTCGAACAGGCCCTGCCAGTATTCGCTGCCCACCAAAACAAGCGGCATGCGCTTAACCTTGTGCGTCTGCACCAGCGTGAGTACCTCGAACATCTCGTCGAGCGTACCAAAACCTCCGGGAAACACGATGGCGCCCGAGCTGTATTTGACGAACATGGTCTTGCGCACAAAGAAGTAACGGAAGTCCATGCCGAGGTTCACGTATTTGTTGAGCCCCTGCTCGTGCGGAAGCTCGATACCTAGGCCGACCGACTTGCCGTTGGCGCTCGCCGCTCCCCTGTTGGCCGCCTCCATGATGCCGGGGCCGCCACCGGTGATGACCGCCACGCCACGTTGCGCGATCTTGCGCCCGACGGTACGCGCTGCTTTGTAGAGCGGATCAGTCTTGGGCGTGCGGGCGCTACCGAAGATGGTCACCGCAGGTCCGAGCTCGGCAAGCGCGCCAAAGCCGTCGACAAACTCGGCCTGAATGCGCAGTACGCGCCACGGATCGGCGTGCAGCCAGTCGGTCGACTCCTCGGGCGCCAGCAGATTGGCGTAGGTGTTGTCCTTAGGAATCATGGGGCCGCGCATGACCACGGGGCCGCGGCGGTACGTCTCGTCGTAGGCGGGCTCGGCCTCGACGTTCTCATTCTTAATCATGGGTACTCCTATCGAGAAAAAGAAAAGCGAGCGGGGTCGACGCCATGCGCCAAACACCCGCCCGAACATCAACTAGTCGGTATGGTACCCACGATGCATCATGCGCTTGCAAGGCATCGGTCAGCGGTCGCGCAGCCGGCGTCAGCGAATGTGACGAGCAGCTGCCGCTCAGTCTTTGCCGTTGCCCACGCTCTGCAAGCGTGTCTTTCGCCCTTAGTAATCCACCGCGGCAGGGCTATTCATCCAATCGCTCACGAATGCGCCATAGCGGCCCTCGATAATGGCCTGGCGAGCACGCTGCATAAGGTTGAGCAGGTAGTAGATGTTGTGCATCGACAGCAAAATGCCGCCGAGCATCTCCTTCTGCGTGACCATGTGACGGATGAGCGCACGGCTGTAACCGCCCGTGCACACCGGGCAGGTGCAGGTGGGATCGATGGGACCGTCGTCGTGCGCAAAGCGAGCGTTGCGGAAGTTGAGGCGACCCTCGCTGGAGAATGCCGTGCCCATACGGCCGGTGCGCGTCGGCAGCACGCAGTCAAACATGTCGATGCCCACGCCAACGCCGCGCACGAGCGTGGTCGGGTTGCCGACACCCATCAGGTAGCGCGGCTTATGCTTGGGCATGTACTCGCTCACGAGCGGCGCCAGGGTCTCGAACATGGTCTCGTGATCCTCGCCCACCGAATAGCCACCGATACCATAGCCCGGGAAGTCGCCGCACTCCTCCAGATGGCGCAGCGAACGCAGGCGCAGATCCAGGTGCATGCCGCCCTGAACGATGCCAAAGAGCGCCTGGTCATCGCGGGTATGCGCCTTATAGCAGCGCTCGGCCCACATGCTCGACAGCTCAACGGCGCGCTCAACGTAGGCGCGCGTGGCGGGATAGCCCGGGCACTGGTCGAGCTGCATGCAGATATCGGAGCCGAGTTTCATGGCGATTTCCATGTTGTCCTCGGGCGTCCAAAACACGTGGCGGCCGTCGTAATCGTTGACGATAAAGCGCACGCCCTCATCGGTGAGCTTGACGGCATCGTTGTGGCTGAAGACCTGGAAACCGCCCGAGTCGGTGAGGATGGGGCCGTGCCAGTTCATGAACTTGTGCAGGCCGCCCAGCTCGGCGATGGTATCCTCGCCGGGACGCATGGACAGATGATAGGTATTGGCGAGCACGATCTGGGCGCCGAGCTTCTTGACAGTCTCGGTAGGAATGCCCTTGACGTTTGCCTTGGTGCCCACGGGCATAAAGATCGGCGTCTCGATGTCGCCGTGCGGGGTGTGCAGTACGCCGGCGCGCGCGTGCGTCGTCGGATCCTCGGCAATCAGGTCGAATTTAAAAAGGTTCTGGTCCATAAACTGGAACTCCTTGGTTGCGGTTCATACGCAAACCATTATACGGGCAACCCGCAAGAAGCACCGACTCGACAGAAACTGGTGCGAGGAGGATACGGCAGGGACACGGCAAATGAGCGTGGATTTTTGGACGCTTACCGGATGAGCGTGGATAATCTCCCACTTTTGCCCAAAGCACAGCCCAAAAACGGGAGATTATCCACTTTCATTCTGCGGGCACTCATTTAAGTACGTCCCCGATGAGTGGAGCTATTTACCAGCCACGGCAACGCCGATATTTTGGCAACGTCAGCGAGCGGGTCGCATTTGAGACAAGGTGCCGTGAAATGAAAGGGCGCTGACCTTCTGGTCGCGCCCTTGAAATTGAACGGCAGATTGTCCAAATGCGGCCCGCGCAGCGTCGGCCGGTCCGCCGTTCGGTAGAACGGCGGAACCCCTAAGGACGCTGGCCCATGCCACCCTCGAGGGTGACGGTCTCGCCGTTCATATACTTAAAGTCGGGACCGCAGAGCTGAACGACAACGCGGCCGATTTCCTTCTCGACGTCGCCGTAGTGGCCAGCCGGCGGCATGTGGACGTTGGCCTTGAACGCCTCGGGATAGGCATCCTGGAAGTTCTCGAGCGCAGCGGTCCAAGCAAGCGGGCAAACGATATTGACGTTGATGCCGTCCTTGCCCCACTCGTTGGCGGCAACGCGAGTCAGACCACGGATGCCCTCCTTGGCGGCGGCATAGCTGCACTGACCATAGTTGCCAAACAGGCCGGCGCCCGAAGCAAAGTTGACCACGGAGCCCTTGGTCTCCTTCAGGTGCGGGTAGGCCTTCTGCATGTACAGGTAGGTGGCATACAGACCGGAGTAAATGGCGAGGTTGAACTGGTCCATGGTGTGGTCGGCGATGGTCACGCCCGAAGCGCTGGCCTGAGCATTGTTGACGACGGCGTCGATGCGGCCGAACTCCTCAATGGCCTTGTCGATGACGTTCTGGACGACGGCCTCGTTGTCCTGACCAGCCGAGACATCGGCCTGAACAGGCAGAACCTTGACGCCGTACTCGGCCTCGAGGGATTCCTTGGCAGCCTCGAGCTTGGCAACGTTGCGGCCGGTAATGACGAGGTTTGCGCCCTCCTTGGCAAAAGCGATATCGATACCGTAGCCGATGGAGCCAGCGGAGCCGTCCTTGAGCGTGGCCTTGCCACCGCCGGTGACGATCACGGTCTTACCAGTGAAAAGTCCCATACAAAGTCCTTTCAAATCGCGGCGGGCGCACCCGCCGACTGCGCGCATCCAAATAAACGCGACAAAAGCTGAAATGCAACTTTAACGGGTTCAAGTGAAAAGAAAAGGCCTCGGCAGGCGAACGGCATAACGTCTTTCGGCGAAGGGATTGTCAAGTACAAACTGGATAAAGTGGCCGAGTTTTTGCTATCGACGCGAGCCATCGAACACGTTTTGAAACTTTGCTGCAGCGCGCGGGATGTCGACGCGAGACTTTATCATAGGGTGACAAACAACGATGAGGAGCACATGCCTATGACAGACGAGCTGGACCCCCAGACTCAACAGCATATTGATGATTCCGCAGACGTCACCGCAGATGCTGACGCTGTGACCTGCGATGATATTGGCCTCGACGACCCCATCTTAGACGAAAGCGCTACGGCGGAAACCCCTGGCGCCGAAGATGCAGACGAGCAAAACGACGATGCGCCCGCTCAGGACGACCACCCCGTACAGGATGCTGCTCCGCAAGCTGCGGGCCCTATCGAGGTTTCTTCGGAAGAAGAGCTCGACGCCGTCATGGACTCCATGATGGATGCCGTCAAAGCGATGAAAGACGCCGTGGCCGACGCTGACGTTGACGCCGAGGAAGAGGAGGCCGCCGAGGCAGCCTCGACCTTCGTACCCGGCGAGACTCCGGTTGCCGACCAGGGCAGCACCATGCCCTCGTTTCTGCAGCTCGAGCATCCCACGATTGGCACCGATGCGGTCGACCCGCACGCAGCAGGCTTTTCTGTGATCGAAGGCGGTACCGGCAATATCGCCGTGCCGCAGACTGCCGATGCGGACGCTGCCGACACCGCTCGCCCGACTGCCCCGCACTCCCCCGCCGCGAGCCGCGATCTGGGGACCGCTGTCTCGAACACTGCGAACGCCGTGGGCACCTTTATCGCCCAGGGCGCCTCGGCCATGCGCGAGATGAACGCCGCGAAAAAGGCACTTGCCGATGCCCGCGCCCACCTGGCCGAACTTGAGCAGCGCATTGCCGATCAGGCCGAGGAACTCGAGACGCGCCAGGATATCGCAGGCCGCTACGACCAGATCGTCGCCGACCAGCGCCAGGCGATTGCCACGGCCAAAAAGACTGCAGCGGCCGCCGAGATTGACCGTGATGCCCACGCCTCCAAAGCGACAGAGCTCAAGGGTCAGCTCGAACAAATGAAGACAGAGGATGACGCGACTGAGCTCCGCCTGAAGGCCGCGCTCGACGCCGTGGAGGCCCGCGAGGCGAGCTCACGCGAGACCGGCAACCGCCTCGTTCGACGTCTTGAGGATTCCAAGCGCATCCGCGACAAGGTGAAGGCAGAGCGAGACGCCGGCATTGCCGCCGCGCAACAAACCGTCGACGCCACGCGCGCCCAGCTCGAGACGCTGCGTCATGAGTATGCCGAGCTGCAACGCAATCCCTCGGCAAATCCCGCCAACTATACGGTGCGCACCAGCGAGCTCTCGATGCAGATTTCCGACACAGCAGATGCCCTGCGTAAAGCCGAAGAAGATGTCCCGCGCATCACCGCCGATCTTGAGCATTCACTTGCCGCCGCCGAGCAGGCCGTCGAGCAGGCTCAAGCCCCTATCGCCGACGCAAAACGCGCGCACCAAGCCGTGACGACCGAAGCCGATGCCGCGCGCGACGAGTTGCAGACGGCGAAGACTGCCGCCGCGACTCGTCAGCGCGAACTGCGCGAGAAGATCGCCGCGGAGGACAAGGCACGCCGCGACCAGGAGCAGACCATCGCCAACGCCCAAGCAGATGCCGCACATGCACAGTCGATCATCGAACAGGCGACCGAGGTGCACGACCATCCCGAAATCACCGAATCGCTCGCCGGGGCCTTGGCACGCGACAAGGCCGAGCATACCGAGACCGAGCACGAAGTTGCCCAACTCGAGACCGCCGAAGACGACGTGCGCAAGCGAACCCGCGACTCACGCGTCAAATTCACCGGAGCCATCGCCTGCGTCATCGCCGCAATCCTGGTGATCATCCTAGTCTGGCTGTTCGCAAGCAAGTAGTCATTGGGGACGTTCTTAAACGACTAGTCAAACAAGAACGTCCCCAACGACTAGCCCAATGACGAGAGTGGATAATCTCCCACTTTGAGCCCCCAAGCAGGCCAAAAACGGGAGATTATCCACTCTCATTCTGCGGGCACTCATTTAAGTACGTCCCCAATGAGTACCTGCCGATGCTTTGGCAAAGTCAGCGAAAACGCCCCTAAGCGAGCAAGGTGACGTGCAAGAGGAGGGCATTGACCTTCTGGTCATGCCCGACGATTGAACGTCAGATTGCCGCTTAGGGGCGTTTGCAGCGTCAACTGGTTACGCGGTTCGTAGAACCGCGAAACTAACAAATGAGCATCGCGTCGCCGAAGCTGAAGAAGCGGTAGCGCTCCTCGATGGCGGCGGCATAGGCATCCATGATCTGGTCGCGGGCGGCAAGCGCGCTTACGAGCATCATGAGCGTGGAGCGCGGCACGTGGAAGTTCGTGATCAGCGCGTCGACCACGTGATAGGTCGAGCCGGGCATGAGGTAAAGCTGCGTCGTGGCGTTCTCGCGCGCCACGATGTCGCCGCGGCCGAGCGTGTCGGCACCGTCCTCGCGGCCTTCAAAATAGCGCGCCGTCACAGCCGGATCGGACACCGGCGCGTCCGCGTCAAACGCACTCTCGAGCGAGCGCACCGCGGTGGTGCCGACGGCGATCACACGATGACCCTCGGCCTTCGCCTTATGCACGGCGTCGACAACCTCCTGCGACACGTGGTAGCGCTCGGTGTGCATGACGTGCTGCGTAGGGTCGTCCTCCTCCACCAAGCGGAAGGTATCGATGCCCACCTCGAGCTCGACGGCGGCAAACTTCGCGCCCTTGGCCTCGATAGCGGCCATGAGCTCGGGAGTAAAGTGCAGACCCGCCGTAGGAGCGGCAGCCGAGTGCTCCTCCTTCATGGCGTAGACGGTCTGGTACTTCTCGGGGTCGCCCTCGTAATCGGTAATGTAGGGCGGCAGCGGCACGTGGCCGGCCGCATGGATGGCCTCGTCGAGCGTGCGCGGGTCGCCGGCGGCATTGCAACCGGCCGGCTCAAAGCGCACCAGACGGCCACCACGGCTATCGGTGACAAAGTCGATGACCTCGGCCGTCAGCACCACGGGAGCCCCCTCGGGCGCATGGGCGCCACCGGCGCGATACTCAATCTGGGCACCGGGCTTCAGGCGCTTGCCCGGCTTGACCAAGCACTCCCAAACATGGCCCAGCGGGTCAACATCCTCGCGGCGCTTGAGCAGCAGCGTCTCGACCACGCCACCCGAGCCCGATTTGCGACCGATCAGGCGGGCCGGCATCACGCGCGTCTTGTTGATGACGAGCACGTCGCCCGGCTCGATATAGTCGATGATGTCGCGGAAGATGCGGTGCTCAACGGTGCCGCCATGCTCCAGCGGCGTTCCCGCCTGGGAGCCCTTGCGATCCACCACCAGCAGGCGGCAGGAGTCGCGCGGCTCGGCGGGAGCCTGGGCGATCAGTTCCTCGGGAAGGTTGTAGTCAAAATCATCGGTACGCATAGACACGTCGGATTCTCCTTATATAGCTAAAGTCCGCCCTACATCCTAGCAGGCTGACGTCCCAAATGAACTACTTTTTGGCAGCCTTGCGCTCGTCGCGAATGCGAGCGCGGTCCATGGCCGCCTCGACGGCAGAAAAGCGGCAGCCGCAGTAGTTCTGTCGATACATGCCCAGTTCGCGCGAACGGCGCGTAGCCTCGGGATAATACGGGCGAAAATCGCGGATCACCGGGGTGAGCCCACGTGCCGCCGCCAGGCGCTCGAGTACGTCATTGCAGGTGTCGAACAGCTGGTACGGCGAGACGGCGAGCGTCGTACCCACATATTCAAACCCGCGCTCCTGGGCAACGCGGCATGCCTCGGCCAAGCGCAAGGCATAGCACACGCGACAGCGACGGGGACGATCGGCACCCAACGGGGCCACGCCGGTCTCCCAGCGTTCGCGGTCCTCCCCGGCCTCGATGAGCTCGATGTCGCCGTCGGCACACCACCGGCGCAGCTCGTCCAAACGACGCTGCCATTCATCGCGCGGTTGAATATTGGGATTGGTCCAGCAAATCGTGGGCTCAAACCCCTCCTCGCGCAGCAGGCGAACCGGCTCAAGCGAGCATGGTGCACAGCACGCATGCAGCAACAACGACTTCATCGACATCTCCTCACCCAAAAAAGCGCACGCCAAAGGACGTATCCTCGCAGGCGACAATGCGGCGGTCGCGCAAAATGGTCCACACGTAATACCAGTCGCCTACACAGCCCGACAAATGCAAGCCGGCCGCCAGATAGCACAGCAGCGGATAGCCCGAAAACGCAAACCCCAGGGCAAACGCTGTCGTCACAACAACCGTCGGCGCCAGGCAAACCGCCATGTACCGCCGGCGCGAATACACGACGCCCTCGGCGCAGGCATAGATCGTCGCCGTCTCACGATTCGCGCCAAAGGTCACATGCGCGCCCGCAGGCGCCAGCAGCTTAAAAAACACCGCATGCACCAGCTCGTGCACGGCAAACGACGCTGCAGAAACCGCAGCCACACCGACCATCCAGCCCACGACGGTGGTCCAGCCGCCCGCCTCAGCCGCGTCCAAGTCCGCAGGCCCGCCCAACAGCATAAACACCGGCACCAGGCACACGGCAAACACCGCGATCACGGCCATCCCCCACACGAAGCAAGCGTGTAGAAAATCCTCGTCCTCAAACGCATGTATGTTGGAAATCTCATTCATAGCATCTTAGGATAGCGCCCCTGCCACGCACCCGCCCGCATGTGCGATAATGTCGAACGATATGCACGAATTGACCGCCGCGCCGCCGAACCCCGTGCCCGGCCGCGCTCTTACCTATATGCGAAGGAGTCCCATGGCATCCAAATACTCCATGAACGACCGTCCCAGCTGGCCGCGCCGCGCCATCGTTACCGCCGGCGAGCCCTACGGCAACAAGGGTCTGCACTTTGGCCACGTCGGCGGCGTCTTTGTCCCGGCCGACTTCTTCGCCCGCTTCCTGCGCGACCGCCTGGGCCGCGAAAATGTCATCTTCACCTCGGGCACCGACTGCTACGGTTCGCCCATCATGGAGAGCTACCGCAAGCTCAAGGAGAACGAGGGCTACGACAAGTCCATCGGCGAGTATGTCGAGTCCAATCACTCCCGCCAGGCCGCGACCCTCAACAACTACAACATCAGCTGCGACATCTACGGCGGCTCGGGCCTTGAGCCGGCGGCCCAGATCCACAACGAGGTGACTGCCGAGATTATCGAGCGCCTGCACGAGCAGGGCACCATCTCCAAGCGCTCCACGCTGCAGTTCTACGATGCCAAGGCCGGCACGTTCCTCAACGGCCGCCAGGTCATCGGCCGCTGCCCCATCCAGGGCTGCAAGTCCGAGAAGGCTTATGCCGACGAGTGCGATCTGGGCCACCAGTTTGAGCCCGAGGAGCTCATCGCGCCCAAGAGCCAGCTCACCGGCGAGGTGCCCGAGCTGCGCCCGGTCGACAATCTCTACTTTGACCTGCCGGCCTGCCTCGACTTTATGAAGACCTACACCGCCAAGCTCGCCCAGAACCCGCAGGTTCGCTCCGTGGTCTCCAAGACCATGGAGGAGTGGCTGCTGCCGGCTCAGCTCTACATCCAGAACAAGTTCCGCGAGGCCTTCGATGCCGTCGAGGACCAGCTCCCCGAGCACACCGTGCTGGAGCCCGAGGGCAACAAGAGCAGCTTTACCGTCACCTTCCCCAGCTGGAAGGAGCGCGACGACGCCCACGCGGTGCTCGCCAACGGTGGCGTGCGCTTCCGCAGCGGCAAGGCACTCGTGCCCTTCCGCATCACCGGCAACATCGACTGGGGCGTTCCGGTGCCCGAGGTCGATGGCGTCTCCGACGTCACCTGCTGGTGCTGGCCCGAGAGCCTGTGGGCGCCCATCAGCTATACGCGTACCGTGCTCGCGCGCGATGCCAAGGCCGCCGGCGTGACCGAGGGCGTCGCCGCCCAGGATGCCGCCCTCATGGGCGAGCCCGCCGCCGACTCCACGCAGGTGCCCGCACCCACCTACCAGCACAGCTCGCTCGACTGGCGCGACTGGTGGTGCTCTGACGACGCTCAGATTTACCAGTTCATCGGTCAGGACAACATCTATTTCTACTGCATCGCGCAGACCGCCATGTGGGAGGCCCTGGGCTGGGACCTCACGCAGAGCACCGTCAGCGCCTGCTACCACCTGCTCTACATGGGCAAAAAGGCCAGCTCGTCCTCGCAGACGCCTCCCCCGCCGGCAGACGACCTGCTCAACCACTACACCTGCGAGCAGATGCGCGCGCACTGGCTGTCGCTCGGCCTATCCGAAAAGCCGGTGAGCTTTAGCCCCAAGGCATACGACACGCGTGTGACCGGCAAGGACAAGGACGGCAACGAGGTACGCGCCTGCGACGACAAGCGCGTTATCGACCCGGCCCTTAAGGAGAGCGCCCTTTTGACCGGCGTGTTCAACCGTCTGGCCCGCAGCTGCTTCTACGGCGTCGCCGTCAAGGAAGGCGACGAGAGCCCCTACCGCAACGGCTGCATCCCCGCCGGTGCCGCTTCTGACACCGTGGTCGAAGCCGCCCAGCAGGCAGCCCTCGCCTTTGAGCAGGCCATGTACAAGTTCGAGACGCACCGCGCGCTTGCCGTGTGCGACGACTACCTGCGCGCCGCCAACAAGCGCTGGAGCGACGCTTCCAAGGCCGCCAACAAGCTCGAAGGCAAGCCAGCAAACGCCGCGATGACGCAGGCCCTTGTCGACGCCTTTACCGAGCTGCGCGTGGCGACCGTGCTCATGCACGGTATTGTGCCGGCCGGCTGCGAGCTCATCTGCGAGTACTTCGACGTCGACCCGGTCGCTTTCTTTAGCTGGGATAACATCTTTGCCTCCACGGACGAGTTCGTGGAGATCCTGGGCGAGAAGCCCGGCGAGCACCGCGTGAAGCCGCTGCCCCCGCGCTTCGACTTCTTTAGCAAGCACGAGAGCCAGTACTAAACACTCGACATGTAATGGAATGGGAAGGAAAGACGGATGTCCAAGCCGCGTCGTCGTAAGCAGAAAAAGCAGGTCAAGGCCGAGCTCAAGCTCAGGCAGTTTGCCGCCACCGAGCTTTCCGACCAGCTTGCCGCCCTTCCCTGCGCCGCCGACCTGCCGCGCTTTATGGTCGACACGGTCGCCGGCGCCTATGCGCCCGCCGATGCCGAGCTTATGATCGAGGGCTTCGGCGCCGCGGCCACACGCCCGGTCACGCTGCGCGCCAACACGCTCAAGGCAACCGCCGAGGACATCGCCGCGGCGCTCGATGCCGCCGGCATCGCCCACCGCCCCGTCGCCTGGTACCCAGACGCCTTCATCCTGCCCGAGGCCCAGGTTTCCGACCTGTGGGGCCTCGGCATCTACCGCGACGGCAAGATCTACTTACAAAGTCTATCGTCCATGATGCCGCCGTTGGTCCTGGGCGCCCAAGCAGGCGAGGACATCTTGGACATGTGCGCAGCCCCCGGCGGTAAGACGACGCAGATCGCCGCCCTCACGCAGGAGCAGGCGCACCTTACCGCCTGCGAGATGAGCATTCCCCGCGCCGAGAAGCTCGAAGCCAACCTCCACCGCCAAGGCGCAAAAAACGTGCCCGTCATGCGCATCGACGCACGCGAGCTCGACGAGTTCTTCCGCTTTGACCGCATCCTGCTCGACGCTCCCTGCACCGGCACGGGCACCGTCATCAGCGGCAACGAGAAGAGTCTGCGCGGCCTCACCGAGCAGTTGCTGAGCAAGTGCGCCCGCTCGCAGCGAGCACTTCTGGACCGCGCCATGGGAGCCCTCAAACCGGGCGGCACGCTCGTCTATTCGACTTGTTCGATCTTGCCGCAGGAAAACGAGGACGCCCTGCAAGAGGCCCTCGACAAGCACATGGACTGCGAGCTCATCCCCCTCGACGGCACGCCAAGCGAAAGTGAGGCACGCCGCGCCCAGGAAGCTGGTGAGGAGCCGCGCATCGAGTCCAACGCCCTGACTGAGGCCATTGCCGCGGGTCAGGTATCGGCCATCGCCAACGGCCTGCCCGGCACGCTGACCATTCCGCCCAGCCGCGACTTTGAGGGCTTCTACATTGCCCTGATCCGAAAACGCAGCTAGCGCACGGATCCAAAACTCAACAAGCTATCTCCGTGCACGTTTGTCCTGCTGGTCGCGATGCTGTTTAAGCATCGCGCGCTCCTTGCGTTCGGCCCTTTTGCCCTTAATGGCCGTGACCACAAAGTAGATGACCGCGGCGGTAACGATTGCGCCCACACACAGGCCAATCGAGCCAAACATTGCTGTCAATTCCATACCGCGTCACCTCTCTTTTAAACGGGACATTCAAGATAGCACCTCAATACCCGCCACCACAGCTCCTTCACGTTCGCCGGCCCTTCGGTCTAACGGATGGCGCGGCGGGGAAAAATCAACTCGTCAAACGATTTAGCAAGCACAGCGCTGCCGGCACCCTGCCGACCACCATCGCATAGAATCGAGCGTCCATGGATACCCTCAACGACCTAAACGAGCGCGTCGACGCCTTTGTCGGCACCAGCTCCTTCGACACGCCGGCCACGGCAAACGACCAAGCCCCCATCGATGTTCCCGCCGAGGTTCACGAGGACATCGTCGCGTCGGTCGATTTTTCCGAGGTCGAGCTCGCAGACGAGTTCACCGAGCCCCAGGTAGCCGTGACCCCCAACGGACTGCTCCCCATGGAGCCGCTGCCCATCGACGGGCGCTTGCGAAAGGCGGCCCTCCGTATGCCCGACGAAATCGAAGAGGCCAGCGGCTTTACGCTCTTCGGTCGTCGTATCAAATCGCTTATCTACACCACCGACGTCGCGGTCATCCGCAACTCCAACGCCGATGCCGTCTTTGCCGTTTACCCCTTCACGCCGCAGCCGGCCATTACGCAGGCGTTGTTGACCGTTGCCGAGTGCCCGGTCTTTGTAGGCGTGGGCGGCGGAACTACGACCGGTAAGCGCTCCGTACAGATGGCAGCCGTCTCAGAGATGCAGGGCGCGGCGGGCTGCGTGGTCAACTCCCCTGCCACTGCCGAGATGGTCGAGCACATCACCAACATCGCCGACATCCCCGTCATCGCCACGGTCGTACGTTGCGACGATGATGCGCATGCCAAGGTGCGCGCCGGAGCCAAGATCCTCAACATCGCGGCCGGCAAGAACACACCGCAGGTCCTGCGTGAACTGCGCGAGCACTATCCCAACCTGCCGCTCATCGCACCGGGCGGCAAGACGCCCGAGAGCATCCGCGAGACCATCGCCGCCGGTGCCAACGCCATCATTTGGACGCCGCCTTCGGCCCAGCAGTTGCAGACCGACATGATGCAGCGCTACCGCAAGATGAAGGAAGACGCCACGCCCGTCATCTCGCACGACGATGTGCCCATTATCGACCAAGTCGCCGCCGCCGAGGTCAGCCAGGTCGAGAACATGAATCCCGACGTGCCGATCCCCGACGAAGTCATCGAACGCGTCGCTTCGATCCACGATCATATCGAGGAGCGTCGTGCCAACCGTGGACTCAAGCCCTCGTTGCACGGCTTCTTCTTCCGCGGAAAGAAACGCTAGCAAAACATCTTGGCCCGCCCCACAAACGTGAGGCGGGCCGTTTTCGTTTGAGCGATCATGCGGCGATGTGATGGGGCAAATTAATCCACGCGCTTGTCGCCCATAAAGAAGAGCGCCACCGTACCAGGTCCGGTGTGCGAACCGATCAGAGTACCGATGTTATTGATCTCGATCTTGCCTTTAAGCTGCGGAACCTGTTCCTCAATCAGCGCCGCAACTGCCTCCGCATCCTCGCGGCACGCCGAGTGCGACATGATGCACTTACCCGAATATTCCGCACCGTCCTGCACGTGTGCCATCATGGTCTTAGCCATCTCGGAAATCGCGCGCTTCTTAGTGCGAATCTTCTCACGTGGCGACAGCCCACCTTCGCAATCGACCGTCATAAGTGGGCAAATCTTAAGCGCCGTGCCGATGATCGCGCTCGCGGCCGAAATGCGACCGCCTCGTAGGTAGCTCGACAGATCGGTCGAGAAGAACCAGTGATGCAGGTTGAGCTTATGCTCCTCAATCCAAGCGGCCGTCTCGTCGAGCGAAGCGCCACCATCGCGAATGTCGGCGGCACATTCCGCCAGCAGGCCAAAGCCCGAAGACGCCGCCAGCGAATCGATGACGCGCACCTTGCCGCCCTGGGGATAGCGATCCGCGAGCATCTGCGCCGCAACGCAGGCCGATCCATACGTGCCCGAAATACCCGACGACAACGTCAGGTGCAGCACGTCTTTACCCTCGGCAACAAACGGCTCCCAAAACTCCTCGTACTCACCCACGCTCACCTGAGACGTCTTGGGCATGGCGCCCGCGGCAATCTGGGCAAAAAACTCGTCCGGCGTAATCGACTGATACAGATCGTCCGTATAGACAACATCGTCAATCTCGTAATGAAAACACACGACAGGGATATTGCGCGACGCGAAGAACTCACGGGTTCGATCGGCGGCGGATTCACAGGTCAGGACAAAATCACTCATATGAGGCTCCTTAAGTATTGCTGCGCAAATTATCGCACAGCAAGCCTAAATACGATACATATGTCCGCTATTTACCAATGCGAACCATTTGCATCCAATATCTTTATCATGAACATCCCCATCCCCGTCATGGGCCAACGTGGGCAAAATCACCCGCTTCGTCTCCACTCAACCGCCATATCTACCTCAACTAAATCGATTTACCAAACCGTTCAGCCGGCAATTCAGCCGCCGGCGCAAAATCGAAACAAAGCCGGCGCATACTGATAAACGCTTGACGCTGTTTTATCAGTTTTATCAACCATATCGGAAGGTGCTTCATGGTCGCATTCGATCGCAATCCGCAAGACTTTAAGTATCTGCGTCTGCTGTCGAGACAATTTCCCACCGAGCAATCCGCGTTTACCGAGATCATCAATCTCTCGGCCATTCTCAACCTGCCCAAAGGCACCGAGCATTTTATGAGCGACGTGCACGGCGAGTACGAAGCCTTTATGCACATTCTCAACAACTGCTCGGGCGTCGTGCGCGAACATGTCGACGAGATCTTTGGCGACACGCTCACCTTTGACGAAAAGGGCGAGCTGTGCACGCTTATCTACTACCCGCGCGAGAAGATCGAGCTGGTCCGCAGCCGGCGCGAGGACTCGCCCACCTGGTACAAGACCATGCTCGACCAGCTCATTGTGGTCGCCCGCTCGCTTTCGAGCCGCTATACCCGCTCCAAGGTGCGCAAGGCCATCCCGCGCGATTACGCCTACATCATCGACGAGCTGCTGCACACGCATCCGGACGAGAACAACTATCGTGTGCGCTATCACGAGCGCATCGTTGAGTCCATCCTAGAGACCGCAAGCGCCGACGACTTTATCGAGTCGCTCGCCTCGCTCATCAAGCGCCTGGCCGTCGACCACCTGCACCTGGTGGGCGATATCTTCGACCGTGGCGGCGGCGCTGCCAAGATTATGGACCGCCTGCTCACCTATCATTCGCTCGACATTCAGTGGGGCAACCATGATCTGCTGTGGATGGGCGCCGCTGCCGGCGAGCCCGCCTGCATCGCCACGGTGCTGCGCAACAACCTGCGCTACGACAATTACGAGATCCTTGAGAACGACTACGGCATCTCGCTGCGCGAGCTTGTCGCCTTCGCCGATGCCACCTATACCGACGGTGAGCCCATCAGCCCGCTGATTAAAGCCATCAACGTCCTGCTCTTTAAGCTCGAGGGCCAGATTATCCAGCGCCACCCCGAGTTCGACATGACCAACCGCCTGCTGCTCGACAAGATCGATCACGACGCCGGCACAGTCACGCTTGCCGACGGCAGCGTGTGGCCGCTCACGACCAGCGACTTCCCCACCGTCGACCCGACGGACCCCTACATGCTCACGCCCCAGGAGCAACACATCATCGACAAGCTCGTGTCCGAGTTTGTCACCGCCGACCACCTGCATCGCCATATCGATTTCCTCTACACCCACGGCTCGATGTATAAGGTCGCCAACGGCAATCTGCTGTTCCATGGCTGCGTGCCGCTCAACGAGGATGGTACCTTTAGCAGCATGAACTGCCTGGGCACCTGGCACGCAGGCCGCGATTATCTCGATTTTTGCGACCATATCGCCCGCCGAGCCTGGCGCGTCGGCGACCGCGATGCCCTCGACTGGATGTGGTACCTGTGGATCGGCTTTAACTCACCCGCCAGCGGACGCCTGGTGCGTACCTTTGAGCGCGCCTATATCGCCGATAAGAGCACCTGGGTCGAGCCGATGGACCCGTACTTTACGCTAACCAAGTCGCCCTCGGTCTGCGACGACATCATGCGCGAGTTCGGCGTTGCCCCCATGGCATGTTCGCCGACCGGTCACATCATCAATGGCCATACGCCCGTCAAGACTACCAAGGGCGAGCAGCCCATCCGCGCCAACGGCAAGCTGCTGGTCATCGATGGCGGTTTCTGCCGCGCCTACCATCCCAAAACAGGCATCGCCGGCTACACGCTCATCTCGAGCTCGCGCGGATGCCGCCTCAAGTCGCACCAGGCCTTTACCACCGTTGCCGAGGCGCTCACCCGCAATATCGATATCGAGAGCGAGACCAACCGCTTTGACGAGGCCGACCGCCGCCGCATGGTAAGCGACACCGATACGGGTGCCAAGATCCGCAGCCAGATCCAGGACCTACGCCAACTGCTCGATGCATATAGAAACGGTGCTATCGAGGAGCGCGCCTAGCTCCACCCGTGGGGATTGGCTAAACTTGCTGAGTTCATCATCCCCGCGGCGCCCCGGCGCAATCCTAAGGCAGGTACCATGCAAAAGCTCCTTGCGCAGATCATGAAGTTTGGCGTCGTCGGCGTCGTCGCCACGGTCATCGACTTTGGCATCATGAATCTGCTCCACTACGGTCTGGGCCTTAACATCCTGATCGCCAACACCAGCGGCTTTATCGTCTCGCTCATCTTTAACTACGTCGCGAGCATGAAGTACGTGTTTGCACACAAGGAGGGCATGAGTCGCCGCCGCGAGTTCATTATCTTTGTCGTGCTGTCCGTGATTGGCTTGGCGCTCAACGACGGTATCGTGCTGGCGCTCAACGCCGGTCTGGGGCTCGAGGCCAATATCGCCAAGATTTGCGCCACCGCACTGGTCATGGTCTACAACTTTATGACCCGAAAGATCTTCCTGGAGGGCGAGGAGACCAAATAGCTCGGCCTCCTCGTTGCACTACGGGGCCCACGAACGACGTGCGTCGAGCGCTGCGTTGTTCGTGGGCCTTGCTCGTTTACGGGCAAATTTGGCACGTTTGCGGATTGTCTCTTGCAAATTTGGCGAGTTCGTATAGTTCTTGGCAAAGACCTTACGTTTCCCATGCAAAAGCTCTAAAGTATCCTCTGCTCGATTCGTCAACGCATTGGATGTGATTACGTGCGCAAGGCACTGGCACAACCTCATACTAAGCAATTCCTCAAGTTCGCTGTCGTGGGCCTTATCTCCTTTGGCATCGACTGGGGCATGCTGATTGCGCTCGTCGAGCTGTTCCATCTCGACTTTTTGATGAGCACCACAGTCTCGTTTACCACCTCCGTCGTGGTTAACTACTGGCTCAGCATGAAGTACGTGTTCGACCATCGCGAGGGCATGAGCCGCAAGCGCGAGTTCACGATCTTCACCATCCTGTCGGTGATTGGCCTGGGTCTCAACGACCTGTACATGTTTGTGGGCGTCACGTTTTTGAGCATCGGCTACCAGGCCATGAAGGCAATCGCAACGTTCTTGGTCACCTGGTACAACTACTTTAGCCGTCGCTTATTCCTCGAGGGCGCGCAGTCGTAGACGGCCCAACATAATCTCGCTTCGCAGCCGGTTGGAATTCACGTTCCAACCGGCTTTTTGTTTGCCGAGAGACCCGGCGACCCAGTCCTCTACGGATGAAAAACGGGCGGCTCGGATGTTGGTCCGAACCGCCCGTTTGGCGCGCCATGTCGAGGCCTCTAGCCCGTTACGTAATACCACACGACGGTGTCGCCATTCTTGAGAATGTAATTGCTGCAGGCGGTATTGGGCGTTTTGCCGTTAACGGAGTACATCCAGCCGCTCGTGCCGCCGTGTTCCTTCTCGGCCAAACCGCCAATCGCGGCAACATAGGTACCATACGACGAAGGGCGCGCATTGATAGAAAGTCCCAACGCACACAGCGCGTCGTAAGGAGTTGCGCCCTCATTGAAGGTGAACGTGCCGCCAGAAGAGACAGGGTTACCCACGGCGCTCGATGTGACCGAGACCGTCACCGTGACGACGTGGCTAGGCTGCTGCGAGCCGCCCTGATCGCCCGTAGAGGCGCCGCCGCCGTTGGATGCAGAACCACCGCCGGTCGTCGAGCCAGCGCTCGAAGATGAGCCGTCAGAAGCGCTTGATCCGCCAGTGGACCCAGAATTCTGCGAACCCGATTTATCCCCGGACTTCTTGCCGCCTTTGCCTTCGGACTTCTTCTCCTTCGAATCCTTGTCAGACTTCTTGTCCGAAGATTCAGACTTGTCCTTGGAATCAGATTCATCCGAGTCCTTGGACTCGGAGTCCACAGCGTCAGAAGACGAGGAGCCCGCTGCCTCCGTCTTGCGAGAGGCGGTAGAGCCAGAGCCGGCAACGCTTTTCCCCGCCACGGCCCGAGCGATCCAATCGATGGACCAAGCACCGCTGGAAGAAGGTTGGACAAAACCCAGCGACACAACGATCAAGACGATGCAGACGGCCGTCAGGGCGCCAAAAAGCGCCTTGCGCCGAGGGGCGGACGCCGCCGAAGCGGCGTCCTTTTTCTTTGCATCGTCAAGCTGGATGAACGACGAGTCGGGCTGCTTGGACTCGGCGTCCTGAGGCTTATTGGACACAGCCCTCACCTACCGACGCTTGGTAAACACGAACACACCGATGACTGCGAGACCGATCACGCCGGCCGCCACGCCAACAATGGCGAGCGGGTTGAAGCCAGACTCCTGTGCCGGAGCAGCAGCGGACTTCTTAGCAGCGGTCGTAGCAGACGAGCCCGTATCGGACTTGCCATCCTTCTTGCCGGACTTATCGGAATCCTTCTTGGAATCCTTATCGTCCTTGGTCTCGGTCGTGGTGGTCGTGGAGACCGGCTTCTGACCCGGCGAGACAGCACCGCCGGACTGCTGCCCGTTCGTACCGTTGCCAGAACCGGAGCCGCCATTGCCGCCAGAACCGCCGTTGTTGTCAGCGGCCTTCTTGATCCACTTGGCATACAGCGTCATATCAGCCGTCACCGCAACGCTAAAGTCATACGCCTTTGTACAAGCTTCATCGGTGTACCAACCAGCGAAGGTATAGCCCTCGCGCGTCGGATCGGTCGGCTTGCTGACAGTCGAGCCCGAAGCGGGGGTCTGACCATTGACCGACGAGCCGCCCTGAGCATCAAACTTGACGCGATGTGCCTGAGATTTCACACAGAAGAGATGGCCCGAATCGTTGGTGTAATACAGATTGCCGAACTGATCGCAGACAACCGAGGCCATGCAATAGTTGGCATATCCAGAACCGGGAACGAACACCTCGGTTGCCTCGGCATCGCCCAGCTTGTACATGTACACGCCACCGCCGGTAGTGTAGTTAGGCCAATTGCCCTTGGCGCCGTTCAAGGTGAAATATACGTACGTCTCGCCATCATGCGTTGAGACGAGCGGCGTGCCCTTGGACTCAAAGCCAAGCTCTTCGCCATCGGCCTTCGTAATCTGCTTCACACTCATATCGGAGAGGTCAATGATCGAAAGCAGGCCCTTAGCCTTAGCCTTAGCCTTAGCCTTGGCCTTAGCCTTCCAATTGTTCACGGTTGTCCCGCCAATAAAAGCATACTTACCACTGAAAACGGGCGTCGAAGTCGAATAAGCGGCAAACTGAACTTTCGCGGCCTCAGTAATGGAACCATCGGAACCAATGGTCAGCTTGTGCAACGTACCATCGTCGCGCGTAACAGCATATATATAACCGTCATGAACGGTAAGCGCCGAACGGATGTTGCCACCAGACAGCTTAATCGAACCAACAAGCTTTGACAGATCGGCAGAATACACGCGCACCTGGCCATAGTCGCCGCCAACGACATAGTAGCCATTTACCATCAGGCCGCCAGACCAGTAGTAACCTCCGTCAGCGACGGAGGCGCTACCGGCGATGGCGCCCGTGTGAATATTGATGCGCCTGACCGTACCGTTTTGCACGTCATTGCCATTGCCAGACCAATAATCAAGGGTGTTGATATAGACGTAGTCGCCGTCAACGGTCAACGAAGACAGGTTCTGCTTCGTAAATGCATCGGAATACCAAAGCGTCTCAAACGTTTTCGCCGAAACAGCCTGCAGATAGCCGCCGGAAAGCGGAATCAAAATAATGCCTTGCGCAATAACAGGACGGCAGGTGGTATCCATGGAAGAGCCAAGCTCAAGAGATCGCAGAACGGAACCCGTCTCGGGATCAATCTCATTCAGGACAGCATTCCACGTCTTTCCACCCCATACCGAAGCGCCCGTGACAAGGTATACCTTTCCGTTCGCGACAATGGGGTCAGACGCAGAGGCGCTTGCACCTGCCTTCTGCTGCTCTTCGGTCAGAAGATTAAGTGCCCAAGAAGGCGTATCGGTCTTTGTTGTAGGCGTAAGGGCGTCCGTCGAGGATCCCGAGCCGCCGTTCGCAAAACCATTCCATGCCGCATCGACATCGGGATGCTCCGTTCCGGGATTGGTAGCAGGAGCCGTCGAGGGCTTCTGCGTGCCGTCACCCTTAACATAACGGAACTCGACGCAATCGCCGTTCTTGAGGTAGTAGCTCGGAGCACCGACGCTCGCATACCCATTGTTTACAAAGAACGACCAGTAGCTGTACGGCGCGGCGCTCGTTGTGCTCAGCACGCGGCCATCGGGCATCGTCGCACTCGTAAGACCCCATGCATTTGCTTCGAGGTTCGTGCAACCGGCAGCCGTCATAAGCTGCTCGAGCACCGACTCGGCCGTCGTGTCTTCGTCGGCAGGAAGCGTGAGCTCGGTCAAGGGCGCCACCGATTGCTCGGTATAATTGCCGTCAGCATCACTTGCGGAAACGCCCGTGACCTTGGCCGTCACCGTAATGGTCTTGCCCTCGTTCGGGTTGTCGAGCCCCGTCGTTCCCTTGACGTTTACCGTCGCAGAAACATCCAAGCCGGCAAGCACCGCGTAGTCCGAATTGTCGGGATAGCGCTCGGCATAACGGGCAAAACGCTCACTCTTCAGACGGCCGCTAATTGTGACTTTCGTGTTGTATTCGGGCTGAGTGAAGATAAGGTTCTCATGCGCGATAACCCTCGGTTTGCTCGACTTGAGCAAACGATAGGTGTTCTCCGTGCCGCCGGGGAGCTCACTGAACACGAAGCCGTAGTGGCCTGCAGCCTCTTCGGAGGAATAGCACCAGTTAACTGCATATCCCTGACCGTACACCTTCAACGGCGCATGCAAGTTCCCCGTTACATTGGACGCATCCTGCCCGTCAAGAATACCCTGAGAGAATGTTGACTTTGCAAGGCTCAGGTGGAACAGCTCGGCATCGAGCTCGTTCTGGTCCTGCGGGGCAATCGCAAAATCGAGGGTCTTACTAGCCGTGACCTCGGCGTTAGACTTATCGGTCACCGTGAGGGTGATCTTGGTCTTCGCTGCCTCGGTGCCAGGCAGCGGCTGATAGACCGTGCCCTTGTAACCGTTGAACGTGATGTCATCGGTGCTGGCGGAGTACTTGACCTCGTAATACTTGCCGTCGATTTTGAGCGTGCTCGTGCGCGGCATCTGCAGGTCGGCGGTCAAGCCGTCCTTGTTGGCGGGCGCGTCGGTGCCGGAGTACTTGATGTTGCCGTAGGTAAAGGCCGCATCGACCTTCTCCTGCAGCGCCTTCTTGTCGGCAGCGACCTTCTCGGGATCGCCCTTGACGGTCACGGTGAAGTCGTGCGAGCCGGCAAGCTTGATGTCGCCGCTCGTAACCGTAACCTTGGCGGTCAGCGTCACGTCGCGATCGCTCGATGCGCGCGAAACCTTACCCGTCTTATCTTCCCAGCTATACCCAGAAACAAACAGGCGCTCGGTGTCGGAGCTTGTCCATTCAACAGAGAATTTCTTTGCGGAACCCGCCTTGTACGGAAGCGTGACATTTTGGGTCACGCCATCGGCGGACTCGCCCGCCGCGTAGCCAATCTGCAGGGATTCGGCAGCACTGTCAAGAAGGTCTTGCAGTTTAGCCTCGTCCCAAGCAACCTGCACCGACTTGTTGGGCAGGTAATACTCGGTCTTGCCATCACGTGACAGTTCAAACGCCACATCGGCGCTACGCAGACCGTCGATGTTGTAACCGGTGTAGTCGTTGGGGTCAATGAAGAAGAACGTCACATCGCCGTTGGTCTTATCCTGGGCGTCGGAGATGCCGACCGTGGCCTTGGCGTCCTCTGCCTTAAAGGCAACGCCGTCCTCGGAGACCTTGACGTCAATATCGGTGAAGCCCAAATCGGCAAGCTGCGCCTTCAGCGCATCATTGACGTTGCCGCCCTTGGCGCTGTAATCAACAGCGATCTGCTTATTGGCATCGTTGAGCTTTTGGACTGCAGCCTCAAGCGAGCCCGCGGCGATAACCTTGTTGGTGGAGACGAGCTCGACCGTCGAGCCTCCGCTCGTGGCGACAGCCTTCAGATACTTGCCCGTGGCTGAAGCCGAAACCGTCGCCTCGGCGCCCGACATATCGGGCAGCAGCGTCCAGTCAGCCGCCGGAGCCTTCGCATCGTCTGCCGCATACCAGGCAACAGTCGCCTGGTCGGTGACATCGATGCCATTGGTGGCCGAACCGTCGGCGCGCTTGGCCTGCGCCGTCGCCTTAACGCTATCGCCCGAGACGAGATGGGTCGATTCGCTATTGATCTGCGGCGTAGTGGTCACGCGCAACAGGTTATACTCCCCCGCCGCGGTAACGCTATCGGACGAAACCCATTCAACCGTGTTGTCGAGAGCGCTCGCCGTAACTTTGATGCGCTTGCCAACAAGCGCGTCCGAAATGGTCAGGCTGCCATCGGTCGTATCGATGCCGTCGGAGAGCTCGGTCCATTCGGCATCGCCCTCGCCCTTGGCATACCACGCCATGGTGAGCTCGGCATCGTCGGGCACGTCCTTGGTCGAGCCCGACCAGCTACCCGGAACCTGCACGCTCGGTGTGATCTTTGAGCCCACGCTGAGCGTAACGTTCTTATCGGCAAGCTCAATGCCCGCCAGCTTGTACTGGCCCTTAAGCGTCACGGGGCCGAGCGGGGCAACGGACTGCGTGCCGCCGTAGGAGCTCTTCTTCTGCGTGCTGGAGACAGTATTTTCGCTCGTCACCTTCACGCGCAGGTACTTGCCGGCATAGGCGGCGTCAACGGTATAGGCGGTCTCGGTAGCACCGGGGATATCGGTATAGGCGGAGTCGTAGCTCGAGCTGCTGTTTGCATACTGCCACTGGTAGGTCACGTTATCGGTGCGGTCGATATAGTGATAGTTGGAGCCGTCCTTTTTGCGCACCTTAGTCTTGAGCGTATCGCCTACGCGCACGCCATTGGTAGCGGGAGAACCCTCGAACTGCACGTCGTAAAGCTCAACTTGGCCAGCGACGGAAACGGGACCCACCGCATAGTACGGCTTCTGCTCGCCATAGCCGCCGTTGGCCTTGGCCACGACGTAGTAGCCCTTAAGGGCGGCGGTCACCGTCAGGGTGTTACCGGTCTCACCCTTGATAGGCGTGTCGCACTTGCTTGCGGTGTTCGAGGTGCCCTTATACCACTGCCACGTGACATGCGAATCGGCGGTAACGTCGGTGGAACCCGCCTTGGCGGTCGCCGTAATCGTAGAACCAACCTCGACTTTGCCCGAAGTCGGGCTCATAGTCACGCTCGTAACATTAATTGAACCGGTAGCCGCAACGAGAGCGCCCGTGTTGTTGGCCATGCTCGAAGAGCCGATCTTCGAGGACACCTTGCACTTGAGGTACTTGCCACCTAAAGCGTCGGTAAGCTCGAGGGTCTCACCCGTGGCACCCGCAATGTCGGTATACGTGCCACTCTTGGTGTCAGAGCTCTGCCACTGATAGTTGAGCTTGCTCGCGTCGACGAACGCGCCGTACGCGCCGCCCTTCTCCTTAGCGCGGGCCTTAGCGGTATCCCCCACCGCAAAGACGCTCGTATCGTCCTTGGTATTGATGATGGACACGGCCGAAATCTCGACCGCACCGGCCTGTTTGACCTTGCTGGAAGTGGTCTTGTTCACCGTGTTGACGCCAGCGTTGGCCTCGACCCTGATGTACTTGCCCTCAAGGTCGTCGCCCACCACGAGCGAAGCACCCGTCTCGCCCTCGATCTTGGTAAAGCCCGAGTACTGCGAGGTGGATGCGGACCACGTGTAGGTAACCTTGGCGTCGGCGGGGGCTTGCTGATAATAGCTTATGTACGGAGTCGCCGTCAGGGTATCACCTATGCTCGGCGTGTCGCTATTCAGCTTGACGCTGTTAAGCTCCATCTGACCGGCGCCCAGCACGGGGCCAGGAATGTAGTTGGCATTGATGCCCGAGCCGGAAGAAACGGACGGACCATAGTAGTCCTTGCCATCAACCGTTACCTTGCAGATGAAGTATTTGCCTTCCATCGCGGCGGTGACGGCGAGCGACTGCTCGTGGCCTACGACCTCGGTGTAGTCGGCGACATTGCTGCTGGCCCTAGTCGTACCGGCGAGCCAGGTGTAAGTCCAAGTGCCGGGATTGGCAACGGACTCAGTCGAAGTGCCGTACCAGTCGTCCTCGACCTCATCGTACATATTTGCCCAAAGCGTCTCACCGGCCTTGAGCGCGCCCGACTTCGTGGAATAGGAGCTGTCCTTATCCTTGGTATCCTGGATGAAGACCTTGGCCTCGCTCGAAAGCGTTGTGGCAGACGCGGCGGCAACGGCGTTCTTCTGCTCCGAAGCAGCAGGCGTCGCAGCAGAGTTCTCGGACTCAGTCGCGTTGCCTGCGGCGGTGTCGGCACCATTCGCGGCACTCGCAGTTGCGCCCTGATCTGCGCCGGCGTCATCGGCAGCGGCGCTCGCCGCCGCACTGTTCGCGCCGGTGTCGGCAGCGGTGCCATCGTCGGCCGCCGCGCCCTCGCCGCCCGTCGCAGCCTGCGCCACGGCCTCGGCAATGCCCTCGGCGCCCTCGGCCCAAAGTTGCGCCGGCGTGGTGCCAAAAGCCATGGCAAAAGCCAGGAACGCCACCAGACCGCGCTTGGCTACGCCGCGGGCAATCGCTCCATGACGACGCCACGAGGCGCGTTGGCACTCATCCTCAAACATATCCATTTGTCTCCTATTGTCTGAACTTGGGACATTGCCCAGCGGCTGCCCCACGTCATCGCGCATGTTGCGCTCGAGTTCCCCCATCGGGGTCCCCCTTCCCTCCAGAGCCCAACGCGTACCGGCGGCATGCGCCGCGGTCGCGCACAAGATGGGAGGCGATCCGACTTAACCTTACCGACCCGGGCGCGCCGTCCGATCTGCGACGCGAACATCCCGGGCCAAGAGGAATTACGGTTACTGGTACAGCCGAGGACTTGCACCCCGATTCTCCCAAACGCGCAGGAAAACCGCGCATTCGTGCGTCTCCGCACCACCATCTAGGCCATCGATTATTACTGTCAGTATGGTAGCACGCAAAAGGGCCCCGCACGCAGGCGAAGCCCAAGGTAAAAGCTATGGTTTGCGATAGGAAGGGCTGTCGGCGGACCTTGCAAGAATAGCCCGTTTCAAAACTATGCCGGATTACGGGGATGATTCAGCACCTCGCAACCATATCTGCCATTTTCGAAAACCAACGACTCATCTACCTGCGGTTTTAAAAGCGCGAATTTCGGCATGGTCGAGGTTCGGCACTCCAGCCCCGTAAACCGGCATAGTTTTGTTCGGACCAGCCCACGCCGGCGCGACGCAAGGCAAAATAACCCGTTTCCCCGACCCCGGGAAATCGTTAATGCTTGCCGCCGTGACTGTTGCGCCAGATCTCGCGGCCCAGCATCAGCGCCAGCACCAGCGCGCTCACGTAGCCCATAAAGCCAATGACCGGGATACCAAACACGACCGGCTCGATGCGCGCGTAGTACACCACCGACGAACCGATAAACAGGCCGGCGATTACAATTGCCATCGACATGCGATCGATAATTCCGCCCAGCTGTCGCAGCGCCTTATCGCTGCTCATAATCTGCGTGTTCACCTTAAGCTGGCCACGCGTGAGCATGCGCGACGCCAAGCCCAGATACTCGGCCGCCTCGAGCGAGCCTTTTGCCGCGCGATAGCTGCTCGCGGCAAGGTCGCGTCCCATTTCGCGGACGCGTGCATAGGTGCTCTTCTCGTTTTTGATGTGCGTCTGGATAATCTGGATCATATTGACGTTGGGCATGTACTCGGTCAGCAGACCCTCGAGTGTCACCATGCCGCGGGCGAACATCGTTACCACGCTCGGCAGCTCAACGTCGTTTTTGCGCGCCAGGTTTAACAGCGAGGTCAAAAACTCGCCGATATCCAGATCCTTCAGGTCAAGGCCCGCAAAGTCAGCCACGATAAAGTCCAAATCGGACAAAAAGGCCGAATGATCGAGCTCAGCCGAGTCGCCACGCGTCACGGCGAAGCGCATGAGCGAATCCTTGAGCTTGGGCACGTCACCCTCGGCCACGGCGAAAATCATGTCCTTGACGATACCGCGATCGTGACTCGACATGCGTCCGACCATGCCCAAGTCGATAAAGTAAACGATGCCGTCCTTGAGAATAATGTTTCCCGCATGCGGGTCGGCATGGAAAAAGCCGTCATCGAGCACCTGCGTCGAGTAATCCTCGACGATTGCGGCACCGATCTTTTCCAAGTCATAGCCCTCGGCCACCAAGCGTTCAGGATCGGCGATCGAAATGCCGTCGACGTAGTCCATAACCACCACGTGCTCGGTGCACAGGTCCAGATAGGATTTAGGACACGTCACGCCATGAACGCTCTTATGGAACTCGTAGAAGTCGTTGAGGTTTTTGGCCTCGGCCAAAAAGTTGGTCTCCTCGCGAAACGAGGTCCACAACTCCTCGACTACGCCGTGCAGGTCAACAAATTGATCGGTGTTGACGAACTTGGAAACGATACGCACCACCGAGCGGATGATATCGATGTCCTGTGCCATAACCTGCTGCGCACCGGGGCGCTGCACCTTGACGGCCACGTCCTCGCCCGTCACCAGACGAGCGCGGTGCACCTGCGCGAGCGATGCGCTACCAAGCGGATTGGGGTCGATCGCATCGAACATCTCCCCCAGGCGCAGGCCGTATTCTTCTTCCAGACAACTGAGTACGACCTCGTACGGCACCGGCTCCACGTCGGAGCGCAGACGACGCAGCTCGTCGCAAAAGCGTTGCGGCAGAATCTCGGACCGGTTGGCCAGAATCTGCCCCATCTTGACGAACATGGGGCCGAGTTCCTCGAGCAGGCGGCGCAAACGAACCGGCGTGAGGTTATCCCACACACGGTACTTTTTGACCAGGCGAACAATCTGCCCGATGCGTTCGCGACGACCCGCCGGCGTGAGCTGGTATTCCTCGTCCGGCGCCATCGCGTCGGGCTCCTCTGGCACCATATCGACAGCGCGCGGCTTCTTGCGAGCGCCCGAGACGGCGGCGTCGACCTCATCGACAACCGCCGCCTCGTCACCCAAGGGATCTAGATTGTTGTAATCGGTGGTGGAATCTGCCATCTGCGCTGCTACTCGGCCTCTTCGGTATCCTTCGCATCGTCGGGCTCAACGGACTCGACGGGCACCGAGGTCACGTTGTCCTCGACCGAATCGACGATGTCGCGCACATGGGCCAGGAAGGCCGTACGCTCGGGCGCGGTCATAACGCGGACGCGAGCCAGAATGAGCTCGTCGAGCACGCGTTGGGCCGCGGTCTCGCCCTGCATGCCCAAGCGCTCGGTCAGATCGGAGATGGTACCGCCGGCCTGCTCGAACATGTCGGACACGCTGCGGGCGATATCGGGGGTGGCGGTGTCCTTGCGGACCTGCTCGCCTTTGGTGTTAAGGTCGTCGAGGACCTTCTTGCCGCCTTCGACAGCAACGGCGGCAGCGCCAAAGCCCACGTTGATGGCGCCGTTAACAAGCTGATCGAGTTTCATAACCATGGTTGTCTCCAATCACAAACAACTGCATTGGCGTTCTTGTACCCAAGATTGAGTGAAAGCGACAAAGCGTTTTAGCGCTATTCGATCGACGGGAAATCCCTATCTCACGTTGTCGTTCATCGCGAAAGAGTTCTTCATGGCGCAGCTCGTGGTGTAGAGCACCTTGCCCAGTAGAGCATCGGTCTCTACACGAACACGCTCGGCAAAGGCCTCGTTGGCGCGTGCAAGCTCGGCAGGCACCTCGGCCTCGGGCAGCGCGGCTACGACAGCGTCGACGTCATGGATCTGCTTGTGGCCCATGCCACCGACCTTCTCCTGGTAGTCCTCCACAGCGCGGCCGCACTCATGGAAGCGGACGTCGGCCAGCGCTCCGATCAGGCGGTTGGCCCAGTAGAAGTTTTCGGACGTCACGCGAGCCTGCGTATCGGCATAGTACTCGGGCATGGTCTCGACGTTGGCGTACAGCGGAACCAGCGCGTTAAACGAGTTGGAACCAAAGGCCATCCACTGCACGGCGCGGTAGGCCGGCTGCGCATAGGGGCGCAGCTGCAGCACGGCGAGCTGGCTGTTACGGTTGATGCCGATCGGGCGATAGGCACCGCGCGTGGCGGGCGTGCCCTTGCTGCCGTAGCAGTCGTACTCCGTGCCCTGGTAGTGGCTCGAAAGCACGTACTTGATGTCCTCGATGGTCACCTTGCGCTCGGGCACGCGGCTCCAGGGGATATCGTCGCTCTCGGGCGTGTAGTCGGCCTCGGAACCGTCCCACACATCGCTGGGGTTGAGGCAGCGCTGCATGTACCAGGCGCGCGGCGTGTTGTAGACATGGTCGCTGTCGCTGTGCGAGCCAAAGGCCTCGCGCGGGTTAAAGATCGCAGCCGGGCCGTCGCCATCGACGCCCAGCGTCAGGTCCAGATGCCACTCGGCCATCCAGGCACGCAGGTCGGCGGAGCACATGTGGTCGGCCTGGGCGCCCTCGGCGTCATCCAGGTCAAAGCTGTCTATACCCAGCTGGTTGGGCATGGTCACATAGGCGTCATCGGGCACGCGCTTGGCGATCCAGTGGTGGCCGCCGATGGTCTCGAGCCACCAGATCTCGTCCACGTCGCTAAAGGCGATGCCGTTGTTCTCGTAGGTGCCATAACGCTCGAGCAGGTCACCCAGAATGCGTACGCCGTCGCGGGCGGATTTGGCATATGGCAGCACCAGGGTCACCATGTCCTCCTCGCCCAGACCGCCGGGCTGCGCCGGAACATAGCCGTCCTCGTCCTCGTTGCCCTTGGCGGGCACGTAGTCGACGAGCGGGTCGGCGCCGCGAACGCGCTCGTTGGTGGTGAGCGTCTCGGTTGCGGACATGCCCACATTGAGCTCGTTGAAACCGGCCTCGGCCCAGATGCCGTGGCCCGGGACAACATCGGGGACGCTCGTGTAGCGCATGGGGTTATCGGGCAGTTCAACGGTCAGGTGACTCAGGACGCTCGTATAGACGCGCGGCTGCTCGTCGGGATGCACCACACGCATACGCTTGGGCTCAAACACCCCGTTGGACGAATCCTCGTTGCGGGCGACCAACGTCGACCCGTCGTAGCTCGCGTTCTTACCAACCAAAATCGTTGTGCACGGCATGCGCATCCTCCTTGAGCGAAGAAATCAAACGATAACAGTGTATCGCTTCGGCGCAGAAAGGGCGAAACCACGGCGCTGGCAACCCCTGTGGTCAAAAAATGCCAAATATGAGTACTGTCACCAATTTAGTAACAGCAATTTTGCTACGTATGGGTGTCGAAAGTCTACATTTGTTCAAAAATTAGATGATGTAATTCCTCATAGGTCCAATAAAATAGGCTCTCTATCGATAATAAATATCGTTAGAGAGCCTATTTGGCCTAAAATATATGTGACTATCTTGGCAACAGTACTCATATTTGGCATTTTCTGTCCACGGGGTATAGAGCTAACCCCTCAAACAGCCCAAAACGCCTATTTCGATGCGCGCTCGGCCGCCTCGATCACGTGTTTGGCGAGGATCGCCGTCGTCACAGCGCCCACGCCGCCCGGCACGGGCGTGATGGCGTTAACAACCGGCTCCGCAGCATCAAAATCGACATCCCCGACCAGCTTGCCAGCGGCCTCGTCCCAATTAATGCCAACATCGATGATCGTCTGGCCCTCGCGAACCGCATCCGCGCCAATCGTACGCGCGCGTCCAACGGCCGCAACCACAATGTTGGCAGCACGGCACTCGGCAGCAAGGTCGCGCGTATGCGTGTGGCACGTCGTCACGGTCGCATTGCGCGCCGTAAGCATGGCGGCAACAGGACGCCCGATCACCAGCGAGCGCCCGACCACAGCAACCTTAGCTCCATCCAGCTCAACGCCGTAATGATCCAGCAAAGCAAGCACGGCTTCGGCTGTGCAGGGGGCAAAACCCTCGCCGCGCCCCGAAAGCGTGGTGAGCAGCGAAGCCGGCGTCATGGAGTCAACGTCCTTGGCAGGATTGAGTGCTGCGGCAACCGAATCCTCGTCAAGGCCGGCGGGCAGCGGGCGGAACATCAGGCAGCCATGAACAGCGGGGTCGGAATTGATGTCCTCAATGGCCGTCAACAGTTCGTCCTGCGAAACATCGGCAGAAAGCAAAACGCGACGAGCCTCAATCCCCACTTTTTCGCAGCGCTTGAGCGCACCGCGCTCGTAGGATAGGTCGTCCTCGCGTTCGCCCACACGCACGATAGCCAACGTCGGAACAACGCCTCGCTCGCGCAGGGCTGCGCAGCGAGCAGCAAGTTCCTCAGTCAACGCGCGGGCGACGGGAGCACCCTTCAGCAGTTCAGCCATGGCTACCCTCTCTTCCTTGCAGCGTCGGCGGCGCGGCGCGCCAGCGCATCGGCGCGCGGCAACCACATGTCGAGCAACTCATCACACGCCGTCTCGAGCTCCTCAGCACGAGCGCGATCCTTCATAGACGTGGTGTTCGCAAAGAGCGTCAAGCTCGCGCCCTGCATAGCAGAACGGCAGAACACGGCGCCGCACGCCACATCGGACAGCAGCTGACGCGAACCCTTGTCGGCCATGTCCTCGAGCAGCGCCAGTGCACGCCCGCAGGCATCCATAATGCGATACGGCGGCATAGCGGCCACATGCAGCGCATCCTGAATCGCGGTCGCTCGAGCCGGATCGCCACGCGGAATACCGTACGCCGCGGACACCTGCCCATAGGCACGAACGTCTTCGGCAACCAACTCGACAAGCTCCTGGGCCAGCTCATCAGCCTGGGCAAACGCGCGCGTCAGGTCATCCGCGCGATCGGCAAGCGCGGGGTTGGTCGCGCCGTAGCGCGCGACCATCCCGCACAGCGAGGCGCCCAGCGCACCCACAAAGGCGCTCGCGCTGCCGCCGCCGGGCACCGGCTCGCGCGCGGCAAGCGCCTCGGCAAACCCGCGGCAGGTCTTGTCCATCATCTCTTGGCTCATACGCATGCACCTTCAAGTCATATACATCGGTCGGGTGGCAACCGCCGACCGACCGCATCGATCACATAATGGTGCTAAGTCTAGCCCATAAGCACATGGGCGTCAGCGCACCTGGCCATCGCGGATTTCTATGGCACACGATAGGCGGCAGCGACACAAACATGGGACACATGGCCCACCTTTCGAGACTTCCGGGCAGCACAAGCTGGGGCATATCTATAAGCAAGGAACCCGTTGGGGCACGGCCGGACAACGGCCACAAGCAATGAACGGAGGCATAAGCCGCACAGCACGCAGAGACATCCGCCGCCAGCGCAATCAGTACCCCAACAGCATGCGGCGTCGTGATGTCATCGGCAGACAAGGAGGACACCACCATGAAGAAAAAGACCCTATCGATTCTTTCCCTTTGCATCGCCCTCTTTGCCGCATTTGCCCTTGTCGGCTGCGGCGGGAGCGCATCGGGCGGAGGCGGCAGCACCGCCAAGAGCGAGAGCAAGGAAAAGGCCCCCGTCGCCAAGAAGACCGACTTTATCTGGTTTAAGGTCGAGATGCCCGAGGGTGTCGGCGTAAGCGACTCCGCCGGCAAGAATGCCGACAGGGTTCAGCTCACCTTCCCCGAAGACGAGAACGCCTCGGCCGATCGCTTTATCCCCGTTTGGAAAAAGCGCTGACGGCCGAGGAGTCCCACGCCGACCAGGCAGAAAAGAAGGGGGATACGTTCCAGTGGAAGGATGGCGGGTCCGTCGAATATAACGGCAGGACGTGGCTCGTCGGAACGTACGAAGACAACAGCGGTATCTCAACCATCCTTTTTACCGACGTTGAACCAGGAAGCGTCTACGTCCTCATCTCGAACTTCGACCAGCACAAGAAAGAAGCCGAGGCGCTCCTCAACTCCATCGAATTCCCCGATGACATGGCAGAGGCAGTTTCCGAGGCGCGCGAAGTCGAGATTTCGAGCATCGAGCTCAAGTAACGGAACACCCGCACGCGCCTACGCGCACCTGCGCACATGCGCCCCATTAAAGCAACGGGCACCCAACCCCGGGAAGGGCCGACAGGCATCGGCCCTCCCCTCTTTTGGACCCGCGCATATTGCCACTTGTCGGCGCAAATCCGGCCCTCAGAATGGGACACATGGCCCACCCTAGCGAGCCGTCCACGCGTATAGTAAAGGCAGGTAATCCATGGGCGGTTACAGATCGAGGAGGACACGACCATGAAAAAGAAGGCCTTAGCGATTCTCACCCTCTGCATCAGCCTCTTTGCCGCGGTTGCCCTGGTGGGCTGTGGCGGAAGCGGTGGCGCTACCGGCAGCAGCGGTGGCGGCGGAGCAGAAAAGTCAGCCGTGGATATGAGGACCGACTTCATTTGGTTTAAGGTCGAGGTCCCCGAGGGCGTCGAGATTACCGACGTTGCCGGCGACACGGCCGACAGGGCCCAGTTTAAGTTCACCGAAAGCGAACACGCGAGCGACCGCTTCATTCCTGTCTTCGACCCCGACAAGAACGCCGACGAGCTGTTCGACTACGAGGCAAAGTGGAAGGCCAACTCCGGATGGACCGAAAGCGACCCCGTTAAATACAACGGCAAGACCTGGCGCAGTGCTTACTTCACGCACTCGGGCGGCGTAACGACTGAGTACTTCACCGACGTTGAGGGCGGCAGCGTGTACGTGCGCATCGACAACGTCGAGGAGCACAAGGACGCCGTCGAAGCCATGATGAAGTCCCTGGAATTTGCCGATGACATCGCCAAGGCCAAGACTGAGGCCATGGACGTCAAGCTCGACGATATCGAGATCAAGCGCTAAGCGACTGGCGAGCACAACGGGAAACATGGGCGCAGCGCAAGCAAGCGACGGTGGCCCAGCGCCTCGCACCAAGGGAGGGCCGCATCACCGGCCCTCCCTTTCTTATGCCGGTAGCTAACGAGCGCAAAGGCGCCGGGCACCAAAACCACTCCCCCAAGCGCGGTGGCGACACAAAATGGGCAAGCATCCCAACACGTCCGCCCGCCGATTTATAGCGCCGCGCAGGCAATTAAGCCGACGCCTTTAAACATCTGGGCAGTATAGTGTCCAAAACGAGCGTACAGCCGCACGCTGCGAATGGAGGAGTTATGACCGAACACCATGCCATCAGCCGCCGAGCATTTACGCTGGGCTTAGGTCTTGCGGCGCTGTCGCCACTTGCAAGCCTGCCAGAAACCGCGGCACCGGGCATTCCCCTGCGAGCGGCATTTGCAGACGACACGCCCAAACCGGCGGAGCACCTCGGTAATTTCGTCATTCGCCTTCGCCCCGCGGACTATTTTCGTACTGCAAGCGTCAACCAAGACGGCAACGTTCGCGGCAACGTCTGCCACCTGTTTAATGACGGTACGTCCAACAAGCTCATCCTTGAGAACGTAACGACCAAGAATGACGATACAAACTGGTATGCTATCCGCACCTTGCTCAATTTCGAAGAGCATAAAAAGACGGGCTACAGCATTTGGTCGGTCGACGACGACTCGGACAAAGATGGAAAGGTCATCCACGTATGGGGCGGCGAGTATGACAACAAGCCCAGCCGCGCTTTTGCGTTCGAGCGCCAATCAAACGGAACCTATATCATCCGAGACCGCACGGTCGAGAAAGAAACCGAGAAAAAAGACATTAAGTACTTGGCAATAGAATCGAACGGCAAAGACCAGGACAACAATAAGATCTGCCATAAGAGTAAGAGCATTCCGTGGGAGCTCGAACTTATCGGTTACGACATGAAAAAGAACGATGCCACGGTTAGCAGCCTCGACTGGATCACGTACAGCAGCTACGTCGATGGGCCATGTTGGATGAAATACGTCGACGACAACAAGTTCCTCGACGAGCTGAGCATCCCGGGTACGCACGATTCGGGCACCTGCAGCGTGGACAACGACACTGAGCCCCAATCCTCGCAAGTAAAATGCCAGCAGGATTACATTCCCACGCAGTTGCTCGAGGGAATCCGCTATTTTGATATCCGACTCGGAAAGGGCGACGACCCCGGTATCGACCACGGGATTTTCTACCTACTCAAAAAAGACGGGAACTATCTGCATCTCTCCGATGTCATCGGGTACTTCAAAACGTTTTTGAACGAAAACCTGTCAGAAGCGCTCATCATGCTCGTATCGCGCGGCAACGATGAGGCTACCGACGAAAGCATAACGACAGCTTTCGCCAAGGTTATGGACGATAATCCCGATCTGTTCTACACGTCGAGCCATGTCCCCACGCTGGGCGAGGTTCGCGGAAAGATCGTTCTGCTGCGTCGATTTGGGCTCGCCGGCAACAGTGCAAGCGGCCATACGTGGGGCCTCGACCTTACCGAATGGGATGACAAGATCAAGGCTCACTCCGACAGCACCACTATGTGTCTCGTCCAAGACGCGCGGGGCTTTGAAGCCGCGGGGGAAACAGGCGACAAAGAGCCCTATTGCACCAAGGTATACGCCCAGGACAAGTACAAACTCACGGGAACCGACAAGCTCAGCTGGGTCGATAATGCGCTGAAGGAAACGACCGGGCGCACGCGCAACAAGGTGGACGTCGTGGACGATGACAGGGCCAAGGTGCAAGTCCAGGAGCGTTGCTGGTCTATCAACTACACCAGCTGCACGGGCTTGTCGCACGGAGGCAATCCTTTTACCTCGGCACGAGTAGTCAACGAGCATCTGTACAAGAGCCCGTACATCAATCCCAGCGGCACCGAGGATACAAAGTCAGATTACCTCAAGCACATTGGCATCATCGCATCCGACTTTGTTGATGCGGCGCTGGCCCGGAGCATCTACCAGCGCAATTACAATTACGATACGAAGCACACGCAGTCGGCTTCGCGCTGCCTCCCGACCCGCATGCGCATGACATACGGCGACTCGCTGAGCGATGCCTCGCTCCAGGATGGCAAGACCGTTGGCGAGGGTCATTTCCGTCTCGTCGACAGCAGCAACGTACTCAACGTGGCGGCTTCGGGCCATGCGTTTGCCATCGAATATGTGGATGTCGACGCCCTGGGCAACGAGACCGTTACGGGGCTGCAGGGCTCTGTGCCCATTGATATCGATCCACGCGCGCTGACGCCCCATTTTGAGGGACTCGAAGGCCTTAAGGCCGGCGAAGACGTGCGCGCCAAGATTGCGGCATCACTCGAGGGCAAGCTCGAAACCGATGCCTGCACGGCCCAGCTCGAGTTTGTGCACGACGCGGACGGCGCTCCGGGCACGGCAATGGCCGAGGGCGAAACATTTGCCGCAGGAACGTACTGGGTGCGCGTGAACGGTCTCTTGGGCGACGCGGCGCAGAACTACACGCTCGCCAGCGACGGAGCCGCAAGCTTTACCGTTGCAGCCTCGGGCAGTGCGGGCGGCACCGGCAGCGACACGGGTTCCAACGCAGGCGGCGCCGACAAGAACGGCAAGAGCAACAAGAGAGACCAGGGCAAGAGCTCGGGCGGAAAGCTCGCCAACACGGGCGACGGCTCCGGCATCGCCGCCGGGCTCGCTGCCGCCGCCGTGGCGACGACAGTCGCCGGCGCAGCAATGCTTGCCAGCGACCGCGACAATACCGAGGACGTTAACGAATAGGCAAGCCAGTTTTTTGGGCGCATCAACTCAATCGGGGCGCAGAATACCGTTCTGCGCCCCGATTTTTACCTTGGACCGAACGCCGTTATCGGCTACATCACCATGTTCAGCGCGTTCACAAATTCCTGGGCCTTCGCACGGCTACTCAGGCTAAAGACGCAAGCGGTCAACAGCCTGTTACGCAGAAAAACATCACGGCCTTTGATTCTATTGACGCCCGTGATGTCCTTAAGATAGACAATCTCGGTGTGCTTGCCGCCGAAAGTGCCCTTCTTAAGCACCTCAATGCGGTTAGGGTAGATCTTGACGTCTTTAAACCTACCCGAACCTTTGTCCTGGAATAGCAGCGTGTTGTTGTCCATACGCGTCACTCCCGTGGGGTTCGCTAAAACTGTCTCTATTGCCACATTTTAGTCACCGCAAGGCTCCCATGCGAAGGTGCCAGACAGCACAGCAATTCGTGTCCGCGCGAGGCTTTAAACTAGATGCGATATAGATGCATTCCACAAGAGGAAAGTGGGGCGACAGTGATGGGCGAACTGGTAAACCGCGGGGAATCGACAATCGTGCCAGAAGTTTTTTACAAGCAGGTTTCCTCGATCCTCAACGCCGCTCGCGACAAGGCCTATACCGCCGTTAACTTTGCGATGGTTGAGGCATATTGGGAGATCGGCAAGAGTATTGTTGATGAGCAGGGCGGAGAGGAGCGCGCAACATATGGGGAGGCATTGATTGCAGGCCTCTCCAGAAGGCTTACCGCGGATTTCGGAAGAGGCTTTGGCATCGCAAACCTTCGCAATATGCGTCAGTTCTTTCTTGCGTTTCCAATTCGCGACGCACTGCGTAGCGAATTGAGCTGGACTCATTACCGCAGGTTGATGCGCATTCCCGACCCTGATGCTCGCGCCTGGTACATGAACGAATGCGCCGATTCTCGTTGGAGCACGCGTCAGCTCGAGCGCCAGATCAACACCATGTTCCGAGAGCGCCTACTTGCCAGCAAGGACAAGGAGGTCGTCACCCAGGAAATCCAAAAGAGCACCCCGGCTCATCGCCCCGAGGATATCATCCGCGACCCATATGTGCTGGAGTTTTTAGGTTTCTCGGACGATACTGCGTTTCGCGAGAGCGATCTAGAGCAGGCGCTCATCACACATCTTCAGAAGTTCCTGCTGGAGCTTGGCCGTGGCTTCGCTTTCGAGGCGCGCCAAAAGCGCATCACCTTTGATGGGCGCCATTTCTATATTGACCTTGTTTTTTACAACTATCTGATGCGCTGCTTCGTGCTCATCGACCTTAAGACCGATGACCTTACGCATCAGGACCTGGGCCAGATGCAAATGTATGTGAACTACTACACGCGTGAGCTCATGAACGAAGGCGACAATCCGCCCATAGGCATCGTGCTCTGCGCGGACAAAAGCGATTCGATCGTCGAGTACACGCTGCCCGAAGACAACGACCAAGTGTTTGCCGCCAAATACCTGCCGTATCTTCCAAGCAAGGAAGAGCTGGCGCGCGAGCTGAGTGCCGAGTACCGCGCCATCAACGAAGCGTCTAATGGCGAAGTGCAAGGGTAGCAGCACGTTGCGACCGATACCCCCGACGGCGCTCCACATCACCCGGGAAAAGAGGAGCTTTCCATGACACACAGACCGAAAACAACACTGCGCGACTGCATCTATGGGCTTGCCGTCGGTGACGCGCTGGGCGTTCCCTACGAGTTCAGACCTCGTGGCACGTTCGAATGCACCGACATGATCGGCTACGGCACGCACGAGCAGCCCGCCGGCACCTGGAGCGACGACACATCTATGACGCTCGCCACCTGCGACTCCATCAGAGAGCTCGGCCGCATTGACACCGAGGACATGCGCGACAAATTCATGAGCTGGATCGCCAATGACGAGTACACGATTGATGGCGTCTTCGACTACGGAGGAACGACCGCCCGCGCCCTTCGCTCCGGCAAGGGTGGCTCCGGCGAGCGCGACAACGGCAACGGCTCGCTCATGCGCATCGCACCCCTGGCGTTTGCCGATGCAACAGACAAAGAGATCCGTGAGGTCTCTGCAATCACCCACGCTCACAGAACATCGACCGAGTCATGTGTCAAGTTCATCGAACTGTTGAGGTCCGAGATGGACGGCGCGCTCCCCGAATGGACACTCTGTCTGAAAGATGCACCCGAGCACGAAATCAGATCCGGCGGCTTCGTGCGCGACACGCTTAAGGCAGCCACCTGGTGCTTCGTCAACACTAACAGCTACGATGATTGCGTGCTTGCCGCCGTCAACCTAGGCGACGACGCCGACACCACCGCAGCCGTCGCCGGCGCCCTCGCCGGCACGGTATACGGTATCGAGGCCATCCCGCAGGAGTGGGTCGACACCCTGCGCGGTAAAGAGTTGATTGAGAGCTGCCTGTTTTAGGGCGCCATTCAAGAAATAAGGCAGGAGGCATCATGGAGAGGAAGGTCGCAAATATAGACGAGTTCCAAGTGGACGAAAACGGGATTCCGCTATTTCCAGTAGGACTGAAGGAAGAAGCCAGCCTCTATATCCTCCCCGACGGGCGTTACCTCCCCTGCGGGGTCTACAGGACCGCGGACGGCGGTTCGATCATTTATGAGCCATCCGAACTAAGCTTCTTCGGGCAGATGCTTGCTCAATTCAAAGAGTAATAGAGGTTTGATCGCCCGTTAGATCGACACTGCTCAAAACCAGGGGGCAGGCTATCCTCCACCGCGGCCCGTGAGGTAGAATTATGCCTGCCGCGGAATCCGCCTGCGGGCAACGCTCTAATCTCTGATTGGGGTGAAGCCTATGAACTTGTTTCTTGAAATCCTGCGCCTCTCGATGTATGTAACCGGCATCGTCCGGAACCTCTACTCGATCTGGCGGGAATATAAGCAGTAACGGATAGTGAAGGGAGTCATGCAAAGGGCCGGTTGCACCCGACCCTTTAGACGATAATACCTGCGTTGCCCGCGCTTCCAAAGTTGACCGACTGAGGAGCGGGTTCCGCGGCACATCCTGATTTTACCCAGTGACAAGACTCTTTTACAGCCGTTCCACCGTTTATTTACATCTGCCAATCAATCAAGACGAGACTACTACGCACCTTTATTACACACGATGTTTTCAGCCTGGTACAAACAAGTTCAATAATAGAATGCAAATCCAACCATCGTGTCTGATTACGAAAGGATTATTGCCTTTTCTGCAGCAAACTCTTCCTCGGTAAGTACTCCACTCTCACGCAGTGCTGCAAGCCTCTCAAGCCTTGCAACTACATCAACCACTATCCGCCAGCGTCTCAATAGTCTGTGAAACCTGCGGATACCGCTCGAGCTCCTTCGATAGGGCATCGACTATCTTGGCAATATTCTTTGCATTTTTGCCCCCGTTTAATACGTTTGCCCTGACCTTAGATGACGACTTGACAGTAACGCCAGATCCGCCTTCAACTGGAACAACCGAAATACTGATATTTTCGCCCCAAGACCAAAGGCTCATACCAATCTCGGCTGCAACTGTTCTTGTTGTGGGCGATGCACTATCAACTTTTACTTTAGGCAGCTTTTCCATAGCTGCCTTCAAGGCATTAAACGTGTCGTCAGGAGAATACGGTACCTGAAGCTGAAGCTGCTGATCCGCAAAACCCATAATCTGGCCTCCGCTTCTTACAAGATTAAGGCTATCGGCAATGGTAGCACGTTCCCAGCAGTCTTAAGTTCGTCTCATGACCTTGCGATGCAGCCCGACGCCCCGGCACCACTCCCCTACTTCCCAAAGATCGCAGCGAGCAAGCCCTTGCGTTTGGGCTTTTCTTCTCGGTAGGAACCCTCGACGGCGGCTGCAACCTGGCGCGGTTGCTCGCCGCCTCCACGGCGCACGATCTGGTACAGAAACGGCGACTTAACGTATTTGACCTCGATGGGCGTGGCGTGCACGGTGCTCTCGCCGGACAGATGAAGGCTCAGGTTGAGCGGCGCCACGATATGCGTCTCGCGCTTGTCGCTAAACACCACCGCGGCCGCGCGGCCCGTCTGGCCGTTCACGGCGATGCGCACCTGCTCGCCGTCGCGGCTATCCGTCGCCGGACGATCGACAAAGTAGACCGGCACCATCACCAGACCGTCCTTTTGCTTGCGGGCCTTGCGCGCCCACATGCGAATGCTCTTTTTATTGAGCCCCAGTACCGCCTCGGCATCGTTGCCGGCAATGTCGAGCGCCAGCTTATCAATGACCACCTGGTCCTTGGTAGACGCATCGACGGAGACAACGCGAAAGTCACCTTCCTGCATGGCCGGGTCAAACGGCCCAACCTTGGCAAAGTCCCACGGCTCCAAAATGCCCATAAGGCGAACATCCAGATAGTTTGCCCGCGGATACGCCCAGTCGAGCACCTCGTAGTACACCAGGGTTTCCTTGCTCAGGCCCTTGCCCGGGAAGCTCGCCATCATACGCAGGTCCGCCAGCGCCATGGGGAAATAGAAGAGCATCATGTCGTTTTGAATCGCGTCTTCCACGTCGTGCCCGGCAAAGGCATCCGGGTACTGGCGCACCAGCTGCAGCGCGTTGGCACGTGCCTGCTGCGGCGAAATTTCGCAGGGAATACCCTGCTCCGGCACATACTCCGCACCCACGCCCATGGTCAGACGTTTGCTAAACGTACCGGGCTTGAGCAAGTCGGCAATGCCGATCTTGTTGCCGCAGGACGGGCACTCAAACACACGCTGCGTTGACTCGCCCTCAAAGGACGCTCCGCAGAAGGGGCAGGGAATGCTCACGTGCGTCGCTTCTTGGAACTCCTGCGCCGTGCCGCGGTCCTCCCACAGTAGATGTTCCAGGACCGACTGATTGCGCCAGTGCGAATTGAAGAAATACCAGTCCGGGTCCTCCGGGCGCTCGAGTTGCGACACATGCGTGAGCTTGAGCAGTCCATCCACTACCGTCAACGGCGTATGGCGAATGCCCAAAGCGCTCTTGGGCTCTCCGGCGTCCGCCTGCCACGGAATGACCGCACCGCAATAAGCGCACTCAAAGCTGCGCTTAGCTTGGTGCGAGTACATAGGGCCGCCGCAGTTTTGACATTTAATGGCAAACATCTCGTCCATGGAAACGTCCCCCTTTGCACAAAGCTGTCGACATTAAGTATGTCGAGCAAACAGGCACATGCCCATACCCATGTGGCCCAAAATGGACCACCCAGGCAGACGAGAAGGCTCGCTCGTTAGCACCGGCAGACTATTGCTGCATTTTCTGAGCATCGGTGCACGGCGCCCCCGCGCGAGCTACACTATCCCCTTAAACATGATTGTGAGGACGACCGCTATGCTATTTGTAAATCGGCTGGTACATACGCTTGTTCCCGGCAGCGAGAGCGAGCCGGTCGATGCATCTTGCCGCACCAACGCGGGCTTTTCCGCAAGCCTCGTCTGCATTGGCCTCAACATCACCCTGTGCCTGGCCAAGGGCATCGCGGGCCTGCTCGCCGGCTCCGTCTCCCTCATCGCCGACGCTTTCAACAACCTCTCCGATGCCTCGAGCAACATCGTAAGCCTGCTCGGGTTCCGCCTTGCCAGCCGCCCGGCAGACGAAGGCCACCCCTATGGCCACGGCCGCTACGAGTACCTAGCCGGTCTGTTCGTCGCCGTCCTGGTTTGCGCCGTCGGCATCAACCTGATCCTCGAGTCGGTCACTAAGATCATCAAGCCTTCCCCCACTGCATATTCGGTGCTCTCCTTAGCCGCCCTCGTCTTGTCCATGCTCGTTAAGCTCTGGATGGCCGCGTTCAACCGCACGTTGGGCGACCGCATCGACTCGGAGACGCTCATCGCCACAGCACAGGACTCCAAAAACGACGTCATCACCTCGGGCTCGGTCCTGGTGGCGGCGCTTATTTCGCAGACGACCGGCTTTGACCTCGATGGCTGGGCAGGCCTGGGTGTGGGCATCTTCATCTGCATCAGCGGCCTGGGCCTGGTGCGCGACGCCATCAGCCCGCTGTTAGGACAAGCGCCCGACCCCAAGCTCGTCCAGGAAATCAGCGACAGGATTATGTCGTACCCCCAGGTCTTGGGCACACACGACCTCATGGTGCACGACTACGGCCCCGGTCGTCAGTTTGCCAGCGCCCACGTGGAGATGCCCGGCGAGGGCGACGCATTTGAGCACCACGAGATTTTGGACACCATCGAGCACGATATCAAACGGCAGATGGGCATCGGTATCACGCTGCACTGCGACCCCATCGCCACCACCGGCGACGACCTACGCGGCTGGGTCAAGCGCGGCGTCATGCAGATCGACCCCGCGCTCTCCATCCACGACCTGCACGAGCACGACGGGTTCGTTTCGTTTGACCTGGTGCGTCCCGACGGCTTTGACATATCCGACGAGGAGCTGCTGGAGCTCGTCACGCGCATCGTGCACGAGCGCCGGCCCGACGTCTCGTGCGTCGTCACGTTTGATTCGGGCTTTAGCTCGCCCGAGCGTCCGGCCGAGCAACTGTAGCCCGCTTAACAGCTAGTTTCCCTGCGCGCCCGAGATGCCGTTTTGCAGTGCGTTCCAGGCATCCGTCGCCATATCACCCAGGTTCTGAGCGGTGTCGCCCAGGTTCTGCGCCGTGTCGCCCAGCTCTTGCGCTTTGTCTCCCAACTCCTGTGCCTTGTTGCTCAAGTCCTCCAGCGTATTGGAGCTCGAGCTGTCGGTACCGCTTTGGCCGCCGGACGAGTTGCCCGAGCTGTTCTTGTGCGTGAGCTGAATTTCGAGGTTGCCGCTGTCGTTATAGTAAGCAGAAGTAACGATCCAGTTGGCATCGACGACGGGCGTTGAGCCATCATCAGTCAGGACCACGGCATTCGAAAGATCGGCGCCGCGCGACTTGAGGATCTTCTTGGCGTTGGACCAGTACTGCCCCGGGATATCGCTCAGATCGACGGTGCTAGACGAGGCGGACTCGGTTTGCTCAACAGTGGCATCGGCCGTTGAACTCCCTCGCTTGTTGAGCATGCCCGACACGATGGCAAACACAACCGACAGCGCAAAGAAGATCGCCAGTACGATGAGAATCTTCTTGATCACGCTCGACGAACGCGACGGCTTCTTCTCCTCGTCCTCGCCATATTGCGGAATCGACTTGGGGTACTCGCGATACGGCTCGCGCGACTCGTAGCGAGGCTGCGCAGTGCGAGGCATATACGTCGTCTGCTGAGGCTGCGGAATGGGATTCTGCGGCAGGTTGTCATAGGGATTCGGCGTCGAGGCAGCATAAGAATCCTGCGGCGTGTAATCAAACGGATCCGGAGCTGCGTTGCCATAGGGGCCTTGCGAAGATGCAGCGTAAGAATCCTGCGCCGTGTCGCCATAGCCCATAACCCGGGTGGGCTCGGCAGAAGGCTGCGTCGCGGCGGGGTCGGTATAACCGGGGTTGGGAACAACGCGGGTCGCATCGGCGCTATCGCCAGCCTGCGCGGAACCGTAGCTGCCCATCACGGTTGTCTTGTCCTGATCCATGCAACGATTCCTTTCCGTCGCGCGTGAGCCTCAAGTTATCCATGCATTCTACCCGCGCAAAAGCCTATGATGGGCAAAGCCCGTCGGTATCTACAAGACATGCGCGGGCCTAAGGATAAAAAAGCCCCGCCGGGCCTTGGGAGCGCGACGGGGCGGGCAAGCAGCTATGGGCAACAGGCTTAGAACAGGCCGGTGATGTTGCCGTCGTTGTCGACGTCGATGTTCTCGGCCGCGGGAACCTTGGGCAGGCCCGGCATGGTCAGAACACTGCCAGTCAGTGCGACCACAAAGTGGGCACCGGCGGAAACCTTGAGCTCGCGCACCGTGATGCGGAAGTTCTCGGGAGCGCCCAGGGCCTTGGCGTTGTCGCTAAAGCTGTACTGCGTCTTGGCCACGCACACCGGCAGGTTGCCAAAGCCGTTCTCGCGCAGCTCGGCGAGCTGGCGCTTGGCGGCCGGCGTAAAGTCAACGCCGTCGGCGCGGTAGACCTTGGTGGCAATGGCCTCAAGAGCGTCGGCGACATCGGCGCCGTCCTCATAGGCAAACTTGAGCTCGCTCGGCTGCTCAATCAGACGCATGACCTCATCGGCAAGCTCGAGCGCGCCCTCGCCGCCCTTGGCCCAGACCTCGGAAAGCTTAACGTTGACACCGAGCTTCTGACACTCGGACTCGATGAGCGCAAGCTCGGCCTCGGTGTCCGTCGGGAAGCGGTTGATGGCGACTACGCAGGGCAGACCATAAACGTTCTGGATGTTGTCGACGTGACGCAGCAGGTTGGGCATGCCGGCCTTGAGTGCCTCGAGGTTCTCCTCGTTGAGGTCGGCCTTGGCGACGCCACCGTTGTACTTAAGCGCGCGGGCAGTGGCGACGACCACGACGGCGCTGGGGCGAACGCCCGTCATACGGCACTTGATGTCGAGGAACTTCTCGGCACCCAGATCGGCACCGAAGCCGGCCTCGGTAATGGCGACATCGCCAAAGCGCATCGCCATACGCGTGGCCATGATAGAGTTGCAGCCGTGGGCAATGTTGGCGAAGGGACCGCCGTGGACAAACGCGGGCGTGCCCTCGAGCGTTTGCACCAGGTTGGGCTTGAGCGCGTCCTTAAGCAACGCGGCCATGGCACCCTGGGCCTTAAGGTCGCGGGCACGGACGGGCTCGCCGGCAAAGCTGTAGCCGACGACGATCTCGCCCAGGCGCTCCTTGAGGTCGTTAATGCTCGTAGACAGGCACAGGATTGCCATGACCTCGGAGGCGACGGTGATATCGAAGCCGTCCTCGCGCGGCACGCCCTGGGCCTTACCGCCAATACCGTCGATGACGTGGCGCAGCTGACGGTCGTTCATATCGACGACGCGCTTCCAAGTGATGCGTTTAACGTCGATGCCAAGCTGGTTGCCCTGCTGAATATGGTTGTCGAGCATGGCGGCCAGCAGGTTGTTGGCAGCACCGATGGCATGGAAGTCGCCGGTAAAGTGCAGGTTGATATCCTCCATGGGGATGACCTGAGCCCAGCCGCCGCCGGCAGCGCCGCCCTTAACGCCAAAGACGGGGCCGAGCGAAGGCTCGCGCAGGGCCACGGCGCTCTTGACGCCGCGACGGCGCAGGCCGTCGGCCAGACCGATGGTCGTGGTGGTCTTGCCCTCGCCGGCGGGCGTGGGGTTGATGGCGGTCACGAGGACGAGCTTGGCCTGGTGATCGGTCGGCTCGTTGAGCAGTGAATAGTCGACCTTAGCCTTGTCGAAGCCGTACGGAATCAGGTGCTTTACGTCGACGCCGGCGTTCTTAGCCACCTCGGTAATGGGCAGCGGCGTGACAGAACGTGCGATTTCGATGTCAGTAGGCATGGGCGGTCCTTTCGTTACCGAATGAGAAAAAGACCAATTCAGCATAGCACGGGCGCGCAATAGTAAAACGCCCATAACCGATGAACGGCGATATGTTTACCCGATGCCCGGTGATAGCCCAACAGCCCGCCAAAACAAAGCGTCCTAAACGGTAGGTTCAATCCCCAGGTGCTCAAAGGTGCGAAGGGTTGCCTGACGGCCCTGCGGCGTACGAATCATCAACCCGCACTGCAGCAAATAGGGCTCATAGACATCCTCGAGCGTGCCCGGGTCCTCGCCCACCGCGCTGGCAAGGGTCGTAAGTCCCACGGCACGACCGGAGAACGTCTTGGCAAGCGTCTCCAAGATACGAATATCCATCCAGTCCAGGCCGAGCTCGTCGATCTCGAAGAACTCGAGCGCCTGGCGACAGATATCGAGCTCGATGGGACCGTTGCCGCGCACCTGTGCGTAATCGCGCACGCGCTTGAGCAGGCGGTTGGCAAGACGCGGCGTGCCGCGCGAACGCGAGCCGATCTCAAGTGCACTGGGATGGTCGATCGCCACGCCCAGAATAGTTGCCGAGCGCGTCACAATCTGCGCGAGCTCTTCGACCGTGTAGTAATCCAGGCGATATGAAATGCCAAAGCGGTCGCGCAACGGGCCGGTCAACATGCCTGAGCGGGTCGTTGCCGCCACCAGCGTAAACTTGGGGATATCCAGGCGAATCGAGCGCGCCGCCGGACCCTTGCCAATCACGATATCGAGGGCAAAGTCCTCCATCGCGGGGTACAGGACTTCCTCGACCGAACGGTTGAGGCGGTGGATCTCGTCGATAAACAGCACATCACCCGGCTGCAGATTGGTAAGGATAGCCGCCAGGTCGCCGGTGCGCGCGATGGCCGGACCACTCGTCGTCTTGATCTGAGCGCCCAGCTCGTTGGCGATAACGGTGGCCAGCGTGGTCTTGCCCAGGCCCGGAGGACCCGAGAAGATCACGTGGTCGAGCGTCTCGCCGCGGCTCTGCGCTGCCTCGATGAGCACACGAAGGCTCTGCTTGATATGCTCCTGACCGCAGTAATCGTCCAGGCGCTGGGGGCGCAAAGTGCGATCGACATCGAGGTCCTCGGCCGTCAGCTCCGAGCCCACCATGCGCTCGCCGTGCGCCATGGATGCCGCCGGCGAGTTGCCGGGCGTCGCCCACAGGTCCTGAGAGTCATCGGCTTCCCACATCACGCATCCATTCCGAGTCGCTTAAGCGCCGCGCCGAGCAAATCCTCGACACGCATATTCTGCCCATCATACCCGCTCAGGGCAACATCGGTCTCCTGCGGACTAAAGCCCATGGAAAGGAGTGCCGCGCGGGCATCATCGATGGCCGCGGGAGCGGCAGTGGGCACGGGCATCGCAACCTGACCGGGAATCACGTCGACCGGAACAAAGCCCTTGTCCTTGGCAAAGGTGCTCTTGAGTTCCAGAATCAGACGCTGCGCTGTCTTTTTGCCCACACCGGGTACCTTGGCCATGCCCTTGTCATCCTCGGCCATTACCAGGGAATACAGTTGCCCCACGGTATAGGTGGAGAGCACAGCAAGCGCCAGGCGCGGACCTACGCCCGAGACGGACACGAGCCGATCGAACATCGTGCGCTCGTCCTTGGAGGCAAAGCCAAAGAGTGTCATGGCGTCCTCGCGCACCTGCATGCGCGTGTAGAGGCGCACCTCGCCGCCGGGCGTCGGCAACGTGGCCGCAGTGCTGCCCGAAATGCCGAGCTCAAAGCCAACGCCCGACACATCGACGACAGCAGAGCTCATCGTGGCCTCGACAAGCGTTCCGTGGAGCTGGGAAATCATCAGTATCCGGTTCCTCTCTGTTGATAGAACTCGCCACCGGTGAGGGCGCGGGTGCGGCTGAGGTTTACATGGCAGATGGCGCAGGCCAGGGCATCGGCGGCATGGTCGGGATGCGGGTCGTGGTCGAGCTGCGTGAGCGTACGAACCATATACGCGACCTGCCGTTTGTCCGCGGCTCCGGTGCCCACAACAGCCTGCTTAATCTGCATAGGCGTGTACTCGCCAATCTCGAGCGCGCACTCCGAAAGCGCCACAAGCGCAGCGCCGCGGGCATGCGCCGTAGGGATGGCCGAGCGAACGTTGGCGCCAAAGTAAATGCTCTCGATGGCAGCGGTATCGGGTCGATAACGCTCCACGACACCCTTGAGGTCGCGGGCGATATGCGACAGGCGCACCGCGAGCGGACTTCCGGCACTGGTCTCGATGCAGCCGTAGGCACGGCAGCGAACCTCGCCACGCCGCTCCTCGATTATCCCCCAACCCGTATGAGCCAAACCGGGGTCGATGCCCAAAATAACCAAGCCAACCTCCCCTCGCCACAAGTACGGCGCAAGACAAGGCCTCGCGCACTATTCACGAACGTCTGTTCTAGAATAACACAACAGCGACCGTATCTAGCAAGCAAGGTTGAACCATAGGTTGAGCATAAGTCAGCGAGCGAGTCCCTGCCGTGGCAAGGTGTCGCGAAAGAGGAGCGCCGCGTACTTCCGTACGCAAGCGACGGTTTGAGCGGCAGATTGGCCGGCAGGGGCTCGCGCAGCGTCGACTCGTTACGCGGTTTGGTAAAACCGCGTAACCTTGGCCCCATCCCCAGTTTAGTTCTGCGAGAAGAATGGGAACTGTCGGGGATCAACCGGCGGATGCGGCATCGGGCCACCCTGAGGACCACCTTGCGGTTCGCCCTGGCCGCCCATCATCTTATCGATGGCGTCCTGAACCTCGCCCTCGAACTTTTTCATTCCCTCGTGTAAACGACGCTGACCGTCTTCAGAGCGCAACTCCTCCATTTGTTCGGGCGAAATACCCAGTAGCTCGCCCAGCACGCCCATCATCTCGTTTCGCACGCGCTCGCTCGTATCCTCGTCAGCAAAACGGCGCACCTCGGCGCGCGCCAGCGAATCGACCGTCATACGCTCCTTGCCGTTAAGCCCCAGGTCGGACCACGCGAGCATGTACGGCCAGGAGCGCTCGGCAAACGAACGGGACGAAACGATCGGCGCCGTCGGCAACATGCGGCGGGCAGCCTCACCCTGTCGAACGAGCATCAGCAGCAGCGAGCAGGCCTCAGGCTTGCCAGCGGCCATCGGGATGTCGTCGAAAGATCGATTGCGGTCCACGTGCGCCTCAAGCGCGCCATCGATCTCACCCGGATCGACCCCGCCGAGCAGCTGTGCCGCGCGGTCGAGCATATCGACCGGACCGTCGAGCGTCGAGAGCGCCTGCGCCAGCACGCGCTCCATACAATCTTCCACCGCGTTGAGCGTCACAAGCTCTTGGGGCACCACGGCAGACGCGCGGTTGCGCACACGCGCCACAAACTCAAGCGTCGACAGGTACACATCGCCAAAGGGCGCGTAATCGCCCTGGTAGCCGCCGCAAAGCGCCGGCGCCGCCAGCGCGTACTCGGTTTTGGACAGCGGACTCAACGCCATCGCACCCAGCTCGAGCGCCGTATCCTCCAGCATGAGGCCCAGCGTGCGAGAGCGCAGGCGCTCGGCGTCGCCCGCCGACACATCGCGGTCGAGCACGCGCGCGGCATCCGGCACATCGCGCTCAACCGTGCGAATATGCAGGCGCTCGGCAATGGCGCGAACGGCGGCACAGCGAGCAGCCTCGGCCTCCTCCTGCGCCGGCGTAAAGATGCGGTTGCGCCCCAGCACCAGGCCAATCACATTACGTGGGCCCAGAGCGTCGACGGCCAGCGCCGCCAGCAGGGACGACGGCAAGTCGCCCTCGAGCGCCACCACAGCACGCGACGCACCGTGGGCTCGGGCGTTGTCGCGCACGGCGAGCACCAGCGCCTGCCACAGCCACTCCTCGGAACGGAACTCGGGCAGTTCGTGATCTTCCAGGGCATCGAGCATCACGCCGCGCTGAATCTCCTGAACCAGCAGGCTCTCCTCAAAACACGGCGCTTGGGCCACCACGCGACCGCAGTCGTCGAGCACAAACGAACCGCCGGTATACACCGACTCGTCATAGGCACCGACCGGCGCCATACAGGCAAACCACACGCTGCGCTTGGATGCGATCTTGCGGTAGGCGCCGCTGCGAACGGCGGCAATGGCGGCAGTCTCGCGGTCGGTCATGTCAAACGCATTGAATTGGAAATACGCAATGAGGTCAACACCGGTCGGCAACATCTCGAGTTCGCGGTCCAAGTCAAAAATCACGGCGATGCGCACGCCGTCCACGTCGAACACCGGCGGCGCCCAACGCGTGTCGTTGTTCTCGCCACGCTGCAGGGCAATGCTCGAACGCGCCGGCACCACATGACCGTCCTTGAGCATCATGTAGTCGAGCAGCGGCTGACCCTCAAACGAAACCGCCGCGGGCACGATGCAGATCATGTCAAGCTCCTGGATGCGCTCGGCGACACCAGTCAAGCCGGCAAGCATGTCGTGCTCAAAGTCGGCAGCGCCCACCAGGCCACCGGGCATGGCGCCCATAAAGAGCGGAGCCGGAACGCACAGCACGCGCGCCCCGCGCTCGTGGGCCAGACGAGCCTGGTCCTCGATGCGGCCGCAAATGCCCTCAATATCACCCAGGCGCATATCGATCTGTGCAAGCGCGAGCTTCATGGCTCAGCCCTTTCCGTCGTAAACCATCGAAATCGTAGTAAAAGCGCCGGCCGCATGATGCAGTCGGCGCTCGCATGTGCATATGCTAGCTATGATACCCCGAGCGGGGGCGCGCTCCTAGAACGTCGCGGACCACAGCCCGTGCAGGTTGCAGTAGGCATAGACGGTACCGGTCTTGGAACCGCCGGCAAAAAACGTCGCGGGCTTCATGCCGGGCTCAAGGTAATGGACCTCTAAGCGGCCCTCGGCCTCAAGGGCGATCCACTCAATATAGTGCTCGGGCAGGCTGGGGTGCTCGACCGAGCCAACGCGTGCGCGAATCACGTGACCGTCGCGCTCGGTCTCGACAACAGGCACATGCTTCTCGTGCGCCGCGTCCTCAGTGTTTGCGGTCAGTTCCGTGCAACCGGCAGGGGTTGCAACGTCGTTGCCAAGGGCGGCAATGAGCTTACCGTCGGGGTCCTTAAAGAATTTCGCCATGATGTTCTCCTTTGCTGACGTGCCAATGTTCTTGATGGTTCTTATGCCCAAAGGCAGACAAACCATCCACGGCATTGCAAATGAACACATAACGGGCGGGGACGATGGGGCAGCGTGCGCTATCCGCCCTGGCGGCCCCACCCGAGCGGGTTAGCGCCCGTCGCCGCCCAGCAGCGCCAGAACATCTTCGCGGGTAAACAGCGCCGACGAGATGCCGTCGCCGCCGAGCACGCTGTTGACCAGGTCGCGCTTGGACTCCTGCATCTGCATAATGCGCTCCTCGATCGTGTCCTTGGCGATGAGCTTGTACACGGTCACGGTATGTTGCTGGCCAATACGGTGCGCGCGGTCGGTCGCCTGGTCCTGCGCTGCCACGTTCCACCACGGGTCGTAGTGGATGACCACGTCGGCCGCCGTCAGGTTAAGGCCCACGCCGCCCGCCTTGAGCGAAATCAAAAAGACCGGAACCTCGCCCGCTTGGAACTGCGCGACCATCTTGGCGCGGCTCTCCTTAGACGAAGCGCCCGTGAGCTTAAGGAAGGCGATGTCCTCCTTGGCCAAGCGCTTACCGATGATATCGAGCATACCCGTAAACTGGCTGAACAACAGGATGCGATGCCCGCCGTCGAGTGCGCCGTGCACGAGCTCCATACACGTATCGAGCTTGGCGCTCCCCGCCTTGTAATCCTCGTAGTGTAGACGCGGGTCGCAGCAGATCTGGCGCAGCTTGGTGAGCTCGGCGAGCACCTTGAGCTTGTCTTTCTTAAACTCCCCAGCCTCGCGGTGCTGCACCTGCTGGGCGATGCGGTCCTGGTTGGCCAGGTAGAGCTTGCGTTGCTCGCCGGTAAGCTGTGCCATGACGGTGTCTTCGATCTTCTCGGGCAGGTCGGCCACCACGTCTTCCTTAACACGGCGCAGCACAAACGGCGACACGAGCGCCTGCAGGCGAGCGGCGCTATCGCCCTCGGCATGCTCGACGGGGCTCTCAAAGCGCTTGGCAAACGACTCGCGTGTCCCCAAAAGGCCCGGCATCAAAAAGTCGAAGATGCTCCAGAGCTCGGACAGGCGGTTTTCGATGGGCGTGCCCGTCAGGGCAAAGCGCACGCCGGCAGGCAGGCGCTTGGCGGCGCGCGCCACCTGCGTGAGCGGATTTTTAATGTACTGTGCCTCATCGAGCACCACGCGGGCAAAATCCTGCTCGACGTACTCGTCGATATCGCGCCGCATAAGGTCATACGACGTCACGACCACGCTATGCTCGGCCACGCCGGCGATCTGCACGCGGCGTTGAGCCTTGGCGCCCACAATGGCGCACACATCGAGCGACGGGGCAAAGCGCTCCAGCTCGGCAGTCCAGTTGTACACGAGTGAGGCCGGGCATACCACGAGCGTGGGCTTGGTGTCCCCCGCCTCCACGCGCGCCAGAATATGCGCAATCATCTGGAGCGTTTTGCCCAGGCCCATGTCGTCGGCCAAGATGCCGCCAAGGCCCAGGTGTTCGAGCGAGCCGAGCCACTGGTATCCGTCGACCTGGTAGCCGCGCATCGTTGCCTTGAGCGATGCCGGCACCGTAAAGTCCATCTTGCCGAGCGTGTCCAGGCGCTCGACGGTACGGCGGAACGCAGCGTCGCGATCGGCCTCGAGCGCCGGCGTGCGTGCGAGCATGCTGTCGACGAACAGGGTGCTCGACGCGGGAAGCGACACGCCGTCGAGCAGGTCGACGGCATCGACACCCAGGTCCTCGGCAAGGCCAAACGCGGCGCGCGCCCCCTCGTCCAGGCGAATGATGTCGCCGGACGTAAGGCGCGCAAACGTTTGATGGCGCTTGTACGAATCGAGATAGACGGCAAGGTCCGCGGCCGAAAGCCCGCTCGCGCCCAGCTCGACATCGAGCAGATTGCTCTTAACGGTCGCACGAACCGAGAGCTTGGGCGCGGGGCGGACCGAGATCTGGCGCAGACGGTCGCTGAGCATGACCTCACCCAGTTCGGACAGGGCGGACAGGCCCTCGGTCAGCAGGCAGAACAAGCGGGCGTCATCGCGCTCCTCAAACGCCAGACCGCCCTCGTAGAAATCGAAGTACAGGGCCGCCGTATCCATAACGCGAAACTCCGCCACCTCGTCGCGGGGCGGCACACCGGGGCGCTGCTCTTCGAAGGGGCTGCCCGGAGCGCCCAGGCTAAAGAGATCCGCCGACCAATCGCCGTAGGTAACCGTAATTTTGCAGGTCACGAGCCCATCGTCGACACCGATCGCCATAGCAAAGCTCGGCTCGGGTGCCACGGTATCGAGCGCGGCGGGCGCGGTGAGGTCGGTGTAGTCGCGCAAAATGGGCAGCGCCATACGGCAGAACTCACCCACCTGCTCGGCGGCAATATGGGCGGGCGTGCGGCACGGCAGCAAGCGCGACAAAAAAGGTGCGGCATGCTGAGCAAATGCAGCGTCGGTACGGCGCGCGCGGCGCGTGTCAACCAAGTAGGCGGCATCGCCCGACGCAAAGCAGTACATATCGGCGGGCAGGCGCAGGTCATAGCTACCACCAGCCGCCGGCGCGATTTTGGCGGCAAGCAGCGGTGGGCGCTTAGCGGATGCCTCGTCCTCCCCTTGCGGAGACAGCTCAACCGCCACGTCGTAGGTGCGATGCGTCGTCATCCCCCGCGACCAGGCGGGCTCAAAGGAGATGGTCTGGCCGCGCAGCAGGTCCAGCACATATACGATGCTATGCTCGGACAGCGGCAACTGACGCTCGGCAACAAAACCGCTGCGGGCAAAGTCGTACGACGCCGAACGCGAGCTTGTGATGTCATCGAGATAGGCAACTGTCGTCACAACAAGGTTGAGCAGCTTTGCCGATGTTTCGTCAAAGGCCTCAGGTGAATGGACAAACGTGAGCTTCTTGCCATAGGAGAACGTGCCGCCGCGCACGTAGGCATCGGCCATGCCGTCGATGTCCTTGACCACGTAGGAGACCGATCCACAGCGAATGCGGAACTCGAGCGCCCAGCTAAAGCGGTCAGCGAACAGCGGATTGTAGTACGGCACCAACGAGGGCTCCAATGCCGCTTTGGGGGCGTCGGGATCAACGGCACCGGCAAGCTTGCGGCGCATGCTCGCCAGCTCATCCATGCGCGCGTCCGAAAGATCGGAGAGCGCCGCCACAAGGCTCGGGCTCGTGGGGACGGGCGCCGGGAAGGGAAAGTTGGGGTTGACGGCCGGCGCGGCGGACATGGCGCGCGCGGGCTGTTTCGGCTGCGCCGTAAACGTGCGAACCGGCGTGCGCAAACCTTCGACGGGCTCGGCGCCGCTGGCATCCAAATACGCCAGCGCCGTGGCAATAGCGTGCTTACACATACCGGGATAGCGGTATGCGGCGGGGCAGTCGCAGTCGTAGTCGATAACCTCGTGCTCGTCCATGTCGAGCGCCACGTGCGTCTTGTACAGGTCACCGCGCGAGCCGCGCACCGTGCCCTCGACCGTCACGTTTTTGGAGAAGCGCGAGCCGCTGTCCTCGATCGACAGCACGGCACCGTTGAGCATGAGCGAACGCCCCTTCATAAAGGTGCCGCTCAACGCCGCCTCTTTGCGAAGCGCCTGCACAAACGTCCCCTGCGCCATCACTTCCTCCAATCTCACCCGGGGTAGCTTAGATCACCGTCACGCGGCCCTGGTTACCCACAATGGCCTTGGCCTCGGCCAGCAGCGGAATCGAACGCGCGTTGACCTTGGCAGGTACCTCGGCACGCAGCACGCGCCCGTCCACCTGCTCGATAAAGATCTCCACGCGGTCGCCGCCCGGGTTAGCGGTGAGCACCGTGGCCAGGCGCGCCATATTGCCCTGGCTAAAGCGGCTGTTGGGCACCATGACCTCAAACACCTTGGGCTTGTTGTTCTCCTCGTTGAGCTCGAGCGGCACGATCTCCTGCGCGATGATCTGGTCGCCGCGGTCCGAGCGCTCGAGCTTGCCCTTAATGCGCACAAAGGCATCGGACAGCTGCGCGCCGGTCTCGGGATCGACCTCGCCGTACAGGTACCCCTCGGCCTCCTTGTAGGTCTTGGGGAACACGACGACGGTGGCCTCGCCTTCCATGTCCTCGAGCTGCACGATGCCCATGGGGTCACCGTTTTTGGTCACGCGCTTGGACACGCTCGAGACCATGCCGGCCCACCACAGCGCCTTGCCCTCGGGAATTTCCTGGTTGATGGTGCCGCCCGTAGGATTCTGAACTTCGTAGCCGGTGTCGATCTGCGAGAACGAGAAGTCACGCGCCTTGGCTAGTGCATACTCAAACGGGCGTAGCGGGTGGTCCGAGACATAGATGCCCAGAACCTCCTTCTCCTGACTCAACTTAAGGTGGCGGTCCCATTCCTGGCCATCCGGATCGGGCACGCTCACCTCAAAGCCCGAGCCCTCAACGTCGCCAAACATATCGAAGAACGACGTCTGGCCGCTCGCGCGATCCTTCTGGCGCTTTACCGCGGCATCGATGATGTTCTCGGGGTTGTTCTTGTCCACAAAGTGCATCATCTGGCGACGCGGATACCCCGTGGAGTCGAAGGCGCCTGCCTTGATGAGCGATTCGATCACGCGGCGGTTGGCCTGGCTCGAGTCCACGCGCTCGACAAAATCGTGCAGCGTCTTAAACGGACCGCCCGCCTCGCGCTCGGCGATAATCGCCTGCGCCACGCCGGTGCCCACGCCGCGGATGCCGGCCAGACCAAAGCGCACGCCCTCCTTGGTAGCCGTGAACTCGGTACCGGACTCATTGACATCTGGCGAAAGCACGGGGATGCCGTCGTGACGGCACGCCGAGACGTAATGAACGATCTTGTCGGTCTTGCCCGTGTAGGACGTCAGAACGGCCGCCATGTACTCGTGCGGATAGTGCGCCTTGAGCCACGCCGTCTGCATAACCAGGATGGCGTAGCCGGCGGAGTGCGACTTGTTAAAGGCGTAAGATGCGAACTCGAGAACATCGTCCCAAATCTTCTGGGCGACCTCGCGCGTGTAGTTGTTCTTGATAGCGCCGTTCATCCAGTGGTCGTAGGTGGTCTCGTCCGAGCCATCCTCCCAGTGCAGCACCGTCGACGTGAGCAGCTTGATCTTTTTCTTAGCCACGGGTTTACGGATACGCGAGTCCGATTCGCCCTTGGAGAAGCCGCACATCTCGACGGAGATGAGCATAACCTGTTCCTGGTAGACCATGGTGCCGTAGGTTTCGCCCAGGATGTCGTCCAGGCGGTCGTCGTAGGAGACGGCCGGCTCCTTGCCGTTCATACGGTTGATGTAGGACGAAACCATGCCGGCGCCCAGCGGGCCCGGGCGGTACAGGGCGATCAATGCCACGACGTGCTTGTACTCGGTGGGCTTCATGTTCTTGATCGTGGCCGTCATGCCGGCGGACTCGACCTGGAAGACGCCGGCGGTATGGCCGGAGCCCATGAGCTTAAAGATCTCGGGGTCGTCAAAGGGGATCTCTTCCTCTTTGATGTCGATGCCGAAGTTCTTTTTGATGTTTGCCTTGGCCTTGGAGATAACAGTCAGCGTACGCAGGCCCAAGAAGTCCATCTTGAGCAGGCCCATGTCGGCAACGGTATGGCCCTCGTACTGGGTAATCTCGACGCCGCCCTTGGTGTCGAGCTTGGTGGGCACGTGCTCGTTGACGGGGTCGCGGCAGATCAGAACGGCGCACGCGTGCACGCCCTCGCCACGGGTGAGGCCCTCGATTGAGAGCGCCGTGTCGATGATGCGGCGGGCGTCGTCGTCCTTTTTATAGGCCTCGGCAAAATCGGGGTTAAACAGGTCCTCTTTGCCGGGTTGCTTTTCGAGCACCTGCTTGAGCTTGACCTTGGGGTCGCTCGAGACCATCTTGGACAGACGCTGGCCCATGTAGACCGGGTAGTCCAGGACGCGAGCGGCGTCGTTGATGGCCTGCTTGGCCTTAATGGTCGAGTAGGTGATGACGTGGGTGACCTTCTCGGGGCCGTAGAGCTGGCGAACGTGCTCCACGACCTCGAGGCGCCGCTCATCGTCGAAGTCCATATCGATATCGGGCATCTCGGTACGCTGCGGGGACAGGAACCTCTCGAACATCAGGCCGTTCTCGAGCGGGTCGAACGCGGTGATGTTCATGGCGTAGGCGACGATAGCGCCGGCGGCCGAGCCACGACCGGGGCCGACGCCGATGCCGTTGTCCTTGGCCCATTGCACGTACTCGGCGACGATGAGGAAGTAGGCGGCAAAGCCCTTGTCGCAAATGACCTTGTATTCGTACTCAAAGCGCTCTTTGATGTTGACGCCACCGATCTCGCGCGTGGCCCAGTCGTCACCATAGTGCTGGCGCAGGCCCTTCTCGCACTCGCGGCGGAACTGGCTCTCGTGCGTCTCGCCGGGATCGAGCAACGGGAAGCGCGGCAGGATGATGGAGTCCCAGTCCAGCTCAACGTAGCACTTGTCGGCGATCTCGAGCGTGTTGTCGCAGGCCTCGGGGCAATACGGGAACATCGCCCGCATCTCCTCCTCGGTCTTCATGTAAAACTCCGAACCGGTCATGCGCATGCGGTTGGGGTCATCGACCTTGGCGTTCATGCCGATGCACATGATGACGTCCTGCACCGGCGCGTCCTCGCGGCGCAGGTAGTGGAAGTCGTTGGTGGCGATGACCTTGACACCCACCTGCTTGGCGATATCGATGAGCGTGCGGTCCATCTGCTCATCGGTCAGGCCGTTGTCGGTGGTGATGCCGTGTTCCTGAATCTCGATGTAAAAGTCGCCGGGGTCAAAGGTATCGCGGAAGGTCTCGGCCCACTTGATGGCGCCTTCCATGTCGCCGCGGTCGATGTATTTGGGGATGATGCCCGCGATGCAGGCACTCGTGCAGATCATGCCCTTGGCGTGGCGGCGCAGGTTGTCGAGCGTCACGCGCGGCTTGTAGTAAAAGCCCTGCACGGCTGCCTCGGAAACCGTCTGCATCAGGTTGACGTAGCCCTCCTGGTCCTTGGCCAGAAGGATCATGTGGTAGAGCTCGGGCTTGTGGTCGCGGGCGAGCGTCTCGTCCGGCGTAAAGTAGACCTCGCAGCCAAAGATGGGTTTGATGACCAGGGGCGGCTTGAGCTCGTCGATGTTGCCCTTCTCGTCCCACATGGCCATGTCCTTCACATACTGGGCATGCTCGCGCGGGTTTGCCTCGGGATCGGGCTCCACCAGCTCGTCGCGGCGATCCTTTTCCAAGAAGGCCTTGTCGTGGCTCCACGTCTTGTACTCGGGCGTGTTGTGGTTGACGGCGTCGCAGGCCAGCGCCAGGTCGGGCACGCCGTACATGTAGCCGTGGTCGGTAATGGCCACGGCGGGCATGCCAAGCTCAACGGCACGATTGACCATATCCTGGATACGGGTTGCGCCGTCGAGCATGGAGAAAACAGTGTGATTGTGCAGATGGACAAATGCCATGTGATGAGCTCCGATGCGGGTTCGTGTTCTGACTGAACGATTTTACCCCACGGCACGGACAGCACCCGAACCTAGCCAAACCCACACGGGTAGTCAATTTGGGACCTTCAAAAAGGGGAATGAGGGCATCCAGATATATCGAGTATTACTGGAACCCCGGCGATGCGCGGAATGATTTGTGACGAATAGTCATGTCCATCAAGAAGGCTCGACGCTTCGGATAGCTCGTCAATCGATATATCAATTCTTGGAGACCTGTATTCCAACCATTTTTAATGAAACAACGGCGGTAATTGCTATCGCGATTGCACCAATAATACCGAGCGCTATCTGAATGGGATATAACCCCAACACATGTCCAAATATGGAGAAAAACACTGCAGAAAAGAGAGCCCTTACCAGAGACGCGACGGAAAGGATCGTCGCGCGGAGATCGTCCGCTATAGCGTCTTGGATTAAGTTTTCCGAAGTGATGTACACCACTTCTGGGAGAAAACAAAGCACCATGCTAAGGCCAAACAAACACAGCGGATTTGAAGCGAACCACGGAAGAATCATGAAAAGGCCAGCCTCGATTAGCATCGAGCCGAGCATGGTATTTCTTTTCCCGAAACGCAATGAGAAGAAATCTGCTGCAATGTAGGCCGTCGCATTTACTGCATAGGATGCACCGAAAAAGATTCCTATTATGGAGACGGGAGCATCAAATGCGTCGAATACCAACTGATTCAAGTTGTAATAACTCCCATAGAATCCATCGAGCATGCTTGTGCCGATTAGAAGAAGCAACACCGCAAAAGCGGATTCTCCAATGCACCAGGTTTCGCGTCTGAAGATCTTGGCTACGTCAAACCTTCCCTTTTCAGAGCTTTCAGAACGGGTCGCTTCCGTCCTCTCAATGGGATACAGAAGGAAAAGCTGCAGGAGATAGAAAACGGAGACACATACGTAGAGGGCGCTCCAAGATACTTGGGCAATGAAAGATCCGAGCACAATTGCCATTCCCGTAGCGATTGATTGTGCGGCAAGCAGCCGAGCATTGATGGTGAGGAAGCGCTCTCCTTGACCGGCATTCCGGGCAATTTCATATAAAAGTGCTTGTTCGGATCCCGATTGAAGGGAGTAGGCGAGTGCCTCAACAAGGGAAAGCACGACAAGAAAGGGGCCTGAGAGCAACAGCATGCCAGCCGTATGGAAGAAAAGCAGCAGCACGCCCACTTGAATCGAAAACTTCTTTCCAAAGAAATCGCCTATCAGCCCTGTTGGCAGCTCGAGGACGACCGTTGCAATGTTAAACAGGGCTTGATAAAGCGCGATTTCCGTGACAGGCATTCCTTTCTCCGCAAGGAAAAGTAGAAACACTCCCCGATTTAAAACAAATCCCGCGAGAACGAAAAAGGCGGAATAGATGTGCAGTTGCGTAGCGGCATTCTTATTCATTTGGCACTTCCATCAACTACTTTTGTCGGGCCGCTCGCTACTGACTCGAAGCCTGAAGTGTTCACAGTTGATGTGAAGAGCGGTAAAGCTTTTGCACAGGGTATCAATGGAATACATCCGAAGCGTTTTCGGCAGTATCATCGGCGAAGGCGGGATTAGCCTTTACGCGGCGCTCACCCTCGATGTATTTGACGATTTGATCAATCGTCTGGTTGGCGTGGCTCTTGAGCTTGCGCTCGTAGAAGAAGAGGCCGAGCTTGCCGCGCATGCCAGACGTGTTGCCACCCGCACCCTGAAAATCCTCGGTATAGGTGAGCTCGCAAGCACCATCGCCAGCAGGTGCAGTCTCATAGCGCATGGTATTGATGCCCGCCGCATACTGAAAACGGACCTCATAGAGGCACGGGTAGTCAAAGTGCTTGATCTTAACCTTGATCGCCGTGCCCTTGGTCTTGCCTTTTGCGGACTGGGCGCGCTTCTCGTACTTATAGCCGTTGAGCTTGTTGCGGCTGGGACACTTGCCCGTGGCGTTCTCGATATCCTGCATGATGGACCCCGCCAGAGCGTCAAAAAGCTCCTCCGGCGTCACCTTAAGCGTTTTGGTGAGCTGCATGATGGCCCCTTATTCGTTTGAACCGTTCGGGCCATTGTACCGCCCCAAGCTCTCCCATGCGTTGCGGTGCCATTTGGACGATTGAGGGCCTTACGGCCGCAAAACCAACCAAATAGCACCATAAAGCCTGAGGTGGCTAGAGGCTGTAGGTGACTACTTGAGGCTCGCAGGGGTTGGCGGGGTCGACTTGCTCCACGCGGACGAACTTGACGGTCACGGCCTCAAAGCCCGCCTTGTGCAACACATCGGAGTAGACGCGCGCCTGCAGGGCGTGCTTCTCCTGCAGCTGTTCCGGCGTCTCGTCCGGCGTCCCGCCCGTCTTGTAGTCGATGACCAGCGCGCATGACGAATCCGCCGGGTTCGTCGCCAAAGCGTCGATGGCGCCCTCGGCATATGCACCGTAGCGGGCGATGTCCTCGTCCTCGCAGCCCAGCGAGAAGAACGGCACCTCGGCGCGAACGCACGGCCACGCGAGCAGGTCGGCACGAGCAGCCGACTTGAGCCAGCGGTCCAGGGCAACGTCGAAGCGTTCGCGCTGCTCCGGCGTCAGGCACCACAGGCGCGCCAGCGCATCGGCACGCTCAGCGGGCAGCGCATCGGCACCCATCTCGATCAGCCACTGGCAGGCGGCATGGAACGCCGAGCCCAGCGCCATGGGGTTGCCGGCGGGCTCAACGGCGGCCACGTCTGCATCGGCCATCTCCGAGCCATCCGACTCCGCATCATCGCCGGACTCGTCCATGGGCACACGCGCCTCGGCGGCACGGTCTTCTGTCTCGGCATGGAGCGCCGCGGCGATTGACGAGTAGCTATACGAGTCACGCGCCGGGAACGGACAGGCGCCCATGCGCACGCCCACTGCCTGGGGATACACAAGCTCAAACGAATCGGGCTCGGGGTCGGCAGGACCGGGCACAGTTGAGTGCGCAGCATTATCAGCAACATCGACATCGCCGCGAACAAGCCTACCCTCGGCATCCAGCGAAGCGTTAGCCTCAAACGCCTGCTCGCCAAAGGTAAAGTCCGCCAGCGAGATGAGCTCGTAATCGCCCGGCTTGGAGCTGTCGAACACCAAACGGTCGCTATCGAGCTGCGGCATGTCCAGACTGTCGGTCGGCAGGATGCGACGCAGCACGTCGTAGGTCAGATCGGTCTCGGCATCGAAGGTCGGCGCACACACCTTGCCGCGGCTCACGCCGGCATCCATCGCCAGAATGACCAACTCGCGCGCTCGCGTCATGGCGACGTAGAGCAAGCGGGCCCGCTCCTCGAGCGAGAGCCGCAGGTCATCGTTGCGCAGGCGAACGAATGCCTCGGCGGGAGAACCTGTCGCGCAGACATCCTCCATGAGCTCCGGCGACAGCCACAGCGACGTGCCCTTGCCCTTAAACGCATGCTCAAACTGCTTTTTGACGTCGTCGCCCTTCACAAAGGTTCCGTCGGCGAGCTTAACGCCGTCGAAGCGTGCCGGCAGCGCCACGATCTGCGCTCCGCCCTCGACGCGACCCATCTGTGCCGCACCCGAGGACTTACGCACGCCAAAACACTCGGCAACCGCTACGACCGGATACTCCAGACCCTTGGACGCATGCACCGTCATGATGCGTACCGCGCCGTCGCCCTCCTCGTTGAGCGCGCCCGGGGCCTCCTTGCCCGCCAAGAAGCGGTCGAAGGCAAGCGCAATGGAGCGCGGCGAGTTGCCGAGCTCGGCCTCTGCCTCGGCCACGGCGTCGAGCGCCTTGAGCACGTTGGCGGCAATGGCCTTGCCCTCGGGACCACGCTGTGCCAGACGTACAAACCAGCCGGAGGCGTTGACCACGTCGCGCGCGATGGCGGCGAACGAATCGCGGCCCACGCGACGGAGCGCATACCGCAGCACCTCGCGGGCGCGCGTCACGAGCGGCAAGTCTTGCAAACCCGGCACATCGGAATCGCTCATGATGCCCACGTCGATGTTGCGGCGCGAGGTTTCCCCCGTCTGGTCGTCCAGCTTGGTCGCCAGCGCCAGGAACTCCTGAGCGCCGAGCGCAAACATCGGCGAGGCCAGCAGCGGCATAAGACCCTGCGCCGTATCGGCCGGGTTAGCAAGCGCGCACACCAGGGCACGCACCGTCTGCACCTCGGCTGCCTGGGCAAAGACCGAGCCGCCTGCGATCACGCAGTCGAGCCCCTGGTCGCGGAAGGCCTGCGCATAGACATCGGCGTTGGTCATGCGGCCCAGCAGCAGGACCATGCTGCCCTGGGGCTGGCCCGCTTTAACGAGTGCTTGGAATCGCTCCGCAATCGCACGAGCTTTCGCCTGCGTTCGCTCCTGCGTACTGCCACCGGCAACGAAAATCGCCTGGCGGCGCGATGCCTTCGCCTTGAGCTTGTCCTCGCGTTCGTCGCTCGGTTCAAGATCCAAGAACCCCTGCATCAAACCACCGGTGTCGCCGTCAAAGACGCGCGCCACATAGCGCAGCACCTCGTCGTGGCTGCGGAAGTTGCGCACGAGTTTGACGAGCTCGCCGGCGGGGGCATCGGATGCGGCAGCCGTCTCGGGCGCGGCAGAGGAGCCCACTTTGCGCTCCTGGCGGCGGAAGACCTCAACCTCGGCGCCACGGAAGCGGTAGATCGACTGCTGCGCATCGCCCACGGTACACAGCGCACGCTCACCCGCGCCGGTCAGGTAACGGATCAGGTCAACCTGCATCTGGTCGGTATCCTGGAACTCATCGATCATGACCATCTTAAAGCGGCCCTCATAGGCTGCTCGAATAGCCGGGTAGTCGCGCAGCGCCTCGTACGCCATGCGCAGCAGGTCGTTGTTATCGAGCGCGGACTGGCCGGCCTTCAGCGCGCGATACTCGGCCTCCACGGAACGGGCCAGGCCCACCAGTGCATCGAGCGCGGGGGCACCGCAGGCAAGCACGATATTGATAAATGCATCAGCAGCCTCGGCCTTGAGTAGCTCCACCTGCTCCTTAGAAAACGCCTTGCTCGCGCGCGGCATGGTGCACGACATCATAAGTCGCGCCGCATCGACCATGGTCTTGCCGCTCGCCTCGAACGCGTCGATGGCATCGAGCGCCGTCTGCGCCTTCTCGGTCGCGGCCTTGCTTGCGCCCAGCGCCGCGCGATAGGCATCGGCGAGCGCTGAGGTATCGGCCTGGCCGCGCGCCACGCACACGTCGTCCATACCGCCCGGCAACTGACTCGACAGCTCCAGCAGGTCGCGCACCAGACCCTTGATGGTCGTGCCGGCGCCAAAGGGACCGCCCTCGCCCGCCATGGGATACCAGGCGTAGAGGGCCTTGAGCGATGCCGCGAGCTCGGGGACGGCATCGGGCGCCGTCGCGCGGGCCAGCACATGCTCAACAGCCTGGTCCATAAGCTCGTCGGTATCGGTGAGCACCGTGAACTCGGGGTCGATGCCCAGCTCCAACGCGTGTGCGCGCAGGATGCGCGAGCACATGCCGTGAATGGTCGAGATCCACGCATCGTCGACGGTCAGGGCCTCCTCGTCCATACCCTCTTCGATAAGCGCGCGACGCACGCGGTCGCGAATCTCGGCCGCGGCATCTTTGGTAAAGGTAATGGCGAGCACCTGATCCAGATGCTCGACAAACGGACCGGATTCGGGCGAGAGCGCGTAGACGATGCGGCGCGTGAGGGTAAAGGTCTTGCCCGAACCGGCGCCCGCCGAGACAAACAGCGGACGGTCGAGCGTTTTGACGACTTGCAGTTGTTGCGGCATCAAAGTCGAAAGATCCATGGTCTACACGTCCCTCCTTACAAACGTTCCTTCGTGGTTATACGAGCAGCGCGCATGCGCGGCCTGAGCCGACGTCGGGTCGACGGCGGCAACGTCGCCTGCCTCGAGTTCGTGCAGGCGCTCGGCGATGCCGGCCTCCACGCGATCGAGCAGGGCGTCGAAGTCCATGCTGCCACCCTCGCCGGGAAAGCCCTTCTTAAGCCCCGGGATGCGGCCGTCACCACGCTCCTCCTCGAGCAGCTCGGCACTCGCGGCGCCGCGCAGCGCCGGTTTGCCGCCCTTGGTCGAAAAATAGAGCGCCGCACGGGCATCCAGATCCAGCGCCCGGCGCATGGCCTGCGCATAGATAAGCGTCTGGGTATGGGGCGGCAGCCACCGCGGGTCGTCGATGGCGGCCTCGCCCGATTCCTCGTCGCGCACCGTGGGGTCGGCGAGTTTAAACTCCTCAACGCCCGTGCGATGCTTGTAGTCGATTACCACGGCGCGATTCTCGGCATCCACATCCACGCGGTCGATGCGCCCGCCGAGCGGCCAACCGGCATACTCGACCTGGAGCTCGTTGAACGCAAACTCCAGGTAGCGCGGAGCAAAGGGGGTGAGCGCCTCGGACTCGTAGGCAAGCACGCCCTCCAGCTGCGGCAAGATCTCAGCCACCTGGCGCTCCTCCACTGGAGAGAGCGGCACCAGCGGGCCCTCGGTACCGCGCTTGCCCGCATGCTCGGCCAGGGTCTCGGCAAAGACCTCGCGCAACAGCCCCTGCGCGCGCGGCAGATTCATGGGCGTCACGCGCTCCATGCCCTCCTGCGGAAGACGTGCATGCAAGTGCTCCAGCACGTCATGGACAAAGTTGCCCTTCTCCATGTTGCCAAAGCCCGCATCGATGGACTGAGGTTTGACGCGATACGAGACGAACCAGCACAGCGGGCAGGTGGAATAGGCCTCGATCTGCGAGGCGGACGTCAGGCGCGGCACGAGCGGCGCGCCCTCGCCCTCGCCATCGCGACGGCGCAGGACCAAATACGGCACGGCCTCGGCACTCAGATGCTGAGGGGCTTCACAGGTCACGCGCTCGCGCTTGAGACCTTCGCCTGCCGCGGGATCGAAGTCCCTTACGATATCGCCCTCACCCACGCACTTCGCCTTGTCGGCGTCAGCGGCCTTAGCGTCACCAGTGGCCTTAGCATCGTCAGCGGCCTTAGCATCGTCAGCGGCCCTAGCATCGTCAGCGGCCTTGTCGGCGTCAGCGGCCTCGGCATGCGCCCGCAACTCGGTCCACACGGCCGCCGGATAGCACTCGCGCGCCTGACGATCGTGGGTCACACGGGCGAGCGTAACCGGACCGCGCGCGGCCTGCATCGCGCGGCCAAAGCGTGCGCGCAGCAAGGCCGCAGGCTCAAGCGTCACGCCCTCGCGACCGAGGCTCGCCGTCAGCGTGGTCAGCGGCCCCTCTTCGTGTGAGAGCGGATAGCTGTCCAGATCGACATCGGCAAACAGCACGGCATCGTAGCTGCCGGGGCGCAGAGCCGCCGCATCGGCAAGCGAAGCAAAGCGAACCTGGGCACGTGGCGCACGGTCAACCTCGTAGGTCTCGTAATCGTAGGCGGTGCTACGCTTGTCCACCTTGGTGCGAATGCCATCGAGCACGGGCACGGTCGCGGCCTGCGACACGTCGAGCGCGCGAGCATCGTTCATAAGGATGTCGATCGCGTGGCGCAGCAGGGCCACCTCCGCCTGGCGACGGGCCTGACCGTCGAGACCACCAAGCGCGCGATCGGGCAGTACCTCGGCAACGGCAAGCATGGCCTTGAGCGCCGTCACGGGCTTGTCGCGCCACAGCGCCTGGAACACGTCCGAGACCACGCACGGCACGTTCTTAAACCAGTTCTCGTCGCTCGCCGCTTTACGCGCGCCCCTCACCTGGCCCTGCACGCTCTGCAGCAGGCTCTTGACGCCCGCAGTGGTCTTGCTGCGCGACAGTCGCATATTCTTGTCGAACGTGCGCGCGCTGGCGGCGTCGGCACCCGAAAGCGGGCTGTAAATCCAGTCGGTAAGCTCCGGAGCGGGCCACCACTCAGTCTTAGAAGCTGCCCCTTCGTCGGCGGCCTTCATACGCTCGATCAGGTTGGCGAGCGCCGTGAACTGCCTGCCCGCAATGGATTGGGAAAACGCCGTGAACTCGGCCGTCTCGGCAGCAACGTGGCGCGCCGCCAAACGAGCGGCAAGCTCGCCGAACAGCTGGGGTGCCCGGGCAGAAACAACGAGCACGCGTACGGGGTCGGCGGGTGTTGCAGCAGCTTTATCGTCCTTGGACTCCTTGTGCGCTTTCACCAACTTATCGATGACGCCCGCATAAGCATGGGCACGGGCATGGGGGCCGGCGACCTCAATAAAGGCAGGCTGAGCAGCGGACTTGAAGGCAGTCTGGGGCGCGGCGGCGCCCTCCCCCAGCGGCGCGATCTCAAACAGCACACCGCGGACATCAAATGCCGCGGCAAGCTCCTCGCGCATCGCCGCTTGCTCGCGGGCAAGCAGCACGACAACCTCTCCCCCGTTGTTTGCCACGGCGGACAGCAGCTCGAGCAGGCTATACGTAAATGACGTGACGCCGCGCACGCAAACGGCGCGGGCGCACCCCGGCAGGTTGTCGGCCAAAGCGCCGGCCATAATGTCAGCCGCCTCGCAGGGCTCGACCATGTCTCGACGGTCCAAGCCGCTCGCATAGGCGCACAAAAGTTCAAACACGCGAGCCTCGGCGTCGCTTCTGGGCTTGGGCTTGCAAACGTTGTCGCAGCAACGCTCGGTGCCTGTCCCTGCCACACCCGGCAGCACATCGCGAGCCATACGCGCGAGCATACGCACCGTGCCCTGGCTGCGCGAAAGCGGCTGCAGGTCGGCGTCGTCGAGGCGCGCTACCATGTCCGAAAACAGCATCCGGCGCTGCAGGTTGTCGACGAAACCGCGCCCGTCGCCCAAAAGCTCCCAAAGCGAGCGAAGCCACGATGTAGGCGTCTTGTAGTCAATACCCAGCGAAACGCCGGCTTCCGCCGCATCATGACGGCACAGGTCGAGCTCGGCAAACGTTGGCGCCAGCAGCACGGCACGCCCGTGGCGGGCAATAAGGTCGGCAAGCAGCGCCGCCTCGGCATCGCTCAAATCCGCGCCGGCGTTGGTGGTATAGATTCGAACAGGCATGGTCCTCCACTCAAACCGTTCGCAATATTCAATGCTTCCATCCTACCCGCCCGCGCGGACAGATTTGCCCCACGCCAACAGATTTGACCCCTTGGAGACGGAGGAAAATGGATCACCGAGGAGGTCAGTCTAGCCCAGTGATCCGTTTTCCTCCGTCTCCAAGGGATCAAAAAACCGCCCCCGGAGGGACGGTTCTTCGTAATTCATTGTTGTCGCTGGCCTACTCGCCATCCTCCAGCTTGATGAGGATCTTGCGATAGCCGCCGTACTCGCCGTTCAGCGCCTTTGAAACGCGGCTCACCGTAGTGGACGAAGCGCCGGTGCGGGCCTGAACCTCAACATAAGGCTCGCCCTCATCCAGATAACGCGCAACCTGCAGACGTTGCGAAAGATCGCAGATCTCGCGCGGCGTGCAGATATCGGTCAAAAACGCCTGGATATCCTTCTCGTCATCCAAAAGACTAAATGCGTGGACCAGCTGCTTGACATCAGGCTTGTCAAACATGTTCTCGATATTCATCGATCACCGCCAAACCCGCCATAAGGCATCGAAGTTGATACTGACATCGGGCATCGTTCGCCCGTTCTATGCAATAGGGCAACGCCTGTGGCTTTTGTCCGTAGCAGTGTAGCACACCACCAAACTAAAGCGACAAGACTCTTTGCCAGCGGCGCGTTTTTCAGGACGAACGCCGTTTTGAAACCGAATGCGCACGTAAGCTCCACGAATATCTGAGACAATGGGCGGCCGAACAAGGCGGCACACCCGAGCGGCCGTCCAAGCCGCCGCAGCAAACCGCTTCACGCGACACCGACGCACCCTGCGCAAGAAAGGATTCACACCATGCGCTTTATGCTTAACTGGCTCTTTACCTCGATCGCCATCGCGATTGCCACGTTCCTCGTCCCCGGCATCCAGCCCTTCGGTTTTGCCGAGGCCTGGGTCTGTTTCGCCTTCGTGGGACTGTTCCTGAACATCGTCGATTCGCTCGTCAAGCCGTTTCTGACGGTTATCTCGCTGCCGCTCACGATCATTACGCTGGGTATTTTTCAGCTCGTAGTCAACAGCTTTATGCTCGAGCTGGCCAGCTATCTGTCGGTCAATCTGCTGGGCGCGGGTATCTCCATCGCCAGCTTTGGATCGGCCTTTATGGGCAGCATCCTGGTGTCCATCATGCGCAGCATCCTCGACAGCATCGCCGAGGGCTAAAACGGCCATTCCGGCCGCGCCCGTCTCAACAGCCCAAAACGAAGGCCGCCCATCGCAAAAATGGGCGGCCTTCTTATTTGCCAAGTCTCAAAGGGCGAGAGAATCTGCCATTTCCACTCCGTCCCCAAATGGCAGGTGTGGGTTAGATGACGTAATCGTAGCCTTCGTTGGGAGCGACAAGTTGATCGAGCGTCACACCGTCGAGGTAGTCGTTGATAAGCTTGTCCAGGTTCTTCCACACGTCGAGCGTGGGGCACTCGTCAGAGCGCGAACAACCCTTGCAGTCGCCATCCAGGCAGGCGACCGGCGCCAGGCTGCCCTCGGTCAGGCGCAAGATCTCGCCCACCGTGTACTGCTCGGGCGGGCGCGTGAGCACATAGCCGCCGCCCTTGCCGCGCATGCCCGAGAGCATGTTGGCGCGCACGAGCGTAGCCAGAATATTCTCGAGGTACTTCTCCGAAATACCCTGACGCGCCGCAATCTCTTTAAGCGGGATACGGCCTGTCGCCTGGTGCTCGGCCAGGTCGACCATAACGCGCAGGGCATATCTGCCCTTTGTGGAAACCAACATATATATAGCTGCCTTTCGGTCTTTTAATTCGTAGAAATTCTAGCCGAAAAATTGGTTTTGAAAATACCTATTCCCGTCAAGATGGTTAATCGACTCGTAATAATCTTCTATTTCCTATTGCGTTACTAGGCTTTACTGTCTACTATGCTTGCCAACAGCAAAACGAACAACCTATAAGGTTTGTGGGTTTCGCTGCCACACACACCGTAAAACCACACGGTATCCAGTCATTTGAACACTTTGGAGGTTCACCATGAGCAATGTTTACACGTCCATCGATCAGCTTATCGGCCACACCCCGCTTCTGGAGCTCACCCACTTCGAGGCCGACGAGGACCTCAAGGCCCGTGTGCTCGTCAAATTGGAATACTTCAACCCCGCCGGGTCCGTCAAAGACCGCGTCGCCAAGAACATGATTGACGAGGCCGAGAAGGCCGGCAAGCTCGTGCGCGGTGGCGACTACACCATCATCGAGCCCACGAGCGGCAACACCGGCGTCGGCATCGCCTCGGTGGCGGCGGCCCGCGGCTACAAGGTGATCATCACTATGCCCGAGACCATGTCCGTCGAGCGCCGCAAGCTCATGCAGGCATACGGCGCACAGCTCGTGCTCACCGACGGCTCCAAGGGCATGAAGGGCGCTATCGCCAAGGCGGAGGAGCTGCAGAAGGAAACTCCCAACAGCATCATCGCCGGCCAGTTTGTGAACCCCGCGAACCCGGCCATTCACAAGGCCACGACCGGCCCCGAGATCTGGGACGACACCGACGGCAAGGTCGACATCTTCGTCGCCGGCGTCGGCACCGGCGGCACCGTGACCGGCGTGGGCGAGTTCCTCAAGGAGCAAAACCCCGAGATTCAGGTCGTCGCCGTCGAGCCCGCCACCTCCCCGGTGCTCTCTAAGGGCCAGGCCGGCCCGCACAAGATCCAGGGTATCGGTGCCGGCTTTGTGCCCGACGTCCTCGACACCCAGATCTATGACGAGATCATCCCCGTCGAGAACGACGACGCCTTTGCCACCGGCCGCGCCGTGGGCCACAAGGAGGGCGTGCTCGTGGGCATTTCGTCCGGCGCCGCCGTGTGGGCCGCACTGCAGCTGGCCAAGCGCCCCGAGAACGAGGGCAAGACCATCGTGGCGCTGCTCGCCGACACCGGTGAGCGTTACCTGTCCACAGCGCTCTTCCAGGACTAGGGTCTGCGCCCATAGGTTGAGCCCAGGACGAACCGGCCTCCTCTCTCCCGGCAGTCTGAGCCAATCCCAACAGGGTGTCCCACGAGACGTCCGAACTTGCTACAATGTCTGCGGCGCGGCACCAGCCTCCCGCGCCGCTTTTCTTTTTTGGCCACATGCCACCAAGGAGAACCTCCCCATGCACAATAAGCGCGTGCTCGTCGCCATGAGCGGCGGCGTCGATTCCAGCGTGACCGCGTACCTGCTCAAAAGCCAGGGCTACGAATGCGTCGGCGCCACCATGCGCCTCACCCGTCCCGCACCCGACCCCGCCACGGGCATGAGCAAAGTCGACCGCGACATCGCCGATGCAAAGGCCGTCGCCGAGCGCCTGGGGATCCCCCACCATGTGCTCGACCTGCAGCAGACCTTCGACCGCAATGTTATCGAGCGCTTCGTGACCGCCTACCAGGAGGGGCTGACGCCCAATCCGTGCATCATCTGCAACCGCCACATTAAGTTTGGCGCGCTGCTCGATACGGCGCTGGACATGGGCTGCGACTACATCGCCACGGGCCATTACGCCAAAACAAGTCAGGCGACAGACGGCACCTGGCAGCTACATCGCGGCGAAGATCCCAAAAAGGACCAAAGCTACTTTTTGTATTCGCTCACGCAGGAGCGGCTGTCGCGCACGATCTTTCCGCTGGCAGGCCTGGACAAGGAGCGCGACGTACGCCGCATAGCCGCCGAACAGGGCTTCATCAACGCCAAGAAGGCCGAAAGCGAGGATATCTGCTTCATCGCGGATGGCGACTATGCGGGCTATATCGAGCGTCGGTGCGGACATCCCGCTACACCGGGCGACATCGTATGGCGCGACGGCAGCGTGGTTGGGCGCCACAACGGCGCGTTGCGCTATACCATCGGCCAGCGCAAGGGCCTGGGCGTCGCAATGGCGCACCCCGTGTATGTGACGGGCGTCGATACCGCCAACAACATTGTGCATCTTGGCGAGGCCGAGGACCTGACGGCCACAGTGCTCACGGCCAACGACTGGATCTGGAGCGCCCCTGCCGACCGCATGGAGGCAGAGCTCGATGCCGGCGGCATTCACGTGGGCGCCAAGTACCGCTACTGTCAAAAGGACCAGGCGGCAGCCCTTACACGTGGCGCCGACGGACAAATGTTGCTGACCTTTGACGAGCCGCAACGAGCCATCGCCCCCGGCCAGGCCGTCGTCGTCTACCACGGCGACGTCGTCTTGGGCGGCGGTACCGTGACCGGCGCGCTTAAGTAGCCGCGGGATTATCGCCGCACGTGTCGAAGTACCTCAACAGCGGCACCAACCTCGATTACGCGACGCTCGAGGCCGCGGCAAATGGCCTCGAGTCGACCCTCCGCCGTCGCCCATTCGCTCTGCGAAAGAATCTCGATCGTCTCATCAACAAATCCGTTGAGCCGCGATGAATCGAACCAATCGAGTGAGTCCGCAAGCGCCAGCTGGACGGAAGGGTCGGGCCCAAACGGCTTAGCGGAAAACCCAAACTCCCCAGCTGCGAGCACGGCAGTTGGCACGTTGTACCACAGGCAGTTGCCGCTATCGAACAGCGGTGCAGGTTTTATCTCCAGGGTGTCAACATTGCGGATGATGCCGAAGTTTCGCCAATGGCGATCGCTGTTGGCCAAAAGGGCATCGCAAACGATCATCTGCGACATAGACCTTCTCACGGCAGCCTCGTCTGCTCCATGCTTACCAAGAAAGCGGCAGTACCGGTCGTACGTCGAGTTTCCCCGCTGGCTACCAAGTGCGCCCTTAACGTAAACGGCCGGAATGTATTCCTCGCGGCCGCCAAGAAAGTCGTCGCACAGGCACACGGGGCCATCGAACATGCGCTCAACCGTGTAAGGAACAAACTCCTCCTTGTAAAGCAAACGACGATGCAAAGCCGTTGCAACCGCCTCGTTAAAGGGACGCTGATCGTCCATCCCGCACCCTTTAGCCAAAACGCGAATGCCGTTCCGGATCATCCACGATTTAGGGAGCTCGCCCTCGGACGTGTTATCCGGATTTTTAAGACCGATGCCTTCCAGCCAACCCGAACGCCCCTCGGGCGCCGATCGCTCAAAATCATTCTCGAAGTAATTGAGGTTTCGCCATTCGAGCCCATCGCATTCTGCCGGCCGCAGCCAATAGCAATCCGAAAGCGAGAGGCCCAGACACTGAACCGGCACCTCAACGCCGTTGACAATCCCCAGCTCGCGGTAGCGCGAGATAAGCCCGGGGCGAACATCGGGCACCGACCGATGCCCCCACCACGCGTTGAGCTCCCGCTTATTCACTGTTGGAGAAGAGCTCGAGTACGTGCCAAACGGCATTCGTTGCGCATCGAGGACCTCGGCGATTTCGAAGGAAAACTCGCGTGTCGGATCAAATGAGACATGCGCGACCTCATGGTCGGCCGACATCAGCGTAAACTTGCGTCCCACATCGGCCGCAGGACGGCGTCCTCGCTTGCGGACCTTTTGATAGGCGATCGCAGAATTGTACTCGACCATCTTCCGGCCGCCCACAATATCGCACACAAGCGTCCCCGATGCGGCAAGTTGCGATATGCGGGCTTTCGTAACGCCCAACAGGCGGGCGGCATCACCCATAGATAAGTACTCAGATGTATTCATATGCCGCATCACCTCGTTAAGTAATTTACGCGTTTAGTTAATAGATTATATACATCATAATACTAAACGGCCAAAAACGAAAAAAGGCCCGAGAAATCGGGCCTTAGCGATTGGTCAGCCGAGTCGCAAGCTGCTCCCCTAGCGCTGAACGTAGGCGCGAACCAGTTCAAAGGTGTTGCGCACGCCGTCGATGTGGCTGCGCTCGTAGTTGTGGCTCGCGTACACGCCGGGGCCGATCAGACCATGGCGAATGTCGTAGCCGGCCGAGAGCGTGGCCTCGACGTCGGAACCGTAGTGCGGGTACACATCGATGGCGTAATCGAGCTCCAGCTCGCGCGCGATATTAGACAGCGTGGTCACCAGGTCGTAGTTGTACGGGCCACCCGAATCCTTGGCGCAAATCGACACCATGCGCTCGGTGCAGCCCAGATCGTCGCCCACGCAGCCCATGTCAACGCTGATCATCTCGCGCGTGTCGGCCGGCACGAAGGCACCACCGTGGCCGACCTCCTCATACACGGTAAAGAGCAGCGACACCTTGCGCGAAAGCGTCACCTCGCCGTCAGCAACGGCGCGGGCCAGACCCAGCAGAATCGACGCCGACAGTTTGTCATCCAGGAAGCGACTCTTAATGTAGCCGCTTTCCGTCACCGTGGTACGCGGATCCATAGCGATGATATCGCCCGTCTGAATGCCCAGCTCGAGCACATCATCTTTGCTGTCGACATTCTCATCGAGCAGGATTTCCATGTTTCCCTCGATGGTCTTGACCGGCTCGTCGGCCACGTGCGCCGAAGGCTCGGTATTGAGGACCACACCCGTGTACACATTGCCGTCACGCGTGAAGACGGTGCAGTTCTCGCCATCGGCCGTAGACCACTGATGCCCGCCGAGCGTCGTGGGACGCAGGCGACCATTGTCCTTAATGGAGCGCACCATGGCGCCAAGCGTGTCGACATGGCTCGCCAACACGAGCGGCTCACCCTCGCCGCCGAGCTCAACCAGCACATTGCCCTTATTGGAGCGCTCGGGCTCAAAGCCCATATCGCGCAGGGTTTCCATCAAATAATCAGTCGCCGCACGAGTAAAGCCCGTAGGCGAGGCAATAGAAGTCAGCGCCTTAAGCTGCTCAGTGATATAGGAGAGCGTCCCCTCCAACGAAGCATCATCATTAGAAGCCATATGTATCCTTCCATATAAAACTAAGACCAAGTCCCGATTTTAACCGTTCTGCACGTGCAAAGCCCTGGGAGCCGACCAGCCCTCAGACGTCGATGCACCGGCTTGGGCGCACGCGTGTCATTCAATCCTATTCTTGTATAAAAGATATAGATTCCTGCATAAAAATGAGGCATTTATTTCTCTAGCGTCAAGGTACCCCACCTTGGACCGTGCAAATAACGGAATATTCAGCATCGCAGCGCCCGATAGCACCATCAGGAGACGGTAAAACCGACCGTCTCGTCCTTTATTTGGGGCATACCGCTGCTTAAAACGAACAAGTCGTCCCTTCAGCCGAGATTCCTTTGTCGAAGCCGCTCGCTCATTCCTACTTGAAACCGCAATAATCACGTTTTAACTGTATGCAATCCACTCGGCCTGCTGAATACTCGCAAAAATGCACGCTCCCCTTACCCCCACCTGTTCACGGCATGTTCTTGTCGCCGCTCCAGGAGGTTTCCATGAGACAAAAGAGGCCCCACCGCGCAACGAGCGCAGCGGGGCCTCCAACATGTCCGAGGACGATTGTGGGGCTAACGGGCAGGGCCCGCCGAACCAAGTTAGGCAGCCGGGCAGATCTTCTTGAAGAGCTCGATGACGTCGTCGAGCGTTGCCTCGCGCGGGTTACCCGGGAAGCAGGCGTCGGCCATGGCGTCCTTGGCCAGGACCTCGATCTCGTCGGCCTTCATGGCCTCGCAGACGTGCGGGATGTTCACGTCGGCGGAAAGCTGCTTGACGGCGGCGATGGCGGCGTCGGCGGCCTCATCGGTGCTCATGCCCGTGGTGTCAACACCCATGGCAACGGCAACCTTGGCCAGGCGCTCGGCACAAACCGGCTTGTTGAACTCCATGGCGATCGGCAGCAGCATGGCGCAAGCGACGCCGTGCGGGGTGTCGTAGTGAGCGGACAGGGTGTGAGCCATGGCGTGGTCGATGCCCAGGCCGACATTGGAGAAGCCCATGCCGGCGACATACTGGCCAAGAGCCATACCCTCGCGGCCGGAGCCGGGCTGACCGGACTTGGCCTCGGCGACAGAGTCGCGCAGGTTCTCGCTGATCAGCTTAATAGCCTCAAAGTGGAACATGTCGGAGAGCTCCCAAGCACCCTTGGTGGTGTAGCCCTCGATGGCGTGGGTCAGAGCGTCCATGCCGGTGGAAGCGGTCAGGCCGGCGGGCATGGAAGCCATCATGTCGGGGTCGACGACGGCGACCTCGGGGGCGTCGTTGGTATCGACGCACACGAACTTGCGGACCTTCTCGGGGTCGGTGATAACGTAGTTGATGGTCACCTCGGCGGCAGTACCGGCGGTCGTCGGCACGGCGATGGTGAACACAGCGTGGTTCTTAGTCGGAGCAACGCCCTCGAGGCTGCGGACATCGGCGAACTCGGGGTTGTTGATGATGATGCCGATAGCCTTGGCGGTGTCCATGGAGGAGCCACCACCGATGGTCACGATAGCGTCAGCCTCGGCGGCCTTAAAGGCCTCGACGCCGTCCTTGACGTTCTGGATGGTGGGGTTGGGCTTGATCTCGGAGTAGAGGCTCCAAGCAATACCGGCGGCGTCGAGCTCGTCGGTCACCTTAGCGGTAACGCCAAACTTGACCAGATCGGGGTCGGAGCAGACGAAGATCTTCTTGTAGCCACGACGCTGGAGCTCGCCGGGGATCTCCTTGATGGCGCCGGAACCATGATAAGAAATGGTGTTGAGAACGAAACGATTAGCCATTGATAGCCTCCCATCGTGTGCGGGGCGCCCATTACGCCCCACGCTATGAGTCCCATCCTAACGCTTTTGAAACAAAAAACGCATGAGAACGTCAAAAGTGTTAAAGCGTTTCAACATAATAACGGAGCCCCAGTCCTTCCCTCCCGACAGCAGCGAAGGCTAGATTATAGGAGCAATCGCCCAAAGAATACGACCAACTCAGTCTATAAATTGTTTCTGTTTTAGCAATATATGTTTGACAATACGTTTATAAAAGGATACTTTATAGTAAATAAAATGCATGCAGCAAATAGCGTCATTCATTTTGTTAGAAATTGCCCATGCGGTTATTGCAGCTGCATGTACCGCAACGTACAGCGCAATTCTCCGCACGAAGTAGAAGACGGTTCCAATTCGATCGAGGCGATGACGCGTGATGGCTACTGGTCCTAAATCGAGCAAGACGGCTACAAACGAATATCGAATCTCAATTGAAGGTAATCCTTATCCGCATACTCTGGCTCTCATCAACCCAGCGGGAGACAACCTCAACATCAAAAGACATGGGTTCACGGGTCCACTAGGACAGCTATCGAGTCTTAAATATACCGTTTATGACGATGCGAATGAAAAACTCTTCACTGTCGTCGACGGTGGCTTTAGCAACATGCCCAGGGTTGCGCTCATCATCGAACACAAGGAAGTTGCGGTGTTCGATTATGGTCTAAACAGACTTGAGATGAAGTGCGTAACGAACATACCGAATTACGCAATAAAAGGTAACTTCCTATTTGGAGATTACGATATATTCAGCCAACAGGAAGTGAAGCTATCTTCAGTTATCGTCCTTCAATGTGATAAACAATCGTGCTTTAGCATACAGGTTTTGGATAAAGCCGAATTAGCCGCCGCAATTGGAATACCTACAGCCATTGCCCTTCTTAGGGCTCGGATTGAAGAGCATCTCGAATAAATCGCAAAAAGCAGTTCGTAACAACATTCAGGAGCTAGATAGTTTTTCTGGCTCCTGAATGTTGTTACGAACATGCACCTTAGCGCTTAAGACTCGTGGTCTGCCAGTCAGCTACGATGCGGGCCCATTTCCTGTGCAAGTCGCGTTCGCGATCGATAAACATGATGGCAAACGCGATAAACAGCAGCATGCTCGCCACCGCAATGGCGTGCAGCCCCATGCGCTCAATGCACCAGTTGCCCAGCACGGCGCCAAACACAAAGGTGAAGATCACGCCAAAGTACAGTGCGCCGTTTTCCAAAAAGCCGCGCTTGTGGGTGATGATATAGTCGTCCACGTTTTGCAGGGCGTTGCGCAAGTTGCCGATGCACATGGTCGTAGCGATGCCGTGTCCATGAATCTTGCGGAAGCTCTCGACCTGCATACCGCAAGCAAACGAGGTAAGGCAGTTGGCGAGCAGGTTGAAATCGCCACCGGGGATAAAGCTCACGCCCAGCAAGATGACGGCTTCAAAGAACACCGTCACCTGGCGCCAGTGAATCACGCTGCCAAACCGCTCGTGTACCAGGTCGGCAAGCATAATGCCCACGGCAAACGACACCACGGGGAAGAAGTAGCGCCCCGCAAGTGCCCAATTGCCCTCCGAGATGCTCACGCCCACAAGCAGGATGTTGCCCGTCTGCGCGTTTGCGAAAACATGGTCGCGCCCAATGTACGAATACACATCCATAAAGCCGCCGGCGAGCGCCAGGATAATGCCCAGTTCGATGGACTCCGATATCTGTTTGGCACGCTGCATCGTCGTGCATCCTCCTTGTTGACGACTCTCTCGTGCGTTGGCGGAAACATAGCCGCCGTTCATACTGTAACCCATTGACAACATGGCGTGCGCGCGAAACGGCCCCTTCGACACGGGGATACACAGTCTGGAAACAAACGGCATCCGCATCGACACGCCGATCCGCCAGCCCATGTACTCCACCAGTCTTTTTAGCCCCGTCCCAAAAAGACTGGTTACAATTACGTGCAGCATACAAACACCGGGAGGGATCGTGGCAAAAAAGCCTCAGCACGCTCAGAATAACCAGCGCAGTCAGCAGGGCAAACAGGGCCAGCAGCAAAAGCGCGGCGGCAAGGCCCAGGGCGGCCACGCCGCTCATACCCCGGCAGCGCCCGCCCGTCCCTGGCGCCCGGGCCGCGATAAGTTCCTCCCCGTCAGCCGCGCCGATATGGACGCGCGCGGTTGGGACCAGTGTGACTTCGTCTATATCTGTGGCGACGCCTACGTGGACCACCCCAGCTTTGGCATGGCCATCGTCAGCCGCGTGCTCGACGCGCACGGCTACAAAGTGGGCATTATCTGTCAGCCCGACTGGACCGACCCCGCCAGCATCACCGTGCTCGGCGAGCCGCGCCTGGGCTTTCTCGTCAGTGCCGGCAACATGGACTCCATGGTCAACCACTACTCGGTGACCAAGCATCGTCGCCACACCGATGCCTACACCCCTGGCGGTAAAGAGGGGCACCGCCCCAACCGCGCCGTCACGGTCTACGGCAACCTCATCCGCCAAACGTTCAAGGACGCGCCCATCATCATCGGCGGCATCGAGGCGAGCCTGCGTCGTCTGGCCCACTACGATTACTGGCAGGATAAGCTCAAGCGCTCGGTGCTGCTCGACTCGGGCGCCGACATCCTCATCTACGGCATGGGCGAGCACGCGATCGTCGAGATCGCCGACGCGCTCGACGCCGGACTGCCCGTCGACCAGATCACCTATATCAACGGCACCGTCTACCGCACCAGCTCGCTCGACGAGGTCTACGACTACGACCTGCTGCCCAGCTGGGACGACCTTACCGCCGACAAGCTCAACTATGCGCGCAGCTTTAACGTGCAGCAGCAGAATATGGACCCCATCACCGGACATCGCCTGGTAGAGCCCTACCCCAACAGCGTCTATGTGGTACAGAACCCGCCGTCGGCGACGCTCACCACCGACGAGATGGACGAGGTGGCCGAGCTCCCCTACGCACGCGATTGGCACCCCGACTACGACGCCGCGGGCGGCGTGCCGGCCTTTGCCGAGATCAAGTTTTCCATCAGCTCTAACCGCGGCTGCTTTGGCGAGTGCTCGTTTTGCGCGCTCACCTTCCACCAGGGCCGCGTGCTGCAGATGCGCAGCCACGACTCGATCATGCGCGAGGCCGAGCTGCTCACGCGCGACCCCGAGTTTAAGGGCTACATCAACGACGTGGGCGGACCGACGGCCAACTTTAGCCGTCCCGCCTGCGACAAACAGCTCAAGCACGGCGTGTGCAAGAACAAGCGCTGTCTGTGGCCGAGCGTATGCAAGAACATGGTGGTCGATGAGAGCGGCTACACGCAGCTGCTGCGCGACCTGCGCCAGCTGCCGGGCGTCAAGAAGGTCTTCGTACGCAGCGGCATCCGCTTTGACTACACCATGGCCGATGCCTCGGACGAGTTTTTGCGCGAGCTGCTGGAGCATCACGTTTCGGGCCAGCTGCGCGTAGCGCCCGAGCACGTGAGCGACGCGGTGCTGTCCGTGATGGGCAAGCCGAGCCGCGCCGTCTACGATGCGTTCTGCCGCAAATTTGAGCGCTTAAACCGTGAATACGGACTCAAGCAGTACGTGGTACCGTATCTGATCTCGAGCCATCCCGGCTCGACGATGAAGGAAGCGGTGGAGCTTGCCGAGGCTGTGCGCGACATGGGCTACATGCCCGAGCAGGTGCAGGACTTCTACCCCACGCCATCCACCATGTCGACCTGCATGTACTACACCGGCGTGGACCCGCGCACCATGAAGCCGATCTACGTGGCACGCGACCCGCACGAGAAGGCCATGCAGCGTGCGCTCATTCAGTATCGCAAGCCCGAGAACTACAAGCTCGTGCGCGAGGCGCTGGAAAAGGCCGGCCGTCGCGATCTGATCGGCTACACCAAGCATTGCCTGATTCGCCCCGTGCCGCCACGCCCGGGCGAGACCTCTGCCGGCGGCGGGCATGGCGCCGGTAAGAAGGGCGGCAAGGCCCACGGTGGCGCCAGCAAGGGCCCCAAGGGCAGCAAGGGGCACGGCGGCATGTCGCGTGCGCAGAACACCGCCGGCCGCAACCGTGCAGCTCAGGGGCGTCAGGGCGCCAACGGAGGCGGACGCCGCAATTAGGGCAGCGGTGCTGTCACTATGCCCATCTCGCATGCGTGGCGCAGTGAGCGCATCGCCTCCACGAGGATGATGCCGGCGATGGTGACCGTGATTACCACGTCGAACGGCGTGTTCACAAACCAGAGCAACGTCATGAGATACGACCCGGCATTAAAGGCAAAGTGCAGCAGGATCGTGTAGCGGAGCTTCCCGGTCGTCACGAGCACCCAGCCAAAAATGAGGCCGGCAGCGCCCGCATAGCAGCCCTGCACCCAGTTCATGTGCATAAAACCGAAGATCGCCGCCTGCAGCACGACCGCCGCGGCGATACCCCACGTGCTCGGGGCCGCCCAGGGCACCATGGCGCCGTCCTGCGCACCCGCACGACGCCGGCGCTTCCAAAGTGGGCGGCACTGCGGATTAAACGCTCGGAGCGAAAACTCAAAAATGATGCCGCGCACCAGCAACTCCTCGCAAAACGGAGCGCCGAGCACCGTGGTCAGGACGGCCAGGTAGCTCGTGTCGCCCATGCCTGTTTCCTCGACAAGTTCACTGTAATCGGTCGCGACCTCGGGCAACAGCGACAGCACGGCGTCGGTCACGTAGCCTACGACCACCTGCAGGGCAAGGCCAATCACGATAACGCAGACGATGCGCTTCCACGCCCCACGCGCTCCCCCGCCGAGCGGATGCGCGCATTGCCGGCGTGCCATAAACGAACGCGGCCACAGATAACGCCACCACAGCAGCGCCATTAAAAACGATGTCATCTGCGCGGCAGCCTGAAGCAATTGAATATCGAGGTCGTCAATCGAAAAGCCCATGAACACCGATGCGACGCCCAGAGCGGAGAACAAAACCACGCTCAGGGCGATATCGGCAGCGACGACGCCAAAACAGGCAAGCGCCCAAATCATCGCATTGAGCATGCCAACCTCCTCCCGACAGCTAGTCATGTAAGAACGTCCCCAACGACTAGTCATTGGGGACGTTCTTCAACGACTAGTTGTTGGGGACAGTCTTTGCCAAAGGCCCCGTTGGGCGAGATGTCGAACGGGAAGGTGCCGCAGCGATTGAACGCGGCGATAAACATGCGGATGGCGTTGGACGGCGTGGTGCCCACGAGCTGGGTTGCCGCCGCGAAGGCCGCCTTTTCCTCGGGCAAGACCTTCGCGACAACCGGGGTCATGTGTTCTGCCATGGCGCTTCCTTTTTGAAACGACGGTGGTGCGGATAGATGCGGGCCACGCGGCTGGGCGACGGGTTGTGAAGGCAACCCGATTGGCCCGCATCCGGAGTTTGTTTCTGCGGTGTTGGTATTACTTGGTATTCCTAAGTATTACCCCTCAGATAGAATACCACACCCGACCCCATGGGGACGGAGAAAAACGGATCATTTTGTTGCTGAGTTAGTATTTAGAGCGTGATGATGTCCGAGATATTGAGGGCCCGAGCGTCAGCGGCATCGTGTGTGGCGAGTAGGAGCGTGCGACCGTCGAGCAGATCGAGCACGACCTCGACCGTCGCATCGCGCGCGACGACATCCAGGCCGGTAAAGGGCTCGTCCAGAATCACCGCGCCGCCCGGGCACAGCAGTGCTCGGGCAATCTCGACGCGACGACGCTGCCCACCCGAGAGCTCGGCCACGCGAGCATGCAAATCGACCCCCGGCACCAACAGGCGCAGCAGGGCCGCGGCACCCGAGGCGTCCACGCGCGCGTCGGCGCACACCAGCACGTTTTCCAAAGCCGAAACGTCCTCAACCAAGCTCACGTCCTGAAACACCATGGAGCACGGCGCGCACTCCCCCGCAGCCAGCGCAAGCAACGTCGACTTGCCCACACCCGAGGCGCCCATCACGCAGGCGCGCCCACCGGCGGGCACACGGAGTGTCAGTCCGTCGAGCGCCGGAGCCCAGGGCGCCCGCTCGCCCACGGCGAGCGCAAGCTCCGCCGCAGCGCCGCCCCCGGCAGCCCCCGCACGCCCGCGAGCGCCGCGCCCATGCGCCCGCACGGCCACGCGCCACGCCACGGGTCCCGAAACCCGCAGCAGCCACACCAGCACGCGCTCACACGCCCACGAGGCGGCAACGACCAGCACGGTCCACGCCAGCAGATCAGCCGTCTCGATCAAAAGCTTCGCCTGATAGATGCGCTCACCCACGGTGCCCACCGCCATGCCGATAAGCTCGGCTGCCACGCCGGCCTTCCAGCTCATGCCAATCACGGCACGGGCGCACGAAAGCACAAACGGCAGGACCTCGCGCCAGGTATGGGCGCAAAACAGTCGCCAGCCTCGCACGCCATGCAGGCGGAACATCTGCTTCAGCGGTTTATTCACCTGTGCCAAACCCTCGGCCAGCGAAAAATACACGCCCGACAGCGCCATCAAAAAGACTGCCGCGATGCTCACGCGCGCCGATCCCAGCCAGATAAGCAGCAGGACCACCACGCAGGCAACCGGCGTCGCCTTTACAAACGACAGCGCCGGAGCCACCAGGTGCGCAAACGCACGCGAACGTGACGAAATCCCGGCAAGTACGCCACCGCACACCGCGGCAAGCGCCAACCCGCCCAGTATCCGCGCGCCCGAGCCCGCCAAAATCGCCCAGGTACCGCCATCGCACACCAGGCGCAGCAGCGCCAAGGCAACAGCACCCGGCCCCGGCAAAATCAGCGGCTGCGCCACCAGCGCCGCCGCCAGCATCCACACGGCAAGCCAAAAGGCGGCGACGGCACCTGCTGCCGCCACCGCCTTCATACGCTCTGTCATTTGTCGAGCAAACGCACGCACGGGCTACTCCAAGTAGTAGAAATCGTCAGCCGGGAGCTTGCCGCCCACGGCGCTCGCATCCGCATCGAACAGCACCTGCAGATACCCGCTAAGTGCCGCCTTCATATCCTTGCCCGTCTGGCAGACAAGCATGCACCCGGGAATCGCTTTCTCGGCAATCTTGGCGTTGTCCACGATACCGGCATCGACCACGGCCTGCGCCCAGTCTGCCGGCGCCGCATTGACAGCCTTAACGCTCGCCGCATGGCAGCTCAAGAACTCCGCCACGGCATCGGGATGTTCCTCGGCAAACGCGCGGCGCACCACGGTCACGCCCGTCAGCAGGCGCGAGTCCGTGTCACCCGCCAGCTCGTCCCACACATCGGTCAGGCTCACCGGCGCCGATAGCTTGCCCTCGCTCTTGGCGATGGCAGCGGTCTTGAACGGCTCGGGCAGCACGCCCACGGCGGACGGGTCGGCAAGCAGGGCCGACAGCACCTCGGTGGGCTCGCTCTTAAACTCAAGCGTCACCTGGCCGGTCAGGCCCGCGCGCTCCAGCAGGTAGTTCATGACGTACTCCGGCGTGGTGCCCTTGCCCGTCATATAGACGGTATGGCCCGCCAGATCGCCAAACGAGGCCACACTCGCATCGCCTGTCACCACATTCAGCACGCCCAGCGTGTTGATGTCGATGACCTGCACCGCGCCCTCGGTCTTGTTGTAGAGCACGCTCGCTACGTTGGCGGGCACCAGGGCGATATCGACATCGCCTTGAATGACCTTGGGCACGATCTCGTCGGCTGCGGCGCTGATCGCAAAGTCGAACTCGTTATCCGTGGCACCGTCGGCCGCCTGGTCCATAAACTGCACCAGACCGATCGACGTCGGTCCCTTGAGCGAGGCGACATGCACCTCGACCGGATCGGCGGCAGCAGCACCCGCAGCGGCCGAGCCCGCAGAAGACCCAGCCCCCGCGGCCCCGCCGCCACATCCAGCCAGCGCAAGCGACAGGGCACCCGCGGCAAGCGCCGAAGCAAACCCCCGGCGCGTCATCTCAACATTACATGCGCGCATCGTTAGCACGTCCCCTCATTAGGCATCGACCAGGCGTGGTGGTCAGTGTGCAGCAGCTCCTCGGCCAGCGGCGAGAGCGGCTCACCTAAGAACTCGCGGTAGCACGCTTGGACATCGGGATTCTCGTGCGAGAAGCGAATGTCCGCAGCGGCATCCAGGCCCCACAGCACCTGGCCGCGCTCGGCTGCCAGCTCGCAGCCGTCGTGGATGGGCTGACCGCCGCCACCGACGCAGCCGCCCGGGCACGCCATGACCTCAACGAAGTCATAGCTCACGCGGCCGTCGCTAATCGCGTCGAGCAGGCGGGCGGCATTGCCCAGCCCGTGTGCCACGGCGACACGCACCTTGGTGCCATCGATATCGGCCACGGCTTCCTTCCAGCCGTCCAGACCGCGCACATCGGTAAAGAAGTCGGCATCGGGGTTCTTGCCCGTCACCAGGTAATAGGCCGAGCGCACGGCGGCCTCCATCACGCCGCCCGTGGCGCCAAAGATCACACCCGCGCCCGTGCCAAAGCCCAGCGGCGTGTCGAGCGGCTCCTCGGTAAGCGTGTCCACGCCCACGTGGTTCGCGCGGATCATGCGCACCATCTCGCGTACCGTCAGCGCAACGTCAACGTCGGGCGCGCCGTCCTCGCCCACCATGCTCGGCAGCGCGCACTCGGCCTTCTTGGCCGTACACGGCATCACGGACACCACAAACAGGCGCTCGGGCTCCACGCCCAGCACTTTGGCGTAGTAGGTCTTGGCGATGGCGCCGAACATCTGCTGCGGCGACTTGGACGTGGACAGGCTGTCGACAAACTCCGGATAGCGAGCCTTCACAAAGCGCACCCAGCCCGGGCAGCAGCTCGTGAACATGGGCCAGCCGCGGCTGTCGCCCTCTCCCTTGGCAGCGGCACCCAGGCGCTCGAGCAACTCGGAGCCCTCCTCCATAATGGTGAGGTCGGCCGAGAAATCGGTATCGAACACGTACTCAAAGCCCACGCGGCGCAGCGCGCAAGCCAGGCGCTCGACGGTAGCCTCCTCGCGCGGAATGCCGAGTTCCTCGCCCCAAGCGCTACGCACGGCCGGCGCGATCTGCACCACCACGATCTTGTCGGGATCGGCGAGCGCGTCAAACACGGTCTCGGTATCGTCGCGCTCGCGCAGTGCGCCCGTCGGGCAATGCGTAATGCACTGGCCGCACGCGACGCAATCGGTCTTGCCGATCGGCGCGCGCCCACGGGTACCCACGGCGGTATGCGTGGCGCGGTTGGTCAGGTCCCAAATCCCCAGGCCCTGCACGCTCTCGCACACCTTGATGCAGCGCATGCATTTAATGCACTTGTCGTTTTCGCGGATGATGGGGAAATCGAAATCCCAGCCCTCGCCCGCCAAATGTCTTTGATACGGCAGATAGAAAATGCCCAGGTCGTTGGCGATGGTCTGTAGGTTGCAGTTGCCGCTGCGCACGCAGCTCGTGCACTGCGAATCGTGCTGGGACAGCAGCAGCTGCACGTTGGTGCGACGGGCCTCGCGGGCCTTGGGGCTGTTGGTGTGGACCATCATGCCGTCGAGCACGTAGTTGTTGCAGGCGGCAACCAGCTGGTCGCAGCCCTCGACCTCGACTAAGCACACGCGGCAGCCGCCGATTTCGTTTAAATCGCGCAGGTAGCACAGGGTGGGAATCTGAATGCCGGCGGACTTGGCCGCATCTAGGATCGTGGTGTGCTCGGGCACCACGACCTCGCAGTTATCGATAATGATCTTGACCATGTTGTGCGCTCCGTTTTCGCTGTTGTCGCCGACGGTGGTTTTGTTGAGCTCTACCATTCCAGGTTCCTCCCTCCGCGGAACGCGCCAAAGCCAAAGTGGTCGCAACGCAGGCAACGACTCGCCTCTTGGCGTGCCTCCTCCTCAGTAAGGCCCTGTTCGACCAGATTCCAATCGTGAATACGTTCGCCGGCCTCGCGCTCGCCCAGCTCGCAGCGGCCGCACTCGTGCTTGCCCTTAAACTGGACGGTCGGCAGCTCGACCTCGAGCTTGATCTTGTGGTCGAAGCCCAGGTAGCGGTCGATATTTGCCGAAGCCACGCGGCCGGCGTTGATGGCGCGGATAACGGTGGCGGGGCCGGTCTGGCAGTCGCCGCCGCTAAAGAGGCCGTCGAAGTTGGGCACGGCGCCATCCGAATCGGTGACCACGCAGCCCCACTTGCAGGCGATGCCCATGTCCTCAAACGGCTTGGAATCGATGTCCTGGCCAATGGCCACAAACACGCGCTCGCAGGGAATGACGCGCTCGGGCGTGGCGGCGGCACGCGGGGCCGGACGCCCACGACGGGGCTCGCCGATGATCTGCGGCTGCACGCGCAGGCCACTCACGCGACCTTCCTCGCCCGTCTCGATAGCGAGCGGGGCAGTCAACTCCAGTACCTCGCAGCCCTCGGCCTGGGCGCCGGCGATCTCGGCATCCTGGGCCGTCATGTCGCAGATGCGACGGCGGTAGACGATGCTCACCTTTTCGGCACCGCAGCGCACGGCGGAGCGCGCCACGTCCATGGCCACGTTGCCGCCGCCGATGACGCACACGCGCTGGCCGCTCAGGTCGGGCAGCTCGTCGTCGCCGATGGCGCGCAGCATCTTGACGGCCGACTCCACGCCGAGCGCTTCCTCGCCCGGAAGGCCGAGCTTCTTATCGCTGTGGGCGCCAATGGCCAGGTAGACGGCATCGAACTCGTCGCGCAGGCGGGCAAGTTCCTCGCCGTTGACGGAGTGATCGAGCTCAACGTCGATGCCGGCGCTCAAGATCCAGTCGATCTCGGCCTGCAGGCGCTCGCGCGGCAGACGGTAGCTGGGAATGCCGTAGCGCAGCATGCCGCCCATGTGGTGACGCTGCTCAAAGATGGTCACCTTATGACCCATCACGGCCAGGTAGTAGGCACAGGAAAGGCCGGCCGGGCCGCCGCCGATCACGGCGACGCGCTTACCGGTGTCGTCCACTACATGCGGCTTGTGGTCGTTGAGGTCGCTGTGCTCAACGGCAAAACGCTTGAGGGCGAGGATGTTCATGGGATCGTCGACCATGCCGCGGCGGCAATGCATCTCGCAGGGATGCTCGCACACCAAGCCGCAGACGAGCGGCAGTGGGTTGTTCTTGCGGATGACCTTGACGGCGTCGGCATACCGGCCTGCCTCGACGAGCGAGATGTAACCGGGAATGTCGACGTGCGCCGGGCAGCCCGAGACGCACGGGACGCGGGCCTCGCGGTCAAAGCCGCAGGAGTGCTCGCGGATGTGATGCTCAAAATCGTCACGGAAGCCGCGAATGGCCGTGAGTGCCATGGCGCCGGCTTCGTAGCCGATGGCGCAGTCGCTCGAAAGGTAGATGGTGCGGGCCGTGCGCTCAATCAGGTTGAGCGTGGACTCATCGGCGCGCCCTTCGAGCACATCGGCGAGCAAGTCGCTCAGCGCGCTCAGGCCCACACGGCAGGGTGTGCACTTGCCGCAGCTCTGGGTGGAGCACAGGTTAACGAGCGCTGCCGTAAACTCAACGGGACACGGGGCGAGCGAACTCACCGCCAGACGACGTCCGAGCGCATCGTGCAGGTCGTCCATGACGGCCTGAGCGTGGCTGCGTTCCATTACGTGCAGTCGAGCCATAAGATCCCCTCTCACATGGCAGCCCGGAGGCGAGGCCGGGCGAAGTTGCTACACGCACAACACTGACCTAAAAAGTTGTTAGGTCTCCACGCAGTTCGGCAGGCGGTATAAAATGTCACCCTCGGCGGTGAAATAGAACATTACCGCAGATAAATGCCATATTTGATAAAACGCGTTACCAAATGACAATGCCCCGTCCACGCAATCACGTGGACGGGGCATTGCTCTAGGTATGCGGCCAGCGACCCTGTTGCCTTTACTTAAGCTCGGGCCAGAAGTCCTTGTTGGCCTCGATCATGTCGTCGAGAACCTCCTTGGCGACCTTCATCGACGGCACGGTCTTGTTGAGCGTAAAGGCCTTGAGCGCCTTCTCGTACGAACCCTCGATCGTAGCCTCGACCACGAGCTTCTCGGAGTTCAGCTGCTGCATCATGAGGCCCTGCTGGAACAGAGGAATGTTGTCGCGGCTGATGACCTCGGGGCCGTTCTTGCCAATGTAGGCAGGCAGCTCGACCATAGCGTCGTAGGGCATGTTGGGGATAGCGCCCTTGTTCTCGCAAATGACCAGGAAGCGCTGCTTGGTATCGTTCTTCAGAGCGATGGCCAGATCGGCAATCCAGTCGCCGTGGCTGCCCGCATAGAACGTGCTCTCGTCGATCTCGCCCGTCTTCTCGTAGTGATCGATACCATCAAAGAGGTTCTTCTCGCGCGTCTCCTCAACCTCATTCGCACGGGTGCGCTCGGGGTTGGAATGCTCGACAAACTCCTTCTGCTGCAGGTAGTAGTTCAGGTACGTGTTGGGCAGGTACTCCGGGAAGCACTCCATGATCTCGTACTCGCCCTTCCAGACGTAGTACCAGCTGCCCTTGGTGTGGCGGTTCTGCTCGGGGTGCTCGTCAGTGGCCTCCTCGGGCTTCTTGGACATCAGCGAGCCCATGCCCTTGAGGTACGAATCGGGCAGCAGAATCTCGTGCTCCTTGATGTACTCGCGCAGCTGCGGGAGCACCTCCTCGCCCTTGTGGCGGATCGAGGTGAACCAACCAAAGTGGTTGAGACCAAAGTAATCGTACTCGACATCCTTCTTGTCGATATCGAGCGCGGCGCAAACCACGTCGATGATTGCGATCGGCATGTCGCAGATGTTGATGATGCGAGCGTTGGGGCGCAGGACGCGGCAGCCCTCGGAGACGATGGCGGCAGGGTTGGAGTAGTTAAGAATCCAGTAGTCCTTCTTGGCATGCTTCTCAACGTCGTCAATCAGCTCGACCATGGGGAAGATGGTGCGCATGCCGTAGGCAAGGCCGCCGCAACCGCAGGTCTCCTGGCCCACGCAGCCGTGACGCAGCGGAATCTTCTCGTCCTGCTCGCGCATGGCATAGCCGCCCACGCGCATCTGGGCAAACACGAAGCTCGCGTCCGTAAAGGCAGTCTCCTTGTCGGTGGTCACCGTGAGCTTGATGTCCAGGCCAAGGTCCTCGTGCAAAATCCAGTCCACGAGCACGCCGATCTTGCGCTGGCGCTCCTCGTTGATGTCGTACAGACGAATCTCGTCAACGTCGAGCTCGTCCTTGCGCAGAGCGATGGACTTGACGATGCCGGGGGTAAAGGTGGATCCGCCACCACACAGAGTAATGATCATTGTTTACTGCTCCTTCTCAATTGCGTTTTCGACCTTGTCGCGCATCTCGGCGACCTTCATGCCAAAGATGATCTGGATATTATTGCCGTTGCGGTTGATGCCGCTGTTGGGCACGTGGTTAATGAGGTTCTCATCGATGAGGTCCGGGTTCTTAACGTTCACGCGCAGACGCGTAAAGCAGTTCTCGAGCTCCTCGATGTTGTCCTTGCCGCCAAGACCTGCGACCAGATCGGCAATACCTGCATCGACGCCCTCTGCGGGGGCCGCGGCAACAGCGCCCTGCTTCACCGCGACAGACGCGGCGGCCTCGCCCTCGGCAACGGACTCAGCAAGCTCGGACTCTTCCTCGCGACCAGGCGTGTGGAGGTTGAGCTTCTTAATAAGGAAGGTGAAGAGGAAGAAGTACAGAGCGGCGTTGACGACTCCAAGCACCAGCATAACCGGCCAGTTGGTCTTGTCGACACCGAGGACCAGGTTGGAAACCACGATGTTGATGATGCCGCCTGCAGTCGAAGCGGGCACGGAGAGGACCTTGAGCAGAACCAGGAAGATGCCGGAAAGAATCGAGTGAACGACAAAGAGCACGGGAGCGGCAAAGACAAAGAGGAAGTCCATGGGCTCGGTCACGCAGGAGAGCACGGCGGTGATGATCAGCGGGATGATAACGGCCTTGGTCTTATCCTTGTTCCCCTTGTAAGCGGTGAAGATAAAGGCGAGACCGATACCGATGTAGGGCCACAGGTTGTTGAAGGTGTAGCTGTTGAAGTAGGTGCTATCGGAGAAGGGCTGGCCCGTCATCGCCATCTCGGCAACACGGATGGGATAGGCGCCGGCGATAACCTGATCACCCAGCGTAAGGGTGCCGCCCACATCGGAGAACTGGAACGGGGTGTAGATGAGGTGGTGCAGGCCGGTGGGAACGAGCAGCTTGTTGAGCATGCCGTAGATAAACAGACCGATGTTGCCCGACTCCTTAATGATGCCGGCAACGGAGGAGATGGCGCCCTGAACCGGAGGCCAAACGATGCAGAAGCCAGCGCCCATGATCCAGGAGATGATGATCATGATCAGGAACGGGAAGCGAACGCCCGAGAACATCGAAAGGGCAATGGGGAACTGCTTGTTCGAGTACTTGTTGAACACGGCACCGGTGATGCAACCAAGAATGATGCCGCCAAACACGCCGGTATCGAGCACCTGAATGCCCATAACGTTGCTCTGGCCGGTTCCGGTAAGACCGAGCATGCCGCTCGCTTCGGCAAGAGAGCCGGTGGCGTTGAGCACGATGTTGTTAGCCTGCAGGAACAGGAAGAACGACATCAGGGCAATCAGCGAAGCATGGCCCTTGTTCTTCTTTGCCATGGCGCCGGCGATGCCCACGCAGAACAGAATCGAGAGGTTGTTGATGATAAACATCAGCGACTGATAGACAACGGCGCCCACAAGCTGGAACGGACCGGAGCCCAGCACAGGGATCACGGCGCAGATGGTCTTGTTGGTCAGAATGATGCCCACGATGAGCAGGATGCCGGCAACCGAGAGATACATCATCGGCTGAACGATCGACTTCGCGAACACCTCCAACGGCGCTTTGAAATTGAACTTCTTTTTTGCGGTCATAGCGGTACTCCCCTTCCTTTTCCGCAAATTAAGACAGATGTGCCCTGGACAAGGCCATAAGCCCTGCCTCATATCAATCGATGTGTGGGCACGTTATGCCTAGAGACCAGGTTCTCCAAGCAGGTTAACAATGTGGTAAGCGAGATAACTCTTCTCGGCATCGGTAACGACAACGTTATAGGTAGACGACAAGTGGGCGGCTATGGCGTCCGCGCACGAGAACGCGCACGGATACTTAGTTTCATCGATTCGGAACAGTGCATCGTCATTGATCTGCCCGGCCGCGGGGTCAAGCGCCCGCTGTGCGAAAAACTGCAGGTGGCGGACGAAACGCTCATAGGGCAGCGAGGTGTCATCGAGGGTCGTGGCATAGCGCTCGGAAACAATCGCGAGCACGTCGCGAACAAGCTGGACCGAGATGATGAGACGGTCGGAGCGTTGCGGCATGGTGGCGTTGACGATATGCAGCGTAATAAAACCCTGCTCTTCTTCGCTCATCTGGAAGCCCATATACTCCTTGACAATCTGCAGCGCACGGCCCGCAAGCGCGTACTCCTTGCGATAGAACTGCTGGATCTCGAGCAGCAACGGGTTCTCGCAGGGAACGCCCTTGCGCTCACGCTCCAAAGCAAGGCTGATATGGTCTGCGAGAGCGATGAGGATCTTGTCGTTGATATCGACATTGAGCTCTCGACGAAGCATCTGAACGATGTCCTCGGAAATCACGAGGTTGACGGTGGGGATGGACTCCAAAAGATGTGCCAAGCGGTCAATCGTACGCGAATCCTGAGAAGTGCCCTCCTGCAGCGCATAGGTCTTTTCGACCGATGCTTCATCGATAGCGTCGCCGGCATGACGGCCAAAGCAGAGGCCTCGACCGATGACAATGAGCTCGGAGCCATCGTCCGAAGTGACCATTGCGACGTTATTGTTGAAAACTCGCTTGATAACCACGGTACCCACCAAAAGAATTTACTCGGAAAGCCAGACGACAGGCTCTTTAACAGCAACAGGGCCGGAAGCGTGCTCACGAAGAGTCGAGTTCTCCGAACGCTCGCACACGATAACGAAGACCGTGGGATCGAAGCCGGCGGCGCGGACCGCGTCAAAATCGACCTCAACGAGGGGCTGGCCCGCGTCGACATGGTCACCCTGGGCAACAAGCGCATGGAAGCCCTTGCCCTCAAGTTTAACAGTGTCGATTCCGATATGCAGCATCACCTGAGCAGAGCTGTCGTCGGACATGATGCCCAGTGCATGCTCGGTCGGGAACAGCGCCGCGACGGTACCGGAAACAGGAGCGCACACCGTTCCCTCTTGGGGAACCACGGCAACGCCATCGCCCACGGCACGGCCGCTAAAAGCGGGGTCATTGGTATTTTCTAGATGAACAAGCTCGCCGGAAACAGGAGCGAGGATTTCGAACTCGGAAGTTGCAGTCTTCTGCTCATCCGAACCGCCCATCAGGCGAGAAAAGAAACCCATGGTGGCATGTCCCTTCATAAATATAGCCCAACCAAAATCAAGCGAATGCGTCCATAGAGACACATCCGTTCAAAGACTTTGGTTAGGCCCACGTCCGAGGGACTCGGTAACCTTCCGCATTTCTTTTTACGGGAGCTATTGTAGACAAGCCCAAAGCCAGAATAGTCATTATGACCGGTGAGCGGTATTTTTTCTTCGATAAACGGTATTTAGGCAGCACTTGGGGACGTTCCTTTTCTGCCGGCACTCGGGGACACTCCTCACTCTGGTGCATTGGGGACAGGTTTGTTTGCACCAGGTTGGTGCAGATTAACCTGGCCCCATTGCACCAATTTCGTATGCGCTAGACAAAGAGCTCGCATTCCTTCCGCACGACGCAAACCTTGCTCAGCATCTGGGAAACAGCGGATAGCTTGTTGGGATCAAGCTTACGAGCGCCTCGCGGGCATACGGCAATGCAGCGCATGCAGGAGATGCACGCCTCGCCAGCTGCTCGTTTGGGGTCACCCTTGTCGATAGCACAAACGGGGCACGCCGCGGCGCATGCACCGCAGGAGACGCAATCCTCTGTTGCCTCAGGTGCCATGCGGTGACCTCTGGCTTGTTTGTAAGGACGATTGCCGGGAATAGAGGGCTCGGATGTATCCTCAGCCAACAGCTTTTGCTGAATTTGCTGCGCAAACTCTGCGAGCTGCGCCGCATCCTGCGCATCCGGTCGCCCAGCAGCAAACTGTCGCGCAATGGAATGTTCTGCAATGGCTGCAACTGCCGCGATTACCCGGAATCCCGCATGCTTCGCAACGTCCTCCAGCTCTACGAGCGTGTCCTCAAACGCGCGGTTTCCGTAGACGCACACCAGAACGGCCCGCGCTCCGTTGCCGTGAACCATGTTCAGTCGGTCGACCACCACGGCAGGGACTCTGCCGGCATACGCTGGCACGGAGATAACAGCCACGTCGTCCTTCGTCATCGAGACCTCGTGGAAATCCAACCCGCTATCGGTCAGATCGACGGTAACGGTATTCTTGTCCAGCGCTCCAGCCACAAGGCAAGACACCTTATCCGTTCCACCCGTCGGACTAAACACAATTTCAAATACGCTCATCTAGACACCCTCCCCCTACGCTCAGCAACGCGTCAAGCCGTTTTCACATCCAGCCAGAGTATACGGCACGTGGGGTCCCCATTTTGGCGCACCAAGCACCCCAATGCACCAACCCTACGCTGCCTGCCTCTTCGTTTTGTATAAATTACGGTACAGATTGTATATATTTACGGGATGCTGCCGTGTTCTCCCAAGGTACCCCATCCTGGCCCGTGCAAAAAACGGAGTATTCTGCAACGTGACCGCGCCAGCACCGCCGCGGGCGGGCAAAACTGTAGGGCGCTGCGTCATTTAGGGTTCCGACATAGCGAGAATGACGTACCTTTGCTTCGAAAAACGGCGAAATCTAACTCAAAACGCTCATAGGGAGTATCTGAAGGCCACCGTTGGCAATACCGAATCGTATGCAGCCAGCTAGAGCTGCTGAATACTCCAAAAAATGCACGGCACACCCCATGGGACCCATTGCCGCATGGCAGGAAACAGGCCCACGGCATCTTCTAGATGCATTCCCGAGGAAATCACATTTGAACTAGCGATCGGATACGGCAAACAAAAAGGGCCCCGAGCGTAGTTGCTCAGGGCCCTTGGTTCACCTCGCTCTAGTGGGCGATGCGTATGCTATTTGCGCTTGCCGCCGCCGTCACCGGGACGACGGGAGCTGCCGCCGCGCTTGCCGCCACGGCTGTTGCCATAGCTGCCACGGTTATCGCGACCGCCGGCGCGGCCGCCGCGGGAGCCGGCCTGGTTGCCGCCACGCCCGCCACGATAGCCGCCACGACGCTCCTCGCGGGTATCGTCGTAGTTGCGCCAGTCATCGCGACGATCGCGGCTGGCACGCGGATCACGACGATCGCGCGACTCATTCGAACGACCGGCGCCGCTGCGGCCACCGTTGCCACGAGCGCCCTCGCGACGCTCACCACCGCGGCCGCCCTCGCGGCCTCCGCGCTCGTCAAAGCGCTTGCCGCCACGGGACTCGCCGCCGCGGGTGCTACGCTCACCACGGCCTTCGCCGCCACGGCGCTCATTGCGCCCGCCGCGCTCGCCATCGCGACCGGAGCGACGACGGTCGCCCGAGCCGCGCTTGCCGCCGCGCGAACCACGGCCCTCGTCTTCGCGCTCAACACGACGACGACCACCACGGTCCTCGTCCTCACGACGACGGCGGTGTGCCTCGCCCTGGAACTGCTTGGCACGACGCTCGGCACGGTTACCGCGCGGGGCCTGCTCGACGGCAGCGGCACCGCCGCGCTCCTCGGCAGCCACCTCGCGAGCCACGCTCTCCACAGCCTCGTCCACGCGAGCCTGAACGCCCTCGCGCACGCGGGTCTTGCCGCCGCGCTTAGGACGGCTCGGACGCTCGCCGTCGCCGCGACGCTCGTCACGACCGCGGTTGGAACGACCAGCCACGTCGCCGTAATCGTCGCCGTTGCGCTTGCCGTCGCGACGCGCCTGCTCAAGCTTCTTCTTGCTCTTGGACTTGCCGCGCTTGGTCTTCTTCTTCACCTTAAAGGCCGCAGGATCGCGCTCGGGATCAACGGCGGGCGGGTTGGGACCCACATGCAGGTCGCCGGCCTCGTAGATGTCGGCCGTCTTGTCCATGAGCTTCTCGATCTCGTAGAACTCATCGACATCCTGCTCGGTCACGAACGTAATGGCCCAGCCCAGCTCGCCGGCGCGGCCCGTACGTCCAATGCGGTGGATATAGTCGGTCGGCTCGGCCGGCACGTCGAAGTTCACGACGTAGCGCACGTCGCTAATGTCGATGCCGCGGGCGAGAACATCGGTTGCCACCAGCACGTCGACGGTGCCGTCGCGGAAGGCAGAAAGCGCGCGCTCGCGCTGGGCCTGGCTGCGGTTGCCGTGAATCGCGGCGGCCTTGATACCCTTGCGCTCAAGGCGACGGCAGCAGCTGTCGGCGCGGTGCTTGGTGCGCATAAAGACGATGGTGCGCTCCGGGCCCTCCTTTTTGAGGAACTCAGGCAGCAGGTTGTTCTTTGCCTCGATGGACACCGGGAACACAAACTGATCGACGGTGTCGGCGGTCGACGTGGCCGGCGCGATCTCCACGCGGGCCGGGTCGCTCACCAGGTCGGTGATCTCGCCCACGGCCTCCTCGTCGAGCGTCGCCGAGAACAGCAGCGTCTGGCGCTCGGCCGGCGTCTCGCGCACAATGCGGCGGACGGCGGGCAAAAAGCCCATGTCGAGCATGCGGTCGGCCTCGTCGAGCACCAGGACCTTGACCTCGTCCAGGTGGCAAGCGCCCTGCTCGATCAGATCGACCAGACGGCCCGGCGTGGCAACCAGGATATCGCAACCGTACTTAAGTGCCGCGGTCTGCGGCTTGTAGCTCACGCCGCCCACGACAGTCACGGCAACGTGGCCCGTGACGTCGGCGATTTTGCTCGCGACCTCGTCGATCTGCTGGGCAAGCTCGCGCGTAGGGGTGATGGCGAGCATCACGGGGCCACGGCCGTTGCCCTCGGGCTTCTTGGCACCGCGACGGCGGTTGCGGCCGCCGCGCTCACGCACGGGTTTGGGCGGAGCGATGTGCTCCAGATTGTTCATGGTCGGCAGCAAAAAGGCGGCCGTCTTGCCGGTGCCGGTCTGAGCGGCGGCAAGCAGGTCGCGGCCTTCGAGCACCACAGGGATCGAGCCGGCCTGCACGGGCGTCGGCGCCGTGTAGCCCAGGTTCTCGATGGCACGAAGCATCTCGTCGGAAAGGCCCAGCTCGTCAAAGGCGGGCAGGCTCTCGGTAGCGGACTCGACGGCCTGGGCAGCATTGGCCTCATCGGCGGCATCGAAGGCAGCCTGGGTCATGGCCTCACGGGTCTCGTCCAGGATCTCGGCGTCGGTGACGTCGGATACAGAATTACGCATATGTTGTTGTTCCTTATCTGCACGCGCAATGGGCACGGCATGCGGCCGCGCGGGCGTGCTTGGTAGTGCGCTAATACATACAAAAACGGGTGCGCACAGAGAGGACGTTGCTCAGCACGCTGGCGATCGCTTTGGCAGCCCTATCACGCGCCGTCCAGACGCAGCAGCTCTAAGCGATGGAGCAGATTCGCCGCTGGTTAGTATACCCGTGCATCGCATGCCCCCACGTAAACCACAGATGACGAAGCGAACGGGGCGGGCTCGAGGTGGGCCCGGCCGATTGTCTCAATCTGTAACATCTACAGGGCAAATCTTCCTCTACGTGTTACAGATAGAGACAAACGGTCGACACGGTTCACAAACGTCTCAATCTGTAACAGTTACCGAGTAAAATCGGTCCTAATTGTTATAGATCAAGACAGAGGGGGATTTCCGTCCAGTCCAAACCAAATCTCTCAGTCTTCCTGCAATTTCGAACATGTGGCCTATAATGTTGCTTTGGTTACGCTATATATTGCGCAGCCATTTAATACGTCGCCCACCGGGGGCCATTAATTCCTATCGCCATATTGGCTAGGAAGCAATCAAAGGAGGTATCCGTGGCAGCAGAGACGCCTTGCTCGGTCCTCTATAACGATATTCGCTCGTTCGGCGGTCTTAAACATCTCGAGATCGCCCGAATGCTCATCAATGGAAACTCTTATCTCGGCAGTACCCTGCTCGAGAAATGCTCTTCCAACCGCTCGTATCTCACCCGTTACATCGTCCATCGCGAGCCTGACCAGTGCGCGCCCGCCATCTACAGCGACTTTGCCATCACCACGCTCAATCTTTCCGCGGCAATCTGCAGCAAGCTCGGCAGCGGCGAGTCCGCCTATCAGGCAATCGCCGAGCACTATCGCGGCCCGGCCGCCAACGAAATGATGTCGGCTCTCGCCAGCTACAAGTTGGACAGCCGCCTATATGCAAATGCCCTCAATCGCATCGACAACTTTGACGGCAATGCCGTGCGCGAGAAGAGTACGCTTTACCTTATGCTCTTTGTGGCAACGGGGGCGCTCGCTGACCCCATCCAAGGCGTGGCCACCGTCGAGCGCTTTTGCGACAGCAAGACAGGCGGGCACTTTGGCACCACCGAAACTACCGTCGGACGTGGCTTTATGAGCAGCCTGGAGCAGCCGCGCACTGTCGCCCCCAACCTCGGTCTGCTCAGAACCCATGCCGACAACTGCGCCGACATGCAAATCCATCCCCTCACACGCGATCCGCGCGGCACGGTAATTGGGTCCTTGCCCAAAACTTCGCCCAGCATCACCGATGTAGGCGCTGATGCATCGCGCGAGCATCTCCGCATTTGGCTCGAAGGTGGACGCTGGTACGCCCAGGGCCTTGGGTCGACCAACGGCACAGTGCTCGAATCGGGCGCGGGCGACGGCGATATTGTGATTGAGCCGCCGCGCGACCAACGCGAGCCCGGCAAGATCTATCCCCCAGTGGAAATCGAAAACAGCGACAGGCTCCATCTGGGTCTCTACACGACATTCCTTGTCATTGTGGACTAGCGCGGACGGCGATCGAAAGACGGTCGCCGTCCGTCTTTCGTCTTCTACCTTCTGCGTCGTAAACGACAATACTCAGCGGTATACGTGGGCAGTGTGGCTATCATGGTACTTTACCGATATCCACACTGCCCACGTATACGCGCAGCAACCCATGCTAGACAAAGGAACGCCATGGATACTACCGATAGCGCCTATGGCGACAAACTCATCCGTCTTGACACGTTCGACACCGCCGTGGCGGTCGACCCCAGCGCCGAGGACGACGCCAAGCGTCGGTTTATGACGCTTATTCTCCAGACGGCCCACCGCAACAACGGCAACATCGGGCACGTGCTGCGCGCGACCAACACGAGCGGCGAGGTCTTTGCCGTCAAGCTACTCAAGGACAACGCCATCCTTTCCGGCCAAGCCCCCGACCGCTCCGCCGAGCAAGCGGCCGCTCACCTGGCCAACACCGCCGCGCTGTTCGAGGAGTATCGTCATCTGTGTACCGTCTCGCACCTGCGCGGATTTCCGCGCGTCTATGGCTACGGATCGTGCGAGGATGACCCACTCATCCTCATGGAGTGGGTCGAGGGCACCTCGCTCAAGCAGGCGCTGCCCTTGCTTCCGCACGACGCCTCGGGCGGGCTGACCACCCAGATGGTCGCCGCCGTCGGAAACGCCGTGCTTCGCGCGCTCTTGATGACCCAAGGCCTCGTGAATCCGGTCATCCATCGCGACCTGTCGCCTGCCAATATCATGTTCCGCACCACCAGCCGAACGCTCGAGCAGCAGATTGCCGATTGCTCCTTTGACCCCTGCCTCATCGACATGGGCTCCGCGACCATGGCACTCGGCGACGACACAATCACCCGACGTGCCGACATTTGGCGTTTTGCCACACCCGCATATGCCGCGCCCGAAATGCTCACGCAGGATATCGAAGGCATCGCGGCCCTTCGCCGCTCGCCCGTGATCGACGTCTATGCGCTTTCGAGCATTCTGTACCAGCTCTACAGCGGTCGCAAGCCGTTCGATGTCGAGTCGACGGGTGCCGCGGCGACCGGCTCGTTCTACCTCATAAAGACCAAGACCAAACCGGCGCCGCTCGAGCCGCGCTGCGAGGGCGACAAAGCGCTTGTCCAGATCATCATGAAAGGCATTTCGGTCGAACAGGGCGATCGCCCTACCGAGCAGCAGATGCTCGAGGTGCTCTCGACATACCTCCCCGCTGCAGAATCTGAGGACCGCGAGGGTGCAGGAGACGAGGCCGCAATTGATATCGATTCTGGCACGCACCTTAAGGTCGACGTCGCCGGCGAGCGCGCGCGAGAGATCTTGGAGCAGGCCCGGCACGACGCCATGACCCGCCGTCGCTTTATTATCGGCGGCGTCGTTGCGGTCGTTGCGGGGCTCGGCGTCGTTGGCGCGGCAACCCATGGCTTTGGCATCCCCGACTACCTGGGCGGCATCCGCGGTTCGCTTGACGACTACACTTGGGACCAGCTGCAGGAGATTTCGCTCAAGATTAAGGCCGCCGAGACCCGTAGCGAGGCACGCGAGATTGCCAAGCGCTACCACCTGCTCGACGCTGATGGGCATATCCCCTATCCGTGCACCAAGCGTGTCACGCTCACCAACGGACTGCAGGTTGGCGCGCAGCTTGTGGGCATCCGCCACGATGAGCTTCTGGACGGGACGGGCAAGGCCGGGCTGACGTTTATGTTCGACGCGGGTATTGCCGAGCGCAACGCTGCGGCTGAACCGTCGAGCGCCGGCTGGGCAGATTGCGAGCTGCGGGGATGGCTCAACGGCGACGGCCTTAAGCTGCTACCCAACGAGTTGCGCGCGCTCATTAAAGGGGTCAAGAAGGTCTCGAACAATGTGGGCGCCGCCAACAGTGCATCGTGTCTGAGCGAGTTGCCCGCAACCCTTTGGCTGCCCGCCATGGTCGAGCTGTGCGGTACGCAACCGCCCGATTCGTTTGCCGAGGGCTATCACTACCTGGCAGACATCTACAACGGCGAGGGCAAGGAGTATCAGCTCTTCCGCGAGCTCAAGGTGAGCCCGTATTCCACGAACGAGACGATGGTCCGCCAGTGGAAGGGCAAGGACACCTGCTGGTGGGAGCGCACGGTGAGCCCTGACACATCGGAGAGTGGAGGCACACTCTATTTGAATCGTGTGGGACACGACGGCGACGTCTTTACGTACGCAACGCCTGCGGACAAGCCAAATAAGCGAACCTGTGTGATCCCCGGGTTCTGTATCTAGGCGGCGGGCGTCTTGCCGTGACGGGACCCCCTCCCCGGCAATTGTCTTGATCTGTAACACTAGCTCGGCAGATACAGGTCTAGATGTTACAGAACGAGACAAACCCCCGCCCCGCGAGACAACATCTCAATCTGTAACAGTAAGGGGTTAAAAACCTCTCTAGATGTTACAGATCAAGACATTTGAGTTGACCGCGGACGCTCTGTCTCGATCTGTAACAGTTAGAGGTCATATTTGCTGCTAGATGTTACAGATTGAGACATTGAGTTTCCCGTCAACTGTTTGTCTAAATCTGTAACAGCTATGGTTCAAAAACCGGTCCAGACGTTACAGATTGAGATGTTTGGCAGGGACTGCCAACGATTGAGCAGCCGCCCTCATCTGTAATGAAAAGTCATACATTCCAACCATTACTGGACACCCCCAGGGGGTATGGGTGTATAGTATCAGCAGGTTAACAATTCCAACACTAAACTACAGAAAGGAGAAGCCATGGCTCAAGATAAGTTCGACGTGGGCGGCATGACATGCGCCGCTTGCCAGGCGCACGTGGACCGTGCCGTGAGCAAGCTCGATGGCGTCGAGAGCGTCGCGGTCAATCTGCTCGCCGGCTCCATGATGGTCGACTATGACCCCGCGCAGGTCACCCCCGACGACATCTGCACCGCCGTCGATCGTGCTGGCTACTCGGCCTCACCCGTCAGCACGGGCACCGACGCCGCCCAAAGCGGCAGTACGCAAGCCGGGTCCGGCGCCGCCCATATGGAGTCGCCCACCAAAAAACTGGAGGCCGCCGCCTCTGCCATGCGCACTCGTCTCATCGTCTCGATCGTATTCCTCATCCCACTGTTCTACATAGGCATGGGGCACATGCTTGGCTGGCCGCTGCCCGGCATTTTCACCGACCATACCCACAGCATGACGCTCGCCCTCACCGAGCTCGTCCTGCTTATCCCCATCGTCTATGTCAACGACGCGTACTTTATCAACGGGTTTAAATCGCTCGCGCACGGCGCGCCCACCATGGACGCCCTTATTGCCGTGGGCGCCACCGCTTCCGTCGCCTGGTCGTTCTATGCCATGTTTATCATGGCCGACCAGCTGGCCGCCGGGCAAATCCACGAGGCCATGATGACGAGCATGGGCAACCTGTATTTTGAGAGTGCGGGCACGATCCTGTCGCTCGTCACCGTGGGCAAATACCTCGAGACACGCAGCAAATCCAAGACCGGCGGCGCCATCGAGGCGCTCATCGACCTGGCGCCCAAGAGCGCGACCGTCGTGGCAGAGGACGGCACCGAGACCACCGTCGACGTCGACAGCATCCTTCCCGGCCAGGTCCTGCGCGTACGCCCCGGAGAGTCCATCCCCGTCGATGGCGTGGTGCTCGAGGGCAGCTCGGCCGTGGACGAGAGTGCGCTCACCGGCGAGTCCATCCCCGTGGAAAAGACCGCCGGTGCCACCGTCAACGCGGCCACGGTCAACCGCACGGGCTCGTTTACCTTCCGCGCCACGCGTGTGGGCGCCGACACGTCGCTCGCCAAGATTATCCAGCTCGTCGAGGACGCCAACGCCACCAAGGCGCCCATCGCCCGCATGGCCGACAAGGTCGCCGGCGTGTTCGTGCCCGTGGTGTTTGTAATCTCGGTCGTGACCTTTGTAGTGTGGATGGCACTGACCGGCAGCATGAACGAGGCGCTCACCTCCGCCGTGGCCGTGCTGGTGATCAGCTGCCCGTGCGCACTGGGTCTGGCCACGCCCGTCGCCATTATGGTGGGTACCGGCAAGGGCGCCGAGATGGGCATTCTGTTCAAGAGTGCCGAGGCGCTGGAGAATCTGCGCAGTGTGGGCACCGTAGTGCTCGACAAGACGGGCACGGTCACCCGCGGCAAGCCTGCCGTGACCGATATCGTAGTAGCCACGCGCGCTGACGGCTCGCCCGCCATGAGCGAAAAGCCGCTGCTCAAGCTGGCCGCCGCGTTGGAGCGCTCGAGCGAGCACCCGCTGGCCGAGGCGGTTATGGCCGAGTGCGAGGCACGCGGAATTGTCGCGCGCATGGTCGAGGACTTTGCCGCCGTGCCCGGTCGTGGCGTAACGGCGCGCGAGGGGCAGAATGTCATCGCCGCCGGCAACGTACGCCTGATGAACGAGTTGGGCGTTACCGTGCCCGCGGGTCTTACCGAGCAATTTGCCGCCGAGGGCAAAACACCGCTGTTCTTTGCCAAGAACGGCGAGCTTGTCGGCACCATCGCCGTGGCTGACGAGGTCAAAGAGACGAGCGCCGAGGCCATCGCCGCGCTGCGTTCGCTCGGCGTCGACGTGCGCATGCTCACCGGCGACAACCGCGTGACGGCCGAGGCTATCGCCCGCCGCGTGGGACTCACCAGCGAACAGGTCATCGCCGACGTCCTCCCCGCCGACAAGGAACGCCACGTGCGCGAACTGCAGGATGCGGGCGGCAAGGTCGCCATGGTGGGCGACGGCATCAACGACTCCCCCGCCCTGGCGCGCGCCGACGTGGGCCTTGCGATCGGCACCGGCGCCGACATCGCCAAGGAGGGCGCCGACGTGGTACTCATGCGCAGCGACCTCATGGATGTTGCGCGCGCCATCGAGCTTTCGCGCGCCACGATCCGCAACATCAAGCAGGACCTGTTCTGGGCGCTGTTCTACAACGGCATCGGCATTCCGCTGGCGGCAGGCGTGTTCTTCCCCCTCACCGGTTGGCAGCTCTCGCCGATGTTCGGCGCCGCGGCCATGAGCCTGTCGAGCGTGTGCGTCGTAAGCAATGCGCTGCGCCTACGAACCTTTAAGCCTAAAGTGGCAAAATAGGTTCACCCTTAAGTCCATTTAGAACGGGTTTTCCAGGTGCCCGAGATTGACCTGAAAGAGGAGCGACGCGTACTTTGGTACGCGAGCGACGGCTTGAAGGCCAAGGTCGGGTGCCTGGGAAAGCCGACACAACAGAGAGGAATACCGATGCGATACACAATCAAGACTTCCGGCCTCATGTGCGGCCACTGCGACGCCACCGTCGAGACGGCGTTGCTCAACGTTGCCGGCGTGACCGACGCCGACGCCGATCACGAGACCCAGACCGTCCAGGTTGACTGCGCCGACACCGTGACCGCCGAGCAGCTCGCTGCCGCCGTCGAGGGCGCCGGCGAGAAGTTCCACGCCCTGTCCGTGACCGCCGCGTAGCAGCTACCAGAAGCATTCGACCCCATCGACCAGAAACGAGGACCCGCCATGATGGCAGACCACAAATCGGTGACCCGCATGCTCAAGACGGCACGCGGCCAGATCGACGGCATCTTGCGGATGGTCGATGAGGACCGCTACTGCGTCGATATTTCCACGCAGCTCATGGCAACGCAGGCGCTCATTGCGCGCATCAACGCCGATGTGCTCAAGGCGCATATCGAGGGCTGCGTGACTTCGGCAATCGAATCGGGCGACGAAGACCTCAAAGCCGCCAAGCTCGCCGAGATCGAACGCGTCGTCGACAAGCTCTCCAAGTAATTGGGGCATTGGGGACGGACTGCTTTGCACCTTCTTGGTGCATCGGGGACAGGTATGTTTGCACCACCTTGGTGCAGATTGACCTGTCCCCCTTGCTCTAAATCGGGTATAAAGGCGTGCAGCATATCGAACGAAAGGCAATTTGCATGAATGACTTTATGAAGGGCCGCAATGGCGCCGATGAGCTCACCATCGTTATGGGCTTTGTCGGCATCGTCATCGCGATGATCGGATCGATAGCCCATATCCAGTGGCTCAGCTGGATTGCCATCGCCGTAATCGTGATTGGCGTGCTGCGCGGCCTGTCCAAAAACATCGACGCACGTCGCAAGGAAAACGCGGCCTTTGTCGCCGCGACCGCTAACGTCCCCGGCCTGGGCAAGTTCGTAGCGAGCTTGGGTAGCGGCGCCGCGGCTGCCAACGCCTCGCGCACGGCCGGTACCAGCAAGGAAGACTTTGAGCGTGCCAAGCGCACGGCCAAGAAGATGTGGAAGGGTCGCAAGACCACGGCATACCTCAAGTGCCCCAACTGCGGCCAGATGCTCTCCGTCCCCAAGGGCAAAGGCAAGATCCGCGTCACCTGCCCCAAGTGCCACGCCAAGATGGAAACCCGCTCCTAGCGCCCGCACGCGGGACAAATTAATCAGGTTTGTTTGTCCCAAATCTTAAGTATTTGTTCGATAAAAAAGCCGAGGCCTCGTGTTGAGACCTCGGCTTTTTGCATGCGGCAACGGAGCTGCCCCTTTGTCACATCTACGCCACACCGTCGCGGGCCAGCTCCTCAGCCAGCGCTTCGGCAGGCATGGCCATAATCGCGTCGAGCTCGGCGTCCACCTCGGGAATACGCTTCACCTTGAGCTTGCGTACCAGATCACCGCGACACATCACATGCGTCGGCTCACGCAGAGCGCACAGGTCATCGAGCGGATTCTTGCGCGTCACCAGGATATCGGCGGCCTTGCCGCACTCGATCGTACCGGTCTCGCCGCCCAGCCCCAGGAGCTCGGCATTGACCTGCGTAGCCGTATGCAGCGCGAAGGCGTTGCTCACGCCCACGTACTTGGCAAAATAGGCCACCTCACGCCACATGTCGTACTGCGTCACGAACGGGCAGCTCGAATCTGTGCCAAGGCCCACCTTAACGCCAGCTTCCAGCGCCGCACGAGCACTCTCGATAATGCCCGAGCACACGATGTCGCCGTTCTTCTTTTGCGTGTCAGTCGAATGGGTCTTCTCCGGATCGAGCAACACAAACGGCAGCGCCGGGCTGATAGTGCAGGTAACGCTGGGCGCACGATCCTCAAGCTGCGTGCCCGCGGCGCCACGGTACAGCTCCAGGATCTCGGGCGTCATCGGGGCACCGTGCTCGATCGTGTCGATCCCGGCCTCAAGCGCGGCCTTCACGCCCTCGGTGCTCTCGACATGAGCCATAGCCGGCAGGCCCACCTCGTGCGCCGCCTTGCACGCCGCCGCGGCAACCTCCACCGGCATACGCAGCACGCCCGGCTCGCCCACCTCGGTCGCATCGAACACACCGCCCGTTACGAACAGCTTAATGACGTCGGCGCCGCGCGCATACAGGTCTCGCACCTGTTCGGCTGCCTCGACGGGGCTGTTGGCCACCTGGGCGAACAAGCCCGCGCCATGGCCGCCCGGCACCGTGACGCCCGTTCCCGGCGCTACCAGGCGCGGACCCTGATACTTGCCAGCGTCGATAGCGTCGCGCACGGCAATGTCGGCAAACAACGGGTCGCCCGCGCCGCGCACCGTGGTCACGCCGCTTGCCAGCTGCTGCTGGGCACTGCCCTTGAGGATGCGGCGGACGATGGCACGGCCCACGGGATTATCGAGTTTCTTCATCAGCGCTCCCGCATCGCCGGCCGAGACAGGCTTGCCCGAGCCGCACAGGTGCACGTGCATATTGATGAGACCGGGCATGAGATACGCACCACCCAGGTCGATAACCTCGGCCCCCGCTGGAGCTTGGGCCACAGCGCTCGGTCCCATCCAGGTGATGATGCCACGCTCGACGACCACGGCCATATCGGGTTGCGGCTCCATATGTTCCGAACCATCCAGAATGGTCGCATTGATAAACAACGTGGAACGATCGGCAGATGCCATATCGAGCTCCTCCCTCACGATTAACTTGAACATTTGTCCATTATCACCTAATGCAGCGACCTAAAGTCGAGCATATCGGTTAACGGAGGGACGAGAGAGATGTGAGGACAAACGGAGACAGCGTGGCGATACTTCGGCCGTGCTGACGAAACATCTCAATCTGTAACAGTTAGGCCGCCCCCAGGCCGTTAAACGTTACAGATCGAGACAAAAGGGCAGAAGGCAAGGCAGGCGACAACCGCCCATCCTCTACCCCCACTCCTGCTCGTAGATGTTGAGCGACTTTACGTACCGCCCCTGGGCGCCCATGATGTCGCGGACCAGACGCAAGAAGAAGCTGATGCACGAGGTGTCAAAGCCGTCCTGCAGGTCCTCCGGATGCACCGCACCCGGCCCATCGACCGCCGTATCGCTCAGCCGCGCGATGTCATACAGGTAGAGCTGTCCCGCCGTAAGCCAGACATCGTCGACGCAGGCGAGGCGCACCGCAATCGCGCCGTCACTCCAGTGCTCCTTCTGCACGATATGCGGATCGTAGACATCAAAGCGATGATCGGTGCGCGTGTCCTTCAGCACGACCATGCCGGACGCAGGATTCTTGTCCAAAATGCCAAAGCGCGAGAAATACTGCGTGTCGCGTACCTGCTCGAGCCGCTTGAGCGAGGCAGGCGAAAGCGATGCCGGCGGCTCGTCAACATACAGCTCGAGCAGCGTTTTGCCATGGCGATAGGGGCGCTCAAACAGCAGCCAATCGGTAAACGCCATGTTGTAGGCCATGATTTCGTTTTGCGAAGGCTCAGTGCAATAGCTGAGCCACGGGTCGACAATGATCTCGAACTGTTCGCGCGCCGGCTCCAGGAATTGAAACTTCCGCAGCATCCAAAAGTGAGCCATGTCGGCAATATCGTTGCCGACGGCTTCAGCCAGCTCTGCTCGGTCTAAAGCGTGGTCAGTCATGGCATCCTCCTCAAACTGATGGACCTCAATTTGAGCTTACGAGGAGGGTGGGCAGCCACGACCAGCACGGGCAAAATAGGCCTCCGGCTGCAAACCAGATGCTGACCAAACACTTGACGAAAAGCTTGACCGAAAATGCGCACCGCAACAAAACCGCAGGCAAACATAGACGGCCAACCCGCCTTTTTGAGCCAGATGCCTGCAGCCACCACAGAAACAACAGGTGACCACAGCCCAAGAAGTCGACAAATGAACATCCTTACGTCGACAAACGCGCAAACTGCTCGCAAATCCGCAAGGAGTGTCCCCGAATGCCGGCACAAAAGGAACGTCCCTAACTGTCGGCACTTAGGGACGTTCCGTTTGTGCCGGCAGTTAGGGACAGCCCTTGCCGATTCGATTGTTGAATATCTCCGTGACTACTTTACAGCTCCAGCGCCTCGGCGACTTCGGCTGCGCAGGCCAGGGCATCGGCCATGGCACTCACCACGAGCGAGCTGCCGTTGCGAGCATCACCCGCCACATACACCGGCGCGGCATCCGCGGCGACGCCCTCCGTGCGAGCCGCGAGATGCGAGCCCTCGGCAGCCATCACCGGCAGCGGACGACCAGCGGTGGCAACAGGTACGCTCACCGCATCGAACACACCGTACTCCGGACCCGTAAAGCCGCAGGCGATGAGCACCAGCTGCGCTGGCACCTCGTGCTCGGAGCCCGCGATGCGCTCGGGCTTTCCCGCCGACCAGTCCAGATCGACCACGCGCAGACCCGCAGCCGCACCCTTCTTGTCCAGCAGCACCTCGAGCGTATCCACGCCCCAGGCACGCATCTCGCCGCCCATGGCTGCGATGGCCTCCTGCTGACCGTAGTCGGTCTTCTTGACGTTGGGCCACTGCGGCCAAGGGTTGCCGGACGCACGCTTATCGGGCGCGGCCGGCAGGAACTCAAACTGACGCACGCTGCGCGCACCCTGGCGCACCGCGGTACCCACGCAGTCGTTGCCGGTATCGCCGCCGCCAATGACCACAACGTCCAGGCCGCGCGCGTTCACCGCGGGCTCACCGCCATCGAGCACCGAGACGGTCGAGGCCGTCAGGTAGTCCACGGCATACACCACGCCCGGGGCATCCACATTCGCAGCCGAAAGCCCGCGCGGGGCACGGGCACCAGCAGCCACCACGACAGCGTCAAAGCCATTGAGCTTGGCTGCTACCGCAGGGTCCGTCACGTCGGCGCTCAGCTCAAACACAATGCCCAGCTCGCGCATGAGCGCCACGCGACGCTCGACCACGGACTTCTCGAGCTTCATGTTGGGAATGCCGTACATGAGCAGGCCGCCCGGACGGTCGTCGCGCTCAAACACCGTCGCGCGGGCGCCGCGACGCGCAAGCTCCCATGCAGCCACCAGACCAGCCGGGCCGGAACCAACCACGGCGACCGTGGGCGCATCCTCCCCTGCCGGCTCAAAGCGACGCGGGCCGCCGTTTGCCCATTCGTGGTCGCTGATCGCGCGCTCGTTATCGTGAATCGTTGTGGGCTGGCCATCGACCGAACCCAGGTTGCACGCGGCCTCGCACAGCGCCGGACACACGCGGCTCGTAAACTCGGGCATGGGCGAGGTGAGCGACAGGCGCTCGGCAGCCTCGTCCCAACGGCCGCGGTACACCAGCTCGTTCCACTCGGGAATCAGGTTGTGCAGCGGGCAGCCGCTCGGGCGTGCCTTGCCAAAGCTCGCGCCCATCTGGCAAAACGCCACGCCGCACATCATGCAGCGGCTCGCCTGGGCGCGACGCGCGTCGTCGTCGAGCTCCACGTACAGCGGATCGAAATCGCGGCTGCGCTCCTCCACGGGGCGGAGCTCGTGGGTCACGCGATCGATATCAAGAAAAGCACCGGGCTTACCCATGGCACTTACGCCTCCTTCTTGGTCGAAGCAGCAGAACCGGTAGCGACCACGGGCGCAGCACCGCCCGCAGCACCGCCCGCGGCATCGAAGCGAGCGACATCCGCGGCGCCCGCGCGGCCGGTCACAATGTCAAACGCCAGCTCCTCTGCCTGTGCATGCGTCTTCCCGGCAGCCTCGCCCGCGGCGACAATCGCCAGCACGCGCTCGTACTCGGTCGGAATGACCTTCACAAAGTGCTTGCTCATCGTCTCAAAGCTGTAGAGCAGCTTGATGCCACGCGGGCTCTGCGTCGCGTCCACGTGTTCCTGGATAAGCTCGCGTATTTGCGCCAGCTCGCCGGCCGTCGGGGCCTTGAGCTCAACGCTCTCGTGGTTCACACGGGCATCGAGCGTGCCGTACTGGTCAAAGACATAGGCCACGCCGCCTGTCATGCCGGCGGCAAAATTCTGCCCGACCTCGCCCAGGATGAGCGCCAGACCACCCGTCATGTACTCGCAGCCATGGTTGCCGCAGCCTTCGACCACCACGGTGGCACCGGAGTTGCGTACGCCAAAGCGCTGGCCGGCCAGGCCGTTGATGAAGCCGTGGCCGCTCGTGGCGCCAAAGAACGCAACATTGCCCACGATGATGTTCTCGTCGAACTTGTAGGTCGCATGCGGGTTGGGGCGCACCGACACCTCGCCGCCCGAAAGGCCCTTGCCAAAGTAGTCGTTGGCGTCACCGCACACGTTGAGCGTAATGCCGCGCGGCAGGAAGGCGCCAAAGCTCTGACCGGCCGATCCATCGCAATCGATGGTGATGGAGCCGGCGGGCAGGCCCTCGGGATGTGCCTTGGTCACCGCGTTACCCAGGATGGTGCCCACGCAACGGTTGACGTTGGCGATATCGGCGCGGAAGCGAATCGGGCGCAAGTGGGCACGGGCATCGGCCGTATAGGGCACGAACAGCGTGGAGTCGAGCGTCTTGTCGAGCTCGCTGTCCGCGGCCATCTGCGGCAGGAAGTGACGACCGTCGGCACCCGGGATATGGGCACCGAACTCGCAGGTCGCGCTCGCCAGCACGGGCGACAGATCGAGCAGGTTGGCCTTACGGTTGCCCGGGACCTCAATCTGGCGCAAGCACTCGGGATGGCCGACCATCTCGTCGACGGTGCGGAAGCCCAGGCTCGCCATGACCTCGCGCAGTTGCTCGGCAACAAAGAGCATAAAGTGCTCGACGTGCTCGGGCTTGCCGCGGAAGCCGCGACGCAGGCGGCAGTTTTGCGTGGCGATGCCGGCGGGGCAGGTATCCTGCTGGCAGTCGCGCTGCATGAGGCAGCCCATCGAGATGAGCGGCATGGTCGCAAAGCCAAACTCCTCGGCGCCCAGCAGGCAGGCGACGGCAACATCGGTGCCGTCCATGAGCTTGCCGTCGGCCTCGAGCACCACGCGGGAGCGCAGGCCGTTTTGCAGCAGCGTCTGCTGGGCCTCGGCAAGGCCGAGCTCCAGCGGCAGGCCGGCATGCCAAATGGAATCGCGCGCCGCGGCACCCGAGCCGCCATTGTGGCCGCTGATCAAGATCTTGTCGGCAGCGCCCTTGGCCACACCGGTGGCGATGGTGCCGACGCCGGCCTCGCTGACCAGCTTGACCGACACGCGCGCGCCAGGATTGGCGTTCTTAAGGTCAAAGATGAGCTCGGCCAGGTCTTCGATGGAGTAGATGTCGTGATGCGGCGGAGGCGAGATCAGGCCGATGCCGGGCGTGGACTGACGGACCTCGGCAATCCAGGGGTAGACCTTCTTGCCGGGCAGGTGGCCACCCTCGCCGGGCTTGGCGCCCTGGGCCATCTTGATCTGAATCTCGAAGGCGCTGCACAGGTAGCGGCTCGTCACGCCAAAGCGCGCGCTTGCCACCTGCTTGATCGCGGAGTTCTTGGAGTCACCGTTAGCCAGCGGGGTCTCGCGACGCGGGTCCTCGCCGCCCTCGCCCGAGTTGGAGCGTCCGTGCAGGCGATTCATGGCGATGGCCATGCACTCGTGCGCCTCTTTGCTGATGGAGCCGTACGACATGGCGCCGGTGTTAAAGCGGCGGACGATGTTGAGCGCGGGCTCGACCTCGTCGAGCGAAACCGGCGTGCGGCCGCTGGCATCAAAGTCGAGCAAGTCGCGCAGACGCACGGCACGGCCGGTGCGGTGCAGGCGGGCGCTGTACTCCTTAAAGGTGTCGTAGCTGTCCTCACGGCAGGCGGTCTGCAGCAGGTAGACGGTCTGGGGGTCGATGAGGTGTTCCTCGCCGCCGAGCGGGCGCCACTTGGTCAGGCCCAGCGTGGGCAGCTGATCGGGAGCCGGGCTCTTAAGGATAGCGAGCGCGGCGTCGTAGCGCTCGTTTTGCTCGCGTTCAACGTCCTCGACACCCATACCGCCCACACGGCTCACCGTGCCGGCAAAGTACGCGTTGACGAACTCCGGCGTAAAGCCCACGGCTTCGAAGATCTGCGCCGAATGGTAGCTCTGCACCGTGGAGATGCCCATCTTGGACATGATGGAGACGATGCCGGCGGTCGCAGCCTTGTTGTAGTTGGCGATGCCCTGCTCGGCCGTCACGTCCAGGTCGCCGCGTGCCGCCAGATCGCGGATGCACGCATGTGCGTTGTACGGATAGATGCCGCTCGCGGAGTAGCCCACCAGTGCCGCAAAGTCGTGCGGGGACACGGCGTCGCCGCACTCCACCACGATGTCGGCAAAAGTACGAACGCCGGCGCGGATCAGGTGGTTGTGCACGCAGCCCACGGCGAGCAGCGACGGCACGGGCACCTCGCCCGCAGCGGCACGATCGCTCAACACCACAATGTTCACGCCGTCGCGGACCGCAGCCTCAACGTCCTCGGCAAGCTGTTTGAGCGCAGCCTGCAGCGCGCCCTCGCCGGCATCGCGGCGGTAGACGGCACGGAAACGACGGGTCTTAAAGCCAACACGGTCGATGGCACAGATATGCTCGAACTCTTCCTCGTTGAGCAATGGGCGCTCCAAGCGCACCAGCTGACAGGCCGTGCGGGAATCCTCGAGCAGGTTGCCGTGGTTGCCCAGGTAGAGCGTGGTCGAAGTCACCATGTGCTCGCGCAGGGCATCGATCGGAGGATTCGTGACCTGAGCGAACAGCTGATAGAAGTAGTCAAAGAACGAACGCGTCTTCTTGGACAGGCAGGCCAACGGCGCATCGATACCCATCGAGGCGAGCGGGGCCTTGCCCTGCTGGGCCATGGGGCGCACGACCTCGTCAACATCATCCCAGTGATAGCCGAGCTTGGCCATGCGCACGGCGGCGGGCACCTCGGCATCCTCGGCGGGCGCGGGCGCGGCGGGCTCATCGAGCGCGTCGACGGTCAGTGTCTCCTCGGCAATCCAGTCGCGGTAGGGCTTCTCCTTGGCATAGCGGGCGCGCAGCTCGTCGTTGTAGATCACGCGGCCGCGGGCAAAATCGACCTCGAGCATCTGGCCCGGTCCCAGGCAGCCGCTCGTCAGGATGTTCTCGGGGCTCACCTCGATGGTGCCCACCTCGCTTGCCAGCATAAAGCGGCCATCGCGCGTCACGTAGTAGCGGGCGGGGCGCAAGCCGTTGCGGTCGAGGGCGGCGCCCAGCGTGCGACCGTCGGTAAAGGCGATGGCCGCCGGGCCGTCCCAGGGCTCCATGAGCATGGACTGGTAAGCGTCGTAGGCGCGGCGCTCCTCACTCAGGCTATCGTTGTGGTCCCACGGCTCGGGCAGCAACATGGACGCGGCACGCGTGAGCGGGCGACCGTTCATGACCAAGAATTCGAGCACGTTGTCCAGAATCGCGGAGTCGGAACCCTCGCGGTTGATGATGGGCATCACGCGCTCAAGATCGTGCTGCAGCACGGGGCTGTACAGGTTGGGTTCGCGGGCGCGAATCCAGTTGACGTTGCCCTTGAGGGTGTTAATCTCGCCGTTGTGGATGATAAAGCGGTTGGGGTGCGCACGCTCCCAGCTGGGCGTGGTGTTGGTGGAGTAGCGCGAGTGGACGAGCGCCACGGCCGTTTTGACGGCGGCATCGTTGAGATCGATGAAGAAGCGGCGCATCTGCGTGGCGACGAGCATGCCCTTGTACACGATAGTGCGCGAGCTCATGGAGCACACGTAGAAGATCTTGTCGCGCAGGGCAAACTCGGCGTCGGCCTTCTTCTCGATGGTGCGGCGGCACACGTACAGGCGGCGCTCGAAGGCGTCGCCGGCGGGCGTGTCGTCCGGACGGCCCAGGAATGCCTGCAGGATGGTGGGCATGCAGGCACGCGCCGTCTCGCCCAGGTCGTGCGGGTCGACCGGCACCTCGCGCCAAAAGAGCAGCGGCACGCCGGCCTCGGCGCAGCCCTCCTCAAACACGCGGCGGGCATCCTCTACGCCTTTGTCGTCCTGCGGGAAGAACAGCATGGCCACGCCATAGTCGCCCTCTGCCGGCAGAATCTGGCCGCACTTTTGAGCCTCTTTACGGAAAAAGTGATGCGGAACCTGGAACAGGATGCCGGCGCCGTCGCCGGTGTTCTTCTCGAGTCCCGTGCCGCCGCGGTGCTCCAAGTTGACCAGAATGGACAGTGCGTCGTCCAGAATCTGGTGATGGCGCTCACCGTTGATATCGGCAAGCGCGCCGATGCCACATGCATCATGGTCGAATTCGGGGCGATAAAGGCCCTGCTGCTGAGCGGAATCTGCCTGCATCGCGATCCTCCCCTAGATATTTAGACAGTCAGTTGAATAGGCATAGTAGGAGCATCGCCGGCCCGTTGTGTTTCCCGCCCGTTTCGAAACAATCGCGTAACGCACGCCCTACGAGTGGACACCGCCGACCTCAAGGGCGACAACATAGGCCCCAAGTTCGGCCTGCAAACTCACCTCTTCAAACATCTCAATCTGTAACAGTAAGACCCAATTTCGACGACTAACTGTTACAGATTGAGATGTTTTCGAGAGACGGTTCCGAATGTCTCAATCTGTAACATGAAGGGCCGGTTTTGGCGGTCAGCTGTTACAGATCGAGATTTTCCATAGGACCATTTCTTCCTGTCTTGATCTGTAACACCTAGACCCAATTTCCATCCCTAGTTAATACAGATCAAGACATTTCGGCAATCCCCTTTCACCGTCCCATTCAAATACAACAATTTTGTTAGTCATGGTTAACTTTTTAGCATAAAACGGGTATCCTTTGCGGCGTCAAGCAAACGGCACGCACACCGTGCCAGATCAAGGAGGCCCCTATGGCGCACCGAGCAGACCGACAGACAATGCAACTTGTCCTTATCCGTCACGGAGAATCCGAGTGGAACAAACTCAACCTGTTCACCGGCTGGACCGACGTAGAACTCACCGACACGGGCCGCGAAGAAGCCGCAGCAGGCGGTCGAGCCCTCAAAGAAGCGGGCTTCGACTTCGACGTCTGCTACACCTCGCGTCTCAAGCGCGCAATTCACACCCTCGACATCGTGCTCGGCCAAATGGATCGCGAGTGGTTGCCCGTCATCAAATCCTGGAAGCTCAACGAGCGCCACTACGGCGCGTTGCAGGGTCTCAACAAGGCCGATGCCGCGGCAGAGCACGGCGACGAGCAGGTGCTCATCTGGCGCCGCTCCTTCGATGTCTGCCCGCCGGCACTCGAGCCGGACGACGCGCGCGATCCCCACTCCCAGGAGCAATACCGTGATGTCGCGCCCGATCAGCTGCCCTATACCGAGTGCCTCAAGGACACGATCGCCCGCGCCTGGCCCTATTTCGAAGACGAGATTCGCCCCCAGATGCTCGCCGGCAAGCGCGTACTCATCGCCGCACACGGCAACTCCCTGCGCTCACTCGTCATGAAGCTCGAGCACCTCACGCCCGAGGAGATCCTCAAGGTCAACATCCCCACCGGCGTGCCGCTCGTCTACACCTTCGACACCGATTTCAACGTCCTCGACAAGCGCTACATCGGCGACCCGGCGACCATCGCCGCCAAGATCGACGCCGTGGCCAATCAGGGCAAAGCGCACAAGTAGCCCCAACCCAAATCCGACGCGTGGCGCCGCACGACCCAGATGCGACGTCACGCCGCCCATACGCAGGAGCGCACCATGCTCAACCATCTCAAACAACACTTTGGCTCCCGACGCACCGGTGGTCACGGAGGCCTAGACATTGCGCGGCATATCGGCCCCGGGCTGCTCGTGACCGTCGGCTTTATCGACCCGGGCAACTGGGCCTCCAATATGGCCGCGGGCTCGCAGTTTGGCTACGCGCTGCTGTGGATCGTCACGCTGTCCACGATTATGCTCATTGTGCTGCAGCACAACGCGGCGCACCTGGGTATCGCCACGGGCACCTGCCTTGCCGAGGCCACGACACGTTACCTCCCCCGCTTCGTTGGACGCACGGTACTCGCCAGTGCCCATCTCGCGACTGTCGCCACCGCCATGGCCGAAGTCCTGGGTGGCGCGATTGCCCTTCAAATGCTCTTTGGACTGCCCGTGCGCGCGGGCTGCGTCATCGTGGCGGCAGTATCGATGGCGATGCTCATGACGAACTCCTACAAGCATGCCGAACGCTGGATCATCGCCTTCGTAGGCGTGGTAGGACTCTCGTTTTTGGCCGAGCTTGCACTAGTCAAGGTCGACTGGCCGCAAGCCGCCGCAAGCTGGATCACGCCTAGTATGCCCACTGGCTCTGCCGCGATTATCGTGAGCGTCCTGGGTGCGGTCGTTATGCCACACAACCTTTTTCTGCACTCCGAGGTCATCCAATCCATGCACTTCGAAGGCCAAGGCGAGCAGGTTATCGAAGAACGTCTGCGCTACGAGCTCTTCGACACGCTCTTTTCGATGGGCGTGGGCTGGGCAATCAACTCGGCCATGGTCATCCTGGCCGCAACGACCTTCTTTGCGCACGGCATGGTCGTAGACGACCTCGCCGTCGCAGCGGCCACGCTCTCCCCCATTCTGGGCCCGGCAAGCTCGACCATCTTTGCCGTGGCGCTGCTGTTTGCGGGCCTCTCGAGTAGTGTGACGGCGGGTATGGCGGCGGGCACCATCACCGCGGGCATGTTCGACGAGGAATACGACATACACGACCGACATTCCTCGATCGGGGTGGCGGCCTGTTTCGTCGGCGCAGCGACGGCGTGCCTAGTCGTCCCAAATCCTTTTGAAGGTCTCATCTGGAGTCAGGCACTGCTGTCGCTTCAACTGCCGATTACGGTCTTTGTGCTCATACGGCTCACCAGTTCACCCCGCGTCATGGGCAAATTCGCCAACTCGCGTCCACTCAACGCGCTGCTTGTAGGGATCGGTGCCATCGTGACGATTCTCGATGTCGTGTTGTTGACAGGGATGTAATGGGACGTGTCTCTATGGTTTTGTCAACCGCGTGCTTCGCGCCATTTCGGCATGA